>NZ_CAFK01000269.1 GCF_000239815.1 Bradyrhizobium sp. STM 3843 | reverse complement strand
CGAAGTCACGCGCGTGGCGCGCGAGGTCGGCACCGAGGGCAAGCTCGGCGGCCAGGCTTTGGTGCGCGGCGTCGCCGGCACCTGGAAAGACCTGACCGACAGCGTCAACTCGATGGCCGGTAACCTGACCGCCCAGGTCCGCAACATTGCCGAGGTGACGACCGCAGTCGCCAACGGCGACCTCTCCAAGAAGATCACCGTGGACGTCCGCGGTGAAATCCTCGAGCTGAAGGACACCATCAATACGATGGTCGATCAGCTCAACGCCTTCGCGGGCGAGGTCACGCGCGTCGCGCGCGAGGTCGGCACCGAGGGCAAGCTGGGCGGCCAGGCCATGGTGCGCGGCGTTGCCGGCACCTGGAAGGACCTGACCGACAGCGTCAATTCTATGGCCTCGAACCTGACCGGTCAGGTCCGCAACATCGCCGAGGTGGCGACCGCGGTTGCCAAGGGCGACCTCTCGAAGAAGATTACCGTGAACGTGTCGGGCGAGATCCTTCAGCTGAAGGAGACCTTGAACACGATGGTCGACCAGCTCAACGCC
>NZ_CAFK01000270.1 GCF_000239815.1 Bradyrhizobium sp. STM 3843 | reverse complement strand
GTATCGCACCGGAGATCTGGCGCGCTGGCGCGCTGACGGCGCGCTCGACTATCTCGGCCGCATCGATCATCAGGTGAAGCTGCGCGGCTTCCGCATCGAGCTCGGCGAGATCGAGGCGGCGCTGTTGTCCCATCCTGGCGTCGAGCAGGCGGCCGTGGTGGTGCGCGACGACAGCGGCGAGCGGCGGCTGGTCGGCTACGTCACGACACGCGACAACGCGCCGTTCGAAGCGGAAGCGCTGCGGCGGCATCTGCAGACCACGCTGCCCGACCATATGGTGCCGTCGGCGATCGTCAGGCTCGACCGCCTGCCGCTGTCGCCGAACGGCAAGCTCGATCGTAACGCACTGCCGGCGCCGGAGTGGCAGGGCACAGGTGAGATCATCGCGCCACGCAATGCCACGGAAGAAGCCCTCGTCGCGATCTGGCGCGAGGTGCTCAAGCGCGAGTGCGTCTCCGTCACCGACAACTTCTTCGCGCTCGGCGGGGATTCGATCCAGTCGATCCAGGTGGTGGCGCGGGCCAAGCGGGCTGGGCTCAATCTGACGGCGCGGCAGGTGTTCGAGCAGCAGACGATCGCCGCACTTGCGGCGGTGGCGGGCGCTGCCACGGCGGCGACAGCGGAGCAGGGGCTGGTCACGGGCGAGGTGCCGCTGACGCCGATCCAGCACTGGTTGTTCGGACAAGAGCTGAAGGCGCCGCATCACTTCAACCAGGCGGTGTTGCTGAATGCGGATGCGGAGCTGACGCCTGCACGCGTGGCGCAGGCGCTGGGTCATCTGCTGCGCCATCACGATGCGCTGCGGCTGCGCTTCCATCGGGAGGAAGATGGCTGGCGGCAGCTGCACCAGGAGGGCGAGAGCGCGCTCGCAAGTGAGGCGATCGTTGAAGCCATTGATCTTTCCGCGCTTGGAGCGGATGCGCAAGCCTCAGCCTTGCGAGGTCATGCCGACCGGCTCCAGGCGAGCCTCGATCTGCAGGCCGGACCGTTGCTGCGCGCGGCCTTGTTCGATTTGGGATCGCAGGGCAAGCGGCTGCTTGTGATCATCCATCATCTGGTGGTGGACGGTGTGTCCTGGCGGATCCTGCTGGAGGATCTCTCCGCCGTGATCTCAGCCCTGCAACGGGGCGAGCCGGTCAGGCTGGCGGCGAAGACGACCTCGTTCAAAGCCTGGGCCGAACGGCTGGTGACGCATGCCGGCTCCGATACCTTGCAGGGTGAGCTGGCCTATTGGCAAGGGCACCCCTGGTCTGAGGCGGGG
>NZ_CAFK01000271.1 GCF_000239815.1 Bradyrhizobium sp. STM 3843 | reverse complement strand
GCCGGGCTTTTTGGCCACCATTGCCCATGCGATGCGAAGCATCGTCACGAGCGTGACACCAGCATCGGGGTGTCAGCACGCTGCGACTTCACGTCCGCAGCGAAGCCGCTCGTCCGCGCATCCCAAGACACGCTCCGGCTTCATCGCGGCCATCGCCTCCCCGCCTCGCGTGTCGTGACGATCGCGCGCAACGCCCCTCCGTGGTGAGACGGGATGAACCCATCAAACCATGATTTCTGAAAATCGTAAATAGAAATCTGCCCGACGGGCAAATTATGCATGGCGGATATGTCAACTGCCGTAGGGTGGGCACGCTTCGCTTTGCCCACCCTACAGTTTGGCTACAGTCCGTCGCCCTTCGGGCTATGGCGGACAGGTCGCTTCGCTTGGCAAACGCGGGACGACAGCACTCTGCGGCACAGGGGCGGCTGCGTTCAGCCGCCCCTGCCTGTCAATATGCACGACGATGATCGATTCAGGCCGCGCGCCGGATGGTTTCTTCCATGCGCTTTGTCGCATCCTCGGCCAGCTTGACCGACATGTCGGCCAATCTTCGGCTGCTCTCCAGAACATCGCCTACGGCCTCACGAAACAGATCACTCTGAAGCGCCGCGACGTCCTGCGGCGTCCGGCAATTCCACAACTCGTTCATACGCTGCATTGCATGCTCGATCTGATGTCGAACCAGCGCGAAATATTCCTGCGACATTCCGCCCATGACCTTGCTCGCCGCCGTGGCGGAGTAAAGGATGGTTTGAGCATTGCGCGTGGAGCGTTCGGTTGCCTGTTGCGCTTCGTCCCCGGTCAACCCGAGCGTGCGACCGATCTGCTCGGTCGAACGCCCCATGACTGCCGTTGTCATGTCCAGACCGAAACGGCACGCGTTCTGGAACGTCTCGGCATTTTGCTTCAGGAGATTGGCACCGGCGCGTGCCACCTCCTCGCCGGCCTCTGCGCTCATTTGTCCAATGCGGGCGGTCTGCTGCGCCGCACTTTGACCGATGCGCGCCGCCTGCTCGGTCGTCTTCTCACCGGCCTCCCGAGCTGCATCTGCCATATTCTGGGTAGACCGTTCCTCCTGGCGCGGATTTGCCATCTCTGCTTCTCCTTGGAATGTCCCTGATGTCTTTGTGAGCTCGGATCCTGTGCTGGCCCTTACACAGGTCCTGGCGAGCAACGCCATGTTGCCGGTACCGTTCCGCGCCGTGCTGAATTTTAGGTAAGGTTTGTGAATGACCGTAAAGCACAGCAGAACGCATCAGCCGGCGCGTACGATGGGTAGCACGCAGCGAACTGCCGCAGGGTGGGCAAAGCGCAGATGGCTCGACCGATCCTATAGGACGACCGTGAAGAAGAACGCGCCGCCTTCGATAGTCGTGCGACGATAATTTGGCGTGAGGCACTGTATCACGCTTTGCAGAGATGGGCACGCTGCGCTTTGCCCACCCTACAGTTTATCGTCGTATCCTCCTACTCCGCCGCCATTTGGCGCGGGGCCGGCGGCGGGTTGGCGAGGTCGGCGGCGAGCTGGGCGTAGCGCAGCTTGGCGTCCTGAACCGCCTTCTCCTTCACCGGGCCATAGCCGCGGATCTTGTCCGGCAGCGATAACAGCTCGACCGCGATCTCGACGTTGGCCGGCGACAACAGGTTGAGCACGGTGCCGACGTCCTTCTCGTAACCGGCGATCAGGTCGCGTACCATTTTCCGCTCGGCCGAATGGCCGAAGATGTCGAGCGGCGTGCCGCGCAGGCCCTTCAGCTTCGCAAGCAGACGGAACAGCTTCATCATGCCCGGGCCGAAGCTGCGCTTTTTCGGCCGCCCCTGCGCATCAAGCCCGGAATTGAAGATCGGCGGCGCCAGATTGAAGCTGATCTTGTAGTCGCCCTCGAACGCGTCGTGGAGCTGCTTCTCGAAATTGCCATCGGAGAACAGCCGCGCCACCTCATACTCGTCCTTGTAGGCGAGCAGTTTGGCGTAGTTGATGGCGACGGCGCGGGGCAGCGCCTCGCCGTAGCCGCCCTTGTCGGCGGCCTCGCGGACCTGATCGACCAGCTTGCGGTAGCGCTTGGCAAGGCGCGCATTCTGGTAATCCGTCAGCAACGCCGTGCGGTGCGCGATGATCTCGTCGAGCGACATCGCCTCCAGCGATTTCGGCGCCGCGGCCTCGTCATGACCGGTCATCATGGCTTCGAGACGTGCGGCATCGACCACCGCGAGCCGGCCGAGCCGGAACGCCTCGGTGTTCATCTTGATCGCGACGCCGTTGATCTCGATCGCCTTCTCGATCGCCTCCGCCGAGAGCGGCAGCAGCCCCCGCTGATAGGCATAGCCCATCATCATCATATTGGTGGCGATGGCATCGCCGAGCAGCGCTTCGGCCGGCCTGGTGAAGTCAACGAAATCGGAATCCTTGCGCAGCGCCGTTTCGAGGACGGTGGTCACTCTCCGGTTCTGGAAATTGAAATCGCGGTTGAGGACGAAATCCGCGGTCGGGATCAGGTGGCTGTTGATGACCCCGTGGGTGCGCTCCGCATCGCACAAGGTCAGCGTCTCCTTCGACCCGGCCACGACCTCGTCGGCCGCGATCACGAGATCGGCGGTGCCGGTGACGATGCGCGAGCAGGTCACATCGGCGGTATGCTCGGAGAGCCGCACATGGCTGAGCACCGCCCCGCCCTTCTGCGCCAGGCCCGACATGTCCAGGATCATCGAGGCCTTGCCCTCGATATGCGCGGCCATGCCGAGCAGCGCGCCGATGGTCAGGACACCGGTGCCGCCGACGCCGCCGACCGCGATGTTATAGGGGCGACCGAGCGACGGCTTGGTCGCGGGCTCCGGCAGCGCACCGATCTCGCCGAGCTCGGCCGGCGCGCGCGAGCGCGGCTTGCCGCCGTCGATCGTGACGAAGGACGGGCAGAAGCCCTTCACGCAGGAATAGTCCTTGTTGCAGCTCGACTGGTTGATGACGCGCTTGCGTCCGAGCTCGGTCTCCAGCGGCTCGACCGAGATGCAGTTCGACTGCACCGAGCAGTCGCCGCAGCCTTCGCAGACGGCCGGGTTGATGAAGACGCGGCGCTGCGGATCCTCCATCGTACCGCGCTTGCGGCGGCGGCGTTTCTCGGCGGCGCAGGTCTGCACGAAAACGATGGCCGAGGCGCCCTTGGTCTCGCGCAGCGTCTTCATGACCTGGTCGAGCTCGTCGCGATGTGCGGTCTTCACGCCCGGCGCGATCGTGTCGGGCGGATAGGCATCCGGGTTTTCCGAGACCAGATAGATCTCGCGGATGCCTTCGGCATGAAGCTGGAAGGTGATCTGCTGCGGCGACAGGTCGCCATCATGACGCTGGCCGCCGGTCATCGCGACCGCGTCGTTGTAAAGGATCTTGTAGGTGATGTTGGCCTTGGAGGCGATCGCCTGGCGGATCGCAAGGCTGCCGGAGTGGAAATAGGTGCCGTCGCCGAGATTGGCGAAGATGTGCTTCTCGTCGGTGAACGGCGCGATGCCGACCCACGGCACGCCCTCACCGCCCATATGGGTGAAGGTCTCGGTGTTGCGGTTCATCCACAGCGACATGAAGTGGCAGCCGATGCCGGCCATCGCGCGGCTGCCTTCGGGCACCTTGGTCGAGGTGTTGTGCGGGCAGCCCGAACAGAAATATGGCGTGCGCGCCACCGGCGACGTCAGCTGCACCTGCGATGCGTCGCGACCGTTGAACCAGTCGGCTTTCGCACGCAACATTTGCGCAATCTCAGGATTGAGATCGAGCCGCAGCAGGCGTTCGGTCAGCGAGCTCGCCAGCGAGGCGACGGACAGCTCGGCGGCGAAGGGAAGGAATCGCTTGTCGTGGTCGTCCATCTTGCCGATGATGCGCGGACGGACGTCGTCGCGCCAGTTGAACAGCTCCTGCTTGACCTGGTTCTCGACGATCTCGCGCCGCTCCTCGACGATGAAGATCTCCTCCAGGCCGACCGCGAACTGCCGCACACCTTCCGGCTCCAGCGGCCAGGGCATGCCGATCTTGTAGAGCCTGAGCCCGATCTTGGCGGCGACCTCTTCCGTGATGCCGAGCTCGCGCAGCGCCTGGCGGATGTCCTCATAGCTCTTGCCGGACGCCATGATGCCGTAGCGCGCGTTCGGCGCGTCCATCGTGACGCGGTTGACCTTGTTGGCGCGGGCAAAGGCAATGGCGGCAAAGCCCTTGTAGTCCTGCAGGCGGCGGTCCTGCTCGAAGCGGTCGTCCGGCCAGCGCAGATTGAGCCCGCCCGGCGGCATTTCGAAATCAGTCGGGATCACGAACGGCGTCATCTCGTCATTGAGATTGATCTCGGCCGTGGTCTCCACGGTCTCGGTGATCACCTTCATGCCGACCCAGCAGCCGGAGTAGCGCGACATCGCAATGCCGAGCAGGCCCATCTCGATCATCTCGTGGATCGAAGACGGATAGAGATAGGGCATCAGCGCGGAGATGAAGGCGTGGTCCGACTGATGCGGCACGGTGGAGGATTTGGCGCCATGGTCGTCGCCGGCGAGGCACAGCACGCCGCCATTCCTGGCGGAGCCCGCCGCGTTGCCGTGGCGGAAGACATCGCCGCAGCGGTCGACGCCGGGACCCTTGCCGTACCAGATGCCGACCACGCCGTCATATTTTCCGCCGGGCGAGAGGCTGAGCTGTTGCGAGCCCCAAATCGCGGTGGCCGCCAGGTCCTCGTTCACACCGGGCTGGAACTTGATGTTGTACTGCTCGAGATGCTTGCGCGCCGAGAACAGCTGCTGGTCATAGCCGCCGAGCGGCGAGCCGCGATAGCCCGAGATGAAGCCGGCGGTGTTCAGCCCGGCAGCGCGGTCGCGCCTGATCTGCGCCATCGGCAGCCGCACCAGGGCCTGGATGCCGGTCAGGAAGATGTGGCCGGTATCAGCGGTATATTTCTGATCGAGGTTGATTGCGCTCTCGTTGAGTCCCATTCCACCCTCTTGGCCTCTTGGCCAGCTTCATCCTGTTGCGCTTGCAGATCCCGGCTCGACGGACGGCGGACCCGCGCGCTTGTCACCATAATCTATGTCGGTCCTCCCGATGCATGCACCAGGAATCTCGATGCATTTGTAATCTAACAGCAAATCGCAATTTCATGGCTGCGGGCGCACGCCCCGTTGCGGTTTCTGTCGCCAAAGCCGGTGCGCGCGAAACGGCGTGACGCTCGCTTTCGCGCGCCACTCCGCTATAACGAGGCGACAGGGTTATCAGCGCATGAAGAGCTGGCGGGGCATGCGGGCGATTCTGCTGGGCGTTTTATTGTGCAGTGCATCCGTGGCGCGCGCCGACCCCGGCGAGGAGATCGCACGCGGCGAAATGCTCGTCACCGTCGGCGACTGCGGCGGCTGCCACACCGCCGATCCCAATCAGCCGTTTGCCGGCGGAAAGCGGATCGAGACGCCGTTCGGGGCGATCACCGCCCCCAACCTCACCTCCGACCGTGACACCGGCATCGGGGCCTGGAGCGACGATGATTTCCGCCGCGCGCTGCGCGAGGGCGTCGCGCCGAACGGTACGCGCTACTACCCCGTCTTCCCCTACCCGCATTTCACCAAGCTGACGCGCAATGACATCCTGGCGATCAAGAGCTACTTGGCCTCGCTGCCCGCGGTCAGCAACAAGGTCGCAGCCCCGGAGCTGCGCTTTCCCTACAGCTTCCGGCCGCTGCTGCGGCTATGGAACTATGCGTTCCTCAAGCCCGGCCTGTTCGAGCCGGATCAGAGCAAGAGCACCGAATGGAATCGCGGTGGCTATCTGGTCGAAGGCATCGCGCATTGCGGCAACTGCCACACGCCGAAAAACCTGTTCGGCGCCGAGAAGCGCCAGCGGGCCTATGGCGGCAGCCGCATCGCCGGCTGGTTCGCACCACGTCTGGACAACGCGCCGCGCAGCGGGCTTGCGCGCTGGAGCACCGACGACATCGTCGATTACCTGACGACCGGCCGCAATGCGAAGAGCCATGCGGCAGGCCCGATGGCCGGCGTGATCGCGCGCTCCACCTCCAAGATGGACCCGGCCGACCTGCGCGCGATCGCGGTCTATCTCAAGGCGCTGCCGACCGGGCGGGAACCCAACGTGTCGCCGGCGTCCGACGCCACCATGATCGCGGGAGAGACCGTCTATGCGCGCGCCTGCATCGGCTGTCACCAGGCTGATGGCAGCGGCGCGGCCGGTCTCACGCCGCCCCTGCCCGGCAACGCGCTGTTGCAGTCGGATGACCCGCTCAGCACCTTGCGCGTGCTGCTCGACGGCGCGCAGGCTGCGAACCTGCCACAAGCCCCGAACGCCAAGCCGATGCCGGCCTATGCGCGCGAGCTCACCGATCAGCAGATCGCCGACGTCGCAAGCTACATCCGCAATGCCTGGGGCAATGCAGCGCCCGCCGTGAGCGCGGACGAGGTGCGGCGCGCAAGACGCTGATCCTCATTTGCGCTCCTCTTTGGGCTCCTCGGCGACGAAGACGAATTTCGGCATGTTCCATTTGTAGCGGATCGCGAGCAGCCGGAAGCTCAGCCCGAACAGGAACGTCATGGCCGTCCACAGTTCGCCATTGGCGTTCAACGCAAAGCCGGTGGCATAAACGAGCCCGGTCAGCAGCGACACGCTGGCGTAGAGCTCGGCGCGGAACAGGAGCGGCACGTCGTTGCACAGGACGTCGCGCAACACGCCTCCGGCGCAACCCGTGATCACGCCGGCGACGATTACGATGCCGAGCGGAACGTTCATCTGCCAGGCCACGTCGCAGCCCGCCATCGTGAACACCACCAGCCCGATCGCGTCCAGCAGCAGGAAGGCTGCGGTCAGCCGATGCACCAGGCGCGCCATCGCGATGGTCACGAACGGCGCAAGCACTGTGAGTGCGAGATAGGACGGTCGCTCGACCCAGACCAGCGGATAGTGGCCGAGCAGCACGTCGCGCAGCGTGCCGCCGCCGAGCGCGGTGATCGCACCGAGCAGGCAGACGCCCATCCAGTCCATGCTGCGACGCCCGGCGGCCAGCGCCGCCGTCATGGCCTGCGCCGCCAAGGCGACCCACGACAACAAATGCAGCACGCTATCCGACGGCGGCAGGTTCCACATCGCGCTCTCCCGGTGCTCCGACTCGTTTTGCTGGAACCTAAAGCGCTCGGATCATGCTGGCGAGGGCGACGGAACAGCGCGGGTTCCGGGGAACGGATCAGCGCAGGCGCTGGTTGTCCCGCCACTTGAAAGAGGAGATGGACATGGCCAACGAGCGTTTCCCAAACGATCCCTATCGTCCCGACATCAATCGTCCCGATCTGAATCGTCCGGATATGACGGACGCCGAGTACAATCGCGCGGCCAGGCTCGACAGCCAGATGCAACCCGATCCGGAGCTGACCGAGGGCCGGTCCTCGAGTGGCAGGATTGCGGCCTATGCGCTTGGCATCGCGATCCTGCTGGGCGCGGTGTTCTATGGCTTGAGCAGCTCGAACAACCACGACCAGGCCAGCAATCCGCCGCCGACCAAGTCGGCCGCCACGCAGCCGGCCCCGAACAGCCCCGCGCCGAACACTGCGCCTGGCGTAACCACGGGTGCGGCCAACAAGCAGGCATCCCCGCCGCCGTCGTCGCAGCAGGGCAGCTCGAATGTGGACCAGTCGGCGCCGCAACCGACCGGACAGAACAACGACACGCACTGACATCCGGTTTGCGTGCGCGCGCGGCGGTGATCATGTCACCGCCGCGTTTTCTGTGCCGTGAGTTAGGACGACCCAAACAGCTTGTTCAGCTCGCCGCCGCCATAGCCGCCCGCGAGCTCGGCGAACGTGCCCTGCTCGGCCATCTCTTTTGCCGCGCGCATGAAGCCGGCCCAGGCCACACGCGCCAGCGACCCACCGACGCTGATGCGGCGCACGCCAAGCGCTTCGGCCTGCTCGCGCGACAGGCCGGACCCGCCGATCAAGAGATTGACCGGCTTCGGCGCCACGGCCTTCACCACGGCCTCGATCTCCTCCCGCGTCTTGATCCCAGGCGCATAGAGGCAATCCGCGCCCGCCTCGGCATAGGCGGTGAGCCGGTCGATCACGAGCTTGAGGTCCGGCTGGCCCCAGAGAAAGGCCTCGCATCGGCCAGTCAGCAGCACGTCACCTCCGGCGACATCGATCGCGCGCCGCGCGGCCTTGATGCGCGCGATCGCGAGCTCGCGCGCATAGAGCGGATTGGCCTTGTCGCCGGTGGAATCCTCGATCGACAGGCCCGCGATCCCGGTGGCGGCGGCACGGGTCACATTGGCCGCGACGCCGTCGGGCTCGTGCGCGAAGCCGCCCTCGAAATCGGCGTTGACGGGAATGTCGACGCCGGCGGCGAGCGCCGCAAGATGCGCGAGCACCTCGTCCACGGTGACGCGGTTGTCCGCCTTGCCGATCGACCAGGCGAAGCCGGCGCTGGTCGAGGCGATCGCCTTGAAGCCGAGATGCTGCAGCGCTTTCGCCGAGCCGACATCGAACGGGTTCGGCAGCACGAAGCAGCCACGCTCGTGCAGCTTGCGAAAGGTCGCGCGTTTGTCTGCAGTCGAGACCGTCATATCATCCTCCCTGTGCTTGAGGCGGCAAGATAGCCGTGCGCTCAATCGGCCGCCACCACCTGGCGCAGGAAGCTGCGTTGCTCTGCGAGAATGAGCTTGTGGTCCTGTGCGAAGGTGAAATTCGCGCGCCCCTCTTCGTCGGCGCGCAACATGGCTCTGTAGCGCTCATACGCGGCAAGGCTGTCGAACGAAATCAGGCCGAAGGCGATGTTGTTGGTGCCCTCATGGGGCATGAAGTAGCCGATCAGCTCGCCGCCGCAGCGCGGGATGATGGTGAGCCAGCGCTCCGCATAGTGCTCGAACTTGTCGCGCTGGAACGGATCGATCTCATAGCGGATGAACACGGTGATGGTCATGGGCAGCCTCCATTGAATTGCCGTGTCTGCAATCTAGCCGCTTGTCGCGCATCAACGCTTCGGCTATGATCGAAGCATGAAATCAGGACCCGACATTGCCATGGTCGCCGCCCTGGTCGGCGATCCCGCGCGCGCCAACATGCTGACGGCGCTGCTCTCGGGCCGCGCGCTCACCGCAACCGAGCTCGCGCAGGAGGCCGGCGTCACGCCGCAGACTGCAAGCTCGCATCTGGCGAAGCTCGAGACCGGCGGCCTGATCGAGCCGGAAAAGCAGGGCCGCCACCGCTACTATCGCCTTGCGGATGACGACGTCGCCGATGTGATCGAGCGGCTCGCGGGCTTGGCCGCGCGCGCCGGCCATATGCGGGTCAGGACCGGGCCGAAGGAGCCGGCGCTGCGGCGCGCCCGCATCTGCTACGACCATCTCGCCGGCGATCTCGGCGTGCAGATGCTCGACAGCATGACGAACCAGAAGCTGGTGCGCCATCGCAAGCAGGAGATCAGCCTGACCCCGGAAGGCGAACAGTTCCTGGCAGCGCGTCTGCAGATTTCGCCCGACATGCTGGCTCATCCGCGCCGTCCGGTTTGCAAGGCCTGTCTCGATTGGAGCGAGCGGCGCCATCATCTCGCCGGCACTCTCGGCGCTGCGCTGATGCGGCGCTTCACCGAACTGAAATGGGCGGCACGCGATGCGACGCCGGGCAGCCGCGTGGTCAATTTCAGCCGCAACGGCGAGAAACATTTCGCCGAGCTGTTCGGACCTGCCAAGAGCTGACAATCACGCGCAGTTTAGCTGCGCGCGAATGAAGTTGCCCCTATCTGAGAAACGCTCGTCGGCTTCGCGTGTTGATGGGCGATCTGCAACGCTCCCCGATTGCCGGACTCTCAATGACCCGCTTTGTCTTCGGCGCGCTGTGCGCCGCCTTGCTCGCGACCTCCTCTCTGCCCGCGTTCGCCGCCGAGACGCCGCCGCGGGAGCCTTACGGCATCAACCTCGAGGGCTTCCCCTACCCTTATCCCGTGCAGCTCTTCCCGGTCACCAATGACGGCGAGCAGCTGCAGATGGCCTATATGAACGTCGCGCCGGCGCAGCCGAACGGCCGCACCGCTTTGCTCCTTCACGGCCGCAATTTCCCCTCGAGCTATTGGGCGCCGGTGATCAAGACGCTGACGGACGCCGGCTTCCGCGTCGTGGTGCCCGACCAGATCGGCTTCGGCAAATCCTCCAAGCAATCCGGCGATCTGCATTTCGACACGCTCGCCCGCAACACCATGGGCCTGCTCGATCATCTCGGGATTGCCAAAGCCGAGGTGGTCGCACATTCGACCGGCGGTATGCTCGCGGTCCGCATCGCGCGCGCCTATCCCGACCGGGTCACGCATCTGGTCCTGACCGCGCCGATCGGGCTGGAGGATTACCGGCTCTCGGTGCCACCCGTTCCAACCGAGAAGATTCTCGAGGCCGAGGACAGGCTAACCGCGGAAGGCTATCGCAAGCAACTCGAGACCAACTACGCGTTAAAGCTGCCGCCGGACCAGGTGACGCCCTATATCGAGGCGCGCTTCAACATCAAGGGCAGCGCCGATTATCCGCGCTGGCTGCGCGCCTTCGTCGCCTCCTACCAGATGATCTATCGCGAACCTGTCGTCCACGAGATCCCGCTGGTGTCGCAGCCGACGCTGTTCATCATGGGGGCTGACGATCACAACGCGCCGGGACGTCCCTACGCGCCGGAGGCGCTGCGGGCGAAGATGGGCAAGAATGCCGAGCTTGCGGTCGCGCTCGCCAAGCTGATGCCGAACGCCCGCGCCGAGGTCATCCCGGACACCGGGCATCTCGTATTCCTGGAAGCGCGGGACAAGTACGACGCGCTGCTGCTGGACTTTCTCGGCAAGTAGCAAAAGATGAGGCCATGATCGAAAGCTGTCAGTGAGAGGCACTGGCAGCTTTCGATCGTCTCTCACGGCGCAGTTCAGCTTACCAGTTGCGGAAGCAACGCTTGCCGAAGGGGCCGCTGTGCCAGCCGGGCGGGCAGTTGTAGAGCGGGCGGCAGGCACCATAGGGGCCGCGATGCCAGCCCGGGCCGCAGCCCTGTGCGACCAGAATGATCTCGCCGGACGAGGCCGCCTGATCGATCGCCGGCACGATCGGCGCCAGCGGCGCGGCCTGCGCGCCGGTGAGGCCGAACAGGCCGAGGCCAAGGGCCAAGGCAGAAGCAGCAAGCATCTTCATCGATACGTCCTTTTCTGTGAGCGCGCCGGAAGCGGCGGTTCAAGGGTTAGGTCAGGTGATGGCGACTTAGGTTCACTGACGCCTGCCGTGACGCAGGCTCACCAATGGCGATGCCAGTGATGGTGATGCCAACCGTGATGGCGGTGATGCCAGCCCCAGTGACGATGGTGCCAATGATGGTGACGCCAGCCCCAGTGGTGACCGCGGCCATGATAGCCGTGATGGCCCCAGTGAACCTGTTGCGGCGCGAGCTGGCCGACCTCGTCGGCCGTCGTCAGCGCCCGTTGCACGTTATCGGTGACCGCAGCCGGCGCCGTGTCGGCGAGCGGCGCAGGCGACAGCGGCGCTGCGCTCGACGGGGTCGCGACCATTGCGGCGCCTGCGGCGACCGTACATCCCAAGGCGATTGCGAGATTCAGAAAGCTCCGACGGTCCATGTCGTCCTCCGTGAGAAGTCCAAGCAGATCGAGCGCAAGCTTGGGCGCCACCACCTGAATGCGCGCTGAACTGCGCGGGCCAGATGACAAAGATTTCATGGTTCGACCTGGTACCGTAATCTGGGACCGGATGCCGGAACATCACCGCCGGATCCTGTTAGTCATGTGCCGCTCTGCATCGACTACTTCGAAAACGTCTCCGCCACGACGAAGCTCTCGCGCGTGCGCGCGACATCCGGCCAATCGCTGTTGAAGTCGGCAATCAGTCGGTGCATCTCGGCACCGCCGATGGCGCGCTCCATCGCCGCGACGTCATCGAACTCGTAGAGCGCCTGGTGCACTGCAGGATCGGTGAGGCTCCACAACCGCCACGCTTTGCACGCGCCAAAACTCTTGACGCGTCCGGCAGGTGAACATCGCGATACCAACGGTCGAACGCGTCACGCTTTGCAGCATCGCTGACGGTCGCGCGAACAACGAAGATGGCGGTGGGCATCGGTTTTCTCCGATCAGTATGAGAGATCATCCAGCCGTGCCGTGCTGAACCGCCAGCGTTCGTCACGAAGCCTGGAACTCGACCAACCGCCACGAAGCGACGATGCTGGACGACCGGCCTGACATGGGCACATCGCGGTGATCGCGACGCCGACAGTCTATCGCTCGATCGACCCGATGAGGTAGAAGGTCTGCGGGAGCAAAATACCGCGCGAAGAGGATCGAACCTCGGCGCATCAAGGGGAGGTATGGACCATGCGTCGGATCGCAACGGCCGCAATCGCGACCGCCTGCCTGCTGCCAACGTCCTTCATGCCGGCGCCGCTGCGGGCCGAGGTCATCAAGTTCGAGGTCCTCGAACGAATGCCGGCTTTCGCCGGGCGCAGCTTCGGAGCGGTCGGCGGCTACGAGCGGATCACGGCAAAGGCCACGATCGCGCTCGACCGANGACGATCGCAACGCGGTCATCGTCGATCTGGCGCAAGCGCCGCGCGACGCCGACAGCCGCGTCGAGGCCACCGCCGACGTCGTGATCCTGCGTCCCACCGATCCGAGCCACGGCAACGGCACGTTGTTCGTGGAGGCTCCCAATCGCGGCCGCAAGCTCGCGCCGCAACTGTTCGATGATTCCCCGCAGCCCGGCGCCACCCGCGCCGAGACGCCGGACGACGCCGGCATCGGTTTCCTGCACCGGCAGGGCTACACCATGGTCTGGGTCGGCTGGCAGGGCGATATTCCCTCCAAGCTTCCTGGCTCGATGGCGCTGACCGCGCCTGTGCTGAAAGGCGTCACGGGACCTGCCCGTGAGGAGGTCGTGTTCGACAACACGACGAGCCCCGCCCGCACCACGTTGACCTGGCCGGCCGCCGATCCCGCCAATCTCAATGTCACCGTGCGTGCGGCCTGGGCGGATCCATGGCAGACACCGCCAGGACTTGCGGCAAGGCTGATCGATCCGGTGACCGTCGAGATCACGAGACCAGAGGGGTTCGACGCAGGCGCGATCTATGAGATCACTTATACCGCGCGCGATCCGGTGCCGCTCGGCATGGGCTTTGCCGCCGTGCGCGACATCACCAGCTTCCTGCGGCGTGACACCACATCGGCGAACCCGCTGCTCAACGGCCTGCATCCCAGCGTGAACCGCACCATCGGCTTTGGCATCTCACAGTCCGGCCGCTTCCTGCGCGACTTCCTGTATCTCGGCTTCAATGAAGACGAGCACGGCCGAATGGTGTTCGACGGCCTGATGCCCCACATCGCGGGCACGCGGCGGATGGCGACCAATATGCGGTTCGGCCAGCCCGGCCGCGTGCCACGCCATCCGCAGGATCCGGGCTGGATGGCCGACCAATTTCCGTTCACCTATGCCACGCTCACCGATCCGCTCTCCGGCCGCACCGACGGCCTGCTGCGGCGCTGCGCGCTGTCGTCGACCTGCCCGAAGGTGATGCAGACCGACACCGAGCTCGAATGGTGGTCGTCCCACGCTTCGCTCCTGGTGACCGATCTCGCCGGCGATCATCTCGACCTGCCCGACAATGTTCGCGCCTACATGATCGCCGGCACGCCGCATTTCGCCGAGCCCAGCGACCATATGCGGTCCGACAACAAGGCGCTGGCGCTGCCGCAGAACCCGATGCATGCGGGCGCACCGCTGCGCGCGCTGCTCACCGATCTGCAGAGCTGGATTTCGGACGGCGTCCCACCGCCCTCGAGCCGCGTGCCGATGCGTTCGCAGGGCACGCTGGTCGCAGCCGAAGGCGCAGTGCCGACGAACATCCCCGGCCTGCCGTATCGCGCCCAATATCTGCCTGACGTGGTCTCCGACCAGAGTGTGCTGCCGCCAAGGGAGATCGGGCGCTATCCCGTGTTCGTACCCAAGACGGACGATGACGGGCTCGCGATTGCGGGCGTGCATATGCCGGCGATCGCGGTCCCGCGCGCGACCTATACCGGCTGGAATCCGCGCGCGCCGGGCTACGGCGCCGGCGCGCTCTATCCGCTGCAGGGCGCGGTGGTGCCGTTCGCACCGACCGAAGCGGCGCGAAAGGACGCCAACGATCCCCGCCCCTCGATCGAGGCGCGCTATGCCAATGACGACGCCTACGTCGCGGCCGTCGGTCGCGAGAGCGCACGCGCCGTGGCCGAACGTCTGCTGCTGCCGGAGGACGCGGAGCGATCCGTCGAGGCCGCGCGCAAGGGCACGCTGGCGAAGCTTGCTCCTTAGCGGAAACCGGCGGCCAGCCCGACCACCTGGCCGTCGAGGCCGTTGAAACCGTGATGGCCGCGGGCCTCGCAGGGATCGCCCTGCTCCGCGCCGCCTGACAGCCAACGCACCCGGGCACGACCGCCGGACCATTTGATGAAGGGATCGACGCCGGCCGGCAGCGTGAACTTGCAGGCGTCATTGGTGTGATGAATGATCAGCGTGCGCGGCAGCGCCGACGGCGAACCGAGGATCGACATCACGTTCGATGAGCTGCCAGACTCCTGGCTGAGGAAACCCGAAGTCAGCACCAGCGCATCCGGTCGGGCACCGCCGGCGATGCCTTGCGCCGCCCGCAAGGTGCCGCGGCTGGTCGCGATCACCGTGACCGGCCGCTTGATCGCAGCCATATAATCGACCGCGGCCTTGAGGTCGGTGCCGTAATCCGCGACCAGTACGGCCAGACCGTGCGCCGCATAGGCATTACGGGTGCGGACCAGCTGATTGCCGAGCAGCCCGTGGATGTCGCCGTGGTCGCCGACATTGATGGCGCCATCGCCGCCCGGCAGCAGGATCACGCTCGCCCGCACCGCGGCCGGCCTGATCAAGGCCGCGCGCGAGCCGCCGACCGTGACCGTCTCATCGGCCATGGCGGCCGCAGTCGAAAACAGCAGGAGCAGTACGGCAGTCAGAAAAGCATTCTTCATCGCAAAATCCCCCATAAAAAACAGATCGACCGCTCCAAAAACATCAGCCCGCCGGAGCCGGCTTGTCTGCTTCCGCTGGCCGCAGCAGAAGCTGGGCCGCGGCGGAGAAGACACGCCTACGCATCAGCACGGTGGCGATGAGGCCGGTGATGCCAGAGGCCGCCAGAATCATGGCAACGATAATGAACTGATAGATGCCCGCATAGACCGGGCTCGCGCCCGATACCACCATGCCGGCCATGACGCCGGGAATCCAGACCAGACCAAGCGACTTCATCATGTCGAGCCGCGGCAGCAGGCTCGCATAGACGGCGCTTCGGAGGTAAGGCGCGACCGTGACCGCAGGTTCGGCACCGAGCGACAGCGCCGCCTCGACCTGGCCGACATGGGCGGTGACCTCGGCGCGGAAGCGCTCGATGGCTTGCGCACAGGAATTCATTGCGTTGGCAATGATCATGCTGCCGACCGGCACCAGCATCGCCACCTGCGAGC
The DNA here is from genome assembly GCF_000239815.1 of Bradyrhizobium sp. STM 3843. Lineage (GTDB taxonomy): Bacteria > Pseudomonadota > Alphaproteobacteria > Rhizobiales > Xanthobacteraceae > Bradyrhizobium. Next base: position 5,008 of record NZ_CAFK01000271.1, on the reverse strand, counting down.
GCAGGCTGCCGGTGGCCAGCATGGCGGCGAGCACGATTCCCGCGCCGGCCGCGATCGACCAGAAGCAGAGCATCAGCGCGCCGCCCATGCCCTTGATCCGGCCCGCCGCAGTCACGGCCGCGGCGCCCGTCATCAAAAGCAGGATCAGCGCACCGATCAGGAGGCTGCCATTGAGCAGCACGGCGAGCACGATGCCGACCAGCACCATCTGCACCAGGCCTCGCAACAGCGACACTGCCGCCTCGCGCTCCACGCGCACCGCCTGCCAGCGGCACAGCAGCACGACCGCGGCACACAGCGCGATGGCGCCGGCAGCCTGCGCGAGCCCCACCATCACGTCGTGGCCGATCATGTCCCGCAGCTCAGCCAGCATGCAGCACCTCCGCGGTCGGGCCGATCGTCACCAGTCTTCCCGCCTCCATCAGCATCGTCCGCCCTGCCATGCGCTCGGCCTGCGCCCGGTTATGGGTGACGATGATGCAGGTCATTTGACGTTCGCGGACGATGCCGAGGATCAGCTCCTCGATGCCGCGCACCAAAGCCTCATCCAGCGCCGAGGTCGGCTCGTCCAGCAGCAGCACCTCGGGGGCGTTGGCCAGCGTCCGGGCCAAGGCCACGCGCTGGGCTTCGCCGCCGGAGAGATGACCGATGTCGCGATCCGCGAAGCCGGCGAGCCCGACGCGTTCGAGCAGCGCGACAATATTGTCGTGCGGCAGAACCTGGCCGCGCTGTCTGGGGCCGAAGCCGATGTTCGCGGCGACCGTGCCGGGAAACAGATAGGCCGTCTGCATCACCATGCCGACGCGCCGCCGCAGCTCCTGCGGGGCGATGGTGCGGTAATCGATGGATTGCAGCAGCACCGTGCCGGAGGTCGGCTCGTCGAGCCGGTTGAGTAGTCGCAGGAACGACGATTTGCCGGCGCCGGAGGGGCCTACCACCGCGACGATCTCGCCGCGCCCGATCTGCACGCTGACGTCGCTGACGAGACGGCGTCCGCCGATCTGCCGTGACAGGTGCCTCGTTTCGAGCGCGCCTGGCGGCAGCCTCTCGCTGCGTTCTGGAAATTGCGCCGACAGGCCTGCGCCACCGGGATCTTTGGATGGGGCGGTTGTCGTCACGCAGCGTCCTTCAATCCGAAGCGTCGGTCGGAACACGGCGCCAGCGCGCCTGCGGCCGATCCACGGCCGCGACACGTCCATTATGCACGGATTGACGCTGCAGAGAAATGGCGCGCGGACAGCTCGGCTCTCGCGCGCAAGAGCCTCGACGACGGGTTTGAAGAGGACGAGGCCCGGAGTGCCTAGGAGTCCGGGCCTCGTCACAGGAACGCCCCGGCAATGCAAGGCGTTCCGTGTTGCTTAGGCTGTCGCGATCAAGCTGTGTTGATATGACTCAAGTTGACGCCGCCGGAGCATGCCGGGGGCTTCCGCGCATGAGATCAGCCGGGCTCAATAGCAGCGGGTGATGTTGACGGTGTGCTCGCCGCCCCGTCCAGGGACCTTCACGGTTTCCGTCGGACAGCTCAAGACGTAGGGATGATCGGACGGTGTGACATTCGGCGGATAACGGTGCGCCCAGTCCCACGGCACGTCCTCGGTGTAGGTGTAGTGAACATCCGCCGGGCCCTGCGCCGGCGGCGCCTCGGCGGCCGGGGCGCCATCGTAAGGACCGTAGGCGTAGGAGTCGTCGCCGAGCCAGAACCCGCCATTGACGAAGCCGCGATGGAGGCGAAACGCGCGCGCGCCATGCACGTGGCCTGCGACATGGGCGGGAGCCCCGCGCGCGGCGCCGGCATTGACCGCGCCTCCAGACCGTGCTGCGGCCGCTTCCACCGAAAGGATCAGCGCCGCAGTGGCGAGACAGGCGGCAAGTGCCCAGGATGTTCGATACGACGGTCTACGCAACATGGCACACATCCTAACGCTTGTGACTGACCACCCCCCGGACGGAAGCTAGGCCGCCTTGGCCGGGTCCCGCAAACCCATCGTTAAGGAGTGGTTAACGCGCAAGCTTAGCGCCGGAACCGCCGGGGCGCCAGAGCACCGGCATAGCCTCGCGAAGCCACTTCGACCGCGGGGACGACGTCTGACGCTGTCGCAACCATCAGGTCGGGGTGGCACCGTCGGGCGCCAGCAGATCGTTATAGTCAGGCACTTTCCGCATCAGGCCGCGGATGAAATCGCATTCCACCGTGAGCTTGCGCCCCTGCGCCCTGACCGCATCGAGCGCGGCACGGCCAAGCTTCGAGCCGACGCCGCGGCCGCCGAGCTCCGGCGGCACCTCGGTATGAACAAGCGTGATCGCGCCCGGCGACTTCCGGTAGGTGACGAAGGCGGTGACGCCGTCAACCTCGAGCTCGAAGCGATTGGCGGCCTCGTTGTCGCGAAATGCGTCCATCGTCTTGCACTCCTCCCCCAATATTTGCGGTGCAGACGTTGGCCGCCTGCCCCTTGTTATAACGGCAGATTGTCGTGCTTCTTCGCCGGCATCTCCATCTTCTTGTCGCGGAGCATCGCGAGCGCGCGGGCGATGCGGCGGCGGGTCGAATGCGGCATGATAACGTCGTCGATATAGCCGCGTTCCGCCGCGATGAAAGGCGACAGGAACCGGTCCTCATATTCCTTGGTGCGCGCGGCGATCTTGTCCGGATCGGCCATGTCGGCGCGGAAGATGATCTCGACCGCGCCCTTGGCGCCCATGACAGCGATCTGCGCGGTCGGCCAGGCGTAGTTCATGTCGGCGCCGATCTCCTTGGACGCCATGACGTCGAAGGCACCGCCATAGGCCTTGCGGGTGATCACGGTCACCAGCGGCACCGTGCATTGCGAGTACGCGAACAACAGCTTGGCGCCGTGCTTGATCAGCCCGCCATATTCCTGCGCGGTGCCCGGCAGGAAGCCGGGAACGTCGACGAAGGTGACGATCGGGATGTTGAAGGCATCACAGAAGCGGACGAAGCGCGCAGCTTTCCGTGACGCATCGCTGTCGAGCACGCCCGCCAGCACCATCGGCTGGTTGGCGACGAAGCCGACGGTGCGGCCCGCGATGCGACCGAAGCCGGTGACGATGTTCTTGGCGAAGGCCTCCGAGATCTCGAAGAAGTCGCCCTCGTCCACGACCTTCAGGATCAATTCCTTCATGTCGTAGGGCTTGTTCGGATTGTCGGGGATCAGCGTGTCCAGCGACATGTCGACCCGCTCGATATCGTCGAAGCTCGGCCATTCCGGCACGCCGTCAGAGTTGTTCGCGGGCAGGAAGTCGATCAGCCGGCGCATCTGCAACAACGCCTCGACGTCGTTCTCGAAGGCGCCGTCCGCGATCGAGGACCGCGTCGCATGCACCGAGGCGCCGCCGAGCTCTTCGGCCGTCACCACCTCGTTGGTGACGGTCTTGACCACATCGGGCCCGGTCACAAACATGTAGCTGGTGTTCTTCACCATGAAGATGAAGTCGGTCATGGCCGGCGAATAGACATCGCCGCCGGCACACGGCCCCATGATGACCGAGATCTGCGGGATCACGCCCGACGCAATGACGTTGCGGCGGAACACATAGGAATAGCCGGCGAGCGCCGCGACCCCCTCCTGGATGCGCGCACCACCGGCGTCATAGAGGCCGATGATCGGCGCCCGCGCCTTCATCGCCATGTCCTGCAGCTTGGTGATCTTGAGCGCGTGCGTCTCCGACAGCGAGCCGCCGAACACGGTGAAGTCCTTGGCGAAGACGAAGGTCTTGCGGCCGTTCACGGTACCCCAGCCGGTGACGACACCGTCGCCCGGCACCTTGGTCTTCTCCATGCCGAACTCGGTCGAGCGGTGCTCGACGAACATGTCGAACTCCTCGAAAGATCCCTTGTCGAGCAGAAGCTCGATGCGCTCGCGCGCGGTCAGTTTGCCGCGGGCATGCTGCGCCTCGATGCGCTTTTCGCCGCCGCCCAGGCGTGCACCCGCCCGCCGCGTCTCAAGGGTGTCCAGGATGTCCTTCATGCGTCTCCGCCCAATGCCGGTCTCGTGATATTGGGGTGCGTTCTAACACGGCAGTTTCGGAGCCGGAAAGCGGGTTTCGGCAATGCCGATCCGCATCCCACAGAGGGGAATTGGCAGGAAAATCATGACCATGTCTGCGCAGCCGCAAGCGGTTTTCAAGGCGACAAGAGAGGTACCCGGCGCGGTCCAGGGCGGCGTCAAGGTGCTGTTGCGGCTGGAGGGGCTCGCGCTGCTGGCCGGCGCCGTCACTTTCTACGCGCTTTTCGGCAGCTCCTGGTTGCTGTTCGCGCTGTTGTTTTTCGCCCCCGATCTGAGTTTTGCCGGCTATCTCCTTGGGCCGCGGCTGGGTGCGGCCATCTACAACGCCGTCCACATCACCATCCTCCCGGGCGCCCTGCTCGCCCTGGGCCTCGTGCTGGAAGACCCGCTCGCGACAGCGCTGGCGACGATCTGGCTCGGCCATATCGGCTTCGACCGCGCCCTCGGCTACGGTTTGAAATATCAGGACGGGTTTGGCTTCACCCATCTCGGGCGGATCGGCCGCGCCGGAGCGCACCCTTCCTCGTGAGACGCCCGGGCAAGCCCGGCGGGAGCTGCGCCAGCTGCACCCTCGGCGCCGCAACGCACCCGCCCACGATCCGAAGACGTTCTGATCCGATGTGCTGGACGACAGGTGACACGACATGACGGTCATAGGCTCGCGATCCCGCGGCGGCTTGCACCCGGGTTTTGCGTCAGGTTGTCCTCTTCTCGTTGAAGAAGAGGCGCAGGGAAGACCGGACCTCGACTGAGGCCCGTGGCCCGCCTGCGAAGAAAATGCAGGCGGCAGGTACCACAGGTCCAGCCGGACGGACCCGGCCTTCCCTGCGCGACGGTTTGAACGGCTTATACGTGATCTCCCCGGGGACCGGCTTGATTGCCCCCGCCCGCGCGAAGCGAAGCTTCGTCGCGTCAGCGACAACGCGCGTTCCGCGCGTTGCGCAGGTCTCAGCACCGGGAGACCAGGACCACACGATTTCGCC
>NZ_CAFK01000272.1 GCF_000239815.1 Bradyrhizobium sp. STM 3843 | reverse complement strand
CTGGTTCAAACGGTCGTCGCAACACCAGTTTTGTTGACGGATGACAGCAACTCGTCAAGCGCTTCCGCGGGCGTTTTCCAGCCTAGCGTCTTTCTCGGTCGGCCATTGAGAGCCGCTGCCACTGCGGATATATCGTCGGCGCTATAGACGCTGAGGTCTTCACCTTTCGGGAAGTATTGCCGTAAAAGCCCGTTGGTGTTCTCGTTCGTGCCGCGCTGCCAGGGGCTGTGTGGATCGCAGAAGTAGACCTGGATGCCCGCATCGATCTTGAGACGACTGTGCTGAGCCATTTCGACGCCCTGATCCCAGGTTAGCGAACGGCGCAATTCTTCGGGCAAGGTGATGATGGTGCGCGTGATTGCGTCGCGCACGGCTTCGGCTCCGTGTCCCGAGAGCGCAGGTCCGTCTTTAGCGCGTGGACCTTCGCCGTGTCCTGCCAGCCGCGGAAGATGCAGGAGCATCGTGAAGCGCGTGCTGCGTTCGACCAGCGTGCCGATTGCCGAACTGCCGGCACCGACAATCAGATCTCCTTCCCAATGCCCAGGTACGGCTCGATCTGCGACTTCAGCCGGGCGTTCGCTGATCATGATCTCTGGCAAGATAAAGCCTCTGCTCCGCTTGCTTGCGCGCGCCCTGGGCATTCGCAACGCACGTCCGGTTCGCAAGCAGGCTGTCAGCTCACGGCGCAGCGCTCCACGGCCCTGAACGTAGAGGGCTTGATAAATCGCTTCGTGGCTGATGCGCATCGTCTCGTCATCCGGGAAGTCGGTCCGCAAGCGTCGGGCAATCTGCTCGGGGCTCCAGGCTTTCGCCCATCGCCGATCCTTGCGCGGGTCCGGCCGACGAAGGCGAGCGCAGCTTGGGGCCACGACGACACCGGCTAGCCGGTCTTCCACATAAGTGCGCAAGGCGGCGTTCCGCGCAAGCTTGGTTGGCTTGGGGCGGCGGGCCGATCGGTCTGCGTGCCACTGCGCGGTCGTCGCACGATATGCCATCTTGCCGCCGTGGGTGGCTGCATTGCGATCCAACTCACGGGAGATGGTCGAGGCAGCCCGTCCGAGGCGCCGCCCAATCTCCCGCATCGAATGCCCCTGCGCATTGAGAAGTGCGATCTCCTCGCGCTCCGCCAACGACAGGTACCGCCCCGAGAGCGGCTTTGCCGAAGATCTGAAAACTGCGGGTGGCATGCCGCCTGCCTTCCGGAACAATCGATATCCGGCAGCGGGGGGCACTCCGGCTTTGAGCGCAGCATCTTCGCTGCTCAACCCCGCGGCAATCGCCTGCCAAAATCTTTCCTGTTCAGCCCGCCCCGCAACCGGCGGGCGTCCCGCCGAGCCCAGCGGCGCCCGTGTCGATCGCTTCCTTCGAATGGTCATCGCAACCTCCAAATCTTGAGCGTTGCCACGACCGATTGAATCCGCC
>NZ_CAFK01000273.1 GCF_000239815.1 Bradyrhizobium sp. STM 3843 | reverse complement strand
CCTCTGCGGAGAGAGACCCCTCACCCGGCAGCCTGCGGACGATGCTTCGCATCGCCGGGCGGCTGCCAACCTCTCCCACAGGGGGAGAGGGTCATAGCTGTCGCGTGGCAATCGCTACGCGAACATCAAACCAATCGTAGGATGGGTTGAGCGCAGCGATACCCATCACACATCACGCAAATGTCGGTGGTTTCGCATTCGCTCAACCCACCCTACCGATCTTCCAACACCAACTACACCACCGTAAAGAACGGCAGCGGCGCGCCGTCGGTCGGCTTGAACACCACCCTCACCTTCTGGCCGATCTTCAAACTGTCGAGATCGCAGTCGACGAAATTGGTCTGCAACGACGGGCCCTCGTTCAAGGTGACATAGCCGATCGCGTAAGGGCCGGTCGGCGACTTCCGCATGATCGAGAAGGTGTAGATCACAGCCTCGCCCGCGCTCTGCTCCCACACGGTCTGGTTGGAGAAGCAGAACGGGCAGATCGAGCGCGGATAGTAATGCGCCTTGCCGCAGGCCGTGCAGCGTTTGATCATGAACTTGCCCTCAGCGGCCGCATCCCAGAACGGCTTGGTCTCGGGATTGGTGATGGGCGCCGGATATTTCTTCGCTTCAGTCATCACACGCGCTCCAGAATGCAGGTCGAGGCGGCGTGGCGAACGCCGAGCAGTCCGCCGGTGCCATGGGCGATCGCGAGATCGCAATTCGGCACCTGCACCTTCGGATGAGCTTCGCCGCGGAGCTGGCGCACGGCCTCGATCACCTTGGTCATGCCGCCGCGGTTGACCGGATGGTTGCTGCAGAGGCCACCGCCGTCGGTGTTGAACGGCAGCTTGCCGACGCCCGAAATCAGGTTGCCGTCGGCGACGAATTTGCCACCCTCACCCTTCTTGCAGAAGCCGAGATCCTCAAGCTGCATCAAGACAGTGATCGTGAAGCTGTCGTAGATCGAGGCATATTTGATGTCCGCAGGCGTCACGCCCGCTTCCTCGAATGCGCGCGGACCGGACCACACGCCTGCAGAATAAGTGAGGTCGAGATCCTTGCCGCCGCGCGGACCCTTCATCGCCTCACCATGGCCGATCAGGCGCACCGGCGGCTTCTTCAGGCTCTTTGCGATCTCCGGCGTCGTGACAATCAACGCGCCGCCGCCGTCAGTGACGACGCAGCAATCCATCCGATGCAGCGGATCGGAGATCATCGGCGAGTTCAAGACGTCCTCGACCGTGACGACCTCTTTGAGCATCGCATGCGGATTGTATTGCGCGTGATGGGAGGCGGCGACCTTGATCCAAGCAAGCTGCTCGCTCGTGGTGCCGTAGTCGTGCATGTGCCGCATGGCACACATGCCGTAGGCATTGTGCGTGGTGGCCCCGTAAGCCGCCTCGAAATCGGCCTCGGCGCCTGCGGCGCGCGGCGGCATCGGGCCGGTGCGCGGCTTGCCCGCGAGCGTGATCAGCGCGACTGAGCACTTGCCCGCCGCGATCGCCTCGGCGGCATGGCCGACATGGATCAGATAGGAGCAGCCGCCGGTCTCGGTGGAATCGATGTGGCGCACCTTCAAGCCGAGATAGTCGACCATCGGCCAGGCGCCGCCGGGCGCATCCCCCGCGCAGAAATAGCCGTCCACGTCCTGGACGCTGAGCCCGGCATCTTCGATTGCGCCCTTGGCGACTTCGGCATGCAGTTGCGCGGTGGATTTGTCCGGTGCATGCCGGGTCGGATGCTCATAGATCCCGGAGATGTAGGCCTTGCCCTTGATGGTCAACTCGTTCTCCGCTTGGCGTTTCGTCCCTGTGTTGAGGAGATTTTGTGGACCGCCGGATGAGGCTTGGCAAGCGGCGAAAATATTCCGCAGGATGGAGATGGCTGCCAAACACTCAGCCGTCGTCCCCGCGAACGCGGGGACCCATACTCACAGGCGGCCATTGTTACGCTCGATCGTCGACCAGCTCGCGCACCCACTTCTCCCTGTGGTTATGGGTCCCCGCGTTCGCGGGGACGACACCAGTGATGTTGCGCGATTGTGCTGAATGATCGAACTACGCATGACATCCCATTCCCGCGGCAGATGCTGCCCGAGTTGTGCTGATGCCACTCACCCTCGAAAGGACGGAGGGCGCAGGGAATGCCGGGTGAAGGCCTCACCCATGGCCCGCCTGCGAAAAAAATGCAGGCGGCAGGTACCACAGGTGCAGCCGATCAGCCGGCATTCCCTGCGCGACGG
>NZ_CAFK01000274.1 GCF_000239815.1 Bradyrhizobium sp. STM 3843 | reverse complement strand
TGATCCGGAAAAGTGCGAAGCGGTTTTCCCTCGCGACAAACGCGGAACGCGTTTGCGCGGAGATCATGCTCAAACAATAACCTAAAGCGCGATGACGATTCATCCTAATCTCATCGCGCTTTAGCGCAAGTTCCGCGCCTGCACCCGCCTGCCGCAGCGCCGGAACCGCGAGCCGACTGATGTCGTTAACCTGCGATAACGGAGGAGACGGCCGTGAGCAGCGAGCGGCGTGGCGGCAAAGGTCCGGTGGCCGTTGCATTGGTGGTTGCGATCGTCAGCGTGGCGTCGCTGACCATGTTGGTGCGCGACCGCTGGTACGCGCCCGAGATCAAGCCGGCAGCCGAAGCCCAGCACTCGACAACGGGCCAAGTCGCGCGCGCCGCGGGCGCCACCGTGCTTCCGACCGATCCCTCGCTCGCCGTCGAGCCCAAGCCGGCCGGACCGAAGCGCGCCCAGCCGGCTAATCCCTATTGAATGCTGCGATCGCGCTGCGAGATCTTGAGCGCTGGGATCACGTGGGCGGCGATCAGGCCGACCACTTGTCATGCTCGCGCAGATACTCCTCGGTGTTGAGCCGGTCGGCGATGTCGTGAGCCAAGCCTTCGCTGTCGGTCTCGGCGATCGGCTTGCCATCCTGGCTCTTGATGCTGCCCTTGTCGGCCTCGACCGGAAAATCATGCGGTTTCAACTGGTCCGGCGCCTTGGTCATCGTCGCCTCCTCCACGGTGTTATTTGCTCCATCAACTCTGCGCCTGACGGGCATGTTCCATGGCTGCGCTGCAACATGCGTAGAGAGGACACCAGCGCAACCGGCCGGCGATCGCTTGACGGCTTCCCATCAAGTCATATAGATGACTAGATGACAGAGATCATCTCCGACGCCCGTCTGCCGCTCTATCAGCGCCTGCGCGATCACCTCGCCGAGCGGATCGCGAGCCACGTCTGGCGTCCGGGCGAGGCGATCCCGACGGAAGCCGAGCTCGCCGCCACCCATGGGCTCTCAATCGGCACCGTGCGAAAGGCGATCGACTGCCTGGTCGCGGAAGGCATTCTGGAGCGTCAGCAGGGCCGCGGCACCTATGTCCGACGCGCCCGCTTCAACTCATCGCTGTTCCGCTTCTTCCGCTTCCAGTCGGAAAGCGGCGAAAGGCGGGTGCCGCAGAGCCGCATCCTCAGGCGGAAAGAGGTGCCCGCGCCGTCCGCCGCCGCCTCGGCGCTGCGCATTCCGCCGGGCGAGCCCGTGATCAACCTGTCGCGGCTGCGACTGATCGACGGCGTCCCCCTGCTCGCCGAGGAGATCTGGCTGCAGAGATCGCGCTTCGCTGCGATCATGGAGATCGACAGCGGCGATTTCTCCGACCTGCTCTATCCGCTCTACGAAGAGCGCTGCGGCCAGGTGGTGGTGTCGGCCGATGAGGTGCTGACGGTTGAAACCGCCAACACCATGCAGGCGCGGCTGTTGCGGCTCGAAGCCGGGGCGCCGCTGATCGTGATCGAGCGCATCGCCTACGATCTCGAACGACGCCCGATCGAGTGGCGCCGCTCGCGCGGGCCGGCGGACCGCTTCCGCTATCACGCCGAAATCCGCTGAGCTCGACCAACAAACAACAACAGAAATGATCCGAAGGGAGGACCAATGTCGAACTGGTACCAGGACTCCACGCCGCTGGAGCGGCGCACCTTCTGGGCGAGCTTCGGTGGCTGGGCGCTCGATGCGCTCGACGTCCAGATGTTCAGCCTGGCCATTCCGGCCCTGATCGCGGCTTTTGGCATCACCAAGGCGCAGGCCGGCCTGCTCGGCTCGATTACGCTGTTCTTCGGCGCCTTCGGCGGCTGGCTCGGCGGCGCGCTCGGTGACCGCTTCGGCCGCGTCAACGCGCTGCAGATCACGGTCGCGACCTTTGCGCTCGCCACCTTCGCCTGCGCCTTCGTCACCGACTACAATCAGCTGCTGGTGCTCAAGGCCATTCAGGGCCTCGGCTTCGGCGCCGAATGGGCCTGCGGCGCGGTGCTGATGGCCGAGATCATCCGGCCCGACCATCGCGGCCGCGCGCTGGGCGCGGTGCAGAGCGCCTGGGCGGTCGGCTGGGGCGCCGCCGTGCTGCTCTCCGCCGTCGTCTTCACCTACCTCCCGAAAGACATCGCCTGGCGCGTGCTGTTTGCGGCCGGGCTGGTGCCGGCACTCCTGATCCTCTACATCCGCCGCGGCATCGTCGAGCCCCCGCGCGCGGTGAAAGCGGCCGATACGCCGTTCCTCGCCACCATCTCCGGCATCTTCAAGCCGGAGGTGTTGCGCTCGACCCTGATCGGCGGCCTGTTCGGCATCGGCGCCCATGGCGGCTATGCGGCGCTCACGACCTTCCTGCCGACCTATCTGCGCGAGGTCCGCCAATTGTCGGTGCTGGGCTCGAGCGGCTATCTCGCCGTCATCATTGTCGCCTTCTTCTGCGGCTGCGTCGCCAGCGGCGTGCTCAGCGACCGCATCGGCCGCCGCGCCAACGTGGCGCTATTTGCCTCCGCCTGTATCGCCACCGTGCTGGTCTACATCTTCGCGCCGCTGTCGAATGCGCAGATGCTGGTCCTCGGCTTTCCGCTCGGCTTCTTCTCGGCCGGCATTCCCGCCAGCATGGCCGCATTGTTCAGCGAACTCTATCCCGCCGGCGTTCGCGGCACTGGCGTCGGCTTCTGCTACAATTTCGGCCGGGTCGTCTCGGCCGCCTTCCCGTTCCTGGTCGGCTATCTCTCCGAGCATATCGGCCTTGGGCCTGCGATCGGCATCGACGCCGCCTTCGCCTATGCGCTGGTTCTGCTCGCTGTGCTGATGCTGCCGGAGACCCGCGGCAAGGTGTTCGAGCAGCCGGCCGAAGCGGCCTTACGGGCCTGACGATCGATGATCAGCATCGACGCGCATGCGCATGTGTTCCATCGCGGCCTGACGCTCGCAGGCGAACGACGCTACGCACCGGACTACGACGCGCCGCTGGACCGGTATCTCGCGCAGCTCGACAGCAGCGGCCTCACGCACGGCGTGCTGGTGCAGCCGAGCTTCCTCGGGACTGATAATTGCTATCTCCTGAACTGCATCAGGGCTGCTCCCAGCCGCCTGCGTGGCATCGCCGTGGTCGACCCCACCATCGGCATCGAGGAGCTGCAACGGCTGGATCGCGGCGGGGTCGTCGGCATCAGGCTGAATCTGGTCGGGCGGCCGTTGCCCGATCTCACCGAAAGCCATTGGACGCGACTGCTCGCCAACGTCGCTGATCTCGGCTGGCAGGTCGAGCTGCAGCGGCGCGCAGCCGATCTGCCCGACCTGGTCACGCAACTGCTCGATCACGATGTCACCGTCGTGATCGATCATTTCGCCCTGCCCGATCCAACCTATGGCATCGCGGACCCGGGCTTCGCTGCCGTGCTCAGGCTCGGTACGTCCGCCCGGGTCTGGGTCAAACTATCAGCGCCTTATCGCAACGGCCCCCTGGGCCGCGCCTTCGCGCGCCAGGCCTATCCGCTGCTGCGCGATGCCTTCGATGTCGACCGCCTGATGTGGGGCAGCGACTGGCCCCATACCCAGTTCGAGACGACGCAGGACTACGCCGCCAACCTCGGCTTCCTCGATGAGCTGATCCCGGATCCAGCCGAGCGCGCGCGCGTGCTGGCCGCGCCGCGCGGGCTGTTTCGGTTCTAGACCACCGCATGCATCGCGCGCAGCTATTGCAGATAGGTCGTCAGCTGTGCGCCTTCATCGGCAACGAACACCGCGATCAATTCCGCAGGCTCCGTCGTGCTCGCATTGGCCGAGACCAGATGTGTCGACCCCGGCGGCTCGAAGAACGACTGACCGACCGTGAACACTTCAGGCGGTCCGCCGGCGAGCTGCGAGCGGATTTCGCCCTTGGTGATGTAGGCCGTCACCGAGCCGGAATGCCGATGCGGGGGTGAGAAACCACCCGGACCATAGAAGACGCGGACGATGGTGACGCGCTTGCCCGCCACATTCGGCAGTGGATACGACGCGATCGGCTCGACCTTGTCGAGCGGCGATCCCGCTGCCGCTGTTGTCATGCACAGAGGCTGCAGCGCGCCGGAGATCGCCGTGCTGGTCGCAGGCAAGGCCTTTGCCGTAGCCAGCGCGCAGGCAAGACCCGCCATGGCCGACAACCAGATCGGTTGCCTCAGCGGCCGCGCAGGCCGGCCGAACGCCATTGTCAAAAACGATGTCATGGTCCTTCTCCCTCATCGTTGACGGGCCGTTCACCTCAGGATCTGGCAATGCGCGCCGGCGGCGTCCAGGCATAGGCAACGCCGAACCGATTCCAGACATTGATCACGGCGATTGCCGAGCAGAGATAGACCAGCTCCTTCTCCGAGAACTCCGCGCTCGCCTGCGCATAGACCTCATCGCTGACGCCGGCGGACACCAGGGTCAACGCCTCCGTCCATGCCAGCGCCGCACGCTCGCGGGCCGAGAATAGCGGGGCCTCGCGCCAGACCACGACGAGGTTCAGCTTGTCGGCGGAAACGCCGATCCGCTCGGCTTCCAGAATGTGGAATTGGACACAGAAGGCGCAGCCGTTGATCTGCGAGGCCCGGATCTTCACCAGCTCCATCAGGTCCTTGTCCAGGCCGGCCTTTCCAGAGAGCTGGCTGAGCGCGAGCACGCGTTCGTAGATGTCCGGCGCCAGCGCCTTGAAGTCCGGATAGTCCTTGCGCGCATGTGACATGTGTCACTCCCTGTGCTATATAAGAACACTGCTAAATTATAAGAGCTCTTATATCATGCGCAAGCCGACGAGCAAGCAACGCGCCCATGACGACAGCGCGGCGCAGGAACCCACTCCAAAGGGCCGCGGGCGGATCTCACCTGCGGCTGCGGGCGAGTCGGCGGTTCCGCTGCCGGCCGCGGTCCGGCCACCGCCCCCCGGCGAGGGCAAGCGCGGCGAGCAGGGCTATCTGGCCTATCTGCTGCGCCAGGCCCAGGCAGCCGCCCGGCTGTCGTTCGAACGCGCGCTCGGCGAGCTTGGCGTCACACCGCCGCAATTCGTGGTGCTGACCATGCTCAAAGCCTATCCCGGACTGTCAGGGGCCGACCTTGCCCGGGTCGCGCTGCTGACGCCGCAGACGGTCGGCGTCATCATCCGCAATCTCGAGCGCGACGGCGCGATCGCCAAGACGCCCCACCCGGTCCACGGCCGTATCCTGCAATGGAGCCTGACGGAGCGCGGCCTCGATCTGCTGCAGGCCTGCCGCCGCCATGCCATGGCGCTGGAACGGCGCCTGGAGAAGGGCATGAGCGACACGGAACTTGCGACCATCCGCCGCTGGCTCGCCAAAATTGCGGTTGATCTGCAGGAGGGTTGAGGCGCGCGAGACCTTTGCCCGCACGCCATCGGAGCGGGTAAACTACGGTCCATGACACAGCTCGATTCCTTCTCCCGCCGCGCACTGCTCCGCACCGGGGCCGGCGCCGCCGCACTGCTGGCCGTATCGCGCGCGGCAAGCGCCGCACCCGCGGGCTATGAGGCCTGGCGCGACACGTTCCGCGAGCGCGCGCTCGCCAAGGGCATTTCGTCCGCCACCTGGAACCGTGCCATGGCCCATGTCGAGCCCGACATGAGCGTGTTCAAGGAGCTGCGCAATCAGCCTGAGTTCAAGGAGGAGCTCTGGCAATATATCAACCGCCGCGTCTCCGACTGGCGCATCATCAACGGCAAGATCGCGCTGAAAGAGAATGCGGCGCTGTTTGCGCGCATCGAGAAGGATTTCGGCGTCGAGCGCGGCACCTTGCTGGCGCTGTGGGGCGTCGAGTCGGCCTATGGCGATCCGCTGGTGCAGCAGAATCACATGCGCCCGGTCTTCCCTGCCCTCGCCGCGCTCGCCTGGAACGAGCCGCGCCGCAAGGCCTATTGGGAAGCCGAGCTGATCAACGCCCTGAAGATCGTCGACCGCGGCTGGAGCACGCCGGAGGAAATGAACGGCTCCTGGGCCGGCGCGATGGGGCATACGCAGTGGATGCCCGAGGTCTGGCTCAATGTCGGCTTCGACTATGATGGCGACGGCAAGATCTCGCCGTTCGGCAAGCCCGACGACGCGCTCGGCTCGACCGCGCGCTATCTCGTCAACAGAGGCAAGTATCACCGTGGCGAGCATTGGGGCTACGAAGTGCGCGCGCCCGGCAACATGTCCGGCAGCCGCTCCTATTCGGCGTGGCAGAGTGCCGGCGTCACCCGCGCCGACGGCGAGGCCTTTCCGCAGCCGAACGCAGCCGCGCAGCTCTGGATTCCCGTCGCCGGCGGTCCTGCGTTCCTGCTGGGGCCGAACTTCTATTCGGTGAAGAGCTACAATCCCGCGATGAGCTACGCGCTCGCGATCTGCCATCTCGGCGACCGCATCCTGGGCGGCCCGCCCTTCATCCAGCCCTTCCCCGGCTCGGAGCGCGCGCTCACGCTCGCCGAAGTGCAGGAGATGCAGAAGCGCCTCACGGCCGCCGGCTTCGACACCGGCGGCACCGACGGCCGCGTCGGCAACGACACCATGAAGGCGATCCGCGACTTCCAAGCGAAGGCGGGCCTCATCCCGGCCGACGGCTATGGCGGCTTGAAGGTGCTGGCGAAGCTCAGGCAGGGCGGCTGAGCACCGTCCGCGGTAGCAATCCCAAAGAAGAAGTCACGGCTTGACCGCGGCCTCACGCTGGCTTGCCCTCGGCGTCTTCGATCTCGGTTGCGACCCCGTCGCCGCCTTGACGCGGATGCGCATGGAGCCGCCCTTCGGCTGCTCCTCGATTTCGAAGGCGCCGGTCTTGCGCACGAGATCGCTGAGCTTGCGGCAGCCATAGGTCCGTGGGTCGAAATCGGACACGAGGTTTGAGAGCTGCTTGCCGACCTCGCCGAGCGCGACCCAGCCGTCCTCGCTCTCCATCTGCGTGATCACCTTCTTGATGATGGGGGTCGCCGCGCTGTTCGGCAGCAGCGACTTCGGTGTCGAAGCCGCATCGGCGTCCTTGCTGGTCGCAGCGCCGCTGCGCAGGTTTTCCGTGTAGACGAACCTGCGGCAGGCCTGACGGAAGCTCTCCGGCGTCTTCTGCTCCCCGAACCCGAACACGTCGATGCCCTGCTCGCGGATGCGCGCCGCAAGCCGGGTGAAATCGCTGTCGGACGACACCAGGCAAAATCCGTCGAAACGCCCGCTGTGGAGCAGGTCCATCGCATCGATCACCAGCGTGATATCGGAGGCGTTCTTTCCGGTGGTGTAGGCAAATTGCTGCTGCGGGACGATCGCATATCTCGCCAGCGTATCGGCCCAGGGCTTCGAGCGCGGACTGGAAAAGTCGCCGTAGATGCGACGCACGCTCGCTTCGCCGATCTTGGCGATCTCCTCGAACAGCCCGTCCACGATCTTGGCCGAGGCATTGTCCGCATCGATCAGAACGGCGAGACGGGGCGAACGAACTTCGGATGGCATCACGTGTCCCTCAGAATGGCCCTGATTGCCCGCTTCTATATACGCGTGCCGCGATCCCGTCAGACTAAATTTCATACGCGGTGTCCGAGGCGCGTGGGCGTTGTAGCGAGTTGATCGCTGGGCGGTCGGTGAGCGTTCTCATGACCAGAGAACTGATAGTGGGCGTCCGGTCACGATGAGGATGTGAGACCTCCTCCTCGCAAACCTCCGGAATTGTCGAGGCTGTCGATATAAGCGCAGAACATGTCTGCCATCGCGTCGGCATAGGCAGCGATCTCCGCCGGCCTGCGCGGCGTCTGCGAGAAATGCTCGCCGACCTTGTTGAGCGTCGTCTTGATCAGGTCGCTGGCTAATTTGCGCGTCTGGTCTGAGGCGTCAGGCAGCGCCTCCTGCATGAAGGCCCGCATCGTGCGGCCGCTTCCCGCGTGCGCCTGGCGCGCTTCGGGCGCATCGCGATAGAGCGGCGCGGCGTCGTGCAGCGCCACGCGGATCGCCGCCTCCTCGCATTCCGACCGGATGAACGCGTGGACCAGCCTGCGCAGCCGATCCAGCGGCGGCCGCTCGCGATCCTCTAGGATGCCGCGCAAGAGATCGCTGGTCTGCCGCCACTCGTCACTCTGCAGCCGGAACAGGATCGCCGCCTTGTTCGGAAAATATTGATACAGTGATCCGACGCTGACGCCGGCCTTCTCGGCGACACGCGCGGTGGTGAAACGCTGCGCGCCTTCCTTCGCCAAAACCTGAACAGCAGCCTCCAGGATGGCGGCGACGAGGTCGGTCGAGCGCGCCTGTTTGGGCTGTTTTCGCGAGGAAATTGAAGCACTTCGACGAGGGGCCATGGCGGGGTCCGGGGAATGCGAATAGGAAATGCGACGAATTAGTCGTATTTCAAGCCACGCACAACAACGCACTTCGCTTGACCGGAGACCTCCATGACCACCCTGACATCAGCCCCGCTTGCGCCGCTGCTGGAGCGCCTGTTCGCACAGGCCGCCGACAACCGGCCTGAAGCGAGCCCCGCCTTCGCGGATTTTTCCGACGCGGAGCTGTCACGGCTTCTGCAGAGCCGGACCGACTACATCGATCTCTACGCCCGGCTCAAGGACATCCCGCTCCCGGTCTCGCGCGAGACCGGCGCCCTGCTCTACATGCTCGCGCGGGCGAGCCACGCGCGCGATATCGTCGAGTTCGGGACGTCGTTCGGCATCTCGACACTGCATCTCGCCGCCGCGCTGCGCGACAATGGCGGCGGCCGGCTGATCACCTGCGAGTTCGAGCCGTCCAAGATCGCGCGGGCGCGCGCCAATCTGGCGGCCGGCGGCGTGAGCGATCTGGTCGAGATCCGGGAGGGCGACGCGTTGAAGACGCTGAGCGCCAATCTTCCCGAGACGATCGACCTCGTGCTGCTCGACGGCGCCAAGCCGCTTTATCCCGACATCCTGCGCCTGCTCGAGAGCCGGCTGAGGCTGGGCTCCCTCATCATCGCTGACAACGCCGATGACAGCCCCGACTATCTCACGCAGGTGCGTTCAGCGGCGAGCGGCTACCTGTCGGTGCCGTTCGCCGAGGATGTCGAAGTATCGATGCGGATCGGCTGAAGCCGTGTCCGGCGGGCGCTCATGCCCGTCGCAATGCGCTGCCTGCAAACATGCCGCCATCGATCACGAGCTCAGTGCCGGTCACGTAGGCCGAGGCATCCGACGCCAGATAGAGCACGCCGGCCGCGATCTCCGCGGCCTGCCCGGCGCGGCCGAGCGGGGTGGCGAGCCTGGCGCGCTCCTGCGGATCGATCGGCGCATTCTGCCCGCCACTAGCATCGGTTGGGATCTTGCCCCAGATCGGGGTGTCGATGATCCCGGGGTGCACCGAGTTGACGCGGATGCCGTCACCAAACGTCGCACACTCCATTGCGATCGCCTTGGCGAACAGCCGCACGCCGCCCTTGGTGGCGCAGTAGCCGGCCAGTCCGACGGCGCCGCGCAAGCCAGCCAGCGACGACATCATGATGATCGAGCCGCCGCCGGTCTTGCGCATCAAAGGCAGGCTGTGTTTGACCGACAGGAATACGCCGTCGAGATTGATCGCGGTCTGCCTGCGCCAGTCGGCCAGCGACATCTCGGTGATCGAGGGCACGCCAATGCCGATGCCGGCATTCGAGACCAGGATGTCGAGACGGCCGTGCCGCTTCCCAACCTCGGCGATCACTTCGATCCAGCGTGGCTCGCTGGTCACATCCTGATGCAGGAACGTTGCGTGATGGCCGTGTTTGCTGATGCCGGCAACGACCTCCGGACCCTTGAGGTCATCGACATCGCTGACCACGACCGACGCGCCTTCGCGCGCCAACAGTTCGGCAACTGCCGCCCCGATCCCGGATGCACCGCCAGTGACCAGCGCGACCTTGCCCTCGACCTGTCCTGCCATCTTGATTCCCTGCCGTTTCCTATTGCCCGACTCATCTTTCGAGGTAGCTCGATTCATACCTGACCGAGCTCGCCGGGATATTCATTTCACATCTAAAATTCAACATTGGAACGCTGTTGATGCAACACTAACGGCGCCGCTCGCTAGCTATTGTCACACATACGATTTCCCGTGTGACAACTAATGAGTTCCATAGACTACAAAGAGAGCCTGTGGAACTATATAGGACAACATTGCTGTCTAATTGGTCACAATTTGCCCATTGTCTTCTGACTCTGATCTGACTTCGCGAGAATAGGAAGTGATTAGTATCAGTATGCGTGTGTTTAACTAACGATGGAGCGACGCCATGCGTGTCGCAGTTATTATTGTAGCAATCGCCACGATGACGACGCCATCCTACGCGTCGAATTCATGCATGACCAAGAGCGAGGCGCGTAGTCAGTTCGCCACCGTCCATATCTACTGGCACGGTCTTAACCACTGTTGGGACGCTACGCCACCGTCGCGGCGACATCACATCGCGCGAGTTGAACGGCAGGCTGTTCGGCACAAACTGACGAAGGAGGATGCGCCAAAAAAATGGCGTGATGCGCGGTCGGAGCTGATGGTTAGCGCCGCCCCCCCACAATCGAGCGAGCAAGTGATCGATCCCTCGAATACGCCCATCCCTAAGAATACGCCCATCCCTAAACCGAATTGGTCCGAGCGCTGGGTTGACGTCGCGCAAGTTGCTCCAGTCTCTCTGCCCACGATCGCACCCTCTGTCCTGCTCGCATCGTCGAACCCAAAACCCGCATCCAAATCCAAAGTCGAACCTTATGGAGTCGTCCTGTTGGTCTTCGGCTCAATCTTGATGCTTGTCTTTGTTGGAGCCGTGTTTAGATCCGGTAGCACATCCATCGGCGTTATCGTCGCGAATGCACAACGCCGAATGTACTATTGATGCGCGCAGTCCCGACTTCGCTTCTGTGCATGCCGGCAGCATGTTCGGCGACGACCTTTTGGGCTGACGACGATGTCGTGCTGTCACGACGCGACCGCCGGGGTGCCAGACGCCAACCGGCCCAAATGGACCCAATGCCGACCTCAGGCGTTAGGGGACGACCTGCATCAGCGGTCTCCCCATGGAAACGATCGAGGCCTATCTCAACCGAAAAGGTGAAGAACTCAGGCTCCTCAATGACTGCCTGAGAAACCCGCTGCAACTCGCTCAGCCAGGTTCGGTGAACCAGGTGATCCGGGACAAGTTCCAGTTGACCGCCAGGCTCAAGGCTGAGTATGCGCTGTCTCATTGGGCGATCACGGAGACAGCTTGGGCAGATCGGGTTCAACCTCGCAGCGGTCCGTTCGCGTTCGACTATGATTATCAGCGCGCGGATCTCGACGTGCGCGGCCCATCCTTTTACGATTTCGACCCGGGTTGGACCAGCGAAACGATCTATACCGCTTCCGGCATGGCCGCGATCTCGGCGCTGCTGTTCGCCTCGGCTCGGGTGATCGGCAAAGCCGATCTGGTCCTGCTGCCCGGCACCTACGGCGAAACCCTCGAACTGGTCGAAGCCTACACCCGCCACCTGCGGCCGGTCACGGTGGGCCGCGCGTTGGACGACGTGATCACGTCAACGAGTTCTCCTCGCGTGATGCTGCTCGATGCCTGTGCGTCGGCCGCCCTGTTCGAAGCCACCCTTGGCTGCAGGACTCCTGCGATCGATCTCCTGATTTTTGACAGCACCTGCCTCGCAACCGGCTCGGGACGCATCCGGCGCGTCCTCAACTGGGCTCGCAGTTGGGACATCCCCGTCGTGATGGTGCGGAGCCATACCAAGCTGGATTCGCTCGGAGCGGAATATGGGCGCCTCGGCTCTGCGGTTTTCCTCGATTGGAACAGCGATCATTCGCGGCTGATCGGATCCAAGCTCAAACAGCTGAGTACGGAGATGCGGAATGCAGTTCGGCTCCTGGGCGGGGCGGCGCTGCCGGCGCATTTCCCGCCCTATGTCGGCACGTCAGTCTATCGCGAACTGACCAACAAGCGGATGGCTGCGATCCTGCGCAACACCCGCCGGGCCGCCCGATATTTTGCCGCCGCACTCCCAGGCTTGACCGAGGAGCTACGCTTCGCGCACGCCCTCTATGTCACGCTCAGCAGTGCGACGCCGCTTGATGAGGCAGCAGCGCGGCGCAGAGCCGCGGCCATGAGCGATGACTTGGCCGCGGACGGCTTTCCGATCCGGCATGCCGGCAGCTTCGGCTTCGATTTTGCCGCTACGGAGTGGTTTCACAGCGCCGCGACCGACGCGTACAGCATCCGCGTTGCCGTTCCTGATCTTCCGACCGAGCTCTGGAATGATCTCACTGACGCGATTGCGCGATGGTGGTCGGCGCATCAGGGCACGACGCGCGCAGCCCGGCGGGCGACTCACCTGGCATGATTCTGCCCGGCTGCTCCCTGCTGCAGCGGGCAATCCGACCAGCCAGCGCATGCGCGCAAACATTCATTTCGCGAAGTGCTTCAACTACATCACTCAGTCGAGATCTCTCGCCCAAATTTCCTTCTTTCGTTTTTTCAGAATTTATGTTCTGTTCGAGCTGTCCCGCCTCATGAGAGGGGCGCATCGCGATCGTCACGAACGTCGAGTGCGGGATGCGGTGGCCGCGATGATGCCGCAGCGTAGTTCACCTACGCGGACGAACGGCAGCGCGCGGACGTGAAGTCGCGTGGTCCTGGCGCCCCGACGCTGGCGCTAAGCCTTCAGGTGATGATCCCGAGGGCGACGGTGGCTAACAAGCCCGGCACACCGAGGAGAGCGCGATATAAGCGTGAATCCG
>NZ_CAFK01000275.1 GCF_000239815.1 Bradyrhizobium sp. STM 3843 | reverse complement strand
CCCGGTGTTCGGCCGTACCTGTGGTGACTGCCGCCTGCTTTCTTTGCTGCAGGCGGGCCATGGGTGCAGGCCTTGCATCCGGCCTTCCCTGCGCCCTCTTTCTTGAAGAGGGTGGTGAACCGACAAAGCCCGGGCGCAAATCGCGCCGCGGGAAGGAGGCTGCGCGTCCACCCCCCGCGCATTCGCTGCAGCGGCGGATCAGGCGTTGTGCTAGGATCGCCTTGATATCATGCCGAAAATCCTGGCCGGAGTAGTTGACCATCCATGACCCCGTCGTCCGAAAAAGTCGCTCTCGTCACCGGTGCTGCGCGCGGCATAGGGCTTGCCACGGCAAGACGCTTTCTCGGCGAGGGCTGGCGGGTGGCGCTGCTCGACATCGAGAAGGAGCAGCTGCACGGGGCGACGGCGGCGCTCAAGCGTCCCGACACGACGTTGGCCCTCGCCTGCGACGTCTCAGATCCGGCCATGGTGATGTCGGCCTTCGAGCAGCTGGCGCAGCGTTTCGGCCGGCTGGATGCGCTGGTCAACAACGCGGGCATCGCGCTGTTCGCACCACTGATGGAGACCTCCGAACAGGATTGGCACCGGATGCTCGCCGTCAACCTCACCGGCCCGTTTCTGTGCACCCGCGCCGCAGTGCCGCTGCTGCGCGAACGGGGCGGCGCCATCGTCAACGTCACCTCGATCTCCGCGGTGCGGGCCTCGACGCTGCGCTCGGCCTACGGCACCAGCAAGGCCGGGCTCGCACACCTGACCAAACAGCTCGCCGTCGAGCTCGCCACGGCCGGCATCCGCGTCAATGCGGTTGCGCCCGGCCCGGTCGACACCGCGATGGCCAAGGCCGTGCATACGCCGGATATCCGTGCCGAATATCATGACGCGATCCCGCTCAACCGCTACGGCCTCGAAGAGGAGCTGGCGGACGCCATCTTCTTCCTGAGCTGCGAACGCTCCAGTTACATCACGGGCCAGGTGCTTGCAGTGGACGGCGGCTTCGATGCCGCTGGGATCGGATTGCCGGCCCTGCGCGGCGCAGGCCAAAACGGGTGACAAAAAAACGGGTGACATCATGTTCAGTTGGACCCGCCTCATTCTGACCTTCACGCTCGCGGTTGCGCTGTGGGCGATCGCCTCGATGCTGGCGCGTGCGGAGGTCCGCATCATCGCAAGCCCTGGCGGCGAGGTCGGTCCCTTTCTCGACCTGTTCGAGAAGGTGCGCGAGTCCGGCGAACGCGTCGTGATCGATGGTCCGTGCCTGTCCGCCTGCACGCTGGTCCTCAGCCTTGTGCCGGAGGACCGCATCTGTGTCACCCGCCGTGCGGTGCTCGGCTTTCATGCGGCGCGTTCCATGGATCGCCGCGGCCGCACCTATGCCGAGCCCGAAGCCTCGCAGCTCGTGCTCAGGGCCTATCCATATCCGGTGCGCGCCTGGATCGAACGCCGCGGCGGCCTGACGTCGCGGCTTCTGTTGTTACGCGGGCGCGAGCTCAAGGCGATATACCCGGCGTGCCGCTGACATCCTTGCGAGCTCGCGCGGACGCGGGATCAATAGCCCTCGGCCGGGCAGTTGATCATCCAGGGAATGCCGAACCGGTCAGTGCCCATGCCGAACCCCTTGGCCCAGAAGGTCTTGCCGAAGGGCATGGTGATCGTGCCGCCTTCCAGCAGCTTTGCGAACTTCTGCTCGGCCTCCGCAGGATCGGAGACCTGCAGCGACACCGCGAAGCCTTGCGGCTTCTGGAAGTATTCCGGCGGCACGTCGGAGGCCATCAGCGCCTGTCCGCCGATGGAGATCGTGCCGTGCATGATCTTGTCCTTGCGCTCAGGCGCATACGGCATGCCGGGAGGTGCATCCGAGTTACGGAACAGCCCCTTGATCTCGGCGCCGAGCACCTTCTCATAATGCTTGAACGCCTCTTCGCAATTGCCGTCGAAGTTCAGGTAGGGATTGAGCATCGCTTCCTCCTTGGTGAAGTCGTTCAGTCGTCAGTGCTGCGAGCCGAGCAGCGTGCGGAGATGACGGTCGCGGAGCCAAAGCCCGCCCCAGACCATCAGCCCGAGATAGAGCCCGAACAGCGCGTAGCTGACCAACGGGCTGCCGATCCGGACGTGAGCGGCGATCGCGCCACCGAGATAGCCGGTGACCAGGATAGCTCCGACCATCGACGTCGGCGGGATCGCATAGAGGACAGTGCAGGCGATCGTGATGAGACCGAGCGCCCGCGCCATTGCCTCGCTCGAGCTATAACCCATCCGATCCATCGTTTCTGTAACACTGGAGAATGGCAACAGCTTGATCGCACCATCGAGCAGCAGGAACAGGACGACCAGCCCACTCAGGAGACGGCCACTCCACAAGGCGGCTTTCGAAACGGGTTGTTCCAGCCTCTCTATCGGCATGTTCCGCTCCATCGTGATGCTTCGTCTCAAAGACGAACGAAGCGGACGACGGACGACAGTTCCGGTGAAGATTTTGTCGCAGGGCCGCGTCTGCGCGCGCGCGGAGCTGTTTTATTGGCCGACCTTGGCCCGCGCCTGGGCGCTATCGCGCATCAACCGGTCGATCTGCATGCGGATGTGAGCGGCCTCCGCCGAACTATGGGCGAGCGCAATGGCGCGATCGAAGGAGGTCCGCGCCTCGTCGTTGCGGCCGAGCTGCATCAACAGCGCGCCGCGGACGCCATAGAAATAGAAGTAGCTCTGCAGTCGCTCCGCCAGAGGCTCGATCATATCGAGCGCCGCCTGCGGACCGCGGGCCTTCGACACCGCAACCGCGCGGTTGAGGGTCACGATCGGCGACGGCTGCACGACCTCCAGCGCGCCGTAGAGCAGATCGATCTGCGTCCAGTCGGTGTCTTCGGGCGTTGCGGCCCGCGCATGCAGCGCGGCAATGGCGGCCTGGATCTGATAGGGGCCGCTGCGGCGGTGACGCATGGCCTTGTCGATCAGCGCGTACCCCTCCGCGATCATCGGCTGGTTCCACAGCGAACGGTCCTGATCCTCCAGCAGAATGAGCGCGCCGTCGGGATCGAAGCGTGCCGCAGCGCGCGCGTGCTGCAGCAGGAGCAGCGCCGTGAGCCCCATGATCTCCGGCTCGCTCGGAAACAGCCGCAGCAGCAGCCGCGCCAGCCGGATCGCTTCTTCGGAAAGCGGTTTGCGCAGATCGGCGGTTTCGCCGCTCGCGGTATAGCCTTCGTTGAAGATCAGATAGATCATGGCGGCCACGGCCGTGAGCCGCTCGCCGCGCTCGATCGCGCCGGGTGTCTCGAACGGCACATTGGCCTGGGCGACGCGCCCCTTTGCCCGAGTGATCCGCTGCTCCATCGCCGCCTCGCTGACCAGGAAGGCACGCGCGACCTGTTTCACCGTAAGCCCGGATACCACGCGCAACGCCAGCGCGATCTGCTGCGTCGCCGGCAGGTCCTTGTGGCAGCAGATGAACAGGAGCCGCAGGATATCATCGCGATAATGCGAACCGTCGAGCCGATCGGCGATCTCGGCTTCCGCGTCGTCGAGATCGGAGATCGCCTCGTCGGCAGGCAACGGCTCCTGCCGACGGCCGCGCCGAACCTCGTCGATGGCCGCATTGCGGCCGACCATGATCAGCCACGCCGCGGGATCGCGCGGCGGACCCTGCTGCGGCCAGCTCTTCAGCGCGCGCAGGCAGGCATTCTGAAAGGCTTCCTCCGCGGTATCGAGATCGCGGAAATAGCGCAGCAGCGCGCCGACGGCCTGGGGACGCGCCGATGTTAATGCCGCATCGATCCAGGCCGTATCGGTCATTTCAGCTTGCCTCCCGGCGCGAACGTGCCAACGGGGCGGATTTCATAGGCCCCGCCGGGATTGGCCTGCCCAAGCTCGCGCGCGACCTCGAGCGCCTCATCCAGGTTCTTGCAGTCGACGATGTAGAAGCCGAGCAGCTGCTCCTTGGTCTCGGCATAGGGGCCGTCGATGACGAGCGGCGGATCCTCCTTGCGCAAGGTCGCGGCCGCGGTGGTCGGCAGCAGCCGCGCTACCGGACCGAGCCGGCCCTGCTTCACCAGCTTCTCCTGCACCACGGCGAGCTTGGCCATGACCGCAGCGTCCTGCTCCTTGCTCCAGGAGCCGACAAAATCCTCGTCGTGATAGCAAAGCAGCGCATACAGCATGTGACGGCGTCTCCATTCGTTCTTAAGACGACGCAGTATGCCTTGAGCCGACAGCCCCGCGAAGAAAATTTGGCGGGTTCCAGCGGTGTGGCCAGCCGGCCAGGCCTGTCACGCGATTTCATCGAACCAAGAAGGACGAAAGAATGAGCAACGGCGCGCTGGCGCTTCTGATCCATGGCGGCACCGACAACTGGTCGCCGCAGCGCTGGAAAATGCGTTTCGACGAGGTCTGCGGCGACCGCCGGGTCGCGCTGCTGCCCGACGGCGATCTCGATCCTGCCGATGTTCACTATGCGGCGGTGTGGAAGCCGGTTCCAGGCGAGCTGACGGCGTTCCCGAACCTGCGCGTGATCTTCAATCTCGGGGCCGGCGTCGATGCGCTGATGGCCGACACCACCCTGCCCGATGTGCCGCTGGTGCGGGTTGCGGTCGATGACCTGACCGCGCGCATGACCGAATATGTCGTGTTGCATGTGCTGATGCATCATCGCCAGGAACCC
Source organism: Bradyrhizobium sp. STM 3843 (assembly GCF_000239815.1). GTDB lineage: Bacteria > Pseudomonadota > Alphaproteobacteria > Rhizobiales > Xanthobacteraceae > Bradyrhizobium. Next base: position 3,067 of record NZ_CAFK01000275.1, on the reverse strand, counting down.
TATTTGCGGGAGTCGCAACGCGAGAAGCGCTGGGCTCCGAAATATCAGTGGCCGGCCTCGGCGCTCGGCGTCGGCATCATGGGCCTGGGCACGCTCGGCGCCGATGCGGCCGATGTGCTGAAACGACTGGGCTTCCGCGTGGCGGGCTGGAGCCGCAGCGAAAAGCGGATCGATGGCATCGACTGTTTCCATGGCGCGGTGGAGCTCGATGCATTTCTTGCGCGCACCGACATCCTGGTCGCGCTGCTGCCGCTGACGCCGGACACGCGGGGCATCCTCAACCACGCCCTGTTCGCGAAGCTCAACCGGGAGAGCCCGCTCGGCGCACCGGTCCTGATCAATGCGGGACGTGGCAGCCTGCAGAATGAGGCCGACATCCTGGCCTGCCTCGATGACGACACGCTCGGTGCGGTCTCGCTCGATGTGTTCGGACAGGAGCCGCTGCCCGCCGACAGCCGATTCTGGACGCATCCGAGAGTCGTGCTGACGCCGCACAACGCCGCCGACACCGATGCCGACGCCATCTCGCGCTATGTCGCCGAGCAGATCGTGCGTTTCGAAGCCGGCGGGGCGCTGCAGAATGTGGTGGACCGCGGGAGGGGCTACTGATGTCCCCGGCTGTCGTCCCCGCGAAAGCGGGGACCCATAACCACAGGCGTTGGTAATGGAATCGGCTGGTCGTTGCAGTCGTGTCCGACCGGCACATCATGCGGTATGGGTCCCAGCGTTGGCCGGGACGACGCGTCTACTTCCCCAGCATCACGTCGATCGCGCCCTTGACGATGGCCTCCAGCTCCTTGCGCGGCGTGCCGGCGCGGGCGCGGACAGCAATGGAGTGGATCGTCGCCGACGCGAGCTGGGCCAGCACGAACGGATCGGCACCGTCGGGCAGTTCGCCCTTCTCCTTGGCGCGGCGGAAGCAAAAGGCGAAGGCCTTGTCGAGCTCGGTCAGCGCATCCTGCACCATGGCGCGGATGTCGGGATCGGCGACGGCCTCGGAGCCCGCCGTCATCACCGTGAAGCAGCCGCGCGGCCCCTCCTCGCCCGACAGATAGATGTCGAGCGCGGTCGCATAGATGCGCTCGAGCTGCTTCCGCACCGGCCAGTCGTTGCGAAATATCTCCGCCGTCCTGGCACGCGCCTCGTCGCGATAGCGCCGATAGCTCTTGATGTAGAGCTCGCGCTTGTCGCCAAAGGCGCCATAGAGGCTCGGCCGGTTCATGCCCGTCGCCGCGGAGAGATCGTCCAGCGAGGTCGCGGCAAAACCGGTCCGGCGGAACAGATCCAGCGCCTTGCCGAGCGCGACATCCGGTTCATAGGCGCGCGGCCGCCCGCGTCGCTTCGGCGCGCCAGGCTCGCGCTGCGCCGACTGCTCGGGTTCATCTTTTCTTTTTTGTACCATATCGCATCAAATTCGTTGACGGCGCCCATATTATGCGAGACAGTATAAAAATCAACAACCGCTCCGGTCAGGAGCTTATGGAGGCGCCCATGGATCTCTATTTTTCGCCGCTCGCCTGCTCGATGGCCACCCGCGTCGCGCTCTACGAGGCCGGTGCCCCCGCGACCTATCTCGAGGTCGACCCGAAAACCAAGGTCGTGCTGAAGGACGGGTCAGATTTCCGCGCCGTCAATCCGCTCGGACTGGTGCCGACCCTGCGCACCGATGATGGTCAGGTGCTGACCGAGAATGCCGCTATTCTTCAGTATGTCGCCGACCATCTCCCCGGTGCCAATCTCGGCACCCCACCCGGCATGGATCGCAGCCGGCTGCATCAGTGGCTCTGCTTCATCGGAACCGAACTGCACAAGGGCCTGTTCATTCCGATGCTGGACAGGACCGCGCCCGAGGAGATGAAGGCGCATGTGCTGAAGAAGAACCTCTCGCGGCTCGATTATCTCGAGACCTATCTGAAAGGCCGCGACTATCTGCTCGACCATTTCAGCGTGGCCGACGCCTATCTGGTCACCGTGATCAACTGGACCATGGCGACGCCGCCGGTGGAGCTGGCGAAATGGCCGGCTGTGAAAGCCTATTACGAGCGGCTGCGCGCGCGGCCATCGGTCGCGAAAGCGATGGCGGAGGAATTCGAGCTGTATAAAGCCGAGATCGCCCGCCACAAGGCGGCAGCGTAAGTCATGCCGACCGCGCCGCCCCGACTGTTGCCGAGGCGGCGCGGATGGTCAGAACGGATCGTCGCTCAACCCTGGCACGTCGGCCGGCCGCGGGCCGGGCGCGGGCCAATGAAAGCGGCGGTCCGCTTCTGTGATCACAATATCGTTGATGCTGGCCTCGCGCCGCCGCATCAAGCCCTGCGCATCGAACTCCCACTGCTCATTGCCGTAGGAGCGGTGCCACTGCCCGTCGGCGTCGTGCCACTCGTATTGAAAGCGCACCGCGATGCGATTGCCGTCGAAGGCCCAGAGATCCTTGATCAGGCGGTAGTCCAATTCCTTCTGCCACTTGCGCGTCAGGAACGCGACGATGGCCGGCCGCCCTTGAAAGAACTCGCCGCGATTGCGCCAGCGGCTGTCCTCGGTATAGGCCAGCGAGACGCGCTCGGGATCGCGCGAATTCCAGGCGTCTTCCGCCATTCGGGCTTTCTGGGTCGCGGTCTCTTTGGTGAACGGCGGAAATGGCGGGCGCGACATCGGGACCTCGTGATCGTCAATCGGAGCGACGAATACTCTAGCGCCGCAGCGTCGCGAGTCGATGGCGCATTTCCTATCGCGTCATCGCTAAACGATATCGGCCTTCAACAATTCGCGAAGCGCCTTCGGAATCGGGTGCGCCCGGCCTTCGCTGATGAAGGCGACCCGCACCTCCGCTTTGACCAGAAGCTCGTCGCCGCGGCGCACCTCCTGCGCCAGCGTGATCGACGCGCCCTTCACGGTCACCGGCCAGGTCACGATGTCGAGCACTTCGTCCATCCGCGCCGGCCTGAGATAGTCGATGCTCATCGAGCGCACCACGAAGGCAAATCCGGGCGCTTCGGCTTCGGCCTGCGCGAACAGCGCATGCTGCTCGGCACCCATCAGCCGGAGGTGATTAGTTCGCCCCCGCTCC
>NZ_CAFK01000276.1 GCF_000239815.1 Bradyrhizobium sp. STM 3843 | reverse complement strand
ACCGGTAAGAAGGTCAACTCGGCGCTCGACAACCCGACCAACTTCTTCACCGCGCAGGGTCTCGACAACCGCGCTTCCGACATCTCCAATCTGCTCGATGGTATCGGCAACGGCGTGCAGGTGCTGCAGGCCGCCAACACCGGCATCACCTCGCTGCAGAAGCTGGTCGACAGCGCCAAGTCGATCGCCAACCAGGTCTTGCAGACCTCGGTCGGCTACTCCACCAAGTCCACCGTCACGACGGCTGCGCTGACCAATGCCACTGCGACCAGCCTGGTCGCGGCGTCCACCAGCGTCGTCACCGGCTCCGCCCTCCTGAACGACAACACCACGGCGGTCGCGATCACCGCCACGACCAAGCTGTCGGGCACTGCGGGCAGCGCCTCAGACGATCTGGCGACCGGATTCTCGGCTGGCGACACGCTGACCGTGAACGGCACCACGTTCTCCTTCGTCGCCGGCACCACCTCGACCGGCACGTCGATCGGCATCGGTGACACCGTGGGCCACCTGCTCTCGGCGATCCAGACGGCGACCGGCGTGAGCGGCTCGGTCGGCGCATCGGGTGCCATCACGCTGACGCCTCCGGCGGCCGGCCTCACACTGTCAGGCTCGACCGGCGCGCTGGCGAAACTCGGCCTCACCGCGGTCGGTGATGGTC
>NZ_CAFK01000277.1 GCF_000239815.1 Bradyrhizobium sp. STM 3843 | reverse complement strand
GCGGCAGCTGCGACAGCTGCGCATCGGCCAGGTTCATGATGCCGCGATGGCTGATCATCACCCCCTTGGGCTTGCCGGTCGATCCGGAGGTGTAGATCACATAGGCCAGGTGATCGGCATCGACACCGCTCGCCGGTGCCGTCTCAGGCTGAGCGACGATCGCTTGCCTATCAGCATCGAGCCGCACCAGCCTGGCGCTGGACGCCGGCAGACGCTCCGCCACCGCCTGCTGTGTCAGCAGCACCAGAACCTTGGCATCCCCCAGCATGTAGGCCAGCCGCTCGGTCGGATAGCGCGGATCGAGCGGCAGATAGGCCCCGCCGGCCTTGAGGATGCCGAGCACGCCGATCACCATGTCGAGTGAGCGCTCCATGCACAGACCCACAATCACGTCGGGCCCGACGCCGAGGCGCTGCAGATGATGCGCGAGCTGGTTGGCGCGGCGGTCGAGTTCGCCATAGCAGAGCTCCTGGCCCTCCAGCACCACAGCAACGGCATCGGGCCGGCGTGCGGCGTGCTCGGCAAACAGCTCATGCAGGCAGACATCCTGCGGATAGCTCGCTGCCGTTGCGTTCCAGTCCACAATCAGCTGCCGTTGCTCGGCTTCGCTCAGCAGCGCAAGCTCCCGGACAGGACGGTCGGGCGCTGCCACGATCCCGTCCAGCAGGCGCATGAAGTGCTCCACCAGTCGCGCGATCGTGCGCGCATCGAACAGATCGGTGGCATAGACCAGCGACGCCGATAGCCCGCCATCCACTTCCACCATCGACAGCTCCAGGTCGAACTTGGCAGCCACCGCTCCGGTCTCGAACGGCGCGATCGTCAGTCCCGCCATCCGGCCCGCCTGCTGCGGCACGTTCTGCAGCGCGAACACCACCTGGAAGATCGGCTCACGGCTCAGGTCGCGAACCGGATGCAGCGCCTCCACCAGCTTCTCGAACGGCAGCTCCTGATGCGCATAGGCATCGAGCGCGGCAGCCTTCACCCGCCGCAGCAGGTCGCGGAACGACGGCGACCCGGAGAGATCGGTGCGCAGCGCCAGCATGTTGACGAAGAACCCGATCAGGGTCTCGGTCTCGGCGCGGGTCCGTCCGGCAATCGGCGTGCCGACCACGACATCGTCCTGCCCGCTCCAGCGCGACAGCAGCATGTCGAATGCCGCCAGCAGCACAATGAACAGTGTCGCACCCTCCGCCCGCGCCAGCTTCGACAACGCAGCCGTGCACGTCGCATCGACGGTGAAGCGATGCACCGCGCCACGGAAGCTCGGCACGGCTGGCCGCGGCCGG
>NZ_CAFK01000278.1 GCF_000239815.1 Bradyrhizobium sp. STM 3843 | reverse complement strand
GTAAATCTCATTTTCAGCCCCACTCGTCCCGACCCCTCAGGACGTCCCCTAGTTCAGAATGCGTTCCATGTTCGGCACGATGACGAACTCCTCGCGCCATTTGCTGATGAAGCGGATGTATTCCGGCCGCCAATGCATGCCCACCCGCGGCGTCTGCTGCACGTCGGCCCGCGTGATCTCGGTGACCTCGTAGACCTTGTCGGCGGTCAGCCCGACCAGGACCGGCTCATTGTCGATTGCAAGCTCGATCACCACGATCCTTGTGTCGACCGAGGCATCCGCCGCCGGCATGCCGAAGCGGATGCGTAAGTCGGCCAGCGGAATCACGTTGCCGCGCACGTTGATCACGCTCGGCACGAACGGCTTGGCGCCCGCCACTGCCGTCACCGGCACCGGATCGATGATCTCCCGCACCAGCTCGGCCTCGAGCGCGAACTTCTCCTCGCCGAGCCCGATCATCACCACCTGCAAGGCGCCGTCGGCGGTCGCGCTCGCATCCTGCTTCTGCGCAATGCTCATCACGCCGCCTCGTTCATCTGCTGCTGCTTCTCGGTGCGCGCCTGCGCCAGCGCCACCAGCTGCGCCACATCCAGGATCAGCGCCGCGGTGCCGTCGCCCAGGATGGTCGCGCCCGAGAAGATCGTGACGTCCGAATGCAGCTTCGACAGCGACTTGATCACGGTCTGGTGGTTGCCGATGATCTGATCGGCCACCAGCCCCACCCGGCTCTCGCCGGTCGAGATGATGATGGTCTTCTGATGCAGCTCGGCGGCGGCGTTGACATGCAACAGCTCGCGCAGCCTTAAGAATGGCACCAGGCTGCCGCGCATATTGAGGAAGCTGCGTCCGCGCGAGCGCTGGTCCTCGGCCGTCAGCTCGACGCATTCCTCCACCGCCGACAGCGGAATGATGTAGCGGCCCTCGCCGACCCGGATCAGCAATCCTTCGATGATCGCCAAGGTCAGCGGCAGCCGCAAGGTCACCGTGGTGCCCTGCCCCGGCCTGGTCGCAAGATCGATCGTGCCGCGCATGTTCTCGATGGTGCGCTTGACCACGTCCATGCCGACGCCGCGGCCCGACAGCGCCGAGATCGTCTGTGCGGTCGAGAAGCCCGGGTGGAACAGGAACTGGTGGATGTCGCTGTCCGACAGCGCAGCCCCCGGCGCGATCAGGCCCTGCTCTTCGGCCTTGGCTCTGATGCGCGCGGTGTTGAGCCCGCCGCCATTGTCGCGCACGGTCACCAGCACCTGGGCGCCGGAGTGGACCGCCTGCAGCTCGATGCGGCCGGATTCGGTCTTGCCGGCCGCAGTCCGGGTCGCGGTATCCTCGATGCCATGGTCGATCGCGTTGCGGATCAGATGCACCAGCGGATCGG
>NZ_CAFK01000279.1 GCF_000239815.1 Bradyrhizobium sp. STM 3843 | reverse complement strand
CCCGGGCCGGGCCGTTGCGGCTGCGCCGGCGGCTGTCCATGCGGTGGCTGCTTCGGCTTCCCATCCGGGCCGACTTCGCCTTGCGCCTGGGCCACGACCAGCGGTGTGGCCTGCGCAGAGGATGCGAAGCTTGCCAATTGCGCCGCCGACAATGCGGTCGTCGCAAGCAGCACAAGACGAAGTTTGCTCATGTCGTATCGTTTCCCCGGAAATGATCTCGGATAAGAGTCGGCGCGATCAACAAATATGCGTTAGGCCGGAATGTGGCGCAGTTCAAATGCGCCGACCGATTTATTTTGCCGCATGCGCGCGCCCGCGCCGGCCTCATTCATGTCGCATTCAGTGTTGAATTCCAAGGCGTTGCAGGCACTCCGCCGCAGCAGAGGTGACGCCTTGTGCCCGCGGCTGCGAGCATTGGCTTGTAAACCGCAACCGCGGTCAATCCGTGGCTGGATTAGGGACGGTCGGGCTCGTCGGTCCCCGCCCCGGGAGTTCGTCAGGTGTATTCCCCGGGAGCTCCCGCGGCGGCGCGGGCGTATCAGGCTCGTGCATTGGTGCCGGCACCTCCGGCTGCGGATTACCAACCGGATCCTCCGGCGGTGGCTCGACAGGACGCCCCGGCGTAGCCGGCGGAATCTCGGGCGGTTCGATCGGCATCGCTTCGATCGGCATCACATGGCGACCTTGCGATTGTCACCGATCTCCGGCCGCGTGCCGGTCACCGCCGCCGCGGCCATCTTCACATAGCTCACCACCGTTCCTGGCGAATCCCAGAACTCCGCATCGTCAGGCGTGATCTTCAGCACGCGGATATTGGGATCGTCGGCGCTGTCCCACCAGGCCTTCGCTGGCGTCGAGAACAGCTCCTTGATCTTGGCGCGATCGTTGGAAATCGTCGCGGTGCCGGTCAGCGAGACATATTTCTGGCTGCCGGCGTCGGCGAAAGACAGGTTGACGTGCGGATCGCGCGCGATCTCCTCGTCCTTGTGACGCCGCGCATCGGTCAGGAAATAGACCGTGTTCTCGTCGCGCTCGATATAGGCGGCCATCGGCCGCGCCCGCATCTTCTCTCCGTCGCGGGTGACCAGCATTGCATAGCCGATCTTCTTCATCAGGTCCCAGACGCGATCCTGATCGCGTGCATCGCCGGTGGTCATTGGGGGTCGCTCCTCAATATATTCGGGAGCCTTAACGCCGGCCGATCAGGCGATGTTCCGATTTCAGCGGCTGGAACTCATGCCGGCACGTGGCACACCGCCTCGATATTATGTCCGTCGGGATCGCGCACGAACGCGCCATAGTAATTGGGATGATAGTGCGGACGCAGGCCGGGCGCGCCGTTGTCTTGTCCGCCGGCGGCCATGGCTGCCTGATAGACGGCATCCACCGTGGCCCGGTCCCTTGCGGCAAAAGCGACATGGAGCGGCTTGTTGATCCCGCCTTCGCCGCTGATCCAGAAGTCCGGCTTGCCATCAGCGCCGAAGCCCGCGGTCGGCGCGTGTCCGGTCTGCTCCGTCGTCAGCTCCATCACCAGGCCGTAGCCAAGCGGCAGCAGCGCCTTCTCGTAGAACGCCTTGGCGCGCGGATAGTCGGAGACCGGAAATCCGATGTGGTCGATCATGGCCGTCTCCTGCCGTTCACTCCAGCAGCAGCAGCGTGTTGCTGCGCGTCTTGCCGACCTCACGATAGCCGCGGCCGGTCATGTCGGCGATGCAATCCTGCCGCCACTCGTGGCGCGACAAATGCTCGATCACGACCGCGCGCGGCCACAACGCGGGTGGCGCAGCGCAGAAGAATTCGGTGAGCACGCGATCCTCAAACCCTTCGACGTCGATCTTCAATGCATCGACTTTTGTGAGGCCTGCGTCGTCGATTATGCGCCGAAGCCGCCGCGCAGGCACCTGGAAGGCACTGTCTGCAGGTGCTGAAGTCACGTGGCTGGCACCAAGGTTATCGGCATCGGTCACAATCATGACCTCGCCGTCGCGATCTGCCGCGGCGGCAGCAACCAGGCTCACCTGGACCAGAGACGACGCCGCAACGTTGAAAGCCAGGCGCGCATGCGCAACCGGATGCGGCTCAACCGCGACCACGGCCCCGCGCGGGCCTACATGGCGCGCCATGGTCAGCGCGTAGGTGCCGACGTTGGCGCCGAGATCGACGAACACGCCGCCCGCAGGGAGATGCGCGCGCAGGAAATCGAGCTCGGCGCGATCATAATCCGGGTTGAACAGGGCGCCACGCTCGGTCGCGCTGAACTGGTGATAAAATCGAAACGACGCGCCCTGAAAGCGCGCGTCGACAGGACCGGCGCGGAGCAGATTGAGCAGCCGCGACAAGATCGGGCGGAACGCGCCGCGCTTCAGCCCCGAGCGATGGGCCAGCGCGATCACCGCAGCCTGCGCCCAATTTGGCGCAAAGGCCCCGAACGGCGCCGAGGCAGAACCTTGGTCCAATGTCACGGTCCCGGACGAGAGCCTCTCACCCGGCTCCAGATGTGACTTCAGTGCGCGCACCGCCGTCATCTTTTCCTTCCCTGCTCTTTCGCCCGCCAAGCGGCGACGCCCGGCGGCACCTCGGCTGATGGCCCCCGCAGTATCGAAGGACAACGTCAAGCTCCGGGCTCTATGATGTCTTAATCATGTCTCAGCGGCGCCATCGGCGCCGGAGCCATCGGCGGGGCGCCGTGCCTCGGCACCGAACCCACCTTGTGCAGCACGCGGGACAATTCCTCGATCGAGTAGGGTTTCTGCAGCAGCTCGAATCCGTGCGCGCCCTGTTGGGCCAGGACATGGCTGTAGCCGCTCGCGAGCACGACCGGCATGTCGAGGTCGAGCCGGCGCATTTCCTCAGCAAGCTCGAGACCGGTCATGCCAGGCATGACGACGTCGGTAAACACCACGTCGAACCGCTGCGTGCCGCCGACCAGCTCTTCGAGCGCATCCTTGGCATTGTCGACCAGGATGGTGCGATAGCCGAGCTCGGCCAGGGACTCCGTCGCGGCGCGTCCGACCTCGATATTGTCCTCGACCACCAGCACCGACAGTCCCTCACCTGATATCGTCGCCCCCTGCCCGGCGCGGACCGCCTTCGGCTCGACCGCAGCTGCCGCCCGCGGCAGATACAGCGTGAAGGTCGCGCCATGACCGACTTCGCTGCTCACCCCGACCTCTCCGCCGGACTGCTTGGCGAAGCCGAACACCTGGGACAGGCCGAGACCGGTGCCGTGCCCGATGGTCTTGGTGGTGAAGAAGGGCTCAAAGATGCGGCTGAATTGCGCTTCGGGAATGCCGACCCCGGTATCATCGACCACGACCGCGACATAACCAAGCGGCGGTCGCTCATGCGGCGCGACCGGCGTGGGCAGTTCGGCCGTGGCCCGTACCGTGATTGTGAGCTGGCCTTGTCCCGCCATCGCGTCGCGGGCGTTGACCGCCATGTTGATCAGTGCGGTCTCGAACTGCCCGACATCGGCGTTGACGTAGCAAGGTTCCTCGCCTGCAACGAGGACAACCTCGACCCGCGACCCCACCAGCGTCTTGATCATATCGCGCAGCGCCGTCACGCTGCTGCCGACATCGAAGATTTCCGGCTTCAGCGCCTGCCGTCGCGCAAAAGCAAGAAGCTGCGCGGTCAGCTTCGATGCCCGTCTAACCGTGTCGGAAATCGCGTCGATGTAGCGCTGGCGCCGCTCCTCGGGCAAGTTGGGACGGCCCAACAGATCGGCAGAGGCGCGGATCACCGTCAGCAGATTGTTGAAGTCGTGCGCCACACCACCGGTCAGCTGGCCCAGCGCTTCCATGCGCTGGCCGTGTTTGAGGGCCTCCTCCACTTCAAGGCGCCGCGCGGCCTCGGCATAGAGCCGTTCGGTGCGCCGCAAGGCCAGGGTCAGGAACACGAACAGGAGCGCTGTGGCGGGCAAGCCGAAGATCAGGTGCCGGCTCATCGTGGCGAGCCACCGGTTGCGGATGGCTGAGCTCTCGAGCCCCGCGGCAACATAGAGCGGATATTCGGCCAGCCGTTGATAGCCGATGCGCCGCTCGATGCCGTCAGCCGGTGAGATCGCCGTGATCAGTCCCGACGGGCTTCCGGTTGTCACCCTGACCTCCGGATTGGCCGCATCAGGCTCGCGGGCAAGCGCCGGGAATCGTGCCAAGGCCGAGCCGTCGACGCGACGCAATGCAAAATAGCTGCCGGGGTCGCGTCCAAGCCTGGCGTAGAACTGCTGGAAATAGTCCGGCAGCACGGAGACCTGGATCACGCCCGCAAAGCCGCCGCCATCGCTCTGACGCCGGCGGCTGACCCCGAAGAAAGAGGCGCCCTGATAGGGCGGACGTGGCGCCAGCGCGGCGCCGATGAAGGTCCCGATATTGGTCGCGACGTGAGCGCTGAAATAATCGCGGTCGGAGAAGTCGATATCAGGTGCGGGATAGACCACGCTGTTCACGAGCGCGCGGCCATGCGCGTCGAACACCCAGACCGACTTCATCTGCGGCAGCGCCTCGGCGAGCTGGCGCAACCGCGTATGCAGCGCCTGCTCGTGCGTCCGAATATCCGCGTCCTGCAGGCCGCGGACAATCTCGTCCGTCTCCGACAGGCTGCGGTCGATCGTCTCGAACACCTTCAGCGCATGCTCGTGCACGACATCAAGCGAGCGCTCGATCTCGCGATCGGCTTCTTGATGCGTGGAGTCGTAGGAGACGGTGGCGGCAAAGACGAACAGCGCAATCGGCAGCGCCAGCGAAGCGACCAGCATCGATCGCAGCAGTCTCAAGGAATTGCGTTGTGCAAGCTGCACGGTCGCTCCAGCCCCTCGTGCCGCCAGCTTATCGCAATTCGACCATGATCACAAAAAAGCGAGCGCCCCGGAACCGAGGGTCGGTTCCAGGGGCGCTGAAGTGTGAGCGGAGCTTGGTTGCGGACGGCTAGCCTAGATCTGCCGCTCGACCAGTTTCAGCTTGAGTTCCGCAATCGCTTCGGCGGGGTTGAGGCCCTTCGGGCAAGCCTTGGCGCAGTTCATGATGGTGTGGCAGCGATAGAGCCGGAACGGATCCTCGAGATTGTCGAGTCGCTCGCCGGTGGCCTCGTCGCGGCTGTCCTTGACCCAGCGCGTTGCCTGCAGCAGCGCGGCCGGTCCGAGATAGCGCTGGCTATTCCACCAGTAGCTCGGGCAGGAGGTCGAGCAGCAGGCGCAGAGGATGCATTCATAGAGGCCGTCGAGCTTCTCGCGATCCTCGTGGCTCTGCCGCCATTCCTTCTGCGGCGTCGGCGAAGTCGTCTTCAGCCACGGCTCGATCGAGGCATACTGCGCGTAGAAATTGGTGAGATCGGGAACCAGGTCCTTGACGACAGGCTGATGCGGCAGCGGGTTGATCTTGACCGCGCCGTCCTTCACCTCGTGCATCGACTTGGTGCAGGCCAGCGTGTTCTGGCCGTCGATGTTCATCGCGCAGGAGCCGCAGACGCCTTCGCGACAGGAGCGGCGGAAGGTCAGCGACGGGTCGATGTGGTTCTTGATCCAGATCAGCCCGTCCAGCACCATCGGGCCGCAATCATTCACGTCGATATAATAGGTGTCGACGCTCGGATTCTTGCCGTCATCCGGATTCCAGCGATAGACCTTGAACTCACGCACCTCGGTGGCGCCGGCCGGTTTCGGCCAGGTCTTGCCACCGATGATCTGCGAATTCTTGGGAAGCGCAAACTCAGCCATTTCAAAAGGGCCTTCTCGGTTGTTCAGTACACGCGCGCTTTTGGCGGGATGTACTGCACGTCGTTGGTCATGGTGTAGTTGTGCACGGGGCGGTAATCGATCGTGGTGTTGCCATCGCGGTCGATCCACGCCAGCGTATGCTTCATCCAGTTGACGTCGTTGCGATCCGGAAAATCCTCGCGCGCATGCGCGCCGCGGCTTTCGGTGCGGTTGCCGGCGGAATCCATCGTCACCACCGCCTGCGCGATCAGGTTGTCGAACTCGAGCGTCTCGACCAGATCGGAGTTCCAGACCAGCGAGCGATCCGACACCGCGATGTCGCCGATGCCGCCATAGACCTTGTGGATCAGGTTATGGCCTTCCTGCAGCACCTCGCCGGTGCGGAACACCGCGCAATTGTTCTGCATCACATGCTGCATGCTCTCGCGCAGCTTCGCAGTCGGCGTGCCGCCCGAGGCATAGCGGAAGTGATCGAGCCGGCCGAGCGCCTTGTCGGCCGAGTCCTTCGGCAGATCCGGCTGCTTGCCGTTGGCCGTCAACTTCTCGGCGAGCCGCAGCGCCGCGGCGCGGCCGAACACCACGAGGTCGATTAGCGAGTTGGAGCCGAGCCGGTTGGCGCCGTGCACGGAGACGCAGGCGGCTTCGCCGATGGCCATCAGGCCGGGCACAACGGCGTTGTCGTCGCCATTCACCTTGGTCAGGACCTCAGCGTGATAGTTGGTCGGGATGCCGCCCATGTTGTAGTGCACGGTCGGCACGATCGGGATCGGCTCGCGCGTGACGTCGACATTGGCGAAGATCTTGGCGGACTCGGAGATGCCGGGCAGCCGCTCGGCCAGCACCTTCGGATCGAGATGGTCGAGATGCAGGAAGATGTGGTCCTTCTTCTTGCCGACGCCGCGGCCTTCGCGGATCTCGATGGTCATCGCCCGCGAGACGACGTCCCGCGAGGCGAGGTCCTTCGCGGAGGGCGCATAGCGCTCCATGAAGCGCTCGCCCTCGGAGTTGACGAGATAGCCGCCTTCGCCGCGGGCGCCCTCGGTGACCAGACAGCCCGAGCCGTAGATGCCGGTCGGGTGGAACTGCACGAACTCCATGTCCTGCAGCGGCAGGCCGGCGCGCAGCGCCATCGCGCCGCCGTCACCGGTGCAGGTGTGCGCCGAGGTGCAGGAGGCGTAGGCGCGGCCGTAGCCGCCGGTGGCGAGAATCGTGGTCTGGGCGCGGAAGCGGTGCAGCGTGCCGTCGTCGAGCTTGAGCGCGATCACGCCGCGGCAGGCACCCTGATCGTCCATGATCAGATCGATGGCGAAGAACTCGATGAAGAACTCGGCGGCGTGCCGCAGCGACTGACCGTACATCGTGTGCAGCATCGCATGACCGGTGCGGTCGGCGGCAGCGCACGTGCGCTGCGCCTGGCCCTTGCCGTAGTCCATGGTCATGCCACCGAACGGCCGTTGGTAGATCTTGCCGTCCTCGGTACGCGAGAACGGCACGCCCCAATGTTCGAGCTCGTAGACCGCCTCGGGCGCGTTGCGCACCATGTACTCGATCGCGTCCTGGTCGCCGAGCCAGTCCGACCCCTTGACGGTGTCGTACATGTGCCAGCGCCAATCGTCCGGATGCATGTTGCCGAGCGAGGCGGAGATGCCGCCCTGAGCCGCGACCGTATGGGAGCGCGTCGGGAACACCTTGGTGATGCAGGCGGTGCGCAGGCCCGCTTCGCTGCAGCCGACCACCGCGCGCAAGCCTGCTCCGCCGGCACCGACCACGACGACGTCGTAGGTGTGATCTTCGATCGGATAGGCTTTCCCGTTCGTCGCGGGCGCGCCGTTCGCGCTGCCATTTGCTCCGCCGGCCATGGACTAGACTCCGGATGAAAGTTTGAAGATGGCGTAGATCGAGGCCAGTGCCACGGTCACCGCGAAGAAATTGTTAGCCATGATGGCGATCAGCTTGAGCGGCTCGCTATGCACGTAGTCCTCGATCACGACCTGCATGCCGATCTTCATGTGCCAGCAGCTTGCGACGATGAAGAGCAGCATGATCATCGCAATCGGCAGCGAGCCGAGAATTTGCGCAGCGCCGGCCTGGTTGCGGCCGAGCAGCATGATCACGACCGCGACGACCGGGATGATCAGGAGCGTCATCGCCACCGCGGTGATGCGCTGGCGCCAGAAATCGGTGGTGCCCGAATGAGCCGCACCGAGATTGCGGACGCGGCCGAGCGGGGTCCGCATCGATTTTGCGCGCGTATCGCTCATCGGCCGCCTCCCACCGCGTAAGCCAAGATCCAGACCAGAACGGTCAGGAAAATACCGCCGATCAGCGCGCCCCAGGTCAGCGCCTCGCGCTCATTCGGCTTGAAGCCGTAGCCGAGGTCCCAGACGAAATGCCTGATCCCCGAGAGCAGATGGTGCAGCAGTGCCCAGGTGAAGCCGAACACGATGAGCCGGCCGATGATGCTGGAGGTGAAGGCCTGCACATAGGAATAGGCGCTGGGCCCTGACGCCGCGGCGATCAGCCACCAGGCGAGCAGCAAGGTCCCGAAATAAAGTGCAATCCCGGTGGCGCGATGGACGATCGACAAGATCATCGTCAGCGTCCAGCGGTAGGTTTGGATATGTGGTGAGAGAGGTCGTTCGATCCTGGCGGTCATCGATGCGCTTTGACTTATTCTTGTGGGCCGCAAACAGCTCGCGCTTGCAAGCCCGTCGTGGATCGTGGGAGGCGGCCTTTATTTACGGAGTCGGAACAGACTGCGCAACGACCAAATAGGCAGAAACCGAACCACTATTCAGTCCTAGGACAGCCATCCTGAAAGGGCCAATCAGCTCCGTGGTATACCAGAGCCGGGTCGCGAGTCGCTGTCAGCAATAGAAATTCACTTCTTTTGCGTCAGTTAGCTAAAGGGATTGGCGTGTAACGGCGTCCGCGCTGCTGTAAGCCCAAGATTCACTTCTTGCTCCAGGCGCTTGCTGCTCAGGTTTCGACCGCACTCGCCCGGACGCAATGACGTTTGCGCAACCCTGTTCCAAGCCGCCTGCGGGCCCGCGCTGCAGGAATTAGTCGAGCGCTGACCAACACGCCGCCACATGATCGACCAGCGCGCGCGTTTTGGGAGCGCCGAGCCGCGCCGGCGGAAAAACCAGCTGCACCGGTGTGGGCGGCAGTTCATACGCGGTCAGGATCCGACGCAGCTCGCCGGCCTGGATCGCATCCTTCACTTGCCAAGACGGCACCCTGACGATGCCGAGGCCCTCCTTGGCGGCCGGAACCAGCGCATCCAGGCTGTTGATCCAGAGCCTGCAGGACACACGGACCTTCCCTTCGCCGCCATCCGCGTTGCGGAAACGCCAATCACCGGCCCCCGGCGCGTCCGAGAACACCAGGCAATCGTGCCCCGCCAGCTCGCGCGGCGATTGTGGCTCGCCGTACGCGCGCAGATACTCCGGCGCGGCGCAGACGATCATCGTGAGTTCGCCGAGCCTTCGCGTCATCAATTGCGAATCCGGCAGGCGCCCGATGCGGAGCGCCACGTGAATGTCCTCTGCAATCAGGTCGACAGGACGGTCCAGCAGCAGGAGATCGAGCGAGAGCTGAGGGTGGCGGCGCAGGAAGGCGGGCAGCAACGGCGCGAGCAACAGCCGTCCCATCAGGCTCGGCGCACTCACGCGGAGCCGGCCGGTGAGCTCCTGCTGGTTGGACAACAGAGCGGTCTCGATCTCGCGGACCTCGCTCAGGACGGTCTTGGCCCGCTCGTAGAGCAGCCGCCCCGCATCGGTCAGAGCAAGGCGTCGGGTGGTCCGCAGCAGCAGTTGCGCGCTGTAGTGCGCTTCCAGCGCGGCGATCTGGCGACTGACCGAGGTCAAGGAGGCATGCGCGGCGCGGGCGGCGCCCGACAGACTGCCGGCCTCCACGACACGCACAAAGGTCGTCATCGCCGCAAGCTGATCCATGCGCGCGATCCTTCCGCCAAGCGCAAGAGAGCTGACCGAATTTGCCGCATACTCCCAAGTATTGAAAGAGTCTACGGTGTGGGGTGAGGACTGGCCGCCACTCCCGGAGACGCCCATGCAGCGCGCGACCTCGAAAACCTGGCTTCGCTTTGCCGCTCCCCGCTCCCGCCGGGGCGACCAGGTCCGACGGAGGCCGAGCGGAGATGAACCATTGACCTGTGTCCTCGGGTTCGCCGCAGCAGGCCTGTTCGCGAGCTGTCTCGCGCTGCTGATCCAGCACGAGATCGCCCCCTTGGCCGCGCTGGAGTTTGCGCTGGTGTGCGCGGCGCCGCCTCTGGCGGCGTTGGCAGGCCTCTTCGTCGGTCGCCAGCGTTAGGATCGTTGCTCCACATGCCGGTCACCGTCGAGGTCAGCAGCCTGATCGAGCTCGCATTCGCGCTGATCCTGGTCGGCGCGCTCTCAGGCTTCCTGGCCGGCCTGTTCGGCATCGGCGGCGGCGCGATCCTGGTGCCGGTGCTCTATGAATGCTTCCGCATTGCCGGCGTCCCGCTGGAGGTGCGGATGCCGCTCTGCGTCGGCACCTCGCTGGCGATCATCATCCCGACCGCGATCCGCTCCTTTCGGGCGCATCATGCGCGCGGCGCGGTCGACATGGCCGTGATCCGCGTTTGGGCACTGCCGATCATCGTGGGCGTGGTCGGCGGCAGCGTCATTGCGCGCTACGCGCCGGAGCGCTTGTTCAAGATCGTCTTCGTGGCGGTGGCATGGTCGGCCGCGGCGCGGCTGATCTTCGCCCGCGACCACTGGAAATTCGGCGAGGATCTGCCGAAAGGACCGCTGATGAAGGCCTATGGTCTCATCGTCGGGCTGCTGTCGACGCTGATGGGAATCGGCGGCGGCCTGTTCTCCAATCTGCTGATGACGTTCTATGGCCGGCCGATCCATCAGGCGGTCGCGACCTCATCGGCGCTGGCGGTGCTGATCTCGATTCCCGGCGCGCTCGGCTACATCTATGCCGGCTGGCCGGCGGCCACGCGCTATCCCGAGGTGATGGCGCTGCAGCTGCCATTTGCCGTCGGCTATGTCTCGCTGATCGGCGCGGTTCTGGTGATGCCGCTCAGCCTGTTCACCGCCCCGCTCGGCGTCCGCGTCGCGCATGCGATGGGCAAGCGCACGCTGGAAGCGGCCTTCGGCTGCTATCTCTTCATCGTCGGCGCGCGGTTTGTGATCAGTCTGGTGTCGGGGCAGTAACCAACTCCGCTGTCGCCCCGGCCTTGAGCCGGGGCCCATAACCACAGGCTTTGATTGTCGTGCGCCGTACTCGCCGCCTGCCCGTTTCGAAGATCACGCGGTATGGGTCCCGGCTTTCGCCGGGACGACAGGGTCACTTCGTATAAATATCCTTGTACTGATCGCGCAGCACGTTCTTCTGCACCTTGCTCATCGCGTTGCGCGGCAGCTCGTCGACGATGAAGACCCGCTTGGGCATCTTGAACTTGGCCAGCCGCCCGTCGAGTGCCTTCAAGACGCCCGCCTCGCTGATGTCAGCGCCCGCGTGGCGAACCACCACAGCCGTGACGCCCTCGCCGAAATCGGGATGCGGTACGCCGATGACGGCGGATTCGACCACGCCCGGCATGGCGTCGATCTCGCTTTCGATCTCCTTCGGATAGACGTTGAAGCCGCCGGAGATCACCAGATCCTTGCCGCGCCCGAGAATGTGGACATAGCCCTTGGGATCGATCTTGCCGAGGTCGCCGGTGATGAAGAAGCCGTCGTCGCGGAATTCCGACTTGGTCTTCTCCGGCATCCGCCAATAGCCCCCGAACACGTTGGGACCCTTGACCTCGATCATGCCGATCTCGTCGCGCGCGAGCTCCTTGCCCGTCTCGGGATCGGTGACACGCAACGAGACGCCAGGCAGCGGGAAGCCGACCGCACCGGGCACGCGCTCGCCGTCATAGGGATTGGACGTATTCATATTGGTCTCGGTCATGCCGTAACGCTCGAGCACGGCGTGACCGGTGCGCGCGAACCATTCGCGATGGGTGTCGGCCAGCAGCGGCGCCGAACCGGAGACGAACAGACGCATGTGCTTCGTCGTCTCCTTGTCGAGATGCGGGTTCTGCAGCAGCCGCGTGTAGAAGGTCGGCACGCCCATCAGCACAGTGGCGCGCACCATCAGCTTGATGATCAGCTCCGCATCGAGCTTCGGCAGGAAGATCATCGAGGCCCGCGCGAACAGCGTCACGTTGCTCGCCACGAACAGGCCGTGGGTGTGATAGATCGGCAGCGCGTGGATCAGCACGTCGTCCCTGGTGAAGCGCCAATAGTCGACCAGCGTCAGCGAGTTCGAGGCCAGATTGTCGTGGGACAGCATCGCGCCCTTGGAGCGGCCGGTCGTGCCCGAGGTGTAGAGGATCGCCGCGAGATCATCGGCTGCGCGCGGTACGGTCACGAATGCGCTGTCGGCCTTCTCGGCGGCCTCCGTCAGCGACCCTTTGCCGCTCGCATCGAGAGTCTCGACCTTGGCGCCGACCTTGGCGGCAATCGGCCTGATGCCCTCCGCCTTGGAGGGATCGCAGACCACCAGCGAGGGCTCCGCGTCGGTGATGAAGTAATCGAGCTCGTTCAACGTATAGGCCGTATTGAGCGGCAGATAGACGCCGCCGGCGCGCACGGTCGCGAGATAGAGCACGAGGTTCTCGACCGACTTCTCGACCTGAACCGCGACGCGGTCGCCAGGTTTGACGCCGCTGCTCACCAGGACGTTCGCCATCTGGCCGGTGCGGGCGATCAGATCGCCGTAAGTGATCCGGCCGCCATCATGGGTTTCGATCGCAAGCCGGCTCGGATCGTCGAGCGTGTCGAACAGGCGGGAGAACAGGTTGGCGTTGGCAGCGTGGTTCATGCAACATTCCCCTGGAGCATGATCCGGAACGGCGAACGACCGGTGCTCGAAAACATCATGCTCGACGATAAGCGATGAGGGCCTAATGTCCCGAGGGCATCTTCATGGATCGCGGCCGGGACGAGGCTGCATTAGCAAAAACGCCCTTTCAAAGGCAACGGGAGACGCGATCGATGACAAAAGGTAAACGTGTGGCCTGGGTGACGGGCGGCGGCAGCGGGATCGGCGAGGCCGGCGCCGAGGCGCTCGCCGCCGACGGCTGGACCGTTGTGGTCTCCGGTCGGCGCCAAGCGGTGCTGGACGGGGTCGTCAGCCGAATCGCCGCGAAGGGCGGCGCCGCCGAGGCGCTTAAGCTCGATGTCGCCGAGGCCGAGGACGTGCAGAAGGCCGCCGACACAATCATCGGCCGCCACGGCCGCGTCGATCTCCTGGTCAATTCCGCCGGAATCAACGTGCCCAAGCGAAGCTGGAATGACATGACGCTGGAAGGCTGGAACCAGCTGGTCGAGATCAACCTCAACGGCGTGCTCTATTGCATGCGCGCGGTGCTGCCGACGATGCGGGCGCAGCAGGACGGCTGCATCATCAACGTCTCGTCCTGGGCCGGACGCCACGTCTCCAAGATGCCGGGTCCGGCCTACACCACGACCAAGCATGCGGTGCTGGCACTGACACATTCCTTCAACATGGAAGAGTGCGTGAACGGCCTGCGGGCCTGCTGCCTGATGCCGGCCGAGGTCGCGACACCGATCCTGCAGCAGCGTCCCGTGGTGCCGAGCGCCGAGGAACAGGCCAGGATGCTGCAGCCGGAGGATCTCGGCCGCACCATCGCCTTCGTTGCCAGCCTGCCGCCGCGCGTCTGCGTCAACGAGATCCTGATCAGCCCGACCTGGAATCGCGGCTTCATCCAGACGCCGGCGAACCGGGACTAGAGTGTGCCCCCGCTTGGACCTGCCCAAATCGCTGGCCGCGAAAATTCAGCGGCACAAGTTCGCCCGGCGGGTTCGGTGCACTCCCTCTCCCCGTTCTTACGGGGAGAGGG
>NZ_CAFK01000280.1 GCF_000239815.1 Bradyrhizobium sp. STM 3843 | reverse complement strand
GGGGGCGGCAAGCTCCCGGCCTTCCCTGCACCCTCTGTATTTCGGGAGGGTGACGAATCAGCGCAGCTCGGACGCAAGCGCGCCGCGAGGCGATGAACACGTGCCTTTTTCGAAATGTGCCTGATCGAAAGAGGCGTGACGCCGCTCACAATCAGCCGTCATGCCCCGCGGAGGCGGGGCATCCAGTACGCCGCGGCTTCTCGATCGATCACCACCATCTCGGAATACTGGATCGCCCGGTTGAACCGGGCGATGACAGCGGAGGGCTTGGTCGATGACGCGGGTCCAGGCCCGATTGCATGCGCAGCCGTTACGCCGCGGCCGCCACCACAACCTGCGCCAGCAGCTGCTCGCGCCGGCTCTGCGAGCGCTGGCCTTTCAACGTTGCGGCGAAGCGCTCGAGGATGCCGTCCTCGAAGGCGGTGACGATGGTGTCGTGCACATAGCTCTTGCGGCAGATCGCGGGCGTGTTGGCGAGCTCGTCGGCCGCGGCGCGCACCGCTTCCAGCACCTGCTTCTTGCGGCCGCGGGCACTCGAGGCCGGCGTGATCCGCGACAAGGTCTCGAGCGCCACCGCCGAGGCCATCAGCGTGCGAAAATCCTTCAGCGAGATCTTGATGCCGGCGATCTCGCGCAGGAACGCATTGACCTGGGTGGTCGAGACCGCGCGCACGATGCCTTGGGCGTCGCGATACTGGAACATGCGCCGGCCCGGCAGCTGGCGCAGGGTGCGAACCGCGCGCACCAGCTTCGCCGCGTCGCATTCCTTGCGCACGGCTTTGCCGCCCTTGGCCTTGAAGGTCAGCACGAAGCCATCCTCTTCCAGGATGACATTGGATTTGAGCAGCGTGGTGGCACCCCGCGTGCCGTTCAGCTTCGCGTAGGATTCATTGCCCGGACGGATGGCGGTGCGCGCGATCAGCTCGATCACGGACGCCAGCGCGAACTCCCGGGTCGGCTCGTCGCCGGCGAGATGCTTGGTCACGGCGCGGCGGATCTTTGGCAGCGCGCCGACCAGCTTGGCCAGCCGATGCGCCTTGCGGTGCTCGCGCACCTTGGTCCAATCGGCGTGGTAGCGGTATTGCAGCCGGCCGGCGGCATCGATGCCGACCGCCTGCAGATGCGAATTGGGATCCGGCGAATAGCGGACATCGCGATAGGCCGGCGGCATCGCCATGGCGTGCAGGCGGCGAATGGTGCTGGAGTCGCGGACCGTGGACCCGTTGGCGCGGACGAAGCTGTATCCCTTGCCGCGCTTGACCCGGCGGATTGTCAGCTCGTTCTGGTCGCCGAGGTTCAGGCCAAGCTGTTTGGCCAGCTCCTCGACCGAAGTTTTGGCGTTCTCCGCGGCGTTGGCCTTCGAAAGATCCTTCAGGGTCAGTTTGCGGCGCGGCGGCTTGGGCGGCCATTGGCCGAGGGCCTTGGCAAGCGCGACGTCAGGATCGGCGGCACGGGACCGGAGCCCATCCAAATTCTGCTGATCCATCATCGCCTTAGACGCCTTGTTCGCCTCTTTATCCGCTTAATGCCCCTGCCGCCGGTTTTGTTCCGGTCGGGTTATCCACACCCTATTTGCGATCTAGGAGGTTCTTGCACGGATAGCGAGTCCAGAAATTTAGGCAGAACGGTTCAAATTTACCGTTCATGGCTGCCATTCGGGGTAACCTTGACGAATTCAGCCTCAAGCGTCGGGGCGGCTGCAGGGGCGCGAACCTCAGATCCGCCCCGACTCGCCCGCAACCTCCGCGCACAATTCTTTGATCAGGCGCATGGCCGACGGCCCCGCCGAAGGTTCTACTTGTCTTTGCTTGTCGGGCGCGGTTACGCGGACGCATAGTGGGAACAACGACGGCTTGCGCAGCGCCGATCTGCAAGCCGCATGTGTGGAGGATGAAATGTCCGAGAAGATCTACGACGTGCCTGCTGAGTGGGCGAAACGCGCCTTCGTCGATGAGGCGAAATACCGCGAGATGTACGCCCGCTCTGTCTCCGATCCGAACGGGTTCTGGGCCGAGCAGGCCAGGCGCGTCGACTGGTACAAGCCGCCGCACAAGATCGAGAATTGCTCGTTCGCGCCCGGCCACATCTCCATCAAATGGTTCGAGGATGGCGTTCTGAACGCCGCCTACAACTGCATCGACCGGCATCTCGCCACTCGCGGCGACCAGACCGCGATCATCTGGGAGGGCGACGATCCCTCGCAGAGCCGGCACATTACCTATCGCGAGCTGCACGACGAAGTCTGCAAGATGGCCAACATCCTGCGCAACCGCAATGTCGGCAAGGGCGACCGGGTCACGATCTATTTGCCGATGATCCCGGAAGCCGCCTATGCGATGCTGGCCTGCGCCCGTATCGGCGCGATCCATTCGGTGGTGTTCGCCGGCTTCTCTCCGGACTCACTCGCCCAGCGCATCCAGGACTGCCAGTCCAAGGTCGTCATCACCGCCGACGAAGGCCTGCGCGGCGGCAGGAAGGTGCCGTTGAAGGCCAATGTCGACGCCGCCCTGAACAAGGTCGAGGGTGTCGACTGGGTGATCGTGGTCAAGCGGACCGGCGGCAATGTCGAGATGAAGCCGAGCCGCGACTTCTGGTACCACGAGGCCGCGAAGGTGGTGACCACGGAGTGCAAGTGCGAGCACATGCATGCCGAAGACCCGCTGTTCATTCTCTATACGTCAGGCTCGACCGGCCAGCCGAAGGGCGTGCTGCACACCACCGGCGGCTATCTGGTCTACGCCTCGATGACGCATCAATACGTCTTCGATTATCACGACGGCGAGGTCTATTGGTGCACGGCCGATGTCGGCTGGGTCACCGGCCACAGCTACATTCTCTATGGACCGCTGGCGAATGGCGCCACCACGCTGATGTTCGAGGGCGTGCCGAACTACCCCGACAATTCGCGGTTCTGGAACGTCATCGACAAGCACAAGGTCAACATCTTCTACACCGCGCCGACCGCGATCCGCGCGCTGATGCAGGGCGGCGACGAGCCGGTGAAGAAGACCTCGCGCGCCTCGTTGCGGCTGCTCGGCTCGGTTGGCGAGCCGATCAATCCGGAGGCCTGGGAGTGGTATCACCGCGTGGTCGGCGACGACCGCTGCCCGATCGTCGATACCTGGTGGCAGACCGAGACCGGCGGCATCCTGATCACGCCGCTGCCGGGCGCGATCAAATTGAAGCCGGGTTCGGCGACCTTGCCGTTCTTCGGCGTGGTGCCGGAGATCGTCGATGCCGATGGCAAGACGCTGGAGGGCGAGGCGACCGGCAATCTCTGTCTGACCCGCTCCTGGCCGGGGCAGATGCGCACCGTCTATGGCGACCACGCCCGCTTCGAGATGACCTATTTCTCGACCTACAAGGGCAAGTACTTCACCGGCGACGGCTGCCGGCGCGATGCCGACGGCTATTACTGGATCACCGGCCGCGTCGACGATGTCATCAACGTCTCCGGCCATCGCATGGGCACTGCCGAGGTCGAGAGCGCGTTGGTGGCGCATGCGAAGGTGTCGGAGGCCGCCGTGGTCGGCTATCCCCATGACATCAAGGGCCAGGGCATCTACGCCTATGTGACCCTGATGGCCGGCGAGCAGCCGAGCGAGGAACTGCGCAAGGAACTGGTCGCCTGGGTGCGCAAGGAGATCGGGCCGATCGCCTCGCCCGACCAGATCCAGTTCGCCCCCAGCCTGCCGAAGACGCGCTCCGGCAAGATCATGCGCCGCATCCTGCGCAAGATCGCCGAGGACGAACCGGGGGCACTCGGGGATACCTCGACGCTGGCCGATCCCGCCGTGGTCGACGACCTGGTCGCGCACCGGCAGAACCGCAAGGAGAAGCAGGCCTAAGGCCCGAGCGGCTCCTTAACAAGTGTGGCCTCGCGCGGCAATTTCCGCGCGAGTGTTGTTTTCAAGTCATTTACTTTGCACAGGACTTTTCCAACCTATCGGAGGGCGCTACCGAGGCAACAGGGGCGAGTCGATGTTGGAGCGGATTGCGGTGACGTTGGCCATCACCATCGGGGCAGGACTTGCAATGACGGCTGCAGCCGAGGCGCGGCCAGAGCTGGTCGGGATGAGCGGCCAATATTCGCCGGGCACCATCGTGATCAGGACCCACGAACGCCATCTCTATCTGGTTCTCGATGGCGAGCACGCGATGCGTTACCCGGTCGGCGTCGGCAAGGCCGGCAAGCAATGGGCGGGCACCACGACGATCGACGGCAAATATCGCTATCCCGCCTGGGCGCCGCCTGCTGAAGTCAAGCGCGACAAGCCGAACATTCCCGACGTGATTCCCGGCGGCTCGCCGCAGAATCCGATGGGCGTCGCGGCCATGACCTTGGCCGGCGGCGAATATGCGATCCACGGTACCAACGTGCCGAATTCGGTCGGCGGCTTCGTGTCCTATGGCTGCATACGGATGTTGAACCCCGACATCACCGATCTCTACGATCGCGTCTCGATCGGAGCGACGGTCGTGGTCACGCGCTGACCGGACGCCGGGACAAGGTGCTCTCGCACCGGGATCAAAAATCGGACGCGATCCCTTTGCGCTCCCAATCACCGTAGCGGGTCGGCTCCGGCCCCTTGGGACCTTGCAGTTCCCTCGGCATCGCCTTGGCATGCTCGGCGGCGAGCCGTCGCCGCTCCTCGGCCTCGGCAAGCGCGCGTTGGGCGGCAGGCGTCAGCGGCTTCTGTGGAGGCTCGCCGGCCGGCGGCACCAGTTTCGAGAGATCATCGCTCATCACACCATTCCACCATTCGCTCAGCTCTCATCATATCGTGTGCCCGGATTGTCTCCGACAGGGCTAAAAAATGCGGAGCCGATTCTTATATCTGGCACATTCCCGTGGCAGAGGTGCCGAGCTTCTCATGGCATGCGCCGGATCGTCGCGGAACTGCCTTCTTCTTCTGCGAGTGACGCGCCAGCATGCCTCCACCGCGATTTGCGACCCCAACCGAAGTGCCGGGCCTGGCCGCACGGCGAATCGCAGCAGATGTCGTCGACGGGGTTTTACATAAACATCGCACGCTGGATGACCAGCTGGACGGAGCCGGCGCGCATCCGGGTTTGAAGCAGCTCGCCGACCGGGATCGCGCGTTGATGCGGCGGCTGGTAGCCACCACCTTGCGCCGGCTGGGCACGCTTGGCCATCTGCTGTCGCGTCTACTGGATCGCGGGATCCCGACAGATGCGCCGCGGGCACAGAGCGCGTTGCTGATCGGAGCCGCCCAGATTCTTTGGATGGACGTGCCGGATCATGCGGCGGTCGATCTCTCGGTCCGGCTGGTCCAGGCCGACCGACGCGCGGCGAAATATGCGGGTCTTGTCAACGCGGTGTTGCGGCGATGTGCCCGCGAAGGCGCAGGCATCGTCGAGGAAGTGAAAGGCCAGGCGCTCGACGTGGCGCCTTGGCTATTGAAACGCTGGATCGCCCATTATGGCGAGGCCACCGCGAAGGACATTGCGGTCGCGCTCGGCCACGAGCCCTCGCTTGACCTCACCGTCAAATCGGAACCGGAGCAATGGGCGGCACGGCTGCATGGTGAGGTGCTGCCGACCGCGACGGTCAGAACGCTGCTGCACGGTTCGGTGACGGTGCTGCCGGGCTTTGCCGAGGGTCAGTGGTGGGTGCAGGACGCTGCGGCAGCCTTGCCCGCTCGCCTGTTTGGCGATGTTGCCGGCAAGAGCGTCGCCGACCTCTGCGCCGCGCCGGGCGGCAAGACCGCTCAGCTCGCGCATGCGGGCGCCAGGGTGACGGCGGTCGACAGGTCCGCTGGCCGCATGGCGCGCCTCAAGGACAACATGACCAGGCTGCAGCTCGAGATCGAACCGGTCGTCGCCGATGCGGCGGAGTGGCAGCCTGCGAATGGCAGCTTCGATGCGATTCTGGTCGATGCGCCCTGTACGTCCACCGGCACGATCCGGCGGCATCCGGATGTGGGCTGGCTTCGCCAGGAGGCGGAGATCGCCGCACTGTCCAGCCTGCAGAAACGTCTGGTGCAGAAGGCTGTGAGCCTACTGAAGCCGGGCGGGTCGCTGGTCTATTGTACCTGCTCGCTGGAGCCGGAAGAAGGCGAGCAGATCATCGAGAGTGTCCTCGCCAGCGAGGATGAGCTTCGCCGCATTCCGGTGATGCCGGGTGAGGTGGCGGGATTGAGCGAGATCGTGACTCCGGCCGGCGACCTGCGCACCTTGCCCTGCCATCTGCCGCATCAGGATCCCCGGCTAGGCGGGCTGGACGGCTTCTACGCGGCCCGGCTGCAGCGCCGGAGCTAATCGAAGCGGTAAAATAAGGCGTGCGGCAAACTGGCGGTATCAATGTGAGGGTGCTAGGATCAGGTTATTGGTTAATTCCTGATTTTGCACCAGATTTTGCGCTGACCCATGGCTTTGGATGGAGCCTAAAATGGTGCATCAGCCACATTTCCGCTTTAGTAAGACTGCGCTGACGAATTCCCATCACCTCAAGGCAAGGCGTGTCCGCCGCTCAGACGAGACGTATATCGACGCTGGTATTGGGCCGCTTCGCGCGCAGCCTGATGGCGCATGTCAGCGGCCTGACGGTGTCTCTGTCTGGGTTGTGGCCGGGGCGCGCCGACCGGCTCATCATCGCGCCGCATGATCTCCGCACGGCCGACGCGACGCGCGCCGCCGAGATCTATGCCGGTCGTTTCGTATTCGCAGGCAAAATTGTCACCTGCCACGGCCGCTCGATCTTCGACCTGGAGCCGCCGTCGGAAGATTGGGAAGTGGCGCTGCTCGGGTTCGGCTGGCTGCGGCACTTGCGGGCTGCCGACACCGCACTGACGCGGGCCAATGCCCGCGCCTTGGTGGACGACTGGATCACCAACCAGATCGGCCGCCACCCGGTCAGCCGCCGCGCCGACGTGCAGGCGCGCCGGGTGATTTCGCTGCTGTCGCAGGCGCCGCTGGTGCTCGCCGATTCCGACGGCAAGTTCTATCGCCGTTATTTGCGGGGCCTGACCCGCGAGATCCGCTATCTTCGCTATGCGATGATCGACATCCCGGACGGGGCGCCGCGGCTGCAGGTGCTGATCGCGCTGTGCTACGCGGCCTTGTGCCTCGCCAATCAAGCCAAGCATATCCGCACGGCCAGCCGCAAACTGTCAGAGGAATTGCAGCGGCAGATCCTGCCCGATGGCGGTCACGTCTCGCGCAACCCCGGCGCCCTGATCGAGCTTTTGATCGATCTCTTGCCGCTGCGCCAGACCTTTGCCGCGCGCAACATCGCGCCGCCGCCGGCGCTCTTGAATGCGATCGACCGCATGATGCCGATGCTGCGCTTTTTCCGCCACGGCGACGGCAACATGGCCCTGTTCAACGGCATGGGAGGAACGCCGTCCGATCTGCTGGCGACGCTCCTGGCCTATGACGACACCCATGGCACGCCGATGGCAAGCATGCCGCATTCCGGCTTCCAGCGATTGGATGCGGGCGCCATGACGGTGATCGTCGACACCGGCCCGCCACCGCCACCGCATCTCAGCCAGGACGCCCATGCCGGCTGCCTCGCTTTCGAATTGTCGTCCGGCATCTGCCGCATCGTCATCAATTGCGGCATGCCATCCAACGGTCGCGACAACTGGCGGGCCTTTGCACGCAGCACCGTCGCGCATTCGACGCTGACCTATCACAACACCTCATCCTGTCAGTTCGTCGAGATGTCGGCGGTGAAGCGGCTTCTGCACGGCGCGCCGATCGTATCGGGTCCGACCCGGGTGGAAAATTTTCGCGAAATCGTTGCCGACGGCACCGTGCTGTCGACCTCGCATAACGGTTACGCCACAAAGTTCGGAATGGTCCATCGCCGCGTCCTGGTCGTTGCCAATGACGGATCGCGGCTTGATGGCGAGGATACGATGACGCCAGCACAGGGCGCGCGCCTGCGCGGCAACGGCTCCGACTATGCGCTGCGCTTCCACTTGCATCCCGCGGTCAAGGCGAGCCGGCTCAGCGACGGCCGCGGTGCGATGCTGGTGCTGCCCAACCGCGAGGTCTGGACCTTTGAGACCGTCGACGACCGTATCGATCTCGAAGACAGCGTGTTCCTGGCCGGCAATGACGGCCCGCGCCGGACCACGCAGATCGTGATTCGGCAGGACGCGCGCCAGGCCGCCTCGATCCGCTGGAGCTTCGTGCGCTCATCCGCGTCGCCGGCCGAGACCAATGCGCGGCGGAATGCCCGGCGCGAACCGGAATTGCCGCTGTAGCCGTTTTGTCGTCCGTGGCATCGGTGCGGCCTCTTATTGTCGCCGCGGCCAAAAGCTGCTAATCAGCCGCTTCTCGCGCGACTGGCGACTTTGGATGGAGCACCATCAGGGAGCGCGGGAGTATCTGCCGTGCGCCTGGGCATCAGCTTCCCCCTGATCAGTTTCTCTGAATAGAGGACTCTGCCCATGACCAACCAGCTTCGTCGCGTTAACCGTGCACTGATTTCCGTTTCCGACAAGTCCGGTCTCGTCGATTTTGCCCGCTCGCTTGCCGTCCGCGGCATCGAGCTGGTCTCGACCGGCGGCACCGCCAAGGCGATTGCCGCAGCCGGCCTGAAGGTGACCGACGTCTCCGACCTCACCGGCTTCCCCGAGATGATGGATGGACGGGTCAAGACCCTGCACCCGAAAGTGCATGGCGGCCTGCTTGCCATCCGCGACAATATCGAACACGCGCATGCGATGAAGACGCACGACATCGCGCCGATCGATCTTCTGGTCGTCAATCTCTATCCGTTCGAGGCCACGGTCGAGAAGGGCGCCGACTTCACCGACTGCATCGAGAACATCGACATCGGCGGTCCCGCGATGATCCGCGCAGCGGCCAAGAACCACGACGATGTCACTGTCGTTGTCGACGTGAACGATTATCAGGCGGTACTCGATGATCTCGCCAGGCATGACGGCCAGACCACGCTGCTGTTGCGGCGGAAGCTGGCGGCAAAGGCTTATGCGCGCACGGCCGCCTATGACGCCGCGATTTCCAACTGGTTCAACGCAACGATTCAAAACGATGCGCCGGACTATCGAGCCTTTGGCGGGCGGCTGATCCAGGCGCTTCGCTATGGCGAGAACCCGCACCAGAACGCCGCCTTCTACGCTCTGCCCGGCCGCCGACCCGGTGTCGCCACTGCGCGCCAGCTCCAGGGCAAGGAGCTGTCCTACAATAACATTAACGACACCGACGCCGCCTATGAATGCATCGCGGAGTTCGATCCGTCGCGCACGGCGGCCTGCGTCATCGTCAAGCACGCCAATCCGTGTGGCGTCGCCGAGGGCCCTGACCTTGTTAGCGCCTATCAAAAGGCATTGGCCTGCGATTCCACCTCGGCCTATGGCGGCATCATCGCGCTGAACCGGAAGCTGGATGCGGAGACGGCCCGGGCCATCACCGGCATCTTCACCGAGGTCATCATTGCGCCCGACGTGACCGAAGAGGCCGTTGCGATCATCGCCGGTCGGAAAAATCTGCGACTGCTGCTGGCCGGCGGCCTGCCGGATCCGCGCGCGCCTGGACTGACCGCGAAGACGGTCGCCGGCGGCCTTCTGGTCCAGAGCCGCGACAATGCCGTGGTCGACGATATGCAGCTGAAGGTCGTCACCAAGCGTGCCCCGACCGAGCCTGAAATGCGCGACCTGCGCTTCGCCTTCCGCGTCGCCAAGCACGTGAAGTCCAACACCATCATCTACGCCAAGGACTCCGCCACGGTCGGTATCGGCGCAGGTCAGATGAGCCGGGTCGATTCCGCGCGCATCGCCGCGCGCAAGGCGCTCGATGCAGCCGGCGAGCTGAAGCTTGCAGAGCCTTTGACCAAGGGCTCGGTCGTGGCCTCAGACGCCTTCTTCCCGTTTGCTGACGGCATGCTCGCCTGTATCGAGGCCGGCGCGACAGCCGTGATCCAGCCCGGCGGCTCGATGCGGGACGACGAGGTGATCAAGGCGGCCGACGAGCATGGCATCGCGATGGTGTTCAGCGGCGTCAGGCATTTCCGGCATTGAGTCGTCGTCATTGCCGGGCTTGACCCGGCAATCCATCTTTCTGAGAGACTCTCTCGAAGCCGGACGGATGCCCGGTTCAAGCCCGGGCCTGAACCGCGGGATTGACCCGCGACAGCAACACCAATCCCAGCGCGAAGAACATCACTAACACCGCCATGCCCGCCTTCTGGCTGGCGGTTGCCGCCGTCACGATACCGATTAGCAGCGGGCCGATGAACGACGTCACCTTTCCCGTCAGGGCGAACAGGCCGAAATATTGCGCGATGCGCTCCTTCGGCGCCATCCGGATCAGAAGCGAACGCGACGCCGCCTGCAGCGGCGCGCCACAGGCGCCGATCACGCAACCTAACAGGAGATAGGCGCGCTCTGGCGCGGATGCGAACAGCGCGCCGCCCGGCTCGGGTGGCGCAACCGGGATGAACAGGATCGAATCCTTGCTGACCGAGAGGATGGCAACGATGGCCGCGAGCAGCAACGTCATGCTGCCCATGATCACGTTCTTCGGGCCGAAGGCATCGTCGAGCTTGCCGCCCATCCAGCCGCCGAACGTTCCCGCAATCGCCAGGATAATGCCGAAGGTACCGATCTGGATCGTGTTCCAGCCAAAGGTGCCGGCGGCGTAGATCCCGCCGAAGGCGAACAGCGATACCAGGCCGTCGGTGTAGATCATGTTCGCGATCAGGAAGAGCGCGAGCGGACGCTGCTTTGGCAACGAACCCAGCGTTTCCCTCAGCTCGGCGAGTCCCTCGTGCAGCGCTGCGCCGAGCCGGTGGCGCGCGGGATAATCCGGCGTGAACAAGAACATCGGCAGCACGAAGACGATGAACCAGATGCCAGTGAGGGGCCCCGAGATGCGATCCCCTTGATGGCTGACCGGATCGAGGCCGAACAGCGGCGTTAAGCCGAACAGGGTGCGGCCGCTGTCGGGATTGGCAGCGAGAAACCCGAGCACGAGGATGAGGGAAAAGATTCCGCCGATATAGCCGGTGGCCCAGCCGGTGCCCGAAAGGCGTCCGATCCGCTCCGGCGGCACCAAGGTCGGCATCATCGCATTGTTGAACACGGTCGCGAATTCGACGCCGATCGTTGCGATCACATAGGCGATCAGGAGCGGCGTGATCAGCTCCGGGGCATGCGGCCGGCCGATCCACATCAAGGCGGAGCCGACCACGAGCATGGCGCCGAAGGCCGCGATCCACGGCTTGCGCCGGCCGGTGGCGTCGGCGATGGCGCCGAGCACGGGTGACAGAATTGCGATGACGATGCCGGCGGCGGCGGTGGCAAAGCCCCACATCGCCTGCCCGCTTGCAGCATTGGGCGCGACATGGGCCGCGAAA
>NZ_CAFK01000281.1 GCF_000239815.1 Bradyrhizobium sp. STM 3843 | reverse complement strand
GTCTGTCTCCGTGGAAAGAACCCCTCACCCGGCTCGAACTCGCTTCGCTCGTCCGATCCACCCTCTCCCACAAGGGGAGAGGGGGCACCGTCTAGTGCCGTACGACAGGTGCCTACCTCAAATACCCTAAAACACCGTGCCGTCGCTGATCACTTTGATCGGGGGCGAGCCGTCGGGGCGGCGCTCGAAAGCGAGCTTCCGCCCCGCAGCCCAGCTGCCGCCTTCGAGGATCTTGGCCAGCGGCAGGCGCTCGGCATCCTGGTTGAGGCGCTGACGAATGACCTCGGCGAGCCGATCGAGCAGGGCGACGGTGAGCGCGCGCCACTCGACCACCAGCGTGGAGTCGACCGCGTGCGCCC
Organism: Bradyrhizobium sp. STM 3843; assembly: GCF_000239815.1. GTDB lineage: Bacteria > Pseudomonadota > Alphaproteobacteria > Rhizobiales > Xanthobacteraceae > Bradyrhizobium. The sequence continues at coordinate 41,116 of NZ_CAFK01000281.1, read as the reverse complement.
GCATCGCTTCCTCCGCATCGCGCAACACCAGCACCCCGCCGTCAACGAACAGCCCGCCATTGCGGTATTCGGCGAGCCCGGTGAGGCCGTCGATGTCGTCGACCACGAGGCCGGCGCGCTGCAGCGGCTCGATCAGCGAATAGCTGAGCCATTGCGACAGCTTGTGCAGCGGCACCAGCCCACTGGTCGCATCACCGGTCACGAGCGCCGGATGGCGCCAGCAATCGCCGAGCGCGACACCGTCGAGCGTGATGCGGGATGGCCAGATTGGCCCGAGCTGAAGCAGCACCTCGGAGAGAACAGCAGGTGCGTCGATGCGGCCGCCTTGCGCGCGCGCGGCGAGACGGTCGAACAGTCCGCCCGGCCGGGCGCGGTCCTTCTGCGCAAAGATGTCGGGTTTACCGGCAATGAGGTCGCCGAGCCGGCGCAACAGATCGGTCCGGCCTTCGAGCCCGACCAGCGGATTCTCGGCAGCGACCTGAAAGCCGCGTTCGAGATCTGCGACCGTGAGCTGCGCCAGCTTGGCCGCATCGGCGCGCAGCCGATCGTTTGCATCAGCCGAGAATGCGCCGCTGGCGAACATGTCGAGACTGGCCAGCGCCAGGCCTTCCGAACGACCGATGCGCGCGCCACTCACCGCATCATGATAGCGCCACGCCGCGCCGGCGCCGGCATCGAGCAGCACGCTGACGATGGCGAGATCGAATTCCGCGCGCGCCCGTGCCGCGGCGTTGGGCCAGCTGACCTTGCCGGCAAGCGCCGCCCAGCGGTCCTCGCCGGCGACAACGAAATGCCGCCAGCGCGAATGGAACGGGACGTCGCCGCTCGGATAGGCCTCGCGTGTTACTGCGAGCACAAGCTCGGCGACTACATCGAGCTTTGCAAGAGCGATGCGGAAATGCGGCAGCCTGTCGTCGAGGCCGAGGGCAAGCATTCGGTGGGCCCGCTCGCGCACCGCCTCGGCCGACAAGAGCTTGGCCGACAAGAGGGAGGAAGCATCGACCATGTCGTCCGGCTCGCTCAGTACTTCTCGAGCGGACGCCCGACCGTGTCGCCGAGCTCCTGCGGCTTCTGCGGTTCGAGCGAGAAATAGCCGGCTGCCTTCTTGGCCGCGATCTCGACATGGGCATCGGCCGGAATCAGCTCGTCCGGGATCGGCACGCGCTCGACGATGTCGACGCCCTGGCCTGTCAGCGCATCATGCTTCATGTCGCTCATCGAGATGAAGCGATCGATGCGCGTAAGGCCGAGCCAATGGATCACGTCGGGCATCAGCTGCTGGAAGCGCGCATCCTGCACGCCGGCGACGCATTCGGTGCGTTCGAAATAGGCCGCTGCGGCGTCGCCATCCTCCTGGCGCTTGCGCGCGTTGTAGACCAGGAATTTGGTCACCTCGCCGAGCGCGCGGCCTTCCTTGCGATTGTAGACGATGATGCCGAGACCGCCGGTCTGGCCGGCGCGGACGCATTCTTCGATGCCGTGGATGAGATAGGGACGGCAGGTGCAGATGTCGGAGCCGAACACGTCGGAGCCGTTGCATTCGTCGTGGACGCGGCAGGTGATCTTGGTCTTGCTGTCGCTGAGCTTGTCGACATCGCCGAACAGATACACGGTGGTGCCGCCGATCGGCGGCAGGAACACCTGCAGATCGGGCCGCGTCACCAGCTCCGGATACATGCCGCCGGTCTGCTCGAACAGGCCGCGGCGCAGATTGGTCTCGCTGGTGCCGAACCGCGCCGCGACGCCGGGCAGGTACCACACCGGATCGATCGCGATCTTGGTCACCGAGACGCTGCCATTGGCGTGGACGACATCGCCATCTGTGGCGAGGCGCTTGGCCGCGATCGCGGCATGCAGCTCCGGCAGATCGAGGCGCGCCTTGGTCACGGCGATGGTCGGCCGGATGTCGATGCCTTCGGCGATTTCGGCGCCGAAATTCTCCGCGACCAGATGCCCCCAGGGATCGAGCGCGACAATCTTCGCCGGATCGCGCCATTGCGCGAACGGGCCGATCGTGGCGGCCGGGTGAGTGTTGGTGAGGTCAGGGCGGCGGATCGGATCGAGCGCGCCGGAGGAGACGGCCAGCGCCCGATAGACGGTATAGGAGCCGCCATGGCTGCCGATCACGTTGCGGTCCTGCGGCCGCGAAACGGTGCCGATGATGGGCCCGCGTTCGCGCGCGCTCGGCGCGCCCCATTGGAGCGGAAAGTTGTGCTTGGCGCCCGGAACCGGATGTGAGGTCAGGCGAATGTGGTCAGTGCGGTTGGAGCGAGTCATCTCAGAGTAACCCCATCAGAGCCACCCCCAAAACGGCAACGGCCCGCCGATACGACGGGCCTGACCGGAAAGAGCTGTTAGTTTCCATGCATGAATATAGCACGTTTTCCGCTGAAAACAAGGGTCTCCGCGATGCTGCTCCTGCGAACGGCGCGGGCCGCCTTGTTTGTAGGCAAATGGTTGGCTGCCCTCTGACGGTTTGATTCACCATTCCTACACATTTGGTCCAGCAGCGCGCTTTTCCAAGGGCTGGCATAGCGCTTGCCTTTGGTCGGCTCAAGGGCCAGCATGGGCCGTTTCTTCGGGCAATGACGTGTTGGACCTGATCATCCGGAATGCGTCGCTGTGGTGCGCCGGCGAACATCGCAGCGCGGACATCGGCATCAGCGAAGGCAAGATCGTCGCGATCGAGGCGGCGTTGCAGGCGGACGCACGCGAACGCGATGCGGAACGCTGTCTCGTCGTGCCCGGCCTGATCGAGACCCACATCCATCTCGACAAGACCTGCATTCTCGATCGCTGCCGGATCCAGGAAGGCACGGTTGCCGAAGCCGTGCGCGAAACCGCGGCGGCCAAGCGCAACTTCACCCGCGAAGATGTCTACAGCAGGGCCAAGCAGACGGTTGAGCGCTGCATCAGCCATGGCACTATGCGCATGCGCACCCATGTCGAGCTCGATCCCGGCATCGGCATGATCGGCTATGACGCCATCGATCAGCTCCGGCGCGACTATGCCTGGGCGCTCGACCTCGAGATCTGCGTGTTTCCGCAGGAAGGGCTGACGAACTATCCGGGCACCGAGCAGCTGCTGATCGAGGGCCTGCGCCGCGGCGCACCCACTATCGGGGCGGCGCCGTATTTCGACACCGATCCGGGCGCGCAGGTCGACCGCATCTTTGCCATTGCGCGCGAGTTCGATGTCGACATCGACATGCATCTCGATCTCGCCGAGACGCTCGATCACATGCAGATCGAATATGTCTGCCGCAAGACCGAGGACCATGGCTGGGGCGGGCGCGTTGCGGTCGGCCATGTCACGCAGCTGTCGCTGTTGCCACCGGAGCGCTTCAATGCAATTGCAACGCAGCTTGCCAATGCCGGCGTCGCCGTCACCGTGCTGCCGTCGACCGATCTGCATCTGATGGGGCGGAGGCAGGATCACGCGATCCCGCGCGGCGTGGTGCCGCTCGAGCCTTTGCGCGCGGCGGGCGTCACCTGCTCGATCTCGACCAACAATGTGCTGAACCCGTTCACGCCCTATGGCGACGGCTCGCTGATCCGCATGGCGAATCTCTACGCCAATGTCTGTCATGTTTCGCGCCCCGATCACCTGGCCGGCTGTCTCGACATGATCACGTCGGATGCCGCGCGGCTGATGCGGCTCGATGATTATGGCTTCGCGGTCGGCGCGCCGGCCGATCTCGTCTGCATCGACGCGCGCAACCCGACGGAGGCGATCGCGACGCTGGCGCAGCCGTTGTGGGGCCTGAAACGCGGCCGCCCCTCATTCACGCGCCCACGGCCGGTGCTGCATGGGCCACATTGACGGGGCGCTAGAGAAGTTGGGTATGAGCCACAGTTGTAGCAGCAATGGCGGTGAGCTCCCTCTCCCCGTTCTTCACGGGGAGAGGGGTGGGGTGAGGGGCAGACGCACGAGCGGTGCGAGTAGATGAACCTGTACCCGCTCACCCGCATCGCATCTAGCGATGCGATGCGACCTCTCCCCGCAAGCGGGGCGAGGTTGCAGCGAGCTCGCCGCGCCGTTGGCGTTTATCATGAAGGACTAACACCATGCGCGTGATCAACGTTGCCGCCGCCCAGATGGGGCCGATCCAGCGGGCCGACGGCCGCGAGGTCGTGGTCAAGCGGATGCTGGCGCTGATGGATGAGGCCAAGGCAAAGGGCGCCGATCTCATCGTCTATCCCGAGCTGGCGCTGACCACCTTCTTCCCGCGCTGGTACATGGAGGATCAGGCCGAGGTCGACAGCTGGTTCGAGCGCGAGATGCCTGATGCAGCGGTGCGGCCGCTGTTCGACCGCGCCAGGCAGCACCAGATGGCGATGTCGTTCGGATACGCCGAGCTGACGCCGGATGGACATCACTACAACACGGCCATCCTGACCGATCGTAACAGCAACATTGTCGGCAAATATCGCAAGGTGCATCTGCCGGGTCACGAGGAGTACGATCCGACGCGCAGCCACCAGCATTTGGAGAAACGCTATTTCGAGCCTGGCGATCTCGGCTTTCCGGTCTGGCGCAATCTTGGCGGCATCGTCGGCATGGCTGTTTGCAACGACCGCCGCTGGCCGGAGACCTATCGCGTGATGGGGCTGCAGGGCGTCGAGATGGTGGTGCTTGGCTACAACACGCCGTCGGTGAATTCGCAGAAGAATGTGGAAGGCCCGGAGCAGCGGCTGTTTCACAACCGGCTCTCGGTGCAATCAGGCGCCTATCAGAACTCCTGCTGGGTCATCGCGGTCGCCAAGGCCGGCGTCGAGGACGGTCATCCGCTGATCGGCGGCAGCCTGATCGTCAATCCCGATGGCGAGATCGTCGCCGAGGCCAAGACCGAAGGCGACGAGCTTCTGGTCGCGCCTTGCGATCTCGATGCGACCAGATTCGGCAAGGAGACGATCTTCGATTTCGCCCGCCACCGCCGCATCGAGCATTACGGCCTGATCACCAGCCGCACCGGCGCGATCCCGCCGGAGTGAGTGAGACGCCTGCGCCGTCGGCTGATCCAAGCTGCTACAGCCCAATGATGTCGCACGAGAGCCCCAACAACAAAGGTGTCGTCCCGGCGAACGCCGGGACCCATACCGCGGGATGTCTCGGGGATCGCAACCGGCAGCTACCTGCCACATTGCCGCCGGTGGTTATGGGTCCCGGCTCAAGGCCGGGAGACAGCAGTATGTAACGCAGCCAGTGGAGCAGACCGGAGTATTAGCAACCGCGAGGATCAGCGCGTTATCCACTTACCCCGCGAACGCGACCGCGCCGAGCGCCATCGTCACCGCGGCCTGGGTCGGATCAACAACGGGAATGCCGAGTGCATCCTCGAGCCCTTTGCGATGGCGCGCCATGCCGGCGCAGCCCATGACGATCGCGCCGGCGCCGTCCTCCTCCTTCAGCGCACGGCCGACCGCGATCATCTTCGCCAGCGTGCCTCCGCCGGAGGCGGTCTCCGCCACCGTCATGTCGAGCGGCCGCTCGGCGGCGAGCCGGTCCATCAGCCCCACCTGCCGGAGATAGCGCAAATGGCGGCGGATCGAGCGCTGCGCGATCGCGATCACGCCAAAGCTGTCGGCGCGGGTCAGCGCGGTCAGCACGCCGCATTCGGCGATGCCGAGCACCGGGCGCGTGGTCGCCTCGCGGCAGACATGCAGGCCGGGATCGCTGTAGCAGGCAATCACAAAGGCGGACGACGCATTGTCGCCCTCGACGAAGCGCCGCAGCGGCATGGTCACGCTGTCGGCGTCCTTCTGGCTCTCGATCCCGTAAGGCCCTTCCTTCAGGGTCTCGCAGACGATCTCCGGGCCGTCGGCAAACATCAACGGCTTCAGAGCTTCAGTGAGGCCATCAGTGACAACTTGATTGGAATTCGGATTGATCACCGTGATGCGCGGGCGGGACATGGGAGCTTCCTGCTCGAGGAGTGTTGACGCGACGTGAAAGGCAATCACTATGCCATCAGGCACATGAGATCGTCATGCGCCGGGCGCAACGGCGCGCCGCGATATCAGCGGTGTTCCATTGGGCAGAACTGACGAGGAGACCGCCATGACCGAGCCCGCCTATGACCTCATCATCCGGGGAGGGCGCGTCGCCACCACCACCGATATTTTCGAGGCCGACGTCGCCATCGCCGGCGAAAGCATCGCTGCGATCGGCCGCGGGCTAGGCCCGGCGAAGCGCGAGATCGATGCGCGCGGCAAGCTCGTCCTGCCCGGCGGCGTCGACAGTCACTGCCATATCGAGCAGCTCTCGGCGGCCGGCATCGTCAATGCTGATACCTTCGAGAGCGCGACCACGTCGGCGGCCTTCGGCGGCACCACCTCGGTGATCTCATTTGCGGCCCAGCACATCGGCATGAAGCTGCCGCAGGTGCTGGAGGAGTATCATGCGCTGGCGCGCAAGGGTGCGGTCATCGACTACGCCTTCCACATGATCATTGCGGATCCGACCAAGGAGACCTTGGAGCATGATCTGCCGGCGCTGATCAAGCAGGGGCATGGCTCGATCAAGATCTTTATGACCTATGATCTCCTGAAGATCGACGACGAGCCGCTGCTCGACATTCTGGTTGCGGCGCGCGAGGGCGGCGCTATGCTGTGTGCGCATGCTGAGAACCACGGCATCATCTCCTGGATGGTGAAGCGGCTGCTGGCACGCGGCTACACTCATCCGAAATATCACGCCATCAGCCACGCCCGCTTTTCCGAGGCCGAAGCCTTCAATCGGCTGATCGGCATGGCGGCGCTGATCGATCAGCCGATCATGATCTTCCACGTCTCGACCACCGAAGGCACCAGGGTCATCCGCGATGCGCGCGGGCAGGGGCTGAAAGTGTTCGCCGAGACCTGCCCGCAATATTTGTTTCTCACCGCCGACGATCTCGACAAACCCGGCGTCGAAGGGGCGAAATGGATGTGCAGCCCGCCGCCGCGCCGTGCCTCCGACCAGGAGGCGCTGTGGCAGGCACTGTCGCTCGGCGATCTCCAGACGATTTCGTCCGATCACGCGCCGTATCGCTTCGACGAGACCGGCAAGCTGCGCGCCGGTCCCACGCCAAACTTCAAGCAGATCGCCAACGGCCTGCCGGGGCTGGAGCTGCGGCTGCCGCTGCTGTTCGACGCCATGGTGTCGAAGGGCAGGCTCGGTCTCAACAAGTTCGTCGAGCTGACGGCGACCGCGCCGGCCAAGATCTACAATCTGCATCCGAAGAAGGGCGCGATCGCGATCGGCGCTGATGCTGACATCGCGATCTGGGATCCGGACAAGCGTGTCACGGTCAGCGATGCGATGATGCATGATCTTGCCGGCTACACGCCGTTTGCCGGGCGCAGCCTGCAGGGCTGGCCGGTGACGGTGCTGTCGCGCGGCCGGGTGATTGTCGATGATGGCAAGCTGTCCGTAGCAGCAGGCTCCGGACGTTTCCTGCCGCGTAGCGGCGGCGAGGCCGCGAAACCGACGGGGCGGCTGGTCGCCGACATGGACCCCGAGCAGAATTTTGGTGCGCGGCTGCTGTGAGCGCGCAGGAGCGATTTGAGGCAACCGGGCCTCGTCCTTCGAGACGGTCGCTTCCCTCCCGCCTCGGGACGAGGGAACAGCACCATCCTCGCGGCATCACAGGCCCTGCTCCTCATGGTGAGGAGGCTGCGCGAGCAGCCGTCTCGAACCATGAGGCCACCAGCGTCAGGATGAGATAGTCCCATGCACATCCTGATCTTCGGTGGGTGTGGCTTTGTCGGGCTCAACATCGCGCAGGGGCTGCTGGAGCGTGGCCACGTGGTAACCGTGTTCGACCGCAAACAGTTACCGTCGGCAGCACAGCAATCCTTAGCGCAGCATGGAGATAGGCTCAACGTCGTACAAGGCGAGATCACGGACACGGAGAGAACGGGAGCTCTTATCGCGAAGGGGTGCGATGCCATTGTGCTTGGAGCGGCGATCACCGCTGGCGTTGATCTGGAAAGGACTTCTCGGGGAAACATCTTCGAGATTAACGTGATGGCTCAAATCCCAATTCTGGAACGAGCGATCCGACAGCGCGTTCGTCGCCTCATCAATCTTTCATCGGCAGCGGCCTATGGTGCCGCAGGTCAGAACTACCCGCTGTTGGAGGAGACCACGCCGTGCGATCCTGTCTCTCTATATTCAATCAGCAAGTTTACTTTGGAACGCCTCTTGTTGAGGTACGCTGATCTCTGGGGCGGAGACTTTATCAACGTTCGACTGAGTGCCGTTTTCGGGCCTTGGGAGCGGGTCGGCAAGGTACGCGACACGCCGAGCATGCAGTTTCAGATTCTGCATGAGTTCAGTCGCGGCGAGCCCGCGATTTTGCCGGACCGAGGTGTCAAGGACTGGATCTATGCTCCCGATGTTGCTGACGCTGTAGCGGTGCTGCTCGAAGCGGAGCGGCCGCAATATCGGCTCTACAATATCTCGAGCGGAAGGGCATGGTCTGCGCTGCAGTGGGGCCAGGCCTTTGCAGCTTTGCACCCTGGTTTACAATGCCGGCTGGCGGCGCCAGGCGAGGAAACTCTGATCAAGTATCACGGTCCTGAGCGTGCTCCGCTTTCTGTCGAGAGAATGGCTCAAGAGTTTGGCTGGCGGGCGCGTTTCGGCCTCGTTGAATCGGTCGCCGATCTGAGCGCTTGGTGGATCGAACATCGGGGTGAAAGCTAACATGAGGCTCGCGGGACAGGTGGTCATCATCACGGGGGCAGGCTCCGGCATCGGCCGCGCCAGTGCGGTTGCGTTCGCGCGCGAGGGTGCCTTCGTCGCGCTGGTGGATCGCGATGCCCAAGGCGCGGAAGAGACGCTGGCGCTGCTGCGCGGGGCCGGCGGCGAGGGCAGCGTCCATCTCGGCGACGTTGGCGAAGCGGATTTCGCCAACGCCACCGTCGACAGCGTGGCGAATGCGCGCGGCCGGCTCGACGTGCTGATGACCGCGGCCGGCTTCTCCTGCGGCGGCACCGTGGTCACCACCGATCCCGCCGATTGGGACTCTGTGTTCCGCACCAATGTCGGCGGCACCTGGCTGTGGGCCAGGGTCGCGGTGCCGATCATGCAGCGCCAGCAGAAGGGCGCGATCGTCACATTGGCCTCGCAATTGGCGATCGCCGGCGGCAAGGGCAACAGCGCCTATATCGCCGCCAAGGGCGCGATCATCAGCCTGACCCGCACCATGGCGGTCGATTTCGCGGCCGACGGCATCCGCGTCAATGCGCTTGCACCCGGCGCGATCGACACGCCCATGCTTCGCCGCAGCTTTGCGCGCCATGCCGACCCCGATGCCGTGCGCGACGCCTCGCGCCAGCGCCACGCGATGAAGCGCTTCGGCCAGGCCGAGGAGGTCGCTGCTGCCGCGCTTTACCTCGCCGGCGACGAAGCCTCCTTCGTGACCGGCGTGGTGCTCCCCGTCGATGGCGGCTGGCTCGCAGCGTGAGCGGGATGACGCATCGAGCTATAAGTCCGGTGAATAGTCGCCAGCAAAATGAAATTTTTTCCGGTCGCAATGCTTTGCTAGGCTGCAACGCCGGGTCTGGAACGAATGGAGCGAGCGTGGACGACAGCGATCGTGCCGAGCGCGATACCGGCAGCCGTCCCGGTGTGCGGCATGACTGACGGGCTTGCGGTACTCGCTAGCCAGGTCCGGCGCGATCTCGCCAGGATCGCCCATCCCAGCATGCCCTGGCTGAAGCCGATGGTGGGTCCCGATGGTCGCCCTGCGCTGGACGTCTTGATCGTCGGCGCCGGCCAATCCGGCCTTGCGACTGCCTTCGGGCTGTTGCGCTCGCAGGTCACCAATGTCCTCGTGCTCGATAAGGCGGAGGAGGCACGCGAGGGCCCATGGCTGACCTATGCGCGCATGCCGAGCTTGCGCTCGCCCAAGGATTTCACCGGGCCCGATCTCGATATTCCCAGCCTGACCTATCAATCCTGGCACGAGGCGACATTCGGCGCACAGAGCTGGCGCGATCTTGACCTGATCCCGCGCGAATATTGGGCAGACTATCTCGCGTGGTATCGCAGGGTGCTCGAGCTTCCCGTGCGCAATGGCTGCGAGGTGATCGACATCGCGCCGGCCGCCGATGGCCTGCTGCGCGCGACAGTGCGCAGCCGCGATGGCGAGACGCTGCTTTACGCGCGCAAGATCGTGCTCGCCACCGGCCAGGAAGGCATGGGGGATTGGAGCATTCCCGAGCCGCTGCGGCATCTGCCTGCCTCACATTGCGTGACCTCAGCCGCGCCAATCGATGACGATGCGCTGCGCGGCAAGCGCGTCGTTGTCGTCGGCGCCGGCGCGTCGGCCTTCGACAATGCGGCGATGGCGCTGGAAGCCGGCGCTAGCCGCGTCGATCTGCTGTGCCGCCGCGCCGAGATCCAGCTGGTGCAGCCCTATCGCTGGCTGACCTTCCGCGGATTCCTGCGGCACTTCTCCGAGCTCGACGATGCCTGGCGCTGGCGCTTCATGCGCGCCATCCTGGAGCTGCGCGAAGGCTTTCCGCAGCACACTTATGACCGCTGCGCGCGCCACGCCGCGTTTCATCTATATGAGGGGACACCGGTCGAGGCGGCGCGGGAGACCTCGCATGGCATCGTGCTGCAGACGCCACGCGGCGAGACCGTCTGCGACTTCATCATCAGCGCCACCGGGATCGCGATGAATTTCGCCGGCCGCGCCGAACTGAAGCGCTTTGCACACAATATCGCGCGCTGGTCGGATCGCTACACGCCGCCGCCCGAGGAGCGCAACGCACGGCTCGGCGACTTCCCTTATCTCGCCGATGACTACGCGCTGTGCGAGCGCGTGCGCGGGGAGACGCCCTGGATCGGCGATATCCATGTGTTCGCGATCGCTTCCACGATGAGCTTCGGCGCCTCCGGTTCGTCGATCAATGCGATGACGACGGCCATTCCAAAGCTGGTGCATGGGCTCACGCGCGGGCTGTTCCGGGCCGATATCGACAAGCATTGGGCGGCATTCCAGGCCTATGATGTTCCCCAGGCCGTGGTGCGGCGCGAGGCCGCGAGCGGCCTTGCGGAAGGCGCTGCTGGCACGTGATTTGCTGCCTCCTCGGCATTTCCGGCGAGGAACTCAGGACGGGCCGAGCCATCGGGGGCGGCCAAGATGAACCGAAGGGCAAGAGCATGAGTTTTGCGATTTCCAAACGGATATTGGTCGTGGCGGCCGCATCGCTTGCGGTGATATCGGCGACGCCGCGTGCGCATGCACAGAGCCGTGCCGAGACGCTGCGTTACGTCACGGGCGCCACCGTGAACACGCTCGATCCGAACATTCCGGGTTCGACCCGCGAAGCCTTCGCGCTGTCGATGAGCAGCTATGACCGGCTGGTGTCGTTCGGCCGCAAGCAGCTCAACGGCAAATGGGTGTTCGATCTCGACACCATCACCGGCGAGCTCGCGGAGTCCTACACGGTGAGCCCGGACGGGCTGAGGATCACCTTCAAGCTCCGGCCTGACGCCAAATTCCAGGACGGTTCGCCCGTGACCGCAGAGGACGTGAAATGGTCACTCGACCGCTGCGTCAGTGCGCCGATCCTCGGCAAGTCCCAGCTGCTCACGGGCTCGCTGACATCACCCGATCAGTTCAAGGTGATCGATCCCCTGACCTTCGAAGTCACGCTGCCGAAGCCCGACAAGCTGGCGCTGCCGAATCTCGCGACCGTCTATCCCATCATCATCAATTCCAAGCTCGCGAAAGCGCATGCGACCGCCGACGACCCGTGGGCGCTGAACTGGACCAAGGAGAACGCCGCCGGCAGCGGCGCGTATATCGTCGAAACCTTCAAGCCGGGCGAGCAGGTGATTGCCAAGCACAACGACGCCTGGAATCGCGGCACGCCGGACAAGCCGGCCGCGTTCAAGCGCCTGATCATCCAGTCGGTGCCGGAGCCCGCGACGCGCGCCAACCTGGTCGAGCGCGGCGATGCCGATCTCGTCATCGACCTGCAGGCGAGCGACGTGCAGGCGCTGGAAGGCAAGGGCAAGCTGAAGGTGATCTCGACGCCGCAATACAACGCGGTCAGCTTCGTCTCGATGAACAACAGGATCCCGCCATTCGACAACGTCAATGTGCGCCGCGCCATCGCCTATGCGCTGCCTTATGACGACATGTTCAAGGCGGCGCTGTTCGGCCGTGGCGCGCCGCTGTTTGGCGCCAGCTGGACCGACGGCAAGCCGCCGAGCGGCGCCTATCCGATCCCGCAGCCGGTCAAGCTGGATCTCGATAAGGCCAAGGCGTATCTGAAGGACGCCGGCATGCCGGACGGCTTCGCCACCACCTTCAGCTTCAATGTTGGCCAGGCCGCGACCGCCGAGCCGATGGCGGCCTTGGTCAAGGAATCATTGGCCAAGATCGGCATCAAGGTCGACATTCAGAAGCTGCCGGACGCGCAGATGTCGACGGCGATCAACGAGAAGAAGCTGCCGTTCTTCACGGAAGGAATCGTCGCCTGGCTGCCGTCGACCGACTATTTCTACCGCAACTTCTACACCGGCAATCAGCGCTGGAACTATTCGTCCACGGACAATACGGAGCTGGAGAAGATCGCGCAAGCCGCGCGCTTCGAGGCCGATAAGGAAAAATATGAGGAGGAGGGCAGGGAGCTCAACGCCATCCACTTCGACCAGATGTTCCAGATTCCGATCTGGCAGGCCGCGCAGGACGCGGTGATGCAGCCGAGCGTCGACGGCTATGTCTACCAGTTCACCCGGCAGGTGGATTATCGTAACCTGAGCCGCAAATAGGGGATTGGACCGCAGGGACGATGGGGACGATCGGCGCAATTCTGATCCGCGCGGGGCGACGGTTCATCTCGTCGCTGCCGGCGCTGTTCGGCGTTCTCGTGTTCACCTTCCTGCTGATGCGGGTGCTGCCGGGCGATCCCGCGGTGTTCTTCGCCTCCGGCCCCAATGCCGGCAAGGAGGAGATCGAGACCATCCGCAAGCAGATGGGGCTCGACAAGCCGCTCCCGGCCCAGCTCGGCATCTATCTCTACGACGTCGGTCGCGGCAATCTCGGCCGCTCGATGATGACGGGGCAGCCGGTCGCCAAGGACCTGCGCGAACGGCTGCCGGCCTCGCTCGAGCTGACGCTCACGGCCCTGCTCATCGCGCTGATCTCGGCGGTGCCGCTGGGTGTGATCGCTGCCCTGCGCCCGGGCTCGCTGATCGACCATGGCGTGCGGCTATTCTGCTCGCTCGGGGTCTGCGTACCGACCTTCGTCTCCGGCCTGCTGTTGATCTACGTCTTCTATTATCTGCTCGGTCTCGCGCCGGATCCGACCGGCCGCGTCGACATCTTCACGACGCTGCCGCCGTCACGCACCGGCTTCCTGATCATCGATTTCCTGCTCGCCGGCGATATCGAAGGCTGGTGGGCCGCGGCGCGGCAATTGATGCTGCCGGCCTTCACCATGGCGCTGTTCGTGATCGCGCCACTTGCGCGCATCACCCGCGCTTCGATGCTGGTCTCGCTCGGCAGCGATTTCATCCGCACCGCCCGTTCGGTCGGGCTGTCCTGGTGGCGCGTCGTCGTCACCTACGCGCTGCGCAACGCCATCCTTCCTGTCATCACCATCGCCGGCATCGTGTTCTCCACCATGCTGGGCGCCAACGTGCTGGTGGAGAAGGTGTTCTCCTGGCCGGGCGTCGCGTCCTACGCGCTCGATGCGCTGCTGGTCTCGGATTACGCGCCGGTGCAGGGCTTCGTGCTGCTGATGGCGACGATCTTCGTCGTCGTGAATCTCCTCGTCGATCTGCTCTACGGTATCGCCGATCCCAGGGCGACGATTGCATGAGGTCTTGGGCATGAGCGCGATCGACGCCTCCTCGACCTTGCGCCATACGGCGTTCGTGCTGCGCGGCAATCCGGTGACTGCTGTTGCAGCTTGCGGCGCATTGGTGTTGGCGCTTGTCGCCATCCTGGCGCCGTGGCTCGCGCCTTATGATCCGATCGCTTCCGACGTGCCGCAGGCCTTGCAGCCGCCGAGCGCCTTGCATTGGGCCGGCACCGACCAGCTCGGTCGCGATGTGTTCAGCCGCCTGATCGTCGCCACGCGCCTCGATCTTACGATCGCCGTCACCGCCGTCGCAGTGTCCTTTGCGATCGGCTCGGTGATCGGCGCGCTCTGTGGCTACGGCGGCGGTAAGCTCGACAAGGCGGTCGGCCGCTTCGTCGATGTCTTGATGGCGTTTCCGCTGTTCGTGCTGGCCATGGCCATGGTGGCCGCGCTGGGCAACCGGGTCGAGAACATCGTGATCGCGACCGCCATCATCAATCTGCCGTTCTACATCCGCTTCGCCCGTGCCGAGGTCAACATCCGCCGGAATCTCGGCTGGGTGGAAGCGGCGCGCGCCTGCGGCGAAAGCCATGTCGCGGTGGTCTTGCGCTTTCTGCTGCCGAATGTGCTGCCGGCGATGGCGGTGCAGATGTCGCTCAATCTGGGCTGGGCCATCCTTAATGCCGCAGGTCTCTCCTTCATCGGCCTCGGCGTCAAGCCGCCGACGCCAGAATGGGGCATCATGGTCGCCGAGGGCGCGCGCTTCATCTCGACGGGGCGGTGGTGGCTGGTCGCATTCCCCGGCTTCGCGCTGATGAGCGCGGTGCTGTGCTTCAATTTGCTCGGCGACGGCCTGCGCGACATCCTCGATCCCAGGATGCGCACATGATCCCGTCGCACCACGCAGAGCCGGGCGCATCCGCGGACGCGCACATGAGCCGTCGGCACCGCAGGCTGAGCCGGGCGCATCCGAGAATGCGCACATGACCGCGCCGCTGCTCGAGGTCGAAGATCTCAAGGTGACGTTCTCGACCCGCCGTGGCCTGGTCGAGGCGGTGCGCGGCGTCACGCTGTCGCTGCAGCCGGGTGAGATGCTCGGGCTGGTCGGCGAAAGTGGCTCGGGCAAATCGGTCACCGGCTTTGCGATCACGCATCTGCTCGACAAGGCCGGCCGCATCGCCGGCGGCCGCATCCGCTTCAGGGGACAGGACATCACCGGCGCCGGCAGCGCCGATCTGCGCCAGCTGCACGGCGCGGCGATGGCGATGATCTTCCAGAATCCGCGCGCCGCGTTGAATCCAATCCGCGCCATCGGCGAGCAGATTGCCGATGCCATCCTCGCGCATCGCCGCATCTCACGGCCAGAGGCGCGCGACGAGGCGCTGAAGCTCCTGCGCGCAGTGCAGATCCGTGACCCTGAACAGCGCGTCAAGGCCTATCCGCACGAGCTGTCGGGCGGCATGTGCCAGCGCGTGATGATCGCGATTGCGATCTCCTGCAATCCGCAGCTTTTGATCGCCGACGAGCCGACCACCGGCCTCGACGTCACCACGCAGAAGGTGGTGATGGACCTGCTCGCCGACATCGCAGCCGCGCGCGGCATGGCGGCGATCCTGATTACGCACGACCTTGGTCTGGCGGCGCGCTACTGCCGCCGCGTCGTGGTGATGGAGCAGGGGAGTCTGGTCGAGGAGGCCGAGCCGCTGACCTTGTTTCACCGGCCGCAACATCCCTATACGAAGCGGCTGGTGGCGGCATCACCGACCGCGACGTCGCGGGTCGAGGACCTCGTACCGGATGGCGAGCGGGTGCCACTGGTTCAGGTCAGCGCGCTATCGCTTCCGCCGCACGGCACGCCGTTGTTGCTGGACGTGAAGCAGATCGCCAAGCGCTTCGACGACGGCACCACCGGGGTCGCCGATTTCTCGATGACGATGCGCCACGGTGAGAGCATCGGCCTGGTCGGCGAATCCGGCTCGGGCAAGAGCACGATCTCGCGGATGATCTGCCGCCTGATCGATCCGAGCGCGGGCGAGATCCTGTTCGATGGCCGGGCGATCGGCCAGATTCCGGCGCGCGACTTTCACCGTTCTGAATTCCGCAAGGACATCCAGATCGTCTTCCAGGACCCGAACGAGAGCCTCAATCCGCGCTACACCGCGTTCGACTGCATCGCGCATCCGTTGCTGCGGCTGCTGGGCTTACGATCGGGCGATCGCTTGCGGCGTCAGGTCGAGGACTGTGCGGATCGGGTCGGACTGCCCCGTGAGCTGTTGTCGCGCTTTCCGCATCAGCTGTCCGGCGGGCAGAAGGCCCGCGTCGGCATCGCACGGGCGATCGCCTGCAAGCCGCGGCTTCTGGTGCTGGACGAGCCGACCGCGGCGCTCGACGTCTCCGTGCAGGCGGTGGTGCTGCAGCTCCTGAACCGGCTGCGCCGCGAGGACAATCTCGGCTTCCTGTTCGTCAGCCACGATCTCAACGTGGTCCGCATGATGTGCGACCGCACCATTGTGCTGCGCGCAGGCCAGATCGTCGAGCAGGGCGAAAGCCGGGCGCTGTTTGCCAATCCGCAGACCGACTACACACGCGAATTGGTCGACGCCGTACCGCATATTCAGCGGGCCGAGCTGGCACTGGCCTAGCTGTCGGTCATTGCGAGCGAAGAGAAGCTATCAGAGTCGCGCGGGCGGATTCTGGATTGGTTTCGCGCTTTCGCGCTAGCAATGACAGCCCGCGGATCAGCACCCGCGACAAACGCCATTGATCAACTTCTTGATACGCGCGTCGTCCGAAAAAGTCGGCGGTCCGAATACAATCTCGGCCGTTAGCTTCATTGGTGCTTTCAATTCCGGGGGGATGCTTGGAAACGGACCTGCTTTCTTCAGCCAATTGAGGGCATTGTCGTCGACCATCTTCAGACCAAAGCTCTTCGTGACCGCAGCATCGAGCAGTTTTCCGTCGCGATCGATCGAAAACACCACGGTGGGCCGAGCGTCGGCTGGCTTCTCGATATTGTCGGGCAGTACGGGCCGATGGTCATACGAATATAGACGCTTCAAAATCTCGCCCCTGAAGGCGATCTCCTTTTCCGAGGGGCTGGCGGCCTTGCTTCCTTTCAAATTGATAAAGGCCACATTTCTTGTTGGGGCGAACGTAAGCGGGAGTTTTATCT
Source organism: Bradyrhizobium sp. STM 3843 (assembly GCF_000239815.1). Lineage (GTDB taxonomy): Bacteria > Pseudomonadota > Alphaproteobacteria > Rhizobiales > Xanthobacteraceae > Bradyrhizobium. The sequence continues at coordinate 24,132 of NZ_CAFK01000281.1, read as the reverse complement.
TATAAGGCACCTGCACGTCGCCCGGAACCGGCGGAAAAGGTTGTATGCGGCGGAGGCCCGTCACGACGTTGTCATTGTCCTCCGACGAGCCGGAGCTTCGGTCGACGTCGACGCTTAGAAGCTTGCCATTTCGATCAAGCGTAACCGTCAGATCGATATCTAGCGATCGGTCTTGAAGTGGTTGGGGAAAGGCCGAAGAGTTTCCGAACAGATGTCGGTGGACCTGCTGCTGATAGGCTGCCTCATCTGCAAACAACGTTGTTGGGGTAGCGAATACAATCAAAAACGCAAAAACCAAAGACCGCATTGTCGTCCGTCCGACCGTTTGATCGGACTATAGCGCACGGTCGATACCGGCGTCGCATCCTTTTTGGATTGTTGCGAAAGGGGGGGCGGGCGAAGGCGCAATGCGCGTGCCCACCTTATCACCGAGCGTCTGTGCAGTAGACACGCTTGCGTTTGGCCCACCCTACAACCGTCATCGCGAGTAGCGAAGCGACCTAGGCTTCTCCTCATCCTGTGGGCTTGTCTTCACCGTCATCGCCCGGCTTGACCGGGCGATCCAGTATTCCAGAGACAGCGTCTCTCAGCCGAGAGGCCGCGGCGTACTGGATCCCCGCTTTCGCGGGGATGACAGCCGTGGAATATCCGCTCAATCCGCCTCGTAGCCGTAGACCTCCGGCAGGATGAAGATCGCGGCCAAGAGGCCGATCAGCGGGAAGATCGCCACGAACAGCGTCGCGTTGGCCTGGCCGATCGCGGTGAACAGCACCGGGAACAGGAAGATGGCCAGGAACGACGGCAGCTTCACGAACATATAGGCGAAGCCGCTGGCGGTGCCGCGATAGCGCGGGCGCGCCACCATGGTCGGGATGGTCATGCAGTTCGAGGCGTCCCAATAATGGCCCCACAGCATGCCGGCGGCCGCGAACGGCAGGATGTATTTGTGGTCGGTGTAGAGCGCGGCGGCTGCGATCAAGAGCGAGACCAGCACGATGCCGAAGCCGGCGATGCCGATGCCGCGATGGCCGATCCGCGGCGTCAGCAGCGGTCCGATCCAGCCGGAGATCGCGGCAAAGCTGAACAGCGCCATGGTGACGAGATTGTTGCCGAGCACGCTGGACACGCCGATCATTGCGAACAGCACCGGCAGATAGAAGGCGAAGGTGGAGAACTCGCTGCCCTGTGCGAAACAGGCAATCCAGCCATAGATGGTCGCGCGCCAGCGGATCGGGTCCTTGCGCAAATCGGCGAGGAAGTCCCAGGGGCTCGGCTTCTCGACGACCACGTCGTGGTTCGGCAGCATCGCAAGATTATCGTTGTACATCTGCTGCGCGACCACCTTGGCCTCCTTGAAGCGGCCATGCTGCACCAGCCACACCGCGGTCTCCGGCACGTCGTGGCGCAGGAACAGGATGATCAGCGCCGGCACGGCCCCTAACCCGAGCGTCACGCGCCACAGCGTCTCGTGGTTGAGCTCCATCACCAGGAAGACCGCGATCACGCCGAGCGTGATGACCTCACCGACCGCGAACATGAACTGCCAGCGATTGCCCATCACCTCGCGTTGACCCTTGGCCATCGACTCCATGATGTAGGTGTAGCCGGTGGAGATGTCGCTGCCGAGCGGAACGCCGAGCAGGAAGCGGATGATGATCAGCCAGGTCATGTTGGGCACGAAGGCCTGCGCCAGCGCCAGCACCACGAACATGGTCATGGTGCCCAGAAACATCCAGCGGCGGCCGATCTTGTCGGAAAGCCAGCCGCCGAGCAGGGCGCCGATCAGCGCGCCGCCTTGGGTGCCGGCGGCGGCGAGGCCCAACTCCAGCGGGCCGGGGTTGTATTGCTCCTTGATGAAGATCAGCACGAAGGCGATCGAATACAGATCCCAGGCCTCGACCAGGATCGATGCCATCATCAGCCAGCCGACCCGGTTGCCCTTGGGGCTGTAGTTCTGAATGAGATAGCGGACGGCGCTATCGATCGCCGCCCTCTCCGGGGCGGCTTCCGTTGCGGCTGCGACACTCATAACTGGTCCTTCCTTGTTGTTATTGGCATTGATCCTACGCGACCGGCAGCGGCTCGATGCTGCAGTCGAGCAGGCCGGGATCGATCCCGGCCTCCATCTCCTCGAACATCTGATCCATGAAATCGATCAGCGTATCACTGGCCTTCACCGCGCTGTTGGCGCGCTGGTTCGCCACCGCGCTGAGGATCGCCAGATGGCGATCGACCGTCCCGGTCAGGTCGTGCTCCGGCAGCAGGCGATGATAGATGTAGCCGATGCGGCGATAGATGGTGTGCAGCGGGCGCATGGTGTGCACCAGGAACGGCTCGCCGCTGGCGGCAAGGATCAGCGCATCGATACGGCGGTCGAGCTGATTGAACTCGTCGATCGACACCGTGTTCCGGCGCTCACTCAGCACGCGTTCGATGTGCTGCATCTGGTTGCGGTGCGAAAGGCTGGCCCGCTCGGCCGCCAGCCGGACAACGAAGCGCTCCATGTCGCGGCGCAAGGCCAGCAGCAGGCGCTCGCGGGCGAGATCGATCGGGGCGACCTGCAAGCCATGGCGCGGCCGGATGATGATCAGCGTATCGGCGGCGAGGCTGTTGACGGCAGCATGCACCGGCGTCCGCCCGAAGCCGGTCAGCGACTGCAGCTCCTGCACGGTCAGAAACCGGCCGGGCTTCAGCGCGCAATTGACCAGTAGCTCTTCGATCTTGAGATAGGCCGCCTCGAACAAATTGCCCGCGCCACGCGACGGCGCGGCGTCGTCGGCATCCGACTTTGCAAGAGCGCTTTTGCGGCGCGCCATCTGGTGTCCTCGAGCTTCCTCCGGCCGGCGTTTTGACACCGGGCCTCCGTGATCAGCATTAAACATATTGTGATATATTACAAGAGGGCGTATGGCTGGGGCAACGCGCGTAACAGATACAAGACAGAACGGTCAGTGGGAGGACGGCAGACGTGAAGATCACCGCGATCGAGACCTTGCGGACAGAGGAGTTCGCCAACGTCATCTGGGTCCGCCTCCACACCGATGCCGGCGTGATCGGGCTGGGCGAGACCTTTTATGGCGCAGGGGCCGTCGAGGCGCAGATCCACGACACCTTCGCCGGCCGGCTGCTCGGGCGCGATCCCCTGAGGATCGAGGCCATCCACCGCGACATGCTCAATTTGCCGATGGCGCAGTCCTCGACCGGCGTCGAATATCGCGCCGCATCCGCGATCGACATCGCGCTGTGGGACCTGTTCGGCAAGGTCTGCGGCCAGCCGGTGCACCAGATGCTCGGCGGACTCTGCCGCGACAAACAGCGCATCTACAACACCTGCGCCGGCACCCGTTATGTCCGCTCGACCAATATCAGCCCGGTCTCGAATTGGAGCCTGGAGACGCAAAGCCCTTACGAAGATCTCGACGCCTTCATGAACCGCGCCGACGCGCTCGCCGAGAGCCTGCTCGAGAGCGGCATCTCCGCGATGAAGATCTGGCCGTTCGATCCGCCGGCGCAGGAGAACCAGGGCCTCTACATCACGGCGGCGCAGATGAAGAAGGCGGTCGAGCCGTTCGAGAAGATCAGGAAGGCGGTCGGCGACCGCATGGAGATCATGGTCGAATTCCATTCGCTGTGGAATCTGCCGACCGCCAAACAAATCGCCCGCGTGCTGGAGGACTATCAGCCGACCTGGTACGAGGACCCGATCCGGATGAACTCGCCGCAGGCGCTCGCCGAATACGCCCGCTCCACCGATGTCTGGGTCACTGCGAGCGAGACGCTCGGCTCGCGTTATCCCTACAAGGACATGCTCGATCGCGATGCCGCCCATGTGGTGATGGCCGATCTGTGCTGGACCGGTGGTCTCACCGAAGGGCGCAAGATCGCGGCGATGGCCGAGACCTATCACCGCCCCTTTGCGCCGCATGACTGCATCGGTCCGGTCGGCTTCATTGCCGCGGTGCACATGTCGTTCAGCCAGCCCAATACATTGATCCAGGAATCGGTGCGCGCTTTCTACAAGGGCTGGTACAACGAGCTTGTCACCACCATGCCCGTGATCAAGGACGGCTATGTCTTCCCGATGGAAGGGCCGGGCCTCGGCGTCGACCTGCTGCCGGCCGTGTTCGACCGGTCCGACCTGACCGTCCGCCGCAGCGAGGTCTGAGGCGTCAAATCAGCGCGTGCGATCGCGTCCGCCATGTCACCTTGCAGGAGGACGCCGGCCACATTCCGCTCCCGATTGCGCAGCATCAGGAGATCCTGGATGGGGGTGATGACGCTGCGGCGTGAGATTGGTGTCCGCGACCCCCGAAGGGACTTGTGGGGCGGGACCGCTTTCAGGAAGGTGGACGACATGGAACAGACGTGGCGATGGTTCGGACCCGAGGATCCCATTAGCCTGCCGCAGGTCCGTCAGACCGGCGCGACCGGCATCGTGACGGCGCTGCATCACATCCCCTATGGCGTGGCGTGGAGCACGGACGAAATCGTCAAGCGCATCGGGATGATCGAGGGGGATTCATCGCTGCGGCTGCGCTGGAGCGTCGTCGAAAGCCTGCCGGTCGCGGAAGCGATCAAGCTCGGTGAAGGCGACCTCGCGCCGCTGTTCGACACTTACCGGCAGTCGCTGCGCAATCTCGCTGCCTGTGGCGTCACAACGGTCTGCTACAATTTCATGCCGGTGCTGGACTGGACCCGCACCGAGCTCGCCTTCCGCCTGCCGGGCGGCGCGACCGCGTTGCGTTTCGATGTCGACCGGCTCGCTGCGTTCGACTGCTACATCCTGGGGCGGCCGGGCGCCGAGGCGGAGTTCTCCTCCGACGTGCTCGACCGCGCCAAGGCCTGGGTGGCGCAGGCCTCCGAATCCGACAAGGACCGGCTGCTCGCGACCATCATGGCCGGGTTGCCCGGGGCATATGATCGCTACGATGTGCCCGGACTCCGTCGTATGCTGGAACGCTATCACGGCATCGGTCATGCCGAGCTGCGCGCCAACTACGCGCGCTTCCTGCGCGAGGTGGTGCCGGCGGCGGAGGAGTGCGGCGTCAGCCTGTGCGTCCATCCCGACGATCCGCCGCGCGATCTGTTCGGCCTGCCGCGCGTCGTATCGAGTGCCGACGATCTGCAATTCATCGTGGACGCTCGTCCGTCAAAGGCCAATGGCATCACGTTCTGCACCGGCGCGCTCGGCGCCGGCGGCCACAACAACGTGCCGGCAATGGCGGAGCGCTTCGCTCCACATATCCGCTTCGTGCATCTGCGCAACGTCGCCAAGATGCTGGACGGCTCGTTCATGGAGGCGGAACATCTGCGCGGCGACGTCGACATGGTCTCTGTCGTGACGACGCTGTTGCAGGAGCAGGCCCGTCGCAAAGCGGCAGGCGATCCGGACTGGCGGATTCCGTTCCGTCCCGACCACGGCCATGAGCTCGCCGACGATATCGGCCGCGGCACGCATCCAGGCTATCCGCTGGTCGGCCGGCTGAAGGGGCTGGCTGAGATCCGCGGCGTCATGACCGCGGTGGCCGCCATTAACCGCCTGCCGGTCTGACCGGTCCTGGGTCCCCTGGACAACGCGGGTGTCAGTGTGCGACCGGTGGCGCTTATTGCGGATTCCTTTGACGTGAGTTGAACCGATGTCGACCTCGCTTTTCGATCTCTCCGGCAAGACGGCGCTGGTGACCGGCTCGTCTCGCGGTCTCGGACGCGCCATCGCGGACGGGTTCGCCAAGGCTGGCGCGCGGCTTGTCATCAACGGCACCGATCAAGCGCGCACGCAAGCCGCCGCTGCCGAGTTTCGCGCTGCCGGCCATCAGGCGGAGGCATCCGCCTTCGATGTCACCGACGAAGCCGCCGTGATGGTGGCGTTCGAAAGGCTGGACGCCGCCGGGATCGCCGTCGACATCCTCGTCAACAATGCCGGCATCCAGCATCGCAAGCCGCTGGTCGAATTCACCTCGGCCGAATGGGGCAAGGTGATCGCGACCAATTTGACGAGTGCCTTCATCATCGGCCGCGAAGCGGCGAAGCGCATGATCCCGCGCGGCCGCGGCAAGATCATCAACATCGGTTCGCTCGCCAGCGAGCTGGCGCGGCCGACCGTCGGGCCCTATACCGCGGCCAAGGGCGGCATCCGCAATCTCACCCGCGCCATGGCGGTGGAGTGGGCGCAGCACGGCATCCAGGCCAATGCGATCGGTCCCGGCTACATGCTGACCGACATGAACCAGGCCTTGGTGCAGAATCCCGATTTCAACAACTGGCTGATGTCGCGCATTCCCTCCAAGCGCTGGGGCAAGCCTGACGAGCTGGTCGGCGCCGCGATTTTCCTGGCGTCCGACGCGTCGACTTATGTCAACGGCCAGACCATCTATGTCGATGGCGGCATGCTCGCCGCGATGTGAGACGACTGAGCAGAAGGAATAAGCCATGCGCGCCGTCGTCATCCATGCGCCCAAGGATCTGCGGATCGACAGCTTTCCAGACGCCGTGCCCGCTCCGGGCGAGGTGCGCGTCAGGATTGCTAATGGCGGCATCTGCGGCTCGGATCTGCACTACTATCATCACGGCGGCTTCGGCACGGTGCGAATCCAGCAGCCGATGGCGTTGGGCCACGAGATCGCCGGTGTTGTTGCCGCGGTCGGCACCGGGGCGACCGTTTTTGCCGAAGGCACGCGCGTTGCCGTCAATCCGAGCCTGCCTTGCGGTCACTGCGCCTATTGCCGCGAGGGGCTGCGCAACCAGTGCCTCGACATGCGCTTCATGGGCAGCGCGATGCGCAATCCCCACGTGCAGGGCGGTTTCCGCGAGTTCGTCACGGTCGATGCCTCCCAGGTGTTTCCGATCGCCCCGACATTGTCGCTGGCGGAAGCCGCGATGGCCGAGCCTTTGTCTGTGTGCCTCCACGCCGCGCATCAGGCCGGGCCGTTGCTCGGCAAGCGTGTGCTGGTGACCGGCTGCGGCCCGATCGGAGCGCTATCCGTCCTGGTTGCGCGTTACGGTGGCGCGGCGGAGATCGTCGCAACCGATATTGCGGATGCGCCGCTTGCCGTCGCCGGGACATTGGGCGCAACCCATGCGCTCAATGTCGCGCGCGATCAGGCCGCGCTCGAGCCCTGGCGCGCGGGCAAGGGGACATTCGACGTCCTGTTCGAGGCCTCCGGCAATCAGGCCGCGCTGCGCGGTGCGCTGGAGGTGATGCGGCCGGGCGGGGTGATCGTGCAACTCGGGCTCGGCGGCGAGATGACGCTGCCGCTCAACACGCTGGTCACGAAGGAGCTGCAATTGCGCGGCACTTTCCGCTTCGATCGCGAATTCGAGCTGGCCGTGCGGCTGATGGGCGAGGGGCTGATCGACGTCAAGCCGCTGATCTCGGCCTCGCTGCCGTTCGAGAGCGCCGTCGAAGCTTTCGAACTCGCCAGCGACCGGAGCCGGGCGATGAAGGTCCAGCTGACATTTTGATTGACGGGTGTTCGATGAAGATTGCCTGTGTCGGCGAGTGCATGGTCGAGTTCGCACAGGAGGGCGGCGACCTGTTTCGGCGTGGTTTCGGCGGCGACACCTTGAACACCGCGCTGTATCTGGCGCGGCTCGGGATCGACACCTCCTATATCACCGCGCTCGGGGACGATCCCTTGAGCGCGGCGATGCTGGCGGCGTGGCAGGCCGAGGGCATCGGAACGTCGGAGGTGCTTTGTATCTCCGGCCGCGTTCCCGGCCTCTATATGATCGAGCGCGATGCCAAGGGCGAGCGCAGCTTCCTCTATTGGCGCGACCGCGCGCCGGCGCGCGAGCTGTTCGACCGTGCCGACGATGCGATGCTCGATCGGCTCGCCGGGTTCGACTGGCTCTACTTCTCCGGAATCAGCCTGTCCTTGTATGGCGAGACGGGAAGGGCAAAGCTGCGGGAGTTGCTGACGGCCATGCGCAAGCGTGGCGGGCGCGTCGCCTTTGACGGCAATTATCGGCCGCGCGGTTGGAGCAACCGGGAGACGGCGCAACGGGCCTTCCGTTCGGTGCTGCCGCTGATCGATCTTGCTCTGCCCACCTGGGACGACGAGCAGATGCTGTTCGGTGACGCCGATGCGTCGATCAGCCTGAGGCGCTTCAAGGACGCAGGCGTCAAGGAGATCGTCGTCAAACGTGGCGCCCAGGGCTGCCTGGTCGATTCCGATGGCGTGCTGGTCGACATCGCGCCGCCGGACGTGGTGCTGCCGGTCGATACCACGGCGGCCGGCGACTCCTTCAATGCGGGCTACATCGCCGCGCGCATCAAGGGCGCTGCGCCGCGCGAGGCGGCGCGCGCGGGCCATCGTTTGGCGGCGGCGGTGATCATGGCGCCGGGCGCGGTGATCCCGCGTGCGGCGATGCCGACGCAAATTTTGGGAACAGAACAATGATGAGCATGCAGGACAAGCGCGCCAGGCTCGACGCGATCTTCGCGCTGGCGCCGGTGATCCCGGTCATCACGATCGAAGACGCGGCGCAGGCGGTGCCGCTGGCGCGCGCGCTGGTCAAAGGCGGCCTGCGCGTCATCGAGATCACCTTGCGCACGCAGGCCGGACTCGATGCGGCGCGCGCCATTGTCGGTGAGGTGCCCGACGCCGTGGTCGGCATCGGCACGGTGTTGACGCCGGAGGATTATGAGCGCGCGGCCAAGCTCGGCGCCGCCTTTGCGATCAGCCCGGGCCTTTCGATCGAGCTGTTGGATGCAGCGAAGGTAGGCGAGCTGCCGTTTGCGCCCGGCGTGCAAACGCCGTCGGACCTGATCGCCTGCGTCGTCAGAGGCTATGAGCTGGTGAAGTTCTTCCCGGCCGTGCCGGCCGGCGGCCTGCCTGCGCTCGATGCGCTCACAGGTCCATTCCCGACTGTCCGCTTTTGTCCGACCGGCGGCATCAATGCCGGCAACGCGGCGCAATGGCTCGCGCATAAGAAGGTGGTGGCGATCGGCGGCTCCTGGGTGGCGCCGTCAGCCGACATCAAGGCTGGCGCATGGGCCGCGATCGAGCAGCGCGCCCGCGATGCCGCGGCACTCCGCTAGCTTTCACAATTTCGAACGCTATAGTGCGGATCTAACAACCTTCAGTGGTCGTTCCGCGTGCCGCCGGCGCGCGCCGCAGCCGTCTCCATAAAAAGTATTATAGTCAAATAATATGACTAGTCACGGCGAGAGTTCCGTGGAATAAGGGCGCGCTGGCTGATTGAGCCAGTCCAGAAGGTGCGAAGACACCTGCGACGCGGGGTACGCACCCGAATAGATAATCTTGGGAGAACGCGCCACATGACTTTTAAAGCTCTTCTCGCGGCCTCTGCGACCGCCGCTCTGATGCTCGCCCATTCCGCGAGCGCCGCCCAGCTCACCATCGGCTTTTCCCAGATCGGATCGGAGTCCGGCTGGCGCGCGGCCGAGACCTCGGTCTCGAAGCAGGAAGCCGCCAAGCGCAGCGTCAATTTCAAGATCGCCGACGCGCAGCAGAAGCAGGAGAACCAGATCAAGGCGATCCGTTCCTTCATCGCGCAGGGCGTGGACGCCATCTTCCTCGCGCCCGTCGTCGCAAGCGGCTGGGACGCCGTGCTGAAGGAAGCCAAGGAAGCCAAGATTCCGGTCGTGCTGCTCGACCGCGACATCGATCCCTCCGGCAAGGACCTGTACCTGACCGCCGTCACCTCCGACAGCGTGCATGAGGGCGAAGTGGCGGGCGACTGGCTGGCCAAGACGGTCGGCGACAAGGCCTGCAACATCGTCGAGCTGCAGGGCACGGTCGGCGCCAGCGTTGCCACCAACCGCAAGAAGGGGTTCGACACCGCCGTCGCCAAGCATCCGAACCTGAAGGTGGTGCGCAGCCAGACCGGCGACTTCACCCGCGCCAAGGGCAAGGAAGTGATGGAGAGCTTCATCAAGGCGGAGAACGGCGGCAAGTCGATCTGCGCGGTCTACGCCCACAATGACGACATGATGGTTGGCGCGATCCAGGCGATGAAGGAAGCGGGCCTGAAGCCCGGCAAGGACATCCTCACCGTCTCAATCGATGCTGTGCCCGATATCTTCAAGGCGATCGCGGCAGGCGAAGCCAATGCCACCGTCGAACTGACCCCGAACATGGCCGGTCCGGCGCTCGATGCCGTCATCGCTTACAAGGAGAAGGGCACGACGCCGCCGAAGTGGATCCAGACCGAATCGAAGCTCTACACCGCAGCTGACGATCCGCAGAAGGTCTACGACAGCAAGAAGGGCCTGGGCTACTGAGCTCCACCTACAGAGATGGAAGTGTTCCCGTCGTCCTGGTGCACGCCAGGATCCCATGACCACCGGCGTTAGTAAGGCGCGTACTATCGGCCATGTGCCTGACTGAGATGATCCGCGGTATGGGTCCCGGCTTTCGCCGGGACGACGTCGATGCATCGCTTGGCGTCCGCGCATTGCGCGGGCGCCGGCGGGAGTGACTTGCAATGCAGGCCCCTGCAATGCAGACCAATGTCGATCTCGACTCGCCGCTGCTCGAGGTGCGCGGCCTCAGCAAAAGCTTTGGCGCGCTGAAGGCGCTGCAGGAGGTCGACTTCACCCTGCGCGCAGGCGAGATCCACGCGCTGCTCGGTGAGAATGGCGCCGGCAAGTCGACCTTGATCAAGGTCGTGACCGGCGTGTTCGCGCGTGACGCCGGCGTCGTCAGGCTCGCAGGCGGCGAGATCGCGCCGCGCTCGGCCAAGGCTGCGCTCGATGCCGGCATCGCCACCGTTTATCAGGAAGTGAACCTGCTGCCGAACCTGTCGGTGGCGCAGAACCTCTATCTCGGCCGGCAGCCGACGTGCTTCGGCGTCGTGCGTGAGGCCGAGATGCGGCGGCGCGCCAAGGCGCTGCTCAACGGCTTCGGCCTCGATATCGATGTCGGCGCGCCGCTGTCGAGCTATTCGGTCGCCATCCAGCATGTCACCGCGATCGCGCGCGCGGTCGATCTGTCCGCCCGCGTGCTGATCCTGGACGAGCCGACCGCGAGCCTCGACCGCCACGAGGTCGAGATCCTGTTCAAGGCGATGCGCCAGCTTGCCGCTGCTGGCATCGGCATCGTCTTCGTCAGTCATTTCCTCGACCAGGTCTATGAGATCTGCGATCGCATCACGGTGCTGCGCAACGGCCGCCTGATCGGCGAGCGTGAGACCGCCTCGCTGCCGCGGCTCGAGCTGATCCGGATGATGCTGGGACGCGAGCTCGCCGAGACCACGGAGACGCGGGCGCCGGCGCACTCGGGCGCCATGGGCGAGGTCTGCGCCAGCTTCAAGGGCTTTGGCAAGCAGGGCTATGTGGCGCCGTTCGATCTCGAACTGCGACACGGCGAGGTCGTCGGTCTCGCCGGCCTGCTCGGCTCCGGCCGCACCGAGACGGCGCGGCTGATCTTTGGCGCCGAGCGCGCCGACTCCGGCGAAGCCGAGGTCGATGGCCAAGCGGTCAGGCTGAACTCGCCGCGCGACGCCGCACGCCTCGGCTTCGGCTACTGCCCGGAGGAACGCAAGACCGAAGGCATCGTCGCCGATCTCACCGTGCGCGAGAATATCGTGCTGGCGCTGCAGGCGCGGCGCGGCCTGCACCGGCCGCTGTCGCGCCGCGAGCAGGACGAGATCGCGATGCGCTTCATCCGCCTGCTCGACATCCGCCCGCCGGACCCGGAGCGTCCGATCGGACTGCTCTCGGGCGGCAATCAGCAGAAGGCGCTGCTGGCGCGCTGGCTCGCCACCGAGCCGCGGCTGTTGCTGCTGGACGAGCCGACCCGCGGCATCGACGTCGGCGCGCATGCCGAGATCATCCGCCTGGTGCGGGACCTCTGCGACCAGGGGCTGGCGCTGCTCGTCATCTCCTCGGAGCTCGACGAGATCGTGACCTATTCCAACCGCGTCGTGGTGCTGCGCGATCGTGCCCATGTCGAGGAGCTCAAGGGCGAGGCGGTCGAGGTTTCCAGCATCCTGGCCGCGATCGCGGCCGACGGCGCGACCGCAGCGCAAGGGGCGGTGCCATGACGCTCCGCCTGCCGCGCCGTGGTCTTGCGCAAGCGCTCGCGCTGATCGTGATTCTGATGGTCGATCGCGTCGTCTCGCCGCAATTCTTCAATCTGCATCTGCAGGACGGCCGGCTGTTCGGCTCCGTCATCGACGTGCTCAACCGCGGTACGCCGGTGGCGCTGCTCTCGCTCGGCATGGTCCTGGTGATCGCGACCGGCGGCATCGATCTGTCGGTCGGCGCGGTGATGGCGATTGCCGGAGCCACCGCGGCGAGCCTCGCCGATGCGCATTCCTTGCCGGTCGTGCTGCTGGCAGCACTGGGTGTCGGTCTCCTGTGCGGCCTCTGGAACGGCATCCTGGTCGCGGTGCTCAGGATCCAGCCCATTGTTGCCACCCTGATCCTGATGGTGGCCGGGCGCGGCATCGCGCAGCTGATCACGGAAGGGCGCATCGTCACCTTCACCTCGCCCGACCTGGTCTGGCTTGGCAACGGCGCGGTGCTCGGCCTGCCGACCCCGGTGGCAATCGCGATCGGCATGCTGCTGCTGACCGCGGCGGTGGTGCGCGGCTCGGCGCTCGGGCTCCTGATCGAGGCCACAGGCGGCAATGCACGCGCCAGCGAGCTCTCCGGCGTCGGCACCCGCACCATGATTCTCGCGGTCTATGTCTGGTGCGGCATCTGCGCGGCGCTGGCCGGCGTGATCGCGGCCGCCGACATCATGGGCGCGGACGCCAATAATGCCGGGCTCTGGCTCGAGCTGGATGCGATCCTCGCCGTGGTGATCGGCGGCACCTCGCTGTTCGGCGGCCGTTTCAGCCTGGTGCTGGCGGTCGCGGGCGCGCTGATCATCCAGGCGATGAACACGGGCATCCTGCTCTCCGGCTATCCGCCGGAGCTCAATCTGCTGGTCAAGGCGGTGGTCGTGCTGGCGGTGCTGCTGGTGCAGTCGCCGCGGCTGTCCGATCTCTCCGGCATCATGGCGCGGTGGCGGAGCAAGAAGCCATGAAACGTCTGTCGCCGATTGCGATTACCGCGCTGGTGCTCGTCGCCGGCTTTGCGCTTTGTGCGCTGCAATTTCCCAACATCGCCTCCACGCGCGTGGTCGCCAATCTGCTCACCGACAATGCCTTCCTCGGCATCGTCGCGACCGGCATGACCTTCGTGATCATCTCGGGCGGCATCGATCTGTCGGTCGGCTCGGTGATCGGCTTCACCACGGTGTTCGTGGCCTTGGCGATCGAGCGCTGGGGCATCCCGCCCTATCTCGCCTTTGCCATGGTGCTCGGGCTGTGCGCGCTGTTCGGTGCGGCAATGGGCAGCATCATCCATATTTTCGACCTGCCGCCCTTCATCGTCACCCTGGCCGGCATGTTCCTGGCGCGCGGCGTCAGCTTCCTGCTCTCGACCGAGTCGATCCCGATATCGGCGCCGATCTATTCGACGGTATCGGATTTCGCGATCCGGCTGCCCGGGGGCGGGCGGCTGACCGCAATCGCGATCGCGATGCTGGTGGTCCTTGTCGCCGGTGCGTGGCTCCTGCATCTCACGCGGTTCGGCGCCAATGTCTATGCGCTCGGCGGCAGCCGTGCCACCACGGCCCTGATGGGCATCCCGGTCGGGTCGATGACCGTCCGAATCTATATGCTGTCCAGCGTGCTCGCGGGTCTCGCCGGAATCGTCTTCTCCTTCTATACTGCGGCCGGCTATTCACTCTCCGCCGTCGGCGTCGAGCTCGACACCATCGCCGCGGTGGTGATCGGCGGCACGCTGCTCACTGGCGGACAGGGCTCGGTGATCGGCACCTTCCTAGGGGTCCTGATCCAGGGCATGATTCAGACTTATATCAATTTCGACGGCACGCTTTCGAGCTGGTGGACCAAGATCGCGACCGGCGTGCTGCTGTTCGCCTTTATCGGCCTGCAGCAGGGACTGATTGCACTGTCACGCCGCTCGGCGGCCAAAACCGCGAGGGCTCACGCATGACCTCGCATATCGTCGTCATTCCGACCCGCCGGGCGCATTCCAACCACGCGGAAGTGGCGCGCAGCATCGGTATCGATATCATCTCCGGACGTTATTCCGAAGGCACGCGGCTGCCGGGCGATGCCGAGCTGACCGCCATGTTCGGCGTGTCGCGGCCGGTGCTGCGCGAAGCCGTGAAAACGCTGGTCGCCAAGGGGCTGCTTTCGACCAAGGCCCGGGTCGGCACTGTGGTGCGCGAGCGCGCGGCCTGGAACATGTTCGATCCTGACGTGCTCGCCTGGCATCTCGATGCCGGCATCAACAGGCGCTTCCTGTCCGATCTTGCTGAAATCCGGCTTGCGGTCGAGCCGCGCGCGGCCGCGCTCGCGGCCGAACGGCGCAGCGAGAATGATCTCGACGAGATGCGCAAGGCGATGGAGCGGATGCGGCGCGAGCCATCGACCTCGATGGCCTTCGCGGAGGCCGATCTCAGCCTGCATGTCGCGGTCGCCAATGCTGCCGGCAATCCGTTCATGCGTTCGATTGGCGCCGTGATCGAGGCGGCGCTGCGCGCCTCGTTCGTGCTCAGCGCGCCGGTCGAGACCGCCGATCGCGAGACCGTGCTGGTCTGGCACCAAAGCATCGTCGATGCGATCGCCGCCTGCGATGCCGAAGCGGCATCCGCTGCGATGATCGAAGTCATTCACAACGGCCGGCGCCGCCATGCGCAGTCGGTCGAACAAGCGGATCAGGAATGAGCAACGACAATTCAAAGCAGGCTGATCGGAAGAAGCCGCTGCGCAGCCAGGCGTGGTTCGGCCGTCAGGACAAGATGGGCTTCTATTATCGCTCATTCCTGAAGAACAGCGGCACGCCACAGGACCGTTTCGAAGGCCGGCCTGTGATTGGCATCTGCAACACCTGGTCCGAGCTCACGCCGTGCAACGCGCATTTCCGCGTCATCGCCGAGCATGTGCGCCAGGGCGTGCTCGATGCCGGCGGCTATCCGCTGGAGTTTCCGGTCTCCTCGCTCGGCGAGGTGACGATGCGCCCGACCGCGATGCTGTTCCGCAATCTCGCCTCGATGGATGTCGAGGAGGCGATCCGCGCCCATCCGCTCGACGGCGTCGTGCTGCTGATGGGCTGCGACAAGACCACGCCGGCGCTTCTGATGGGCGCCGCCTCGGCGGATCTGCCGACCATTGGCGTCTCAGGTGGGCCGCAGCTGCGCGGCGTCTATCGCGGTCAGATCATCGGCTCCGGCACCAACATCATCTCGATGAGCGAGCAGCTGCGCGCCGGCGAGATCACCTTGGCTGAATTTCATGAAGCCGAAGCGGCCATGAACCGCTCGGCCGGCAGCTGCATGACCATGGGCACGGCCTCCACCATGGCCTCGATGGTGGAAGCACTCGGGATCGGCCTGCCTGAGAACGCCGCGATTCCCGCCGCTGATGCGCGCCGCAACCTGTTGGCGCGCATGTCCGGTCGTCGCATCGTCGAGATGGTCGGCGAAGATCTCAAGCCGTCGGACATCCTGACCCGCGCCGCCTTCGAGAACGCGATCCGCACGCTTGCTGCGATCGGCGGCTCGACCAATGCGGTCGTGCATCTGCTCGCGATCGCCGGTCGCCTTGGCGTCGAGCTCTCGCTTGACGATTTCGACCGGCTGTGCCGTGACGTGCACTGCCTGGTCGACCTGATGCCCTCCGGCCGCTTCCTGATGGAGGACTTCTATTATGCCGGCGGCCTGCCGGCGGTGTTGCGCGCGCTCGGCGAGCGCGGGCTGCTGCACAAGGATGCCCCCACCGTCAACGGCAAGACGCTGTGGCAGAATGTGGAGTCGGCGCCGAACTGGAACTCGGAGGTGATCACGCCGTTCGAGACTCCGTTCAAGACCGAGGCCGGCATCGCGATCCTGACCGGCAACCTCGCGCCCAACGGCGCTGTCATCAAGCCATCGGCGGCCTCGCCGGAACTGATGCGCCACACCGGCCGCGCCGTCGTGTTCGAGAGCGTCGAGGAGATGCATGACGCCGTCGATGACGAGAGCCTCGACATCGATGCCTCCTGCATCATGGTGCTGAAGAATTGCGGCCCCAAGGGCTATCCGGGCATGGCAGAGGTCGGCAACATGCCGCTGCCGGCCAAGCTGCTCCGCCAGGGCGTGCGCGACATGATCCGCATCTCCGACGCCCGCATGTCCGGCACGGCCTACGGCACCGTGGTGCTGCACGTCGCACCGGAAGCAACCGTCGGCGGCCCGCTGGCGCTGGTGAAGAACGGCGACATGATCACGCTCGACGTCACCGCACGCTCGCTGCACCTGCATGTCAGCGACGAGGAGCTCGCCACCCGCCGTGCCGCCTGGACGCCGCCCAAGCCACATGCCGCGCGCGGCTATCAGAAGCTTTACGTCGATCACGTGCTGCAGGCCGATCGCGGCGTCGACTTCGACTTCCTGGTCGGCCGCAGCGGCTCGCCCGTGCCGCGCGACAATCACTAGAGGTGTTCATGACTGCATCAGCCACCCCGCGTTTTAAAGGCGTCTTCCCGGTCGCGCCGACCGTGTTCGATGCCGATGGCCGCCTCGACCTCGAAGGCCAGAAGCGCGCGATCGATTTCATGATCGATGCCGGCTCGCACGGCATCTGCATCCTCGCCAATTTCTCCGAGCAGTTCGTCCTGACCGATGACGAGCGCGACACGGTGATGACGACAGTGCTGGAGCATGTCGCCGGTCGCGTGCCGATCATCGTGACGACAACGCATTTTTCGACCTTCGTCTGCGCCGAGCGCTCGCGCCGCGCCCAGGAGAAGGGCGCCGCGATGGTCATGGTGATGCCGCCCTATCACGGCGCCACCTTCCGCGTGCCGGAGACATCGATCTACGAGTTCTACAAGGGCGTGTCGGACGCGATCTCGATTCCGATCATGGTGCAGGATGCGCCGGTCGCCGGCACGCCGCTGTCGGTGCCGTTCCTGGCCCGCATGGCCAAGGAGATCGAGAACCTCGCTTATTTCAAGGTCGAGGTGCCGCGCGCCGCCGAGAAGCTGCGCGCGCTGATCGAAGCCGGCGGCGCCGCAATCGAGGGGCCGTGGGATGGCGAGGAGGCGATCACCCTGATGGCCGATCTCGACGCCGGTGCGACCGGCGCGATGACCGGCGGCGGCTATCCCGACGGTATCCGCCAGATCACCGATCCTTATTTCGCCGGTGAGCGCGACAAGGCGATCGACGCCTATCAGCGCTGGCTGCCGCTGATCAATTACGAGAACCGGCAGGCCGGCCTTGCCGCCTGCAAGGTGCTGATGAAGGAGGGCGGCGTGATCCGGCACGACACGCTGCGCGCGCCGCAGCCGCCGATGCATCCGGCGACCCGCGCCGGCCTGATCGAGATCGCGCGCCGGCTTGATCCGGTCGTGCTGCGCTGGGGGCGGTAATGGCCGAGCTTCGCGTAGCCATTGTCGGGTTCGGCAAGATCGCGCGCGACCAGCATGTCCCCGCGATCAAAGCCGCCGAGGGCGTGACGCTGGCGGCGGTCGCAAGCCGCAATGCCTCGCTGCCGGGCCTGCCGCATTTCAGCACCATCGAAGAGCTGTTGCGCAATGGACCCGAGATCGATGCGGTGGCGCTGTGCACGCCGCCGCAGGTCCGCCGCGCCCAGGCCGTTGCTGCGCTCAAGGCCGGCAAGCATGTGATGCTGGAGAAGCCGCCGGGCGCGGCCGTCAGCGAACTCGATCCGCTGGTGGCGCTGGCGGCCGCGCAAAAGCGCACCTTGTTTGCGACCTGGCATTCCCGTTACGCGCCGGCGGTCGAGCCCGCGCGCAACTGGCTCGCTCGCCGGCGCATCAAAAGGGTCAAGATCGACTGGAAGGAGGACGTACGGGTCTGGCATCCGGGGCAGGCCTGGATCTGGGAGCCCGGCGGGCTCGGGGTGTTCGATCCCGGCATCAATGCGCTGTCGATCCTGACCCGCATCCTGCCCGAGCCGGTGTTCGTCACCTCGGCCGAGCTGTCGTTCCCGTCCAATCGCGCCGCGCCGATTGCAGCCAATCTCGCGCTCACCGATACCGGCGGGCTGCCGATCGCAGCCGAGTTCGATTTCCGCCAGACCGGGCCGCAGAGCTGGGACATCGTGGTCGATACCGATGACGGCCGACTGAAACTGTCGAGCGGCGGCGCCAGGCTGGTGGCGGGCGACGAGGTGCTGGTCGACGAAAAGGAGGCCGAATATCCCGGGCTCTATCGTCGCTTCGTCGAACTGACCGCGCACGGCGCCATCGATGTCGATCTGGTGCCGCTGCGGCTGGTGGCCGATGCGTTCCTGCTCGGCAGCCGCCGCATCGTCGAACCATTCGAGGACTAAACGCATGGCGGGCGGACGCATCATCGAGGACGTGTTCGGCACCTTGCCCGATGGGCGTGCTGTCGACCGGGTCGTGCTGCGCGGCGAGCGCGGCTTCGAGGCGCGTATCATCACCTACGGTGCGGCGCTGCAGGCGCTGATCGCGCCGGATGCGGGCGGCATCTGCGACGACGTCGTGCTCGGCCATGACGATATCGAAGGCTATCTCGCGCATCGCCAGTATTTCGGCGCCACCGTCGGCCGCTATGCCAACCGCATCGCGAACGCGCGCTTCGAGCTTGACGGCGAGACGGTCCGGCTCAGTGCCAATGATGGGCCGCATGCGCTGCACGGCGGCCCTGACGGCTTCGACCGCAGGCTGTGGCAGATCACCAAAGTCGAGGACGGCCCGCAGCCGGCCGTGACCTTGCTCTATGTCAGCGCTGATGGCGAGGCGAACTATCCCGGGCGGCTCGATGTTCGCGTCACCTATCGGCTGACCGCTCCGACTGAGCTGTCGGTGGAATTCACGGCGAAGACCAGCCGTCCGACGGTCGTCAACCTGACCAATCACAGCTTCTTCAATCTGGACGGCGTGTCGGCGCAGACCGACATTCTCGATCATCGGCTGACGCTCGCCGCCGACCATTTCCTGGGCATCGATGAAAGCGCAATCCCGCTGGCGGGGCCGCCGCGCGCGGTCGAGGGGACGCCGTTCGACTTCCGCGAGGCGACTGCCATCGGCGCACGCATCCGCGCGGACGACACGCAGCTCCGCAATGGGCACGGCTACGACCACAATTTCTGCCTGCGCGGCGGCGGGTTGCGGCTTGCCGCGCGCCTGGAGGCGCCGCGCTGCGGCCGCGTCATGGAGCTCCTGACTGACCAGCCCGGCCTGCAGGTCTATTCCGGCAACTATCTCGACGGCACCAAGGGCGGCAAGGGACGGCTGCATCGACAGTCCGATGCGCTCTGCCTGGAGCCGCAGGTCTGGCCCGACGCGCCGAACCGGCCGGATTTTCCGAGCCCGCGCCTCGTGCCGGACCAGACCTACAAGCACAACATTGTGTATCGCTTTTCGACCTCCGGAGCTGCCGCATGATGGAGCAGGTGCCGACGTCCGTTCTCTGCGCCGAGCGCTGCCATCTCGGCGAGGGCCCGACCTACGATCCCGCAACCGACACCGCCTGGTGGTTCGATATCCGCGAGGGCCTGCTGTTCGAGGCCAAGATCGGCAGCGGCGAGGTGCGCCGCCATGTGCTCGGCAAGATGGCCAGCGCGCTGGGGCGGATCGATGCAGCACGCCAGCTGATCGTCACCGAGGACGGGCTCTATATCCGCAACCTCGCCGATGGCGCGTTGTCATTGTACCTGCCGCTGGAAGCGGACAATCCGGCAACACGCTCCAACGATTCCCGCGTGCATCCGAGCGGCACGTTCTGGATCGGCACCATGGGCCGTAAAGCCGAGCGCGGCCTGGGTGCGATCTACGCGCTCCATCGCGGCGAGCTCAAGCGGCTGTTTCCGAACGTCACCATTCCCAACGCGATCTGCTTCAGCGCCGACGGTTCGGTCGGCTACTTCGCCGACACGGACGAGAACGTGCTCTATCGCGTCGCGCTCGATGCCGCGACAGGCCTGCCGCTGCAAGCGCCGACCGAGCTGATCCGGCATCGTGGCATCGGCGGCCTGGATGGCGCCGTGGTCGATGCCGAGGAACGGATCTGGAATGCGCGCTGGGGCGGCGGCTGCGTCGACGTCTACAGCCCGCAAGGCGAGCACCTGCGCTGCCTGAAGGTGCCGGCGAGCCAGGCCAGCTGCCCGGCCTTCGTCGGTCCTGATCTGTCGCGCCTGCTCGTCACCTCGGCGTGGCAGGACATGGACGAGGCGGCCAAGGCCGCCGATCCGGAACACGGGCGCACCTTCCTGCTGGAGGTCGGCGCGCGCGGCCGCGCCGAGCCCGACGTCAAGCTCTCAAGCTAAGAGGAGGATCGTTCAGCAAGGCAATCCGCTGCTACCGAGCTATCCTGGAACTGCAATCAGAGATCGCACGTTCGTTTGTTCAAAGTCGAGAAGACAAAGGGAGTGAAATATGTTGAAACTGAAGACCATCATGGCCGCGGCGCTCGCCGGCCTCGGCACGGTCGCGCTGTCCGGCGCGGCCATGGCCCAGAGCAAGCCGACCATCGGCATCGCGATGCCGACCAAGTCGTCGGCGCGCTGGATCGACGACGGCAACAACATGGTCAAGGTGCTGAAGGAGCGCGGCTACAACACCGACCTGCAATATGCCGAGGACGACATCCCGAACCAGCTCTCGCAGGTCGAGAACATGGTCACCAAGGGCGCCAAGGTGCTGGTGATCGCCGCGATTGATGGTACCACTCTGTCAGACGTCTTGAAGCAGGCCAAGGACAAGGGCGTCACCGTGATCGCCTATGACCGCCTGATCCGCGACACGCCGAACGTCGACTACTACGCGACCTTCGACAACTTCCAGGTCGGCGTGCTGCAGGCGCAGTCGATCGTCGACAAGCTGGGCTTGAAGGACGGCAAGGGGCCGTTCAACATCGAGCTGTTCGGCGGTTCGCCGGACGACAACAACGCCTACTTCTTCTACAATGGCGCGATGTCGGTGCTGCAGCCCTATCTCGACTCCGGCAAGCTGGTCGTCGCCTCCGGCCAGAAGGGCATGGACAAGGTCGCCACGCTGCGCTGGGACGGCGCCACCGCCCAGGCCCGCATGGACAACCTGCTCAGTGCCTACTACGGCAACAAGCGGGTTGACGCGGTGCTGTCGCCCTATGACGGTCTCTCGATCGGCATCATCTCGTCCTTGAAGGGCGTCGGCTATGGCAGCGGCAACCAGCCGATGCCGGTCATCTCCGGCCAGGATGCCGAGGTGCCGTCGGTCAAGGCGATCCTGCGCGGCGACCAGTACTCGACCATCTTCAAGGACACCCGCGACCTCGCCAAGGTGACCGCAGACATGGTCGACGCCTCGCTGAGCGGCAAGCAGGTGCAGGTCAACGACACCAAGACCTACAACAACGGCGTCAAGGTGGTGCCTGCCTATCTGCTCAAGCCGGTCGTGGTCGACAAGAGCAATTGGGAGAAGGTCCTGCTCGACAGCGGCTACTACAAGAAGTCGCAGGTCGAGTGATCTTGCTCTAAATTCCCTCTCCCCCTTGCGGGGAGAGGGGGCAGGCTGAGGGAAGCCTCCGTGACTTTCACGGAGGCTTCCGCTCACCTCTTCCTGCAGGCGGGGTGAGTTGAAGGCGGGGGAGATGGAAGTCTTGGACAGGGACACAAAACGATGACCGCAATCCTGGAGATGCGCAACGTCAGCAAGAGCTTTGGCAATGTCCAGGCGCTGCGCGACGTCAGCTTCACGGTCGAGCCAAGCGAGATCCACGCTCTCGTCGGCGAGAATGGCGCCGGCAAGTCGACCCTGATGAAGGTGCTGAGCGGCGTGTATCCGCATGGCCGCTATGAGGGCCAGATCATTTTCGAGGGCGAGGAGCGGCGTTTCCGCGACATCAATGATTCCGAGGCCCTCGGCATCATCATCATCCATCAGGAACTCGCGCTGATCCCGCTGATGTCGATCGCCGAGAACATCTTCCTGTCGCACGCGCCGTCACGCTTCGGCGTGATCGATCGCGACGAAGTCTACCGGCGCACCCAGCAATTGCTGGCCCAGGTCGGCCTGAAGGAGTCGCCCGATACGCTGATCACCGATCTCGGCGTCGGCAAGCAGCAGCTGGTCGAGATCGCCAAGGCGCTGTCGAAGCGCGTCAAGCTGTTGATCCTGGACGAGCCGACCGCGAGCCTGAACGAGGCCGACAGCCAGGCGCTGCTGGACCGGCTCGTGACCTTCCGCGAGCAGGGGATCTCCTCGATCCTGATCACGCACAAGCTGAACGAGGTCGCCCGCGTCGCCGATCGCATCACGGTGCTGCGCGATGGCCGTTCCGTCGACGGCATCGATTGCCGGGCCGAGCCGGTCCTGGAGGACCGGATCATCAAGAGCATGGTCAATCGCGACATGGCGCATCGCTTCCCGGAGCGGCAGCCGAAGATCGGTGAGCCCGTCTTCACGGTCGAGAACTGGTCGGTCTATCACCCGCAGCATCCCGACCGCCAAGTGATCAAGAACGTCAATTTCGAGGTGCGCCGCGGCGAGATCGTCGGCATTGCCGGCTTGATGGGTGCCGGCCGCACCGAATTCGCCATGAGCCTGTTCGGCCGCGCCTGGGGCACTCACATCACCGGCAGCGTCCGGCTCGAGGGCCACGACGTCAATCTCTCCAGCGTGCCGGCCGCGATCGATGCCGGGCTTGCCTATGTCACCGAGGACCGCAAGCAGCTCGGCCTGATCCTGGCCGACGACGTTCGTAAGAACATCACGCTGGCGAGCCTGTCTCAGGTCGCGCCCAAGGGCGTGGTGGACGACATCGCGGAACTCAAGGCGGCGTCCGGCTATCGCGGGCGGATGCGGATCCGCTGTTCGGACGTCTATCAGGAAGTCGGCCAGCTCTCCGGCGGTAACCAGCAGAAGGTCGTGCTGTCGAAATGGCTGATGACCGATCCCAAGGTGCTGATCCTGGACGAACCGACTCGCGGCATCGACGTCGGCGCAAAATACGAGATCTATTGTATCATCAACGAGTTGGCGGAGGCCGGCCGCGGCGTGGTGGTGATCTCGTCGGAAATGCCAGAGCTGCTCGGCATCTGCGACCGGATCTGCGTCATGAATGACGGCGCCTTTGTCGGCGAATTTGCCGGCCATGACGCTACGCAGGAGAAAATCATGCGTGCTATCATGCGCAACGAAGCAATCAAGAACCTGCAGGACGACCGCCTCGTGGCGCGGGTGGGAGGATAAGAATCATGACCGACAAGACGGTTTCGCTTCCCGAGGAGCGGACGCATGGCAGCTTCCTGAAGAACAACCTGCGCAGCTACGGCATGATGCTGTCGCTGGCTGCGATCATGCTGTTCTTCCAGTTCATGACTGACGGCACCTTGCTGCAGCCGCTCAACCTCACCAACCTGGTGCTGCAGAACAGCTACATCGTCATCATGGCGCTGGGCATGCTGCTCGTGATCGTCACCGGGCATATCGACCTGTCGGTGGGCTCGGTGGCGGGCTTCGTCGGTGCGGTCGCGGCCGTCTTGATGGTCCGCTACCACGTCGATTTCCCGCTCGCGATTCTCGCCTGCCTCGTGGTCGGCGCGGCGATCGGCGCGGCGCAGGGCTATTGGGTGGCCTATTTCGGCATTCCCTCCTTCATCGTCACGCTGGCGGGCATGCTGGTGTTCAAGGGTCTGGCGCTGGCGCTGTTGCAGGGCCAGTCGGTCGGTCCGTTCCCGGCGACGTTCCAGAAACTGTCCTCCGGCTTCATCCCTGAAATGTTCCCGAGCGCGGCGCATCTCTATCCGACCTCGCTTGCGATCGGCGCGCTGCTCACCCTCGGCCTGGTCTATGCCAGCGTAAAGGGCCGCTCACGCGAGCAGGCGCATGGCATCGAGGTCGAGCCTTTCGCGGTCTTCGCCGCCAAGAACGCGGTGCTTGCCGGCGTGATCCTGTACTTCACCTATCTGATCGCCTCGCATCGCGGCCTGCCCAATGTGCTCGTGATCATGACCATCCTGATCGCGCTCTACGGCTTCATGACCCGGCGGACCGTGGTGGGCCGGCAGATCTACGCGGTCGGCGGCAATGCCAAGGCGGCGAAGCTCTCCGGCATCAAGGCCGAGCGGCTTGTCTTCCTGACCTTCGTCAATATGGGCGCGCTCGCCGCGCTCGCGGGTCTGGTGTTCGCC
>NZ_CAFK01000282.1 GCF_000239815.1 Bradyrhizobium sp. STM 3843 | reverse complement strand
GGNGNGTTGTCGCGGCGAGCGAGCAACGGGAGACGGACCCCTCACCCGACCGAACTCGTGTTGACCCGCGGAGCTGCCCTCTCCCGCAAGGGGAGAGGGCCCAGCGATGCGCATCTCGCGTTGTTGCAGCAAACCCATCACTCCGCCGCCTCCGCCATCGGTCCATGCCCGACCAGATCGACCACTTTCAGCGTGGTGCGGATGCGCTGGGTGGTGCCGTCCTGGAAGCGGATCACAGTGTCGACCGGAATTTTCGGCGCGCCCTGATAGATCGCGTCGATGATGTCAGCGTATTTCTCATTGATGACGCCGCGGCGGACCTTGCGGGTGCGGGTGAGCTCGCCGTCATCGGCATCGAGCTCCTTGTAGAGCAGCAGGAAACGCGCGATGCGCTGCGCCGGCGGCAGCGTCGCATTCACGGTCTCGACCTCCTTCTGCAGCAGTGCATAGACCTCGTTGCGCGAGGCGAGGTCGGAATAGGTGGTGAAGGCGATGCGGTTCTTCTCCGCCCATTTGGAGATGATGGAGTAGCGGATGCAGATCATCGCCGCGAGATGGTCGCGGCCGGCGCCGAGCACCACAGCCTCGGCGATATAGGGTGAGAATTTCAGCTTGTTCTCGATATATTGCGGCGAGAAGCGCTCGCCGCGCGAGGTTTCGGCGAGGTCCTTGATGCGGTCGATCACGACCAGCTGCCTGGCCGCATTGAAATAGCCGGCATCTCCGGAATGCATCCAGCCGTCCTTGATGTCAGCGCTCGATGCTTCCGGGTTCTTGTAGTAGCCGAGAAACATGTTGGGATGGCGTACCACGATCTCGCCGACGCCCTGGCTGTCGGGCGTATCGATCCTGATCTCGACGGTTTCGGCCATCGGCACGCCGGTCGTATCGGGGTCGACCTTGTCGTCGGGATGCAGCGTGTAGGCCCCTAGCAGCTCGGTCTGGCCGTAGAGCGTGCGCAGCGGCACGCCCATGGCGCGAAAGAATTTGAAGGTGTCAGGGCCGAGCGCCGCGCCGCCGGTCGCGGCCGAGCGCAGCCGCGTGAAGCCGAGCCGGTCGCGGAGCGCACGAAACAGAATCGCGTCGGCGACGTGCGAATGCCCGCCCTTCTCGAGCGCAGCGAGACCCGTGGACATGCCGATATCATAGAGCCGCTGCTTGAGCGGCGATGCGTCCATCACGCCGGCGCGGACGTCGGCCGCGATCTGCTCCCAGACCCGTGGTGCGAACAGCACGAAGGTCGGCGCGATCTCGCGGAAGTCGTTCATCATCGTCTCGGGCTCTTCGACGAAGTTGACCTTCATCCGGCACAACAGCCCTTTGCCGAGCACGTAGACCTGCTCCATGATCCAGGGCAGCGGCAGCACCGAGACATATTCGTCATCGGGACCCTTGGGATCAAAGGCAAGGTAGGTCGCGCAATGGCGCAGCACCCGCGCGGCGGCAAGCATCGCAAGCTTGGGGTGCGAGGTGGTCCCCGACGTCGTGCAGAGGATCGCGCAATCCTCACCATCGGTCGCATCGACCAGGCGGTCGTAGAGCTCGGGCTCGCGTGCGGCCCTGGCGCGGCCGAGCTCGGCGAGCTTGGCGGCCGGCATCAGTCGGGCATCGTCGTATTTCCGCATGCCCCGCGGATCGGAATAGACGATGTGCTTCAGCTTCGGCACGCGGTCGGCCAGGTTCAACAGCTTGTCGACCTGCTCCTCGTCCTCGGCGAACACCAGCCGCGCCTCGCCATAGTTGAGGAGATAGGCGGCTTCCTCGTCGAGCACGTCGCGATAGAGCCCGAGGCTCAAGCCGCGGATCGCATGAGTCGCGATTTCGGCCGCGACCCAGTCGGGCCGGTTGTCGCCGATGATGCCGATCACGTCATCCTTGCCGAGCCCCAGCTCCACCATGCCGAGCGCGAAATCGCGCACGCGCCTCTGATAGTCGGCCCAGGTGAACAGCTTCCACAGCCCGAGATCCTTCTCGCGCAGCGCGACCTCCTTGCCGTGCTCGCGGGCGTTGAGCCGCAAGAGCTTCGGATAGGTGTCGGCCTGCGCGACCCTCGCCGCGTAATCCATCATGCCGCGTTCTCCGCGACTTCGGGCACATCGTCCGGGTCGACCAGCAGTTCGTCCTCTTCGCCGAGATAGGCGCGCTTGACATGGGGATCGGCGAGCACGGAGGCCGGATCGCCGTCGGCGATCTTGCGGCCGAAATCCAGCACCATCACGCGATGGGAGATGTCCATGACGACGCCCATGTCGTGCTC
Organism: Bradyrhizobium sp. STM 3843; assembly: GCF_000239815.1. Taxonomy (GTDB): domain Bacteria; phylum Pseudomonadota; class Alphaproteobacteria; order Rhizobiales; family Xanthobacteraceae; genus Bradyrhizobium. Next base: position 30,936 of record NZ_CAFK01000282.1, on the reverse strand, counting down.
GATCATCACGACCGTCATGCCGTATTCCTCGTTGAGGTCGACGATGTAGCGCGCCATGTCTTCCTTCTCCTCGAAATTCATGCCGGCCATCGGCTCGTCGAGGAGGATCAGATGCGGCTCCAGCGCCATCGCGCGCGCCAGCTCGACGCGCTTGCGCAGGCCGTAGGAGAGGGTGCCGGCGGTGGCTTTGCGCACCGACTGCAGATCGAGGAAATCGATGATCTCTTCGACCTTCTCGCGGTGCTTGAGCTCCTCGCGCCGTGCGCCGGTGAGCCAGTACAGCGAGCCCGTGAGGAAGTTGTTCTTCAGCAAATGGTGCCGCCCGACCATGATGTTGTCGAGCACGCTCATGTGGTGGAACAAAGCGAGGTTCTGGAAGGTGCGGCCAATGCCGAGGGTCGCGCGCGCGTTGGGAGGCAGACCGGTGATGTCGCGGCCGCGGTGGAACAGCCTGCCTTCAGTCGGCTTGTAGCGGCCGGAGATGCAGTTCACGATCGAGGTCTTGCCGGCACCGTTCGGGCCGATGATCGAGAACAGCTCACCCTCGCGCACGCCGAAGCTGACATCGGTCAGCGCGCGTACGCCACCGAACCGCAGCGACACCGCGCGCGCTTCCAACGTAGTGTCCAATCGCTCCTCCCGAGGTTCCCTGGCGCTTGACGCACTCTTGGGTCTCTTTGTGGTCTCAATCCCGTCTTGTCGCGTTGCCGCGATCCTATCCCGCCCCATCGCCGAACGCCATCCGACGAACGACCGGCTTGGCCGGAGCAGGCGCGAAGATCTTTGAATAGAGCAAAGCGCTTGCGGGAAATGTCTTGCACCCGACAATTGCCTGATGAAAATCATCCCGGCCTTGCTGCGTTGCAATAGAACAGTTGGCTGCTTCGAATTGACGGGATGATGGTTTGATCGCTCCAGATACTCTCCAGCGTATCGCGCCTTGGTGGCAATACCTGAAGCCCGAGGAGATCGAGGTTGCCCGCGCCGGCATCGTCGAGCGCGCCTATGCGGCCAATGAGCACATCTTCATCCGTGGCGACCGTTTCGACTATTGGACCGGGGTCGTCACCGGGCTGGTCCGGATGAGCATGGTCTCGCGCGGCGGCAAGGCGACGACGTTCGCCGGGCTGACGGCGGGGGCCTGGTTCGGCGAGGGCAGCGTGCTGAAGAACGAGATCCGGCGCTACGATATCGTCGCGCTACGCGACAGCCGCATTGCGCTGATGGAGCGCGCGGCTTTCATCTGGCTGTTCGAGAACAGCGTCGGCTTCAACCGCTTCCTGGTCACCCAGCTCAACGAGCGGCTGGGCCAGTTCATCGGACTGGTCGAATATGGCCGGACGCTGGATGCCACCGCCCGGCTCGCGCGCAGCGTTGCGTCCCTGTTCAACCCGATCCTTTATCCGAACACCACCCGGCACCTCGAGATCACCCAGGAGGAGATCGGTGCGCTCTCCGGCCTGTCCCGGCAGAACGCCAATCAGTGTCTGAAGACCCTGGAGCGGGAAGGGCTGCTGCGGCTGGAATATTGCGGGGTGACAATCCTGGATCTGGAACGCCTGCGCAGTTACGGCGAGTAACAATCAGCCTCTATTCCGATACCCAGATGCCCAAAATCTATCGGTTTTTGGGTTAGGCTTGGCGGATTTCAGATGCTAAGGCGGTCTGAACCGGCCGAGGCGCGCCGGGTAAGGCGTTGGGAGCGCGGATGACGGCCGTCAATTGCAAGGGACGCGTGGCACTGATCACGGGTGTAACCGGCCAGGACGGGGCCTACTTGGCCGAACATCTGCTCGGCCTCGGCTATACCGTTCACGGCATCAAGCGGCGCTCATCGTCCTTCAATACTGCCCGGGTCGATCACCTCTATCGGGATCCGCACCACGGCAATGTGCCGTTCCTGCTGCATTACGGTGATATGACGGATTCGACCAATCTGATCCGGCTGATGCAGCAGATCCGTCCGACCGAGATCTACAACCTCGCCGCGCAAAGCCATGTCGGCGTCAGCTTCGAAAGCCCGGAATACACCGCCAATGCCGACGCGCTGGGCGTGCTCCGGCTGCTCGAGGCGATCCGTATTCTCGGCATGGAGAAGGAGACGCGCTTCTATCAAGCCTCCACCTCGGAGCTCTACGGACTTGTGCAGGAGATCCCGCAGCGGGAGACCACGCCGTTCTATCCGCGTTCGCCCTACGGTTGCGCCAAGCTCTATGGCTATTGGATCACGGTGAACTACCGCGAAGCGTACGGCATGTTTGCCTGCAACGGCATCCTGTTCAATCATGAGAGCCCGATCCGCGGCGAAACCTTCGTTACGCGCAAGATCACCCGCGGCGTCGCCCGCATCGAGGCCGGGCTCGAAGAGACCATCTATCTCGGCAATCTCGAGGCCAAGCGCGACTGGGGCCACGCCCGCGACTATGTCGAGGGGATGCACCTGATCCTGCAGGCCGATGCGCCCGACGACTTCGTGCTGGCCACCGGCGAAGCGCATTCGGTGCGCGAACTGGTCGAGCTGGCCTTTGCCGAGGTCGATCGCTGCATCGAATGGCGCGGCAACGGGATCGAGGAGACCGGCATCGACTGCAAATCCGGCAGGACGGTGGTGCGGATCGATCCGACCTATTTCCGGCCGACCGAGGTCGACCTCTTGATCGGCGACTGCCGCAAGGCGCGTGAGAAGCTCGGCTGGAAGCCGAAGCTGAGCTTCTCCGACTTGGTCCGGGAAATGGTGACAAGCGATCTCGATGCCGCGCGACGGGAGGTGGTCCGTGGCGGCAATACCATTTGAGCTCAAAGGCAAGACGGTGTTCGTCGCCGGCCATCGCGGCATGGTCGGCAGCGCGCTTGTGCGCCGCTTGGCGCGCGAGCAGGTCGAGCTGCTGACCGTCGGCCGCAGCGAGCTCGACCTGCGCGACCAGGCCGCCGTGTTCGCCTGGTTTGCGACAATGAAGCCGCAGGTGGTGTTCCTGGCGGCCGCCAAGGTCGGCGGCATCGTCGCCAACAACACGCTGCGCGCCGAGTTCATCTACGACAATCTCGCGATCACCGCGAATGTGATCCACGCCGCCTATGTCAACGGTGCCGAGAAGCTGATGTTCTTGGGGTCCTCCTGCATCTATCCGAAGCTCGCAGCCCAGCCGTTGCGCGAGGATGCGATGCTGACGGGGCCGCTGGAGCCGACCAACGAGCCTTATGCGATCGCCAAGATCGCCGGCATCAAGCTGATCGAGGCCTATCGCAGCCAGTACGGCTGCGACTTCATCAACGTGATGCCGACCAATCTCTATGGCCCCGGCGACAATTATCATCCCGAATACAGCCATGTCGTCGCGGCGCTGATCCGGCGCTTTCACGAAGCCAAAGTGTCAGGCGTGCCCGAGGTCGTGGTCTGGGGCACCGGCACTCCGCGCCGTGAATTCCTTTATGTGGACGACATGGCGGACGCGAGCGTCCACCTGATGAAGACCTATTCCGATTCCGAACTGGTCAATATCGGCACCGGCACGGACATCAGCATCGCCGATTTCGCCCGCGTCGTCGCAGCCGTCGTCGGCTACGCCGGTGCCATCGCCTTCGATCCGTCGCGCCCCGACGGCACGCCGCGCAAGCTGCTCGACGTGTCGCGGCTGGCAAAGCTCGGCTGGCGCGCGACGACCTCGCTGGAGGAGGGCATCGGACGCGCGTATCAGGCCTATCTGCAGGAGACGGGACAGGCGGCCGCCTGATGTTTTGCTGTGGTCCTGGTTTTCGCCGGGACCATGATCATAAGCAGTGATGCCTGCAACTGTGGGGAGTAGAGTTACGCCGCTGTCTCCGTCGCGCTCCTGGCGGCTTTGACGTCCCGTGCCGGTGAGGTCCCGAACATCCGGCCGTATTCGCGGGTGAACTGCGGTACGCTTTCATAGCCGACCGCGAACGCGGCGTTGGCGGCAGACATGCCTTCCGACAGCATCAGCCGCCTGGCCTCGATCAAACGGAGCTGCTTTTGGAATTGCAGCGGTGACAACGAGGTGACGCTGCGGAAATGCTGATGGAACGATGACGGGCTCATGCCGGCCACGGCTGAAAGCTGTTCGACCCGCAAGGGGCGGGCAAACTCGGCGCGCAGCACGGCAACTGCACGCGCGATGCGCTGTGCGTGGCCGTCCGGCCAGCCCAAGCGGCGGATTGCGGTTCCGTGCCGGCCGGCCAGCAGCCAATAATGCATCTCGCGCACGAGCTGTGCCTGGAGCACCGGCACCGAAGCCGGCCGGTCGAGCAGTCGCATCAGGCGCAGCGCGGCGTCCGCCACCTCGGTGTCGGTCGGCTCGACGCGGAGCGGGGCGTGATCGCCGACGCATGGTTCGCCCATTTCTGCCGAGAGTGCGGCGAGAAGTGCTTGATCGAGCTCCAGCACGAGCGAGAGATAGGGCGCTGCAACGCTGGCGCGGGTGATCTGGCTGACCGTCGGCACGTCGGCCGAGATCAACAGCGAATCTCCAGCCGAGAAGTCGAAGCTCTGGCCGCCCATGGTGACCTGCTTGCTGCCCTGCACGACCAGGCAAACCAGCGGGCGCGAGATGGCGTAGACGAGGCCGGACGGCGCGGTTGCGCGGACCGTCGTCAAGCCGGGAATCGGGGTCTGCGCGATGCCGAAGCTGTCGGCGTACGCCTCGGCATGGCGGCCGACCGCGTGGAGCAGGGAAGGCATTCGATTAGCCTAAACGGTTGGCGGCGGCGACGCACGACCTTTTGGAGGATTAGGCAAGAAAGGGCGAGGTTTCGGCAACAAGGAGAGGGTCAGCTGGGCGATATCGGCCAGATCGGCACAACAGGTCAGCTAAAGGAGTTCAGGCCGTGACCAAGATTGCCCTTGTGACAGGCGCCAGCCGCGGCCTCGGCCGCAATACCGCACTCAGCATCGCCCGCGGAGGCGGCGACGTCGTGCTGACCTATCAGAGCCGTGCAGAAGACGCCGACGCCGCGGTGGCGGAGATTGGAAAGCTCGGCCGCCAAGCCGTCGCACTCCAGCTGGACACCGGCGATGTCGCAAGCTTTGCCCGATTCACCGAACGATTGGGGACGGTGCTGCGCGAGACCTGGCAGCGCGAGACCTTCGATCATCTCGTGAACAACGCCGGTCACGGCGACTATGCCTTGATCGGCCATACCACTGAAGCGCAGTTCGATCGCCTCGTCGATGTCCACTTCAAGGGCGTCTATTTCCTGACGCAGGCGCTGCTGCCGCTGATTGCCGACGGCGGCCGCATCGTCAATCTGTCCTCCGGCCTGACCCGCACGTCGTTCCCGGGCTATGCGGCCTATGCCGCGGTCAAGGGGGCAGTCGAGGTGCTGACCCGCTACATGGCCAAGGAACTGGGCAGCCGCGGAATCGTCGTCAATACGGTGGCGCCCGGCGCAATCGAGACGGATTTCGGCGGCGGCGCGGTGCGCGACAACCCTGAGATCAACAAGGTTTTTGCCGACATGACCGCGCTTGGCCGTGTCGGCCTGCCCGACGATATCGGGCCCATGATCGCGAGCCTGTTGTCGGAGGACAATCGCTGGATCAACGCCCAGCGGATCGAGGTCTCCGGTGGGCAGGGGATCTGATCAGGCCATCTGAGCCGCACGAAGCTAAGGAGATCGTCGATGTCAGTCTCGACAACATCGTCTCGCACGGTCGAGCGGCTCTATGTACTCGATGCCGGCATTGCGGTGGCGCCGGACAGATCGGTCTATACGCCGGGGAAATGGCAGGGAGAGCAGGTCATGCTGACCTGCAATGCCTACCTGATCCGGCGCGCCGGCCAATGGACCCTCTGGGACACTGGTATCGACGATGCGATCGGCAGGGAATCCGGCGGCCGTGTCATTGCGCACAACATCCGCGGCATCGTGGTCAGGACGATCGCGTGCCAGCTCGCTGATATCGGCATCACGCCCGCGGACGTGAGCCGGGTGATCCTCTCGCATGCGCATTTCGATCATGTCGGCAATGCGAGGCTGTTCACCCACGCGACCTGGCACATGCAGCGCCGGGAGCATGAGGCGATGTTCGGCCCGGATTACGCGCAGCACGGTTATATGCCGCCGCTCTATGCGGACCTCGCGCGCGCCCAGGTCGAATTGATGGATGGCGACCACGATATCTTCGGCGACGGATCGGTGCAGGTGATCTCGACGCCCGGTCACACGCTCGGTCACTGCTCTTTGTTGGTGCGGCTGCCAAAGAGCGGGCCCGTCCTGCTGTCGGGCGACGTCGCGCATGACAGCTACAACATGGTGCATCGCTGTGTGCCCACGATGAACGCGGATGCAGAAGCGTCGCGCCAATCGATGGCGCGCATCGCGGCCATCGTTCACGCGGAGGAGGCCCAGCTCTGGCTGAACCACGACACCGTGCAGAGCGCGACAATCTCGCACGCGCCGGCTTATTTCGATTGAACGGCCGCGCGATCAGCTTGCCGCATTGCGCGGCGGTGTCGCGCTCAGCGCTGCTGCCATCGCCGAGATCAGCGGCTTCATGAAATAGGCCTCGCCCGACGGCGTGATCGCAGGGCTGACGCCATGCGCGTGCAATTCATCCGTCACCACCGGGCCGACGGATGCGATCGGTGTCCGCGCCAGTCCCTCGCGCAACCGCGCCTCGACGCCGTGCGCTGCCGCGACATCGAACAGCCGGCGCGGTTGGCCCGAGCTGGTCAGCGCGATCGCGTCGACCCGTCCGGCCACCATCTCGTCGACCGCGGTGAGAATATTCGCATCCGCCGCCTTGGCGTCGTAGACGTAAGGTAGCACGGGATCGACCTCGGCGCCTTGCGCTGAGATCGCGCCGATCAGAGCCGAGTGGTCCTTGTCGGGATAGAGCTGCAGTCCGACCCGATGGCCCCTGAGATCGTAGCGCGACAGCAATTCGGCGACACCTTCGGAGGTCGGCTTCTCGGTCGTGAGCTGCGGCTCCAGCCCGAGCTCGCGCAGGGCGCGGCCGGGCTTCGGCCCCCGGGTGAACTTACGCGCCTTTCCGAGCGCGGCGACGAAGTCCGGCTCGACCTCGAGTCGTCGCACCACCGTCATCAGTCGGCGCAGGCCTTCGCCGGTCAGCAGCACCAGATCGTCGAACGGCTGATCGATGCAGCGTTTGATCCAAGCTTCGATCGGGGCCGGATCGGGCGCGTCATGGATCGCGAACATCGGACATTGCAGCACCTCGGCGCCCTGTTCGGCGAGCAGCCGGGAGAACTGCGCTTCCTCGCGCGTCTCCAGGATCAGGATGCGGTAACCGGTGAGCCTGTCAGCCATGATGTCGCTCTAACCTCGTTAGCCTCACTGCGCCAGAAGCGCGAGACATCGCCTGCTTCACCGTCATTCCGGGGCGATGCGACAGCATCGAACCCGGAATCTCGAGATTCCGGGTTCAGCCCTGACGGGCTGCCCCGGAATGACGGCGGTTTTGACGCAGCAAGATCAACCACGGTTTGTTCATCCTGACACTCGTTGAAGCGTTGGCGCAAGGGCATGGGGGTGATAGAGCAGGGCCCGAAAACCACCTCGTTGCACGGTCCCATCTCGCCGCCATGCCTGACCATCAATACGTCCTGACCCTGTCCTGCCCGGATCGCCCGGGCATCGTCTCGGCCGTCTCCACCTTCCTTGCCCATAATGGCCAGAACATCCTCGACGCCCAGCAGTTCGGCGATTTCGAGACCGGTCATTTCTTCATGCGCGTGGTGTTCACCGCCGCCGATCTCGCCGTCAACCTGTCGGCGCTGCAGACCGGCTTTGCCGCCATCGCCGAGCGTTTCAACATGGACTGGCAGATGCGCGACCGTGCGGCGAAGCGGCGGGTGATGCTGCTCGTCTCCAAGTTCGACCACTGCCTGGTCGACATCCTCTACCGCTGGCGCACCGGCGACCTTGCGATGGTCCCGACCGCGATCGTCTCCAATCATCCGCGCGAGACCTATGCCGGGATCGATTTCGGCGAGATTCCGTTCCACCACATGCCGGTGACCAAGGAGACCAAGCGCGAGCAGGAGCAGGCGATCCTCAAGCTGGTCGAGCAGACCGGCACCGATCTCGTCGTGCTCGCACGCTACATGCAGATCCTCTCCGACGAGATGTCGGCGAGCCTGTCAGGCCGCTGCATCAACATCCACCATTCCTTCCTGCCGGGCTTCAAGGGCGCCAAGCCCTATCACCAGGCCTATGAGCGCGGGGTCAAGCTGATCGGCGCGACCGCCCATTATGTCACGCGCGATCTCGACGAAGGCCCGATCATCGATCAGGACGTCGAGCGCATCAGCCATCGCGATACGCCGGAGGATCTGGTCCGCAAGGGCCGCGACATCGAGCGCCGCGTGCTGGCGCGCGCCATCCGCTATCACCTCGACGATCGCGTCATCCTCAATGGCCGCAAGACGGTGGTGTTCGTGGATTAGGCGAACAGCGGACGGAAGCCGCGTGCGCTCCAGCCGAAATCCCTCATCGCGGGGCCCGCGTCGAACGCCATGTCCTGCATCATGCGCAGCCCCATCGCGACATTCGCGCCGGGAAACAGTGGCTTGATGAGCGGGAACAGGGCGCGCCAGAGCGGGGCAGGGACGGACGGGGTGTGTCGCGGCAGTCCCAGCCCGTCGAAGATGCGGCCGATCATCTCCCGATAGGCGAGCGTCTCGCCGCCAGGCACGGCGTAGATCTTGTTGGCTGCTGCAGGCGCAGCCGCCGCGGCGATCGCGCCGATCGCGAGATCCTCGGCGTGGACCGGTTGCCGCGCCCCCTGTCCGCCGCCAACCAGCGGCATCACGTGGAAGCGACGGATCAGCCGCGACAGGGGCGTGATATTCCTGTCGCGTCCTTCGCTGTAGATCAACGTCGGGCGGAGGATGGTCCAGGCGATGTTGTGCTGTTCGCAGATGGTCATGATCTCGCGCTCGGCTTCGATCAGGTTGCGAAGGCCGGCACGCTCGGACGCGATCTCGCTGTCCAGCTTGGTGAGGAGGCTGGTCGAGCTCAGGACGATCAGGCGTTTCAACTCGCTGGGAACAAGATGAACGAGCGCCGGTCCGAGCAGCGTCGCATGCGCCGTGCAGTACAGCGTCGAAAATGCCGGGAGCCGCAACGTCTCCTGATGCTGCAGATCACCCGCGATCGTGTCCACATCAGTCCGTGGGGGCTGGGAACGGGTCAGGATGAGCGGGCGCTCGCCGCGCCGGACAAGGTGGTCGAGCAGATAGCCGCCGACCAGGCCGGTGCCGCCGATCACCAGGCTTCTTGGTTGCTTGATGTTTCCGTCCACAGATACTCACCCGGGTTGCAACCAGGGTGAGAACAAATCGCCAAGGCGAGCAGACGTTCCTCGTGTGGTTCAATCAGGAGAGATTGTGAAAAAAGAGGACGACGCGGCGTCGGGGGACGTCACCGCACCGGTGCCGCCGCCTGGGCATTGGCGTTTGACTGCGTCTCCTTGTCGCGCTCGGCCGCCGGCATCTGCCGGCGCCGCTCGCGCTCCTTCATGAATTGATCGTATTCCGGCGTCCCCGGCCGTGGCGGCGCATCGCGCGGCAGGCCGCCGGCCCATTGTGGCACATAGTCACCCATGCCGGCCGATAGCTTCTCGTTCACGGACGCGCAGCCGGTCAGGCAGGACAGCGCGGCTGTCGCGACAAGCGGGATCACGATATGGCGAAACTTGGTTGGCATGCTCGAATCGTCTTGCCCAGGATCGTCTTGCCCAGGATCATCTCGCCCAGGCCTGGCCTGCGGGCGCGGCTGTCGTGGTGGCCTTCAATTGGTCAATTGAGACTATTTGATGTTGGGTATTTGAATACCCGAATCTGGCTGGCCTTGCCGCGAGATATGGTTCCGGATGAGTCGATCCACCCTTCCGGCAGAAATTCCAGCATTGCATGGCTGGCATCCGGAATCTATTCCCAATTGCTATAGCTGTTAGAGCGGGCGGCAGATGTTAGGACGCCGTAAATCGCTCTAGGGTCGCCGGAAAAACCGGACGACGTGTCGCAAGCGCCGCGTTCGAGGTCGCGCAAATGGGAGGATGGCAGGTGTACAATCGAATTGCGGGTTTCATGTTGCTCGGTGCGGTCGCCGCCGGGGTTGGCTCGTGTCCGGCTTCCGCCGAGGACACCTTCAAGATCGGGCTGATCGTGCCGATGACCGGCGGCCAGGCGTCGACCGGCAAGCAGATCGACAATGCCATCAAGCTCTACATGCAGCAGAACGGCGACACCGTCGCCGGCAAGAAGATCGAGGTCATCCTCAAGGACGACGCCGCGCTGCCCGACAACACCAAGCGGCTGGCGCAGGAACTGATCGTCAACGACAAGGTCAATGTGATCGCAGGCTTCGGCGTCACGCCGGCCGCGTTCGCTGCGGCGCCGCTGGCGACCCAGGGCAAGATCCCGGAAGTGGTGATGGCGGCCGGCACCTCGATCATCACCGAGAAGTCGCCCTACATCGTGCGCACCAGCTTCACCCTGCCGCAATCCTCGACCATCATCGGCGACTGGGCGGCGAAGAACGGCATCAAGAAGGTCGCAACGCTGACCTCCGACTACGCGCCGGGCAATGACGCCCTGGCGTCGTTCAAGGAGCACTTCACCGCCGGCGGCGGCGAGATCGTCGAAGAGGTCAAGGTGCCGCTCGCCAATCCGGACTTCGCGCCGTTCCTGCAGCGCATGAAGGACGCCAAGCCGGACGCGATCTTCGTGTTCGTGCCGGCCGGCCAGGGCGGCAACTTCATGAAGCAGTATGCCGAGCGCGGCCTCGACAAGAGCGGCATCAGGGTGATCGGGCCGGGCGATGTCACCGACGACGACCTGCTCAAGGACATGGGCGACGCCGTGCTCGGCGCCGTCACCGCCCACATCTATTCGGCGGCGCATCCGTCGGAGAAGAACAAGGCGTTCGTCGCCGCCTATGAAAAGGCCTATGGCAGCCGTCCCGGCTTCATGGCGGTCGGCGGTTACGACGGCATCCACCTGATCTACGAGGCCTTGAAGAAGGACGGCGGCAAGCCCGACGGCGACTCGCTGCTCGCGGCGATGAAGGGCTTGGCCTGGGAGAGCCCGCGCGGCCCGATCTCGATCGATCCGGAGACGCGCGACATCATCCAGAACGTCTATATTCGCAAGGTCGAGAAGGTGAACGGCCAGCTGTACAACGTCGAATTCGAGACCTTCAACGCGGTCAAGGATCCGGGCAAAGCGAAGAAGTAACGTCGCGTCAGCGACGTCATCCCGGGGCGCGAGCGCAACGCGCTCGCGAACCCGGGATCTCGAAATTGTTGAAAGAGATTCCGGGTTCGGCGCTGTCCGCGTAAAATGGTCTTGCCATTTTGTCGCGAGCGCCGCCCCGGAATGACGACCTCTAACTCCGGCCGCTTCTGCTTCCATGACCGCTGTTCTCACCAATTTGTTCGATGGCGTTGCCTACGGCATGCTGCTGTTCGTGCTGGCCTGCGGGCTTGCCGTGACGCTTGGCCTGATGAATTTCGTCAACCTGGCCCATGGCGCCTTCGCCATGGCCGGCGGCTATGTCTGCGCGGTGCTGGTCAACAAGAGCGGCTGGCCGTTCTTCGCCGCGCTGCCGCTGGCCTTCGTCGCGAGTGCAATGATCGGCGCGGCGCTGGAGCGGACGCTGTACCGACACCTCTACACCCGCAGCCATCTCGATCAGGTGCTGTTCTCGATCGGGCTGGTGTTCATGTCGGTCGCGGCGGTCGACTACATCATGGGATCGTCGCGCATCTTCATTAAGTTGCCGCAGGTTTTGGAAGGTCAGTTCGACGTGTTCGGCGTCGGCATCGGCCGCTACCGGCTGATGATCGTCCTGATTTGCGGGCTGCTCACGGTGCTGTTGCAGCTGGTGCTGGCCAAGACCCGTTTCGGCAGCCGCTTGCGCGCTGCGGTCGACGATCCGCGTGCGGCGAGCGGGCTCGGCATCAACGTGCCGCAGGTGTTCGCCTTTACCTTCGCCTTCGGCTGCGGCCTCGCCGGGCTCGGCGGCGCGCTTAGTGCCGAGATCCTCGGCCTCGATCCGTATTTCCCGCTGAAGTTCATGATCTACTTCCTGATCGTGGTCACCGTCGGCGGCTCTTCCTCGATCACCGGCCCGTTCCTCGCGTCGCTGCTGCTCGGCATCGGCGACGTTGCCGGCAAATATTACGTGCCCAAGATGGGCCCCTTCGTCATCTACACCATCATGATCGTGATCCTGATCTGGCGCCCGAACGGATTGTTCGGCCGCACCGCCGCGCGGTGAGGGCCGCATGACGACCAACGTACAATCCGATGTCGCCTATCACGCACGCCAGCATGGCCGCTGGCACTGGAGCGAATTTGCCTATTGGATCGCCGTGCTTGCGGTCGGACTCGCATTTCCGTCGCGCTATTTGATCATGACGGAGATCGTGCGGCTCGCGCTGTTCGCGCTCTCGCTCGATCTGATCCTCGGCTATGCCGGCATCGTCTCGCTCGGGCATGCCGCGTTCTTCGGCGTCGGCGCCTATTGCGCGGGGCTCCTGTCGGCGCATGGCCTGATCGACGAGCCGCTGCTGGCGCTGATCGTCTCCGGGGTTGCTGCGATGGTGCTGGGTTTCGTCACCAGCTTCCTGGTGATCCGCGGCGCCGACCTGACTCGGCTGATGGTCACGCTCGGCATTGCGCTGCTGTTGGAGGCGCTGGCGGAACGCTTCTCCAACATCACCGGCGGCACCGACGGTCTGCAGGGCATCGACATCAAGCCGCTGCTCGGGCTGTTCGAGTTCGACATGTTCGGCAGGACCGGATTCTTCTATGCGCTGGCTGTCCTGTTCGTGCTGTTCCTGCTGGCGCGACGGATCGTGCATTCGCCGTTCGGCCTGTCGCTGCGCGCCATCAAGAACAATCCGCTGCGGGCCGCCGCGATCGGCATTCCCGTGAATCGCCGGCTGATCGCGATCTACACGGTCGCGGCGTTCTACGCCGGCATTGCGGGGGCGCTGTTCACCCAGACCACGGCGCTCGCCTCGCTGGATGTATTCGCCTTCGACAAGTCTGCTGACCTGATGCTGGTGCTGGTGATCGGCGGCGCCGGCTATCTGTATGGCGGGCTGATCGGCGCGCTCGTGTTCAGGATGCTGCAGGAGGTGTTCCAGACCATCACGCCGCAATATTGGATGTTCTGGATCGGGCTCGTGCTGGTCGTCATCGTGCTGGTCGGCCGGCAGCGCATTCACGCCGCGGCACTGTTTGTGCCGAACCTGATCCTTAAGCAACTGGCCGGCCGCAAGGCAGTGGTGGCATTGTCCGACAACGAGGCGCCATGAGCATCGCGCTCGAAACCAGGAATCTGGAGAAGCATTTCGGCGGCCTGCGCGTCACGCGCGATCTGTCGCTGAAGATTGCGACCGGTGCGCGCCACGCGCTGATCGGGCCGAACGGCGCCGGCAAGACCACCGTGATCAACCAGCTCACCGGCGTGTTGAATCCGACCTCGGGTCGCATCCTGCTCGAAGGCACTGACATCACCGACCTGCCGGTGCACAAGCGTGTGCTGCGCGGCCTGTCGCGGACCTTCCAGATCAACCAGCTTTATCCCGACCTGACGCCGCTCGAGACGATCGGGCTGGCGGTGTCCGAGCGGCTCGGCCGCGGCGGTGACTGGTGGCGGCGGATGGGAACGCGCGACGACGTCAATGCCGAGATCGCCGACACGCTTGGCCGCTTCCGTCTACTCGACGTCATGAACGACCGGACGTCGACCTTGCCCTATGGCAAGCAGCGGCTGCTCGAGATCGCGGTTGCGATCGCGGCCAAGCCGCGGGTGCTGCTGCTCGACGAGCCCGCCGCCGGCGTGCCCGAGGGCGAGCGCAAGGACATCCTGGCAGCCGTCAGCGCGCTGCCGCGCGACGTCACCGTGCTACTGATCGAGCATGACATGGATCTGGTGTTCTCCTTTGCCGACCGCATCTCGGTGCTGGTCTCCGGCGCGCTGCTGGTCGAAGGTCCGCCCGATGAGGTCGCGCGCGATCCGCAGGTCAAGGCGGTGTATCTCGGCGAGGCCGCGTGAATGAGTGATCTGCTTGCCATCGACGCTTTGCGCGCCGGTTACGGCCAGGCGGTGGTCCTGCCGAACATGTCGCTGAAGCTGCCCGAGGGCCAGGTGCTCGCGCTGCTCGGCCGCAACGGCACCGGCAAGACCACGCTGATCAATTCCATCGTCGGCGTCACCCGGCGTTTCTCGGGCAGGATTGCACTGGCAGGAGCGGACATCACCAGCTTGCGCGCCGACCAGCGCGCCCGCAACGGCATCGGCTGGGTGCCCCAGGAGCGCAACATCTTTCACTCGCTGACGGTCGAGGAGAACATGACGGCCGTGGCGCAGCCCGGGCCGTGGACGGTCGAAAAGGTCTACCAGATGTTCCCAAGGCTGAAGGAGCGGCGCAGCAATTTCGGCAACCAGCTCTCCGGCGGCGAGCAGCAGATGCTGGCGATCGGACGCGCGCTGACACTCAATCCGAAGGTGCTGCTGCTGGACGAGCCGACCGAAGGGCTGGCGCCGATCATCGTCGAGGAACTGCTGGCCGCGATCGGCACCATCAGCCGCGCCGGCGGGCTGTGCTCCATCATCGTCGAGCAGCATGCGCAGAAGATTCTGGGGCTGGCCGATCGCGTCGTGATATTGGAGCGCGGTATGATCGTGCATGATGCGCCGTCGAGCGCCCTGAAGGCGGACCCGACGCCGCTGGAGCGCCACCTCGGCGTTGCCGGCGCCGCGGCGCATTGAACAGACCGATCGCGAGCCACCCGTTCGAGGACGACATTCAAGGAGAAGACAACATGCAACGCACAAAGCCTCCGTTCCGCGCCGACGAGGTCGGCAGCCTCTTGCGCCCGCAGAAGATCAAGGACGCGCGCGCCAAGCTCGAGAAGGGCGAGATCTCGGCAGATGAGCTGCGCCGGATCGAGGACATGGAGATCGAGAAGGTCGTGCATCGGCAGGCCTCGACTGGCCTGAAGCTCGCGACCGACGGCGAATTCCGCCGCTCCTGGTGGCATTTCGACTTCCTCGCCAAGCTCACCGGCTGCGAGCTGTTCCACCCGGACACCGGCATCCAGTTCACCGGCGTGCAGACGCGGCATGACGCGGTCCGCGTGATCAGCAAGCTCGACTTTCCGGCCGACCATCCGATGCTCGACCATTTCCGCTTCCTGAAGAAACATGCCGATACCGCGCATGTGACGGCCAAGATGACGATCCCGTCGCCGGCCGTGCTGCACTTCCGCGGCGGCCGCAAGTCGATCTCCAAGGACGTCTATCCCGATCTCGATGCCTTCTATGAGGACCTCGGCAAGACCTACCGCAAGGCCGTGAAGGCGTTCTACGACGCGGGCTGCCGTTATCTGCAGTTCGACGATACCGTGTGGGCCTATCTGTGCTCCCAGGAGGAACTGAAGAAAGCGCGCGAGCGTGGCGACAATCCGGACGGACTGCAGCAGATCTACTCGCGCATCATCAACTACGCGATCGCCGAGCGTCCCGCCGACATGGTGATCACCACCCATGTCTGTCGCGGCAATTTCCGCTCGACCTGGATCTCCTCGGGCGGCTACGAGCCGGTCGCCGAGACCATGCTCGCCAACACCAACTACGACGGCTACTTCCTCGAATACGACAGCGAGCGTGCCGGCGGCTTCGAGCCGCTGCGCTTCCTGCCCAAGGGCAACAAGGTGGTCGTGGTCGGTCTCGTGACCTCCAAGAGCGGCGAGCTGGAGAAGNAGACGACATCAAGCGCCGCATGGAGGAGGCGGCGAAGTTCGCACCGCTGGAGCAGCTCGCGCTGTCGCCGCAATGCGGCTTCGCCTCCACCGAGGAAGGCAACATCCTAAGCGAGGAAGAGCAGTGGGCGAAGCTGCGCCTCTGCGTCGAGCTCTCCGAGGAAATCTGGGGGAAGTGATCGGCACGCGCGGGCGCCGCTCGCGCGAACTCATCTGATGACCAAGCGGGACCGGGGCCTCTCCGGTCCCGCTTTTTTCATGCGCGCGTGGCGCGTTTCTCGGCCGGCAAGGACATGATCAGCGGTCGATGCGCTCCAGCACATCATTGAGGGTCAAGTCCGGGCCTTCGGCGGGCTCGCAAGCCCCGTCACGAGCAAAGATGCAGAGCGGGGCGCCGCCGACCATGTCGCAGTCACGTGCGGTGAAGTTGGCGGGCAGCTCCGGCGCGGCGCGCTGGTAGGCGAGCATGCGATTGAATTCGGACGACACGGCGCCGGCTGTGCCGGCCAAACGGCCGCGGATCAAAGGATCGGTGGAATAGAGGGCAAAGAGGGGCTTGTCGCCGGCCAGGCGGCTCCGGCCCGGCAGCAGATAAAATGGCGCGTCATAGAGCGCGAGGCCGCACATCTGCGGGTCGGCTTTCAACTCCGCGGCTAGCCTCGCCGCTCCGATCCCTTTCATCCACTGGTCCGGCATCGCGCCGGTTGCCGCCAGCACCGCTGACGCGCTCATCCACCCGCCGGCGATCAACAGTCCCGCCCATCGGCGGCGTGCCGGCGACCGGGGCGTTGCGATCCAATCGGCTGAGCCGAGCGCCGCGAGCAGAATGAACAGTGTGACCGAGAGAAATATGAAGCGATATTCCTTGTGCGCGATCAGGCTGTGCGTCACCAGATTGGTGAGCGCAATCCAGAACAGGATCGGTGTTCTCCGGCCGCCCTGCCAGATCGCCAAACCGAGCGGCACCACGGCCAGCGACCAGGCGCCCAAGATCCAGATCCCATAGACGCTGGCCGGCGCCGTGCCGAATTCGGCCGAGCGGCCGAGAAACAGGTTCTGATGGATGTTGGCCACCATCCAGGCGAAGGGCACCGCGCCGTGCGCGGCATCCACCATCGCTCCGACGGCGAGCACGATGCCGCCGCCGAGCGCCAAGGGCACCATGCGCGACCAATCGCGCCAGCAGGTCTGCAGAACGAGCACCGCGATCGCTGGTGCGTATTGGAAGCGAATGAGGACGGCGAACGCAAGCAGGGCGCCGGCTTCGATGAGATGGCGTCGGGTGGGCGGATCGCGGGTCAGCAGCACCGCGGCAGGCAATATCAGTGCGGTCGCCAGGGGTTCGCTCAGCGTGTGGGGCGCGAAGTAGACGAACTCAAACCAGATCGCCGCAACAAAGCCGGCGAGGATCGCATGCGTCCGGGAGAGTCGGGCGCCAAAGGCCCAGGCCGAGGCGACGATCGACAGCGAGGCGATCGCAGCGAGGAGGCGCGACAGGATGAAGGCACCCGAGCCACCGGGCACGAGCCAGTCCCCGATCGCGACCGGGCCGGCCATGATCGTCGGCAACAGCCAGCTTCGGATGCCGTGGCGCCACTCCCAGGAGACGATGCTGTCGTCGCCCCAGATGCGCGAGGCGGGCTCCAGATATTGGAAGATCTCGTCCGGGTGATGGAAGTTCGGCCAGAATGCAAGCGGCAAGCGGCAGGCGGTGGCCAGCAGCAGGATGAGAAGCAGCGGATGCGGCCGAGTGGCCGTGGCTGCCAGGCAATCTGCGTCGCTAGGTTCTGCTGCGGCGGCTGGCAGGGTCATTTCCGAATGCGCTCTGAGAGCCCTTTTTTGCGGCGTTCGCAACTTATGGATGCCAAAACCTAACTCGACGTAAAATCACGGAAGTCACCGAAGGTCGGCCGTTGCGCCCGCTTGGGCCTTCTTTTGGCCGAGAGGGGCGACTAGGCGCGAGGAACGATCCGGGCGATCGCGCCTGTGCTGGTCGGAGCGGGCCGGGGCTGCGGCGGAAGCCCGAGCCGGGGTTTTGCTTCGGCCCGGAGCAGGCCCAGCCTGAGGGCCTTCCCATCAGTGGGCAGAAGGTGCTAGGACCTTTTGGAAAATAATCTCTGCCCACCGACATTTCCCAACCGATCGGCGCGATGAAGAACGACCAGCTCCTGGCCCAGATTTCGGAGTTCTGCCGTCAGGCCGACATGGCGGAGTCGACCTTCGGTCGGCGCGCCGTAAACGACGGTAAGCTGGTGCACCGGCTGCGCGAGGGCAAGCGCATCACCATCGACACGCTGGACCGCATCCAGGCCTATATCGCGGCCTCGACCGGCACGATGCCGCCGCCGCGGCTCGAGGTGGTGGCCGAAAAGCGCGACCCCCGCAGCAATTTCCGCTTCTTCGAGAATCGCCAGAAGTACCTGCTGTTCGTCCATACCTGCAGCGAGAAGCGGGTGGTCGCCGAGCGCGTCGGGCTCGAACTGGCCAGCATCCACCCGCGGCCGCCGGCGTTCCGGGTGTTCGACGCCGGCGTCGGTGACGGCACGGTGCTGTCGAAAGTGCTGCGGACCATGCATGGCCGCTTTCCGCACATCCCGTTCTATGTCGCCGGCAAGGAGCTGAGCCTGGAGGACGTTCGGCTGACGCTCGAGAAGGTGCCGGACCGCCTGTTCGAGCATCCGGCCAGCGTGTTCGTGTTCACCAACATGAATTACGCCGAGGCGCCGTGGCTGACGCCGAAATCGCCGTCGCTGGCCGCCAGCATGATCTGGCACGAGCTGGTGCTGCAGGGCGCTTCGTCTGGCGAGTTCGAGGCGCAGATCGCAGGGCTCAAGCCGTTCCTGGAGCAGAACTGGCGTGCCTCGGTGTCGCCGCGCACCGGCATGCCGATCTATGAGCGGCCGGTGGCCCTGGTGCTCTACCGCGAGGACCACCGCTTTCTGCTCGATGGGATCATCCCGCGCGCCGGCCGGGTCGAGGCCAATTTCGACCTGGTGATCGCCTCGCAACCTTATCGCGCCCGGTCGTCGGTGAATTTCCGCGCCAAACGGATCATTGCGCCGCTCGCGCGCGCCTTGAAGCCGGGCGGCCGGCTGATCGGAATCCACTCCCACGGCCAGGATCCGGGCCTGGAAATCATTCAGGCGGTGTGGCCGGGAGAAAATCCTTTCTCGGTCAGCCGCCACGAGCTGCTGCGGGCGGTGAAATACGAGCTGGGATCCAGTGGGCGGGACTTAAATTTTAACGCCTATGCGGACAATCGCTCGATTTTCAGGTATGAGATGGAAGCTCTGCCCAACGAGGTCACCGGAACCATCGGAACCTCGACGGCCTTTGCAGCCTGGAACGCGGCGGTGTATGTCGCCCAGATCGAGGAAGACCGCCTGACGGAGATCGCCAACAGCGCGCGTGCGCTCGATGCCGCCAGAGAGGTGCTGCGAAAGCACAACGGGTTGTGGTTCTACGACGAGTCCTACGTCATCTCGCGGCGTCGCGACTGACGGTTCGGGATCAATATCAATGACCGCCGTGGGCGGCGAAGAAGGGGTTGCTTGATGCGCGCGTCATATCTGTTCACCTCGGAGTCGGTGTCCGAGGGCCATCCGGACAAGGTCTGCGACCGGATTTCCGACGAGATCGTCGACCTGTTCTACCGCGAAGGGCCCAAGGCCGGCATCGACCCCTGGGCGATCCGCGCCGCCTGCGAAACGCTCGCCACCACCAACAAGGTCGTGATCGCCGGTGAAACCCGCGGTCCGTCCTCGGTTACCAATGAGCACATCGAGCACGTGGTGCGGGAGGCGATCAAGGACATCGGCTACGAGCAGGAAGGCTTTCACTGGAAGACCTGCGATATCGAGATCCTGCTGCACCCGCAGTCGGCCGATATCGCGCAAGGCGTCGACGCGCTGCAGCCCGGCGAGAGGAAGGAAGAGGGCGCGGGCGACCAGGGCATCATGTTCGGTTACGCGACCAACGAGACGCCGGACCTGATGCCGGCGCCGATCTTCTACGCCCACAAGATCCTGCGCCTGATCTCCGAGGCCCGTCACTCGGGTGTCGAGAAGGTGCTTGGGCCGGACTCCAAGAGCCAGGTCACCGTGCAGTATGAGAACGGCAAGCCGGTCGGCGTCCGCGAGATCGTCGTCTCGCACCAGCATCTGGTCGAGGACATGACCTCGGCGCAAGTGCGCGAGCGCGTTGAGCCTTATGTGCGCAAGGCGCTGCCGGAAGGCTGGATCACCCCGAAGACCATCTGGCACATCAATCCGACCGGGAAGTTCTTCATCGGCGGTCCCGACGGCGACGCTGGCCTCACCGGCCGCAAGATCATCGTCGACACCTATGGCGGCGCGGCCCCGCATGGCGGTGGCGCCTTCTCGGGCAAGGATCCGACCAAGGTCGACCGCTCCGCCGCCTATGCCGCGCGTTACGTCGCCAAGAACATCGTCGCTGCCGGTCTCGCCGACCGCTGCACGCTGCAGCTCGCTTACGCGATCGGCGTGGCGCGTCCGCTGTCGATCTACATCGACACCCACGGCACCGGTAAGGTGCCCGAGGACCAGCTCGAGAAGGCAGCGGCCGAGGTCATGGATCTCACCCCGCGCGGCATCCGCAGCCATCTCGACCTCAACCGCCCGATCTACGCGCGTACCTCGTCCTACGGCCATTTCGGCCGCACGCCGGACAACGAAGGCGGCTTCTCCTGGGAGAAGACCGACCTCGTCGAGCCGTTCAAGCGCGCGGTTTGATCTCTCTTCACCTCGCCCCGCGCTTGTCCGCCGTAGCTCGTAGAGCGAAGGCGGATGCGGGGAGAGGTCGGATTGCATTGCAGATGCAATCCGAGTGAGGGGTACATCACCACCCGCACCGTCCGTGCGTCTGCCCCTCACCCCAACCCTCTCCCCGTAAGAACGGGGAGAGGGAGCTAGGCTGCGCCCAGACGCGTCCAGTTTCGTTTCGTCACGACCAGCTCGAATTCATCCGATCAGGAACCCACCATGACCGCCTTCACCGACTACATCGTCAAGGACATTTCGCTCGCCGACTTCGGCCGCAAGGAAATCTCGCTCGCCGAGACCGAGATGCCCGGCCTGATGGCGACGCGGGAGGAATACGGCCCGAAGCAGCCGCTGAAGGGCGCGCGCATCGCCGGCTCGCTGCACATGACCATCCAGACCGCCGTGCTGATCGAGACGCTGAAGGCGCTCGGCGCCGACATCCGCTGGGTCTCCTGCAACATCTATTCGACCCAGGACCACGCCGCCGCCGCGATCGCGGCCGCCGGCATTCCGGTGTTCGCAGTCAAGGGCGAGACGCTGGTCGACTATTGGGATTACACCGCCAAGCTGTTCGACTGGCATGGCGGCGGCCATCCCAACATGATCCTCGATGATGGCGGCGACGCCACCATGTACGTCCATCTCGGTCTCCGGGCCGAGAACGGCGATGCGGCCTTCCTGGACAAGCCGGCTTCCGAAGAAGAGGAGGTCTTCTTCGCGCTGCTCAAGAAGCAGCTGAAGGAGAAGCCGAAGGGCTACTTCGCTACCATCGCCAAGTCGATCCAGGGCGTCTCGGAGGAGACCACCACGGGCGTGCATCGTCTCTACGACATGCAGAAAGCCGGCACGTTGTTGTGGCCCGCCATCAACGTCAATGACAGCGTCACTAAGTCGAAGTTCGACAACCTCTATGGCTGCCGCGAGTCGCTGGTCGACGGCATCCGCCGCGGCACCGATGTGATGATGTCGGGCAAGATCGCGATGGTCGCCGGCTTCGGCGATGTCGGCAAGGGCTCGGCCGCCTCGCTGCGCCAGGCCGGCTGCCGCGTCATGGTCTCGGAGGTCGATCCGATTTGCGCGCTGCAGGCGGCAATGGAGGGCTACGAGGTCGTGACGATGGAGGACGCCGCACCGCGCGCCGACATCTTCGTGACCGCGACCGGCAACAAGGACATCATCACCATCGAACACATGCGCGCGATGAAGGATCGCGCCGTCGTCTGCAACATCGGCCACTTCGACAACGAGATCCAGGTCGCCTCGCTGAAGAACCTGAAGTGGACCAACATCAAGCCGCAGGTCGACGAGATCACCTTCCCCGATGGCAAGCGCATGATCCTGCTGTCCGAAGGCCGCCTCGTGAACCTCGGCAATGCGATGGGCCATCCGTCCTTCGTGATGTCGGCGTCCTTCACCAACCAGACCCTGGCGCAGATCGAACTCTACGCCAACAACAAGGACGGCAAGTACAAGAAGGAAGTCTATGTGCTGCCGAAGTCGCTGGACGAGAAGGTGGCCATGCTGCATCTCGCCAAGATCGGCGTGAAGCTCACCAAGCTGCGCCCCGACCAGGCCTCCTACATCGGCGTCAAGCAGGAAGGTCCGTTCAAGTCGGATCATTATCGGTACTGACCGCTGGCTCGTCATTCCGGGGCAGCGCGGGCGACAAACAGCGAAGCTGTTTGCGCCGACAGCGCTGAACCCGGAAGCTCGCGAGACCCTGATGCGCTTCGGGATGGCCGGGGCCTGTCCCAGCCATCGGCGTCTCTGCCACGCGAATCCGAAGGTGTCTTGGAAAGTGTCTTGCGGCGGCCACGCGGTCGCCGTCTTGATCATGTCGTCTGGCGCATCCATCATGGCGTACTCGGCTTGCAGTGGATGTGCATGACCAGCAGGGCTCTCGTTCTCCTCATTCTTCTTCTTGGGTTGGTCGGTCCGGCGCGGGCCGCTGAGCTCGACGACGCTGTGGCTGCGGCGCATGGTGGCGACTACGCGACTGCGCTGAAGCGGCTGTCTCCGCTGGCTGAGAAGGGCGATGCGCGCGCCCAGTTCGACCTGGGCTTCATGCAGGCGTTCGGCTGGGGCGTTCAGCGCGATCCCGCCAAGGCTATCGATTGGTACCGCAAGGCCGCGGAGCAGGGGCTTGCGGTCGCCCAGCACTATCTCGGTCTGGCTTACGTAAACGGCGAGGGCGTGCGACCCGACGGTGCGGAGGCCGCGCGCTGGTTGGGGCGATCCGCAGCGCAAGGGTTTGTGCCGGCGCAATACATGCTGGGTCTCATGATGCTGAAGGGCCATAGCGTGCCGAAGGATCTCGTGCAGGGCTGTGCCTATATGATCATGGCGGGACAGCATGGCATCTTGTCTGCGAGCCGTGCAGTTCCGCGACTGCCATTGAGCGACGCGCAGCGCGCGCAGGCGCAGGACATCGTCGCGCACTGGACGGCGAAGCCGGAATCGTCACTTGCCAGCATCGCCAATCCGCGCGCCGAGGAGCTGCTTGGACTGGACCGACATCTCGGCGAGGTTGCCGATCCCTCGAGCTGGCCGTTTTCTGCGATTGGTGTTGTCGCAGTTATGGGTGCATCCTGTACCGGTACGCTGGTCGCCCCCAAGCTGGTGCTGACCGCGGCGCACTGTCTTTTCAGAGGCACCGAACCGGTCAACCCGGGCCTCGTCCATTTCCTGGCCGGCCTAGACAAGGGTACGCCGGCAGCCTCCTCAGTCGCGGCGCGGCTGATCGTGGCCAGGGAATTTGTTCCGACGCCACGCAAGCAACCGCCATCGATTACCCAGTCGCCAGACGATTGGGCCTTGATTATTCTGAAGGAGGCCTTGCCGGCACGCCCCGTTGCCGTGAAGGCGCTCAATCGCAAGGAATTGCTCACTGCAGCGCTTGCCGGGGCGATCTCCGGAATCGGCTATGGCCAGGAGCGGCGTTATTCGCCGACCATGCTGCGCAACTGCCGCGCCGATTGGAGTGCAGAGAAGCGACTGATGCCCGTTCAGTGCCTGGCGAATTTCGGCTACTCGGGCTCTCCGATTCTGGCCGACATCGACGGCACGCCGACGGTTGTCGCTGTTCTCTCGATGGGCATCGAAGAGAGCGGATTGACCTTTGCTGCGTCCGCCAATCAGTTCGAGGCTGCCGTCCGGGAGCAGGCTGCGGCGGAAGCAGCGCCGGCGCGCTGACGCTCATCCCCCGCTGGATTGCGGCTCTGTGCTTGATCGATTTGCCTGACTCCATGGGATCTCGAACTCGGTTTTCGAAATATCCCGCGCGGAGAACTCTGGATTACGGTCAATGTCTTCGGTTGGCGGAAACGGACCTTCAGGCATTACGTCGCGCCAATTTTCGCTCTGATAGCTGTGCGCTTCGAGGCGGCCATCGCGATACTTCCGGACGCACCGGATCGAGTAGCCCTCGACATCGAGCTCGTCATACCACTCGACCGGTTCGTCCTCCCTCGCCGCGTGCCAAACAGCATGAAAATAGCTGTGGGGCGGTCCCAGGCTGGGTGATGGCGGTAATTCGGTCATTTCGGTCTTTCCGGACCGCCCCCTGTCAACGAGGCAATTACCTGCTCTAAGTCGCGCGCGACCGCGCAGCGCGCGCCGAGCGGATCTTGCTTGGCTTCTCCGATCTCGCGTGCTTGCCCGCGCTATGGTCGCGTCGCGCCGCCACGTGCTTTCGCCGCCTCACCTCGGCCATCGCCTGCAGCACGGCCGGCCCGCGACGCGAGGCATATTCCTGGCCGTCGATCGGACCGACATGTGGCGGATCGCGATCGAGATAGGGGCGGCCGATACCGAAGTCCTTTCCATGCGCATCGATCCATTTCCACAGCTGCTCGGTCGATGCCCAGCGCTGGACCCGGGTCGCGCCCTTGACGCTCACGACATCGGCTGCGAGGCCGTGACCATAGCCGCCGCGAAAACTGCCGCCATGATAGGATCTGTTGTTGGCGGCCTTGAGGCCGCTTGCGATCGACTGGCGGTAGTCGTCGCGGAAGGCGCTGGTAATGCCGGGCGAGAGTCCCGCGTCCTCCGCCGCGTGCAGGATGTGAAACAGTTTCAGCTTGAAGCCGCGGTCCATCCCGCCGATCACGTAGTCCGCCAGCGTCAGGCCGGCCTTGTCCGCCGCCTTGGGGTCCTTCCAGGCAAAGTCCTCGTCGACCAGCCTGGTGAAGCTTCTGGTGACGGTCACCATCCGGCCCCTGCGCTTGATTGTGACTTTGCGGCGCTCCTCCTCCTTGATCGAATCCTCCTTCGGCGCGCGCTGATAGAGCGCCCACAAATAGCGATCGACGCAGACATCGACGACGAAGCACTCGTCGACGACTTCGAATGCGTTCACGCTCGCGGTGGTCTCGCTCGGCTCACGATCTGGCGGACTTGCGGTGTTGACGTCTGCCCGCGGCGTATCGGCGGGCAACATCTCGCCCGGATCGGCCGCGGCGATCTGGAACGATCCCGCAGGCCTCTCGGACGGCTGCGGCTTCTCGGCAGCGGCTGCATCGGCCTCTGCAGACGCTGCGGCCGGTGCTGCCACGGGCGGTGTGTCGATAGGGCGGGCGGTGGGGTCCATGATGTGCGGGGGCGTTACGGCAGCTGGCGCCGTCTCGCTGATCTCCGCCCTCACGATCTCCGACGGTGCAGTCGCGGTCGCCGCGTCGACCGATTGCGGCGGTATTATCGAGGGCTGCGGATCGATGGCCGTCGTCGCCTGGCCGGCTTGCTCGACATCTGCTGGCGGCTGCGCAGTTTCTGGCGCGGTGACAGCCTGCGCTGTATCAATGGCCTGCAGCGGCTTGACGAGTTGGGCTTCGCTCGCCTGCGGCGTCGTGTTCGCCTGCAGCGCCGGGGCAAACTTGGCCACACGATCGAGTGCCGATTTGCTGCGGTCGGCGATCCGCGCCTCAGGCCTCTTGCCGGCTTCCATCAGGCTCATCAAGCTCGGCAACGGAAAAAGTTGACTCACGAGCATGACTGACAGGCAACACGATAACGCAACCGCTGCAGATCGTGCGTTCATGGTCCCAGCCTCCGAAGGCTCGACTCGAACTACGCGGGCAGCCCGAGCAGGTGACGACGATTGTTCGGATCAGAACACGCCCGCGCAATAACGCAAGCTGCAGATTTGTGAGCTTTTCCTGGAACTGTTGCGCAACTGCAACGCACGGTTCCACGCATGCAGGATGGCTCTGCTGACGGTCACATCAGCGGCGCTAAAGGATTCAGTCTGTTAGTCCGATCCGGAAGCGGCGATTCTGGCGACCCTTGTTGTCGACCTTGAGGATGCGGATTCGTCGCGCCTGACCGGTTGACGCGAGGTGGGTACCGCCGCACGCCTGCTGGTCGAGGCCGTCAATGTCGACGATACGAATCAGTCCGTTCGGTTGGCGGGGAGGAGCGACCGACTTGGCGCGAAACAGGCCGTCCTTCGCCTGGGCGTCGTCGTAGTTCATGTCGAAGGCCCGCACTGGCCGATCATCGGCAATCGCTGCATTGACGGCGTCTTCCACGGCTCGCAATTGCTCCGGTGACAGTTTCGTCAGATCGAAGTCGACGCTGAATTCGGTCCCGTCGGTCATGCGGACCCCGGTCAGCAGGGCGCCGTCGAACAGCCTGTACACGGCGCTGTTGACCAGATGAGCGACCGTGTGCTGCTCGCACATCAGCTGTCGGAACGATGTCGCGATCTGCAGGTGAATGAGCCCCGCGGGCGCCATATCGCCCGCGATCAGGTGCCATAGTCCGTCCAGGCTGTGCTCGAAGCCAACGACGTCGCGGACGATGCCATTCCACGTCAGGGTACCGCGATCGGCAAGCTGACCCCCACCGCCGGGATAGAATGGGGACCGCGCCAGCAGCACCGCGCCGGGCCGCGCATCCAGCGCATGGCCCTCCAACGCGTGCTGATGGGGATGGTCGACGGCGTAGGGTCTAGGATAGGACGCGCTCATGTGCTTGATTTAATTGTGTAATTTGTTATATGATCGCGCGTTTGCCAACACGGGCGGTATTTCGGAAAGCGCGGAGATTTGGCGAACGGCGTAACTAATGATGGTGTCGCTTTGCTCGACTGATCCTAAGAACTACAAGGCCCGGTTCCGGAATTAACCTGCGGCTCGGGTGTAAAGGTTAGTAAACAAGCTTAACAATTGGCTTATGTTGCGCAGGCCGTCATTGCAACTGAGGATTGGTCGTTGGGCAGGTCCCCGCGTGTTTAATCAAGGGAGTGCGAGTAATGGTGCGATCAATAGAACGCGTTTTGACTGATCTGGAGCGGCAGATCGAGGCCGAGGTTCGAAGCAGGCCGCCGGGCCAGGAGCACGATCCCTTCGCGCCTCCGAGTATTCGTGCGCCGGCAATTTCGATGCCTGAGTATGTCGAGCATCAGGACGGGGTCACGGAGATCGGCAGGCTGTCGGCGATCGCCGTCGTTCGCGAATACGAAGCTGCGGCGAAAGATATCGAGGCGATGGGAGCGGAGTTGATCGATCGCGTCAAGCAATGCGAGGCAATGACCCGTGACGCGCTCTCCGTGACCGACGAGTTGAAGGAGACCGCAAAGCGTTATCGCGACGAGGCAAAGCGCCTTTTCCTTCAGATTGAGAGCTGTTCGGTGGTGACGGCGGAAGTCCGACAGACCTGCAACGAGCTGAAGGAAAAGATTGCCGCCAAGCCCGAACCGTCCCCAGCGTCGACAGATAGCGGGTCCTAGGTCGCGATCGTTTGAAGCGTCCCCGCCGGGAGGCGCACGCAAACGCATTGGAGAGAGTTGATAGCGTGAGTGCAGAAGGCTGGCTGTGAGCCGGCTGGCTTTGTCGTATTTGGGCAAAGCAGTGCATCAGCGCAACAGCTCGGAACGACTTCGTCACTGAGCTTCCTCTCGGGCCTGCGAATGCGCGCGATGAAATCATCGCAATGATGGTAACTGATCACGGTCGCAAAGTGGTTGGATGCGGCGGGCGCCATCGACACCCAGCCCTCCCTATGCCCTTACATTCTTCGAGGGTGAGAGGTTCAGCGCAACTCGGGCAGATCCCGCCGCGAGATCGCAGAGACATGTCATTGATTTGATTCGTTCGGACTGCCCTCATCGGCACGCAGCGACCGTGAACCAGGCGATGCCGAATGCACCGTCGCGCAGCCGCACGCAGACGGGATCGCCGACCTCGAGCCGCTCATAGAGATCCTGTAGCACGGTGGCATCGGTGACCGTGTCGAAGGGGCCCCAGGGCGCCAGCGCCAGATGATAGGTCGCGATCCGGCTGTGGCCGAGATGCTTCTCGACGATCCGGCTGCGCAACATCGATTGCGGCGAACCATCGAGGCGCTGGTTGAACTGGCCGAGCACGCCGAAGGCGTAGGCGGCGGTGATGACGGCGGCGGCGATGAGGCGCCACCAGCGCCGGCGCAGATTGGATTCGAACCGTGCGGCGGCGACGAGAAAGATCAACCCGACCGAGAGCGCAAAGGCGATCAGTGGCAGCCAGCTCACCAGATTGAGGTCGAGCCAGGTGCGGGCGAACAGCGCGCAGGCCGCCGCCGCGCAAGGCGCAGCGAGATTGGCCTGTGCGGAGCCGGCGCCAAGGCCGATCCGGAACCGGTCGCGCCATGCGATCACGAACAACAGCGCCAGCAAGGGCAGCGCGACCAAAAGGGCGAGCAACCGGTCATTGGGTTGCGGGCCGAACGGCGCCACCAGCGCCAGCACGACCGCGGCGACCGTCAATCCCGCCGCCAGGCGTTGCGCCTGGACCAGCTGTTGCAGGCGCTCTTCGCGCGCCTCGCGGGGCCTTTCAGCCTCATTCGTCACGATCTCGGCTCCTGTCGCATGCAGGCTGTCGGCCCTGCCAGTCTTAGACCATGAGGGTTGACCGAATGCGAACGACGTCTGGCGGGGATTTGACAGCGCAGATGCGTCTTGCCAGTCTCGGGTCCAACAAGGCAAAACCGCGTGAAATTTCAGGGAAACGCCATGCCCGCAGAGCACTTCGACGTGCTGATCGTCGGCGCCGGCCTGTCCGGCATCGGTGCCGCCTATCATCTCACGCACAAATGCCCGGCCAAGCGCTTTGCGATCCTGGAAGGACGCGAGGCGATCGGCGGCACCTGGGACCTGTTTCGCTATCCCGGCGTTCGCTCCGACAGCGACATGTTCACGCTCGGCTATTCCTTCAAGCCGTGGACCGAGCCGAAAGCGATCGCCGACGGGCCGCAGATCCTGAACTATGTCCGCCAGACTGCGATTGAGAACGGCATCGACCAGAAGATCCGTTTCAACCACCGCGTCCGGCGTGCGGAGTGGTCGTCGGCCGAGGCGTGCTGGACCGTGGAGGCGGAGCGCAGGGCAGGGGACGGCACCACCGGAACCGTGCGCTTCACCTGCAATTTTCTGTTCATGTGCGCCGGCTATTACAAATACGAGGCGGGCTATCTGCCGGAGTTCAAGGGGGCGGCGGACTTCAAGGGCCGCCTGGTGCATCCCCAGCAATGGCCGCAGGATCTCGACTACGCCGGCAAGCGCGTGATCGTGATCGGCTCGGGTGCCACGGCTGTAACCCTGGTGCCGTCAATGGCGAAAACCGCCGCCCACGTCACCATGCTGCAGCGTTCGCCGACTTACGTGGTGTCGCGCCCGGCGCAGGATGCGCTCGCCAACAGGCTGAGACGGCATCTGCCGGCGAGCCTGGCCTATCAGCTGATCCGCTGGCGCAATGTGCTGTTCTCGATGTATTTCTTCCAGCTCAGCCGGCGCAAGCCGCTGGCAGTGAAGGACCTGATCCTGCGCGGCGTGCGCGCCGCGCTCGGCCCCGGCTACGACGTCGCCACCCATTTCACGCCGCGCTACAATCCGTGGGACCAGCGGCTGTGCCTGGTGCCGGACGGTGATCTGTTCAGGGCGATCAGGGAGAAGCGGGCCTCCGTGGCGACGGCCGAGATCGATACCTTCACTGAGAAGGGCATCCGGCTCAAGGATGGCAGCGAGCTCGAGGCCGACATCATCGTCACCGCGACCGGCCTTGTCCTGCAGGTGCTCGGCGGCACCGAGGTGGTGGTCGACGGCCGCAAGGTCGATTTCGCCAATACTCTAAACTACAAGGGCATGATGTATTCTGACGTGCCCAATCTCGCTGCGGCGCTCGGCTACACCAACGCGTCCTGGACGCTGAAATGCGACCTGACCTGCGATTATGTCTGCCGTCTCCTCAACTACATGGACCGGCATGGCTACAAGCAGTGCCGCCCGCACAATGACGACCCGACTGTCGCGCCGCAGCCGTCGCTGAACTTCACCTCCGGCTATGTGCAGCGCTCGATCGCCCAGCTGCCGAAGCAGGGCTCCAAGCGGCCGTGGCGGCTCTATCAGAACTACGCGCTCGATATCGTCTCCCTGCGCTTTGGCAAGGTCGATGATGGCGTGATGCGCTATTCGTGACGTGACCTCCGTATGGGAGCCGGCGGTGTTGGACTGGCTTTAGATCCCAGATCAGTGGGTGGGAGACGAGTTACCAGTATTCGATGCCTCTTTCACCCGCCACACATCCCATCCGGCGGATGTCTCGCCCCTGACATATCGATTCGCGATGGTGGCTTTAATCCTTTCATAGAAAGCTTCGCGATCGCGGCCACCATAGGGAAGGTCGACCGGGCTTTCCTCGGCATCGAACAGGATCGTTGATGGAGCGAGCTCGAATAGCCGGTCAAGAAGCTGCCGCAGATCGCTCTCCCTGACCGTTTCCCAGAACAGATCCCGGGCGGGAAGCGGCGGGTAAAGACCGGTCAGCAGCGGCAAAAGAAAGGAATTCGCCGAGAAGATGACGGTTCGCTTCGGATCCGGGAGGTTTCGAATGAAGTCAGCCCGGGCGAGGATGCGTTCGCCGGCGGCCTTCTGTAGCGAAACGCCAGAAACCTCGACGCCATTGCCGCTGCCCGATCGCGACATCAGACTTTTGAGATTGTTCGTGACTTGCTGATGATTGACCGCCATCGCGAGGACCAGCACAGGCGGGAGAAGCGCGATCGTGGGTCTTGGAACCCAACTGCGCCATACGTATGCAAGGCGCCTTGGATCGAATGCGGTTACCACGAGCGGGGTATACAGATAGAGGATCGTCCAGAGATTCAGCGTTTGAGGGCGGTTGACGTAATAGGACAGCCAGGCCAGCGCCATCGTTGCAATGGCCATACGGATCCGCAGCGCTGGTGCAAGCGGTCGCCCGATCCATGTGAGCACGCCCCGCAATAGAATGCTTGCGCAATGGACGAAGATGACAAGCGCGACCAGGTCGATGTCTTGCAACGGCAGGCTGCCAAAACCGCTAAGGAAGGTCTCATACCAGGTCAACAGAGCTTCGGAGGAGGTGGGCACGGGCCAATATCCG
>NZ_CAFK01000283.1 GCF_000239815.1 Bradyrhizobium sp. STM 3843 | reverse complement strand
CCGACCCCGGGCGGCGCGAAATCATTCGGCGCGCTGCCACATGTCGCCAACAAGCTCGCCTCCGGCCTGCCGGTCGTGATCGTCGCGTTCGGATCGTCCTCGACGCAGGGTTACGGATCGAGCGGGCCGGAATACACCTATCCGAACCGCCTGGCGGCGCAGCTGCGCCGGCAATATCCGATGGCGGATATCACCGTCGTCAATGCGGGCATTGGCGGGGAGGATGCGCCTGAGATGATGAAGCGGCTGCAGACCGCTGTCATCGACCGGCATCCGGACCTCGTGATCTGGCAGGTCGGCACCAATGCCGTGCTGCGCAATCTCGACCCGACCGAGACCGCCAAGATGGTCGATGACGGCGTCGCGAAAATCCAGACCGCAGGCTCCGACGTCGTGCTGGTCGATCTGCAATATTCGCCACGCGTGATCGAGCGGCCCGAACGGGCGAACACGATGATCAAGCTGCTCAGCCACATCGCCGAGCTGCATCATGTCGGCATCTTCCCGCGCTTCGAGGTGATGCGCGACTGGCACGAGCGGCAGTCGATTCCGATCAACGACTTCGTCATCTCCGACGGGCTGCACATGAACGATTGGGGCTATGCCTGCTTTGCGCAGCTGCTCGGGGACGACATCATCCTCTCGGTGGGCCAGGTCAAGCTCGGCGTCAACCTGCCGACGAACGTGCTGACCTATCGGCCGATGTGACGCAGAAGGCGGCATCCCGGGGCGCGCCCCCGGGATCACGAGAGGCGAATAGGAAATAGCCAGCAGCGAATAGCGAATGAGAGACTCCATTCGCTACTGACTACGCGCGGCGAAAGCTCACGCTTTCGCCAGGGCCGCATCCAGGTCCGCGATCAGGTCGTCGGCATGTTCGAGGCCGGCGGAGAAGCGGATGAAGCCCTCGCTGATGCCGAGCTCGGCGCGCGCCTCCGGCGTCAGCCGCTGATGGGTGGTGGTGGCGGGATGGGTGACCAGCGTCTTGGCGTCGCCGAGATTGTTGGAGATCCTGGCGAGCTTGAGCGCGTTGAGCGCCCGGAACGCCGCCGCCTTGCCGCCCTTGACCTCGAAGCCGACCAGGGTCGAGCCTGCCCGCATCTGCTTCTTCACGGTCGCAGCCTGCGGATGGTCCTCGCGGCCCGGATAGATCAGCCGCGAGATCTTCGGATGGCCGGCCAGCCAGTCGGCGATCTTGCCTGCCGTCTCGGTCTGCGCGCGCACGCGCACCGCAAGCGTCTCGAGGCCCTTCAGCAGCACCCAGGCGTTGAAGGGCGACATCGACGGACCGGTCTGGCGCATGAAATTGTGGATGTGCTCGGCGATGAAGGCTTCCGACGACAGGATGACGCCGCCGAGACAGCGGCCCTGGCCGTCGATGTGCTTGGTCGCGGAGTAGACCACGACGTCGGCGCCGAGCGCGAGCGGGCTTTGCCAGAGCGGCGTGGCGAAGACGTTGTCGACGATCAGCCGCGCGCCATGGGCATGCGCGATCTCGGCGATGGCCGCGATGTCGAGCACGTCGAGCGTCGGGTTGGTCGGGCTCTCCAGGAAGAAGCTCTTGGTGTTCGGCCTGACCGCGCGCTGCCACTGGTCGAGATCGAGCCCGTCGACCAGGGTGGATTCGATGCCGTAGCGCGGCAGCAGGTCTTCCACCACATAACGGCAGGAGCCGAACATCGCCTTGGGGGCGACCATGTGGTCGCCGGCCCGCAAGGGCGCCAGGATCGCGGTGGTTACCGCGGCCATGCCGGTCGCGGCGGAGCGGGCGGCCTCGGCGCCCTCGAGCTCGATCATGCGGCGCTCGAACATCGCCATTGTCGGGTTGGAATAGCGCGAATAGATGAAGCCGGGTTCCTCGCCCTTGAACCGCGCCTCGCATTCCTCGGCGGTGGCGTAGACGAAACCCTGGGTGAGGAAGAGCGCTTCGGCGGTCTCGCCGAATTCGGAGCGCAGGGTGCCGGAATGCACCAGCCGGGTCTCGGGGCGATACTGGGTCAGCGAGGGGGTGGTAGTGGACTTCGGAGCGGACTTGGACATATGACCTCCATCGTGACCATCTCGGCGATGGCCACAATAAAAAACCGGCCTGGGAGAACTCTCCTCATGGCCGGGATCACATCTGTCCCCGGCCTGTTTAGCGACTTATTTAACGTGGCTGCAAGCCGGCCGGCTCAAATCACCACGGGATAAATGATGCTCTTAATCGTCGGCGGCCTTTCCGTCAAGGCGTCCATCGGATAACGGGGAAGAGGCACAGTATATGGACCTGAGGTCCGGCAGCGGACCGCAAGGAACAGTGAAGTGATCAGGTCAAGGGATCAGGTCTTGTCGTTCTCGCTCGCCCCCGACGCCCATGGCATCCTGCCCGATCGCATGATCGCGCAGATGGCGGACGCCGGCCTGATCCTCCCCGCATACGACTTCGTCGAGAGCCAGATCCAGCCGGCCAGCCTCGACCTGCGGCTCGGCGACATCGCCTATCGGGTCCGCGCCAGCTTTCTGCCGGGGCCTGACGCCACGGTCGCCGAGCGGATCGACGAGCTGAAGCTGCATGAGATCGCGCTTGCCGACGGCGCCGTGCTGGAGACCAACTGCGTCTACATCGTGCCTCTGCTGGAGAGCCTGGCGCTGCCGAAGGACATCGTCGCCGCTGCGAATCCGAAGAGCTCGACCGGGCGGCTCGACGTGTTCACGCGCGTGATCGCCGACGGCACAAGGCGGTTCGACATGATCGGCGCCGGCTATCACGGCCCGCTCTATGCCGAGATCAGTCCGAAGACGTTTCCGGTTCTGTTGCGCGAGGGCTCGCGGCTGTCCCAGGTCCGCTTCCGCCATGGCGAGGCGGCGCTCTCCTCCGATGAGCTCGACGCGCTGCACCGGGCCGAGCGGCTGGTCGATCGCGACGACGCCGATCTGGTCGGCGGCGTGGCCGTGTCGGTAGACCTGTCCGGCGAGAGCGCGGGTGGCTTTGTCGGCTACCGCGCCAAGCGCCACACCGGCGTCGTCGATATCGATCGCCGCGCCGGCTATCCGGTCGAAGAGTTCTGGGAGCCGATCAAGGCGCGGCCGGACCGCAGCCTCATTCTCGATCCCGGCGAGTTCTACATCCTGGCGTCCAAAGAAGCCGTCCAGGTCCCGCCGGACTACGCGGCGGAGATGGTGCCGTTCGATCCTCTGGTCGGCGAATTCCGCGTGCACTATGCCGGCTTCTTCGATCCCGGCTTTGGCTATGCCGGCGCCGGCGGGCTCGGCGCCCGCGCCGTGCTGGAGGTGCGCTCGCGCGAGGTGCCGTTCATCCTCGAGCATAGCCAGATCGTCGGCCGCCTGGTCTATGAGAAGATGCTGGCGCGGCCCGATGCGCTGTATGGGCAGCGCATCGGCTCCAACTATCAGGCGCAGGGCTTGAAGCTATCGAAGCACTTCCGGCTGTGAGCTGCGCCTGCGGCGGCGCACTCACAGCCGATGACGACGCGCCGTGAACTCCGTCACCAGCCGCCAATGTGCGCCCTGGTCGGCCGAGCTCTCACCGCGCCAGAGAAACGAGGCCTCCGTGATCTCGCGAAAGCTCCAGCGGATCAGCCGCCCATTCTCGTCCGTGCCAAGCTGCACGATGTCGGGCCCTTCGGCACGGCCGATCATCTGCAGGAAGATCTGGCTGACGGGATCGGACCATTGGATGCGCCAGGCATCGAGACTGGTGTCGTAAATGCGCAGCGTCGTGCCGTAAGGGCCCGGCAGAGCCGGATCTCGCTGCCCGCGGGACGGCACGATCCAGACGTCCTGGATCGCGCGCCCCTCGAGCACCCAGCCGAAATGCCACTCGCCATTGCGCCGCCGCGCGGGCGCGTTCTCCGGGAAATGCGTGACGTCGAGCTCCCAGGAACCAATAAAGCGGCCATAGAGGTCCATCTTGCCGGCACGATCGGCCGAGGGGCCGGCCGCGCCCAGCGCGTCGAGAAACGCGGATGACGTCATGAGCGTCGGCCTCCCAAAGCCTTCTGCATGGCCGCCGCGCCGAGCTCCATCTGCCCGTCGATATAGGGCGCGATCTCGTGCGGCAGCACGTCGGTGATCCAGACCATGCGACACCGCGTCTCGCCGTCAGGAAAGATCTGGACCGACGCGCTGTGCTGCGCGATGCGCTCATGTCCAACGGAATAAACGAGACGCCGTCGCGTCTCGTCGCAATCGACCAGCCTCTCGCGCGCCACGCTCCCATTGGCGAAGGTCAGGATGCGCACGTCGCCATCGAGCTTCGCGTCAAGCACGAAACCTGGCGCCAGCCGCGTATGCACAGCGGCGAAATCGCGCACCGCGTCCCAGGCGACGGCGGCCGGCGCATCGATCGGAATGTCCTTGTGAATGGATGCCATGATACGCTCTCCGATTCAGGCACAGACTGCTTCGACATTGTTGCCGTCGGGATCGATCAGAAACGCAGCGTAGTAGGTCGGGCTGTAGTCGAGGCGTGGCCCGGGCCCGCCGTTGTCGCTGCCGCCAGCCTTGAGGCCTTCAGTGTGGAATTTGCTCACGGCAGCATGATCCGGCGCGCGGAACGCAATATGCGCACCGGCCTGCCGCTCGCCCTTCTCCAGGTACAGCCACAGCGCCGGCGCACCTTTCGGGCCCAAGCCGGCAGAGGTCTCGTCCTTTGAACACAGGATATGGCCGAGCGGCGCCAGCGCGGCCGAATAAAACCGCACACTGGCATCGAGGTTGCTCACTCTCAGGCCGATATGATCGTACATTGGTGATCTCCATTCCTCGCCCGCGACAATCGCGCGGCGCTGGCGATCACCTAGTCAATGCCGGCTCAAGCCTTCTTGGAGAATCTTGCGCATGCCGCGCGAGGCCTTGCGGAACCGCAAGGGCGAGACACCCGCTGCACGCGTGAAGGTGCGGGTAAAGTTGGAGAGATCGGCGAAGCCGACGTCGTAAGCGATGTCGGTGACGGGTGCGTCGTCTTCGCTGAGCCGCCGTGCGGCATGGCGTAGCCGAGAACGAACCAGATATTGGTGCGGTGTGACACCGAGCGTGGCAGCAAATAATCTCAGGAAATGAAACGGGCTGAGGCCGGCCTGATGCGCGGCATCCTCGAGGTCGATGGCGCGATGCGAATTGGCATCAATCCATAGCGCGGTCTCGACCGCGCGGCGGCGGTCACGCCCGGCGGCGATCGAAGGATTAGGCGACTTGCCGGCGACGGCCGCCACGAACCGGCTGGCGAACAGATGGCC
This sequence comes from Bradyrhizobium sp. STM 3843, assembly GCF_000239815.1. Classification (GTDB taxonomy): domain Bacteria; phylum Pseudomonadota; class Alphaproteobacteria; order Rhizobiales; family Xanthobacteraceae; genus Bradyrhizobium. Next base: position 47,542 of record NZ_CAFK01000283.1, on the reverse strand, counting down.
GACCTCGTCGAGGCCGAGATCGCTGCTACCGGCAGCCGCCGCCTGGGCCAGCTCGCCGATCACCATCAGTTCGGGCAGCGGCGGTACGGCGCCGGCTTGCCAAACGTCCCTGGTGCCGCCGATCTCCTCGACCAGCTCCGGCGCAAGAAAGAACGACAAGCACTCATCGCCGCAGACATGATCATGCGTACACGTGAACTCGTCGCCGGGATGCCCGATCAGGATAGAGCCGGTGACGAGCTCGAAAAAGCGACCGCGGTGATGGCAGCCGAAACTGCCCTTGCGCACATAGGAGACCGAATGGCTGCCAAACTGCTCCGCATAGGGCGGTTCACCCGACACTGCAGTGCAGCGGAACTCGGAGACGGTCACGGAGCGGCTGGTCAGCAGGATGGTTGTGGCCATCCGCTCGATCTAGTGCGTGGCGCGCGGCCGATCAACCGCCAGCAGCGCGTCGAACAAAGTCATCCCTGTCTGCGCCCCGGCACCTTCGAGCGACAGCAGCCGGCGCTGCGAGATCGCGCCTCGGTTCGGCGAGGCTTTTTCGATCCCGTTTGCGGCCAGCACACGATGGCAAGGTACGATCAGCGGAAGCGGATTTTTCGCCAGCGCCTGGGCCACCGAGTAGAACGCTCCCGTGGCATGCAGGCTGGCTGCAATCTCGCCCGGCTCGCGGGTTTCGCTACGCGGAATGCGGCGGATATAGTCATACACGCGCTGATTGAACGGGGTGATGCCGGCCATGTCGAGGCTGACATCGGTGAAATCCGCAGGCCGTCCGCGCAGCATCATCACGATCGTGTCGATGGCGGACTCGGCATTTGGAGGCGGGGCCAATTCGCGGGTTTCGGGAAATTGCCTGAACATCCGCCGACGCGTCTCGATCTCCCGCGCCTCCGGCAATTGAACGCCGATGATGCCAGCGTCGCTCCAGACAATGCCGCAGCGACCGACCGACGTATCGAAGATCGTGTACCCACGCCCCATGACGCCACCCCCAACCCGCGGGGATCATATCATCGTCACAATCGGGCGCACCAGGTTTGTGACAAGTTGTAAACACGATGCGCGCAAGAAGCGTTCGACCGACCAGTCGGCAACTCCCGGATCGGTCCGGGGTCGTTTCGAGGGGCGCGATCGCGCAGCCTATCAGTCGTCCGGCACGTAAGCCCGCCGATCGTTCGCCGACTCGCTCGAACAGATGCAACCCGCGGTCGCAAGAAAAAGGCGGAGCCAAAACGACTCCGCCTGATCTTTCTGATTCTGATGGCTGCGGTGGCGGACTGAGCGCTACGACTCCGCTTTGGCAAATCGATCGTCGAGCGCGTAGCCGGCACCGCGCACCGTGCGGATCGGATCCTGCTCGCGACCCGGATTGAGCAGCTTGCGCAAGCGGCCAATGTGAACATCCACCGTGCGCTCGTCGATATAGATGTCGCGTCCCCAGACGCTGTCGAGCAGCTGCTCGCGGCTGAACACACGACCCGGATGCTCGAGGAAGAATTCGAGCAGCCGATATTCGGTCGGGCCGAGATCGATCGGCCGCCCTGAACGCGCCACGCGGCGCTTCTCGCGGTCGAGTTCGATGTCGCCATAGGCGAGCACGGTGGCGAGCCGCTCGGGGCTCGCGCGACGCAGCAGGCCTTTGACGCGCGCCAGAAGCTCGGGCACCGAGAACGGCTTGACGATGTAGTCGTCCGCTCCGGTGGCGAGCCCGCGGACGCGCTCGCTCTCCTCGCCACGCGCCGTCAGCATGATGATCGGTAGCTGCTTGGTCTCCGGCCGCGCGCGGAGGCGGCGGCACAGTTCGATCCCGGACAGCCCCGGCAGCATCCAGTCGAGCACCACCAGATCGGGCACCCGCTCCTTGAGCCGGGTGTCGGCATCGTCGCCACGCGCGACCGTCTCGACCTCGTAGCCCTCGGTTTCCAGATTATAGCGCAGCAACGTGGTCAGCGCTTCCTCGTCTTCCACAACCAGAATGCGCGCACTCATCGGTCAGCTTCTCTCTCAGTTGCCGGGGGCGGTAACGGCGAAGGACGTCATGTCACCCTTCGGTCGCTTGTCGACCATCTGCTGGCCCTCGATCATGTAGAACACGGTTTCCGCAATGTTGGTGGCGTGATCGCCGATCCGTTCGATGTTCTTGGCGCAGAACATCAGGTGGATGCAGAACGAGATGTTGCGGGGATCTTCCATCATGTAGGTGAGCAGCTCGCGGAACAGCGAGGTGCAGATGGCATCGACCTCCTCATCGCTCTTCCAGACCGTCATCGCCGCCGGCAGGTCATGGGCGGCATAGGCATCCAGCACCGACTTGACCTGCGACTGCACGAGGTCGGTCATATGCTCCAGCCCACGGATCAGCTTCAGGGGATGGAAATCACTCTCCAGCGCCGCGACCCGCTTGCCGATATTCTTGGCGAGATCGCCGATCCGCTCAAGATCGGTGGCAACCCGCATCGCACCGACGATCTCGCGCAGGTCCACCGCCATCGGCTGCCGGCGCGCGATCGTCAGCACCGCGCGCTCCTCGATCAGCCGCTGCAGATTGTCGATCTCGCCATCGGCCGCGATCACGCGCTCACCGAGCGCGATGTCCCGCCGCACCAGCGCGTCGACGGAGTCGACGATCAGCCGCTCGGCCAGGCCGCCCATCTCTGCGACCAACCGGGTCAGTTCCTGAAGATCACTATCGAACGCCTTGACGGTATGTTCACTGGCCATGTCTCTCTCCTCGGCAATGCGTCGTGTTCCGGTGCGTCAATTCAGCCCTCATTGCCCTAGCCCACCGCTCAAGACAGTGGGGACGCATACCGTGCCGGACCGCATTGACTGCTTTTAAGCGGACTGCCCCCTGCCGATCCGATGCAAGGGTGCTACGCGAACGGACGAACGTTCCAATCCGGCCTCAGCCGAAGCGGCCCGTGATGTAATCCTGGGTTCGCCGATCGCTCGGCGAGGTGAAGATCTTGCTGGTGTCGTCGAACTCGATCAACTCGCCGAGATACATGAAGGCGGTCTTGTCGGAGACGCGCGCCGCCTGCTGCATGTTATGGGTGACGATCGCGATCGTGTAGTTCTCGCTCAATTCCTGGATCAGCTCCTCGACTTTGGCGGTCGAGATCGGGTCCAATGCCGAGCACGGCTCGTCGAACAGGATCACCTCGGGCCGAACCGCGACAGTACGGGCGATGCAAAGACGTTGCTGCTGGCCGCCAGACAGGCTGAGGCCCGACGCGTTCAGCTTGTCCTTCACCTCGTTCCAGAGCGCGCCGCCGCGCAGCGCCTTCTCGACCCGGTCATCCATCTCCGATTTCGAGATCTTCTCATAGAGGCGAATGCCGAAGGCAATATTCTCGTAGATGGTCATCGGGAACGGCGTCGGCTTCTGGAACACCATGCCGACACGAGCGCGCAACAGATTGAGATCCAGCTTGGGGTCGAGAATATCGGTCTTGTCCAGCATCAGCTGGCCTTCAGCACGCTGACCCGGATAGAGGTCGTACATCCGATTGAAGATGCGCAGCAGCGTGGATTTGCCGCAGCCGGACGGGCCGATGAAGGCCGTGACCCGGTTGGTTCCGAGCGACAGGTTGATGTTCTTCAGCGCATGGTGATCGCCGTAGTAGAAGTTCAAGTTCCGGACAGTCACCTTCGCCGGTGCGTCCGGCAGGGATTTGTTCGGAATGGCGCCCGCCGGGCTGGACACGGAAACGGACATGTCGGTCATTTTGCGCTCCTCTCGGCGCCCAGAATGCGCGCGCTGATATTCAGGGCAAGCACGGTCAAGGTGATCAGAAGGGCTCCGCTCCAGGCCAGCTGTTTCCAATAGGCATAGGGGCTCTGGACGAAGTTGTTGATGGTCACGGGCAGATTGGCCATCGTGTGGGTGAGATCGAGGCTCCAGAACTGGTTCGACAGCGCGGTGAACAGAAGCGGCGCGGTCTCGCCAGCGACGCGCGCCGTGGCCAGCAGCACGCCCGTGATCAGGCCCGAGCGCGCGGCGCGATAGGCGATGCGCCGGATCACCAGCGAACGCGGCAAGCCAAGCGCGGAAGCCGCCTCGCGGAGCGGATTGGGCACCAGCAGCAGCATGTCCTCGGTGGTCCGCAGCACCACCGGGATCACGATCACGGCGAGCGCCAGACAGCCCGCGATCGCCGAGAAGCCGCGCATTGGAACCACGACCGCGCCGTAGACGAACAGGCCGATGATGATCGAGGGCGCCGAGAGCAGGATGTCGTTGATGAAGCGGATCACCGAGGTGAGCCGGTCGTGGCGGCCATATTCGGCAAGATAGGTACCGGCGAACAGGCCAAGCGGCGCCCCGATGCCGACGCCGATAATGGTCATGATGACCGAGCCGACGATGGCATTGCGCAGACCGCCGTCGCTCGATCCCGGCGGCGGCGTATCGGTGGTGAAGACCTGCAGGGTCAGGCCCGCGAGGCCCTGATACAGGAGATCGATCAGGATCAGCGCGAGCCAGGTGACGCCGAACAGCGCGGCCAGCACGCACAGGCCGCGAACGAAGATATCCTTGCGGCGGCGCCGGCCATAGATCGGGTTGACCGGATTGATGGGCGTATCGACGGATGTCATCACTATTTCCTCAGCCCTACTTTCCGGCCTTGGCTTCGAGACGCAGCAGCATTAGCCGCGCGGCGGCCAGCACGAAGAAGGTGAGAACGAACAGCAACAGACCAAGCAGGATCAGGGCCGATTGGTGCAAGCCGTCGCTCTCCTGGAATTCGGATGCGATCGCCGCGGAGATCGTGGTGCCCGGAGCGAAGATCGACGAGGAGATGCGGAACGAGTTACCGATGATGAAAGTGACGGCCATGGTTTCGCCAAGCGCCCGGCCGAGCGCCAGCATGACGCCGCCGATGACGCCGACGCGGGTGTAAGGAATCACCACGCTACGGACCACCTCCCAGGTGGTGCAGCCGACGCCGTAGGCAGCCTCCTTCAACACCGGAGGCACGGTCTTGAACACGTCGACCGAGATCGAAGTGATGAAGGGCAGCACCATGATCGCAAGGATCAGCGACGCATTGAACAGGCTGAGATAGGACGGCGGTCCCGCGAAGATATCCCGCAGGATCGGAATATTGGCGCAGAGGCTGATCATGAACGGCTGGAACGTATAGGCCAGGAACGGCCCCAGCACGAAGAAGCCCCACATGCCGTAGATGATCGAGGGGATGCCGGCGAGCAACTCGACGGCGATGCCGATCGGGCGGCGCAGCCATTGCGGGCAAAGCTCGGTGAGGAAGATCGCAATGCCGAGGCCAACCGGAATGGCGATCAGCATGGCGATGAAGGAGGACACCAGCGTGCCGTAGATCGGGCCCAGCGCGCCCAGCACGGGCGGGTCGGCCGACGGCGCCCAGCGGCGCGTCCACAGGAACTCGAAGCCATATTCCTTCATCGCCGGCCAGGCACCGACGATCAGCGACAGGATGATGCCGCCGAGGATGAGCAGCACCGAAATCGCCGACAGGCGGGTGATCCAGTAGAAGGTGACGTCGCCAACCTTGAAGGCGCTCAGCGCCCGGGCGCGGTCATAGGGGCCGGCGGCATCGCTGACAGTGCTCGCGTCGCTTTGAACGGCCATCTCTGCCAAGTCAGCCCCCTGTTTTGATAGACTTATCGTTCGGTATTCAGACTTGCGGACTTAAGGTCCCCTCTCCCGAGGCAGGGAGAGGGGCTGCGCTTGAGACGACTTAGCTCTTGATGTCCGCCGACCAGGTCTTCTCGATCATCTTCACGACGCCGTCGGGCATCGGGATGTAGTCGAGCTCCTCGGCCATCTTGCCGCCCTTCTCGAACGACCACTTGAAGAACTTGAGGGCTTCGTCGGAGGCCGCCTTGTCGGCCGGCTGCTTGTGCATCAGGATGAAGGTCGCAGCCGTCATCGGCCAGGACTTGTCGCCCGGCTGGTTTGCCAGGATCACGTAATAGCCCGGAGCATGGGCCCAATCAGCGTTCGCGGCGGCGGCCTGGAAGGCGTCCACGGTGGGCTCGACGGTCTTGCCGGCCTTGTTGACCATCTTGGTGTAGGTCAGCTTGTTCTGCTTGGCATAGGCGTACTCGACATAGCCGATCGAGTTCTTGGTCTGGCTGATGTTGCCGGACACGCCCTCGTTGCCCTTGGCGCCGACGCCGGTCGGCCACTCGACGGCGGTGTTGAAGCCGACCTTGCTCTTCCAGTCGGGGCTGACCTCGGAGAGGTAGTAGGTGAAGTTAAAGGTCGTGCCCGAGCCGTCGGAGCGGCGCACCACTGCGATGGCGTCGGACGGCAGCTTGACGCTCGGATTGAGCTTCTTGATCGCGGCGTCATCCCACTTGGTGATCTTGCCAAGATAGATGTCAGCCACCGTCTGACCGTCGAGCACCATCTCACCGGGCTTCACGCCCTCGAGGTTGACGACCGGCACGATGCCGCCCATCACCATCGGCCACTGTACCAGGCCGTCCTTCTCAAGCTGGTCGGCCTTCAGCGGCGCATCGCTGGCACCGAAGGTCACGGTCTTGGCCTGGATCTGCTTGATGCCGCCGCCGGAGCCGATCGACTGATAGTTCAGACCGTTGCCCGTCTCCTTCTTGTAGGCGTCGGCCCACTTGGAATAGATCGGGAACGGGAACGTCGCACCCGCTCCGGTGATGTCGGCGGCGAAGGCCGACGTCGATGCGGCGACCAGGCCGGCAGCGACGAGAGCTTTAACGAAATTCATTGCTGGTCTCCCATTTGGGGAGCGAAGCGCCACGTGCGCCCGATCGCGCTCCCGCCGGCCCCTTTAAAAGGCCTCGTTGCCGCTTTTATAAAGGTTTGATGACAGTCGGATGACACCACCAACCTATTGGAAAAGCTTGATTTTATGCTCCGAAGGGCGGCTTCGGCTGGGGAAAACAGGCGGTGAAGGTTGCTCCGTTTTTGGGCACGCTTTCGATCAAAAGACGGCCACGGTGGCGGTTAAGGATATGTTTCACCAGGGACAATCCGAGGCCCGTCCCGCCCTGCGCGCGACTGTCGCCGACATCAACCCGGTAGAAGCGTTCGGTGAGCCGCGGCAGGTGCTCGGGCGCAATGCCGGGACCGAAATCACGCACCTTGACCCGGATCTCCGGGATGCCCTCTCCTGACACCGCCGAGGTCAGCGACACGATCACCCGCCCGCCCGATGCGCCGTATTTGAGGGCGTTCTCGATCAGGTTCTCGAACAGCCGCAACAGCTCTTCCCGGTCGCCGGCAATGGTCACCGGCGTCTCCGGCAGATCGATCTCGACCTCGACCTGGCGCTCCCGTGCCAGCGGCTCGAGGCCATCAGCGACCTGGTGAATGATCGGAACCAGATCGACGGTCGCGTCGGGGCGTACATGCGCGGAGAGCTCGACGCGCGACAGCGACAGGAGATCGTCGATCAGGCGCGCCATGCGGCCGGCCTGGGTGTGCATGATCCCAAGGAAACGCTCGCGCGCTCGGGGATCATCCTTGGCCGGCCCCTGCAGGGTATCGATGAAGCCGGACAGCGCCGCCAGCGGCGTGCGTAGCTCGTGACTTGCATTGGCAACGAAGTCGGCCCGCATCTCCTCGACCCGGCGCAGCGGAGTGAGGTCGTGGAAGGTCATCAGCATGCACTTGTCGGTGCCGCCGAAGGCGGTCGGGACCGGGACCGGGGTGATGATCAGCTCCATCCAGCGGTCAACCGGCACATGATCATGATAGGTGGCGCGGCGGGGCTCGGTGGTGGCGATGGCCTCGCGCAGAGCAGTGATGATCTCCGGCGAGCGCAATGCGAATTGCGCAAGCTCGTTCTTGCGCAACGCCGGGGCAAGCTGGGCGGCGGCGGCATTCAGGTGGATGACGCGGCCGGCGCGATCGAGCAGCACCGCCGGATCGGACATCCCAGCCACCACCGCGCTGACCGCAGGGGTCTCCACCGGATTGGTGCCGCGGACATCCTCCCGCGTGGCTACAGCGCTGTGCAGGCGCCAGGGCACCAGCGCCGCTGCGGCAATGCAGACGAAGACCGCGGCGGCCCGGAACGGCAACAGCTCGTCGCGCATCACGAGCACGCCCAGCGCGAGCGCCGCCGCCAGCAGGATGATCGCGGAATGCCGGAGCCGGTCCGGCCAAGGCGAGAAGATGGGCGAGGAAGACCGGGAAGGAGCATCCAGGGCCATCGAACCTGCCTCTTCGTGTATCCGCCCGCCGCTGTCAGGTCTCTGCGCCACGTCCATTACTTCTCAATGTCAACTTCGGATCGAGACGTGATGTCGGGGATTTGGCTTCGCGACCTCTGTCCGAAATCCCCGAGCACCGTTTCCCCCGGGCATTGCGGCATCGACAGGTCGTCCCTCGCCTTCTCAAACGCCGGGGTCTCTTCGGTCTGTCACATAAGCGGCTTCAGGCGCACGCCCTGGCTCGAAATGCAGAGCCGCCTGACGCAGCCGTTTGGATCGAGCGCTGATGATAATCTCGCGAAACGTCAGCAAGATTACAGATATGACGAAGGGTGCGAGATAATACAGCATCCGGAACAGCAGCATGCCGGCAAGCAGCTCCTCCCGGTCCATCTGCCAGAGGCCGACCAGCATGGCGGCATCGAACACGCCCAGGCCGCCGGGCGAATGGCTCGCAAATCCCAGGAGCGTCGCGGCGACAAAGATCACGGCGACCACAACGAAGCCGAGGTTGGGTTCGTCCGGGACCAGCACATACATTGCGAGCGCGCAGAAGCCGAGATCGATGATCCCGATCGCGATCTGAAGCAAAGTGAGCGGGCCGCCCGGCAGCATCACCGTCCAGGGCCCGCGGCCGACCATGCGCGGCTTGGTCCAGACCCAGGCGACGTAGCCAAACAGCGTGAGCAGGATCGCGATCGCCACCACGCGGTTCAGCCACGGCGGCAGCTGGTCGATCGAAGCGGCGGCTTCCGGATGATAGGTGATGCCGAGGCCGAGCACCGCGGCATTGCCGAGCCAAAACGTCAGGCCGGCAAGGAAGCAGATCTTGGCGACGTCGATCGCATTCAGACCATAAGCCGAATAGATCCGGTAGCGCACCGCGCCGCCGGTGAAGACGCTCGCCCCGACATTGTGGCCGATCGAATAGCTGGTGAAGGCGGCGAGCGCGTTGACCCGGTACGGCACCTGGCTCTGCCCGATCGCACGTACCGCGAAAAGGTCATAGAAGGTCAGCGTGAAATAGCCCGCCGCGACGAACAGCGCCGCAAGCGCGATCTGGTACGGCTCCGTGCTCTTGATCGCTTCGAGCACCTCGCTGATGTCGATGCCACGCAGCATGTGATAGAGCACGCGGCATGCGATCACGATCACCGCGATGCTGATAATCACTCCAAGCTTATGCAGCACCTGTTTCTGGCGCAGGACAGAGGTCGCTCCGCGTATGGCTTCAAGCATCTACACCTCTAACCGTGACCCGGCGAACCGCGTGAGAAAGTCCGCTCGGGAACGCGACCGCTCGCACAGAGAACAAACGCGAATCCAGGCAGTTCGCGCCATGTCTCATGCAAGGCCCTCGTACCGCGTTTCGGGCCCTTGGGGAACTCGGCAGGTGTGAACAAAACACGGGCACATACAGTATACTTAGCAGGCTTCTGACCGATCCGATGCATCGTTTTGCCGCACGGGCGACGACACCGTATTAGCCCAGGATGAGCCCAGGGAGGGCCGCCTAGCCTGCCGGCTCCAGGTTAAACTTCTGTGAGGATGAGGGGAAGCGGAAGGTTTCCGGAGGGCGCACCGCGGAAGCACGCGGCGCGGACCCCGGCCGGCCTGATCGCTTGGAATTGCATCTCGCATCGCCGCGTTCACGTCCCCTTGCATTGCGCCCTTCTGGGGGGGAACGTCCTCACGCTCAGTCCTGCTCCAACAGACCACGCGCGCTCGCAGACGCCTGATCGGCGAAGACTGCCATCGCCGTGGTCATGCGGCGAAAACCGAAACGTCGGTAGACGGCCTCCTTCCCCGGCACGGCATAGAGGATAATCTTCCGATGGCCTTTTGACAGCTGCAGCAGCCGCTCAATGATTTGTGTTCCAGTCCCGCGGCCCTGCTGGTCCGGCATGACGGCGACATCGCAGAGATAGGCACAATCGTAGCCATCGGCCAACACACGCCCGGCCCCGACCAGGCGGTTCGCCTCCAGCGCAAATACGCGGAACATGCTGTTGCCGAATACCCGCGCGAGATCGTCGGGCGACTTGTCGCCCATTGACGCGGCGCGATAGAGCGCCGCGAGCGCGTCCCAATCGACGACATCAAGCCGTTCGGTCAATACAGGCACGTCCGCTCTCCCTGGCCGCGCCGGTTCGCGACCGCTTTGGGCGTCAGCGGTGGCGCGAACTAGGCCGCATTGCCGAGCGCGGTGGCCGTCTCGATGCCGGCGATCCAACCGGCAACAGAGCGACCGATCGCCTCGGGATGATCTTCCTGCAGAAAATGCCGGCCCGCGCCAAGTGGGATCACCGCAATGTTATGCAGCGATGCCGCAAATTCCTTCGCCCGGGATGGCGATACCAATGCGCCGGGGTCGCCCACGAACAGGAGCTTCGGATAACGCGATGCAGCAAGGGCCGCGTGCGCTATCCGGAGCGCTTGATCGACATCGGCCGGTTCGCCGCCGATCGGCAGTTCGCGCGGCAGCACCAGCGTCGGACGGCGGCTCTCAGGCGTCGCAAATGGCGCGCGGTAAGCCGCCATCTCGTCCTCGCTCAAGGCGCGCACCACGCCACCCGGCAGCACCCGCTCGACAAAGGCGTTGCCTTCCAGGATCATCGCCTCGCCCTCGCCGGCCGTCCTGAACCTGCGGAAGGTCTGCTCGCGAACGCCGTGCGTGGGATCGAAATCCGACCAGTCCGCCATCGGCCGGATGAACTCCATGAACGCTAGCCCGCGCACCAAGGAGGGGCGCCGCGCGGCGAGATGGAAAGCGAGCGCCGTGCCCCAATCCTGCGCCACCAGATAGGCCGAGCGCAGACCGAGGCCGTCGACGAATGCATCGAGATAACGGGCCTGGTCGAAGAAGCGATAGCCGATATCCGGTTTGCCGGACTGGCCGAAGCCGACGAGATCGGGTGCGACGCAGCGCGCCACCGGCGCCACCAGCGGCATGATGTTGCGCCAGATGTAGGACGAGGTCGGGTTGCCGTGCAGAAACAGCGCGACGGGCGCGTCAGTGCGGCCCATCTCCCGATAGGCCATGGTGGTGTCGAGCACGTCCAGATGATGGAGGCCGGATTGAGCAGTCTCGGTCATGATGGCTCCTTGAAGACGGTGTTGAAGGCGATGGTCTTGAAACGCTCGAGCGCCGCCGGGCTGCGCTCCACCTTCATGCGCAGCATCGCGCCCTGCCAGGAGGCGAGCAGGAACTCGGCAAGCTCATCGGGCGCAAAGTCCGCGGCGATCTCGCCCGCTTGCTGAGCCTCGGCGATGCAGGCGGCGAAGGGGGTGCGCCAGGCCCTGAAGATCGTGTCGAGTTGGGCGCGCAGGAGCTCGCTGTTCCCGGACGCCTCCAGGCTGAGGTCGCCGATCAGGCAGCCGCGCATCCAATCATCAGCCGCGAGCCGACCCGTGATGATGTCGAGATAGCGCCGCAGCCGCGCCCGCGGCGTCAGTGACGTATCGTCCAGCGCCAGTGCGACCAGCCCTTGCACGTGCGAAAAATACCGCTCCAGCACTTCGCTGGCGAACGCCTCCTTGGAGCGGAAGTGATTGGTGAACGACCCCTGCGGGGCCCCCGCCTCCTGCACGACGTCGCGCACGCTGGAGCCATGATAGCCGGCCCGGAACATGACCCTGAGCCCGGCGTCGAGAATGGCGTCTTTGAGCGATGGCTTTGGCATGAGCTTTATAATACGTACGTACGTATTAGCGTCAAGCGCAAACAAGAACGGCGAGCGCCAGAGCGCCGCCGCCACGCGATGAGCGCAAGATAATTAGCCGGCAGCCCCCAGCCGCATGCTGCGGGCGACCACAAGCGCCCGCAGCCAGGAGCCGATCGTGCAACCGACCAGATAGGGCACGAACATCACGAGCAGGAGCTCGAGCCAATATCCGGGGCGTCCGGGCACCACATGCGTGATGGCGATTGCGACCAGAGCCATTGCGAGCGCTGACAACCCCAGCATCACCGGGCGCGACACGCGGGGCCCGCGATGGACCACCGCCACCCAGCCCATCGCGAGGCCGATCAACAGCGCCCCCAGCAACCAGCCCCAATGAAATGCGATCAGAAAGGCCATGGCCGTCACCTCACCAGGAAATCGATGCGCCGGTTCTGGGCACGCCCCTCGCCGGTGTCATTGGATGCGACCGGCTGCGTGCTGCCATAGCCGACCGCGGTAAACCGGTCGGCCGGCAGCCCCGCCTTGACGAGATAATCGACAACCGCCTGCGCGCGCTTCTGCGAGAGCGCCTGATTGGTGGCCTCCTCGCCCTCGGCATCGGTGTGACCGGCAACCTCGATGTTCGCCGACGGGCATCGGAGCGCAATTTCGACCAGGCGATCGAGCAAGCCGGCCGAGTCGCGATCGATGTCGGCGCGACCGGTCTCGAAGCGGATCCTGGCCTTGCCGAGCAGATCGGAGAACAACTGCTGACAGACCGTCGCATCGACGGGCGCAGCCGCGGGCTTGACGGAAATCTCCGCCTTGACCTGCCAGCCTTGTGGCACGTCCTTGGCGAGGCCGGATTGGATTTGCCGCGCCGCCTCGTCATACAGCGCATCGCCGGACAGTTTGATTTCTCGGTCCGAGACCGCCAGCGTGCCGGTCGACAGCCGCGACAGCGCTCCAAGTGCCGGTACCACCGCATTGACGAAGCCGGACGGCGCACCGAGGCTGGTCTTGAGATTGTCGACGACCTTTTCGTTGAAGAAGCGGCGCGACGCCGCACCGACCACCACGGCGTGGATGTTTTCGTCGGGAACGTTGCCGGACAGGGTCACGGTGACGGCGACCGGATCCTTGTAGGCCTGGAAGATGTAAGGCGGGGCCCTCACCTCGTTGCTGGCGATCTTGAAACCCTCAGGCAGATCCTTCAGTGCCAATGCGAGCGATTCGCGGCCGCCGAGCTCGCGCGCCATGCCCGTCAGCGCGATATCTCCGTCGGAGATCGTGAATTTGCCGTCCTTCAGCTTGCCGATCTGGCCGATCAGCAGCAGCGCGGCATCCTCGAAGCGCGGCGGCGCGCCGCGCGCAAGCGCCATCTGATCGGCGACCTCGACGCCCTTGAGCGCCGAACGCGCCGCCTCCGAAAGCTTGGCCTTGACCGCCGGCAGAGGTGCATTGCCGCCGAGCGTCACCCTGACCACATCGCGTTCGGCTGACCAGACGAACGGCTTCGCTTCCGCCACCAGACGGGTCCCGTCGTCGACCAGCCGCACACCGGGCACGGCAGCGACCAATGCCAGCGCGTCACGGCGCCCTTCTTCCGAGAAGGCGTAGGCGCCGAGGCTGACGTCGCGGCCATCGACCGCGATCTTTGTTCGGTCCAGCACGGCGCTTTTCAGGGCGGCAGCGCTCCGCGCGCTCAGATCATTTTCAAGTGGCGCCGTGCTGACCCAGGCGGCGAAGCCCCAAAGTATGAGCAACGGGATGATTCCAGGCCACCATTTGCCGCTCCACCGGAAAAGTCCACGCATTCGTCATCCCGTCTGGTCAGGAAACGGAGACAAAACAAACCCTTGCAGGCCTGTCAAACCGGAAATGCGCAGTCCTTTTGAGGGGTGCGGCAAATGATCCGGCTAACCGTTTCTTCAACGATTTGTCGCTAACGTTCCCGTTACATCCTCGTCGTCCATCCGAATTCCCTGTCATCTGCCGCAACTGCCTCGGGGAGTCTGGAGTCAATGACGGCGCCAGTGGAGCTCTGGGTTTGACGTTCGCATCCGCTACCACGGCAGGCAGGCCGCGAACGTCAAATCCGCTCCGCTGGAACGATATCATTTGCGAGTGTCCGTGGGGCTTCCGAAGTTCGCGCAGAGGTGGTGAGGCGAGCTGTGATCCCAACATTCGCACCAGTTGAGCGCGCGCTTTCCGATGAAGCGATTTCGTAAGACCTTTATCCGCGCCGGCCTTGAAGCGCTGTACCTCAGCGGCGCCCATATCTGGCTGCGGCCGATCTTCGCCGGCGTCGGTGCCATTTTCACGCTGCATCACGTGCGACCGCCTCGCAACGTTGATTTTCAGCCGAACTGTCACCTGGAAGTCACGCCGGAGTTCTTGCGCGAGATGCTCGCCCATCTGCGGGCTCATGAGATCGACATCATCACGATCGACGAGCTGCATCATCGGCTGGTCGAACGGAATTTTGCCAGACGCTTTGCCTGCTTCACCTTCGATGACGGCTACCGCGACAACCGCGATTTCGCGCTGCCCGTGATGCGCGAGTTCGAGGCGCCGTTCACGATCTTCGTCACCAGCGAATTTGCCGAAGGCTTGGGCCGACTATGGTGGCTCGCGCTCGAGATGGTCGTAGCACAGGCCGACGTGATCGAGGCGACCATCGGAGGCGCGCCGACCCGTCTGGATGCAAGAGACGCAACGGCCAAGTGCGCGGCTTTCCAGCAGTTGCACGATTGGCTGCGCGGGCTGCCGAGCGAGCATGACCTCGGACGCGAGGTCAGTGCGCTGTGCGCACGACATGGCGTGGACGAAGCCGCCATCTGTCGTGAGCTCTGCCTGTCGTGGGACGAGCTCAAGGCCCTTGCGGACCAGCCGCTGGTCACGATCGGCGCGCATTCAGCAAGTCACTGCAATCTCGCCAAACTCAACGAAGAGACGGCGTTGCAGGAAATGGCCGGAAGCCGTGCGCGCATCGAGGCCGCGCTGCAGCGGCCGGTGCTTCACATGGCCTATCCCTATGGCGATCGCGCGGCAGCCGGCCCACGCGAGTTCGCGCTGGCTGCCGGCGCCGGCTTCAAAACCGCGGTTACCACCCGTCCCGGCATGATCTTCCCGGCGAATGCGGATCGCCTCACCGCATTGCCGCGAGTCTCGCTCAACGGTCATTACCAGGATGCGCGCGTTCTACCGGTTCTGACCTCCGGCGCGGCGACCGCGATGTGGAACGGTTTCCGGCGGGTGGATGCGGCTTAGGAAGCCAAGCTTAGCGAGACGTCAGGCCCAGCCGTCGCAACATCATCAGCTGTCATTCCCCGCGCAGGCGGGGAATCCAGCACGCCGCGCCGATGCCATTTGGCACGTCGTCTCGACAACCAACGCCTGCGCTTACTGGATCGCCCGCTTTCGCGGGTGATGACAGCGTCTGTTGCGGTGACCTCAATGCAGACGGCTTAAAGCCTTACGACTCGATCTTCACATATTCGAAGTCGCCTGGCTTGTTGTCGATGCCGACCCTGGGCGGCGCGATCCAGGGCGCGAAGCCGCCGATCTCGGTCACCGGCCGCATCAGCGAGGCGATGTAGGCGCCGTCGTCGCTCGAGGGCAGCCATTCGCTCTTGCGCTTCGCCCACGTCCCCTCGTCGATGAGGATGCCGTCCGGCGTCGCACGGACGTCCTTGAACTCGCCGATGGCGCGGTGGAAGGCGACATGCGGCAGCTTGAGCTGGAAGTCGTAGCCGGCGGTGGTGATGATCTTGTTCCAGCGCAGCATGCCCTTGATGCAGTCCTGCGAGTAGTCGTCGCGCAGCCGCATGTTGAGCGCGGTCAGCGCCGGCTCGTCGACCCGCTTGATCTCGCCGTCAACCAGCTTGAGCACCGGATAGGTCGAATTCTTCAGCTGATGGTCGTCCTGGATCTGGGTCTCGTGATAACGGCCCTTGATCCCTGCGTTGAAGGCGTTGGCTGCGTTGGTTGAGACCTCCGAGCCGAACAGATCGAGCGACAGCGTGTAGTGCAGGTTCAGCTTCTTCTGAATGGTCGGAAGATCAATGACGCCGAGCGCGCGCACCTTGGCGACATCGGTCGGGTCGTCGATCCCGGCCGCGCGCATCGCATCGCACGTGCGCTGGATCACGCGCCCGACGCCGGTCTCGCCGACGAACATATGGTGCGCCTCCTCCGTCAGCATGAAACGGCAGGTGCGCGACAGCGGATCGAAGCCGGACTGCGCGAGCGAGTGCAGCTGCATCTTGCCGTCGCGGTCGGTGAAGTAGGTGAACATGAAGAAGGACAGCCAGTCCGGCGTCTTCTCGTTGAAGGCGCCCAGCATGCGTGGGCTGTCAGCGTCGCCGGAGCGGCGGCGCAACAGCTCGTCGGCCTCCTCGCGGCCGTCGCGGCCGAAATATTTCTGCAACAGATAGACCATCGCCCAGAGGTGACGGCCCTCCTCGACATTGACCTGGAACAGGTTGCGCATGTCGTAGAGCGAGGGCGCGGTCTTGCCGAGGTGGCGCTGCTGCTCGACCGACGCAGGCTCGGTGTCACCCTGGATCACGATCAGGCGGCGCATCAGCGCGCGATATTCGCCGGGCACCTCCTGCCAGGCCGGCTCGCCATAATGCTCGCCGAACGGAATGACGCGGTTTTCCTCCTGCGGGGCAAGGAGAATGCCCCAGCGATAGTCGGGCATCTTGACGTAGTCGAACTTGGCCCAGCCGCGCGGATCGACCGAATAGGCCGTGCGCAGATACACCAGCGACTGCTGGAATCCGTCCGGGCCCATGTCGTTCCACCAGTCGACATAGCCCGGATGCCAGCCCTCCAGTGCCTTGAGGACCTGCCGATCCTCAGCGAGATTCACATTGTTCGGAATCTTGGTGCTGTAGTCGACGTTCATGATGTTCATATTCATGGCGACCTCCCGTGTGGGACCTGATTTGTTGGAGGTGAATAGCGAATGACGAGTGGCGAATGGGGCATTGGCCCGGTTCGCAAGCTCCCTACTCACTACTCCCCATTCGCTAAACTCGTGTCATGTCGTAGCGGGGCTTTTGTCCCGTGCCGTAGCGCCTGAGCGCGCCTTCCTCGCCGACCGCATTGGGCCGCTGGAAGATCCAGTTCTGCCAAGCGGTGAGGCGAGCGAATATCTTCGATTCCATCGTCTCGGGACCGGCAAAGCGCAGGTTGGCTTCGAGGCCGGTGAGACTGTCCGGCGAGAAGCTTGCGCGCTCCTCGAGGAACACGCGCACCTCGTCGTCCCAATCGATGTCGTCGAGCGCGAAGGTGACGAGACCGAGCTCCTCGGCATCTTCTGCCTCCAGCGGCTGGCCGAGATGATCGCGCACGCGCTCCAGATCCGAAGGCTCGGCGAGGAAGCGCGACTCCAGCCGCGTCAGGCCATGGCTCATTGGATAAGGCCCGAAATTCATCGCCGACAATTCGATCGCAGGCGGCGGTCGGTTGTCGCCCTGGATGGTGCCGATCAGCATGTAGGAGCGGTCGGCCGCGAACACGAGCTCGGCGAGCGTTCCGGCAAAGCAAGAGCCGGGCTCGACCAGCGTCACCAACGTCCGCGACGTGACGTCAATCCGCTTCAACACCCGTTTCCAGTAGTGCCTGATCTCATTGACAAGCCAATGCGCCTTGTTGGTTTCCAGGAAGGCGTCGTAGGCCAGCACCTGCGCGCGCTCGCCATGCGACTTGAACACGAGCATCGCGATCTCGAGCTCGTTGATGCGCAGATGCAGGATCGCATCGTCGAGCTCGCGCGCGACCTGCAGCGGCCAAAACGAGGCGCCCTGTGCGAGCATGCCATCGATGTCGGCCGGAGGCGCAGCGTCAGGGGCACTGATCGTGATCGTGGCGATGCGCGCGGTGCGGTCGATATCGACGTTGACGAAACCGTAGCGCACGCTGTTGGCGTCGATGACGCGCTTGAGCGGCGTGAGCTGAACACCCTTGCCGCTGCCGTTGCGTTTCGAGGCGGCGGCGAACTCCTTGGCGCGCTCGGTGACCTTGGCATCGACTTTCGAATTCGGCGCGATCTCATCGACCAGCCGCCATGCGACGGCCCGCTTGCCCTTGATGCCTTCCTCAATGGTGCAGAACACGTCGGCATGGTCACGGCGCACCTTGCGCTTGTCGACGACGCGCGTCAGACCGCCGGTGCCCGGCAGCACCGCGAGCAGTGGCACTTCCGGCAGCGCGACCGAGGAGGAGCCGTCGTCGGCAAGGATGATATGGTCGGTTGCGAGCGCGAGCTCATAGCCGCCGCCGGCCGCCGTACCATTCACGACCGTGATGAAGCGTTGGCCACTATTCTCGCTGGAATCTTCGAAGCCGTTGCGGGTCTCGTTGGTGAACTTGCAGAAGTTCACCTTGTGCGCATGGGTGGCGCCCGCCAGCATGCGGATGTTGGCGCCGGCGCAGAACACCCGCGGCTTGCCCGAGCGCAGCACGACCACCTTGACGTCGGGATGCTCGAAGCGGAGCCGCTGCACGGCGTCCGCGAGCTCGATGTCGACGCCGAGATCATAGGAATTGAGCTTGAGCTGGTAGCCCTCGAACAGACCACCATTCTCATCGACGTCCATGTTCAAGGTCGCGACCTCGCCGTCGACAGAGAGCTTCCAGTGCCGATAACGCGAGGGATCGGTCTGGAAATCGATGAAGGTCTTGCCTCCCGCAAGCACGCGGTCTTCCCCGGCCATGAAACACCTTTGAGCGGTGAATGATTATCATTTACATGCACAATAATGCATGTTTTAGAAGACGTCTATCCTGAAAAACAAAAATATGCACTTTGTTTCATGATTGTGATGCCACGGCGGGCAATGTTGCAGCCGCGAAATCGGTAATGGTCTTGAGCGTGGCCTCCGGCGCTTCGCGATGCGGCGAGTGGCCAATGCCTGGCAGCATGGTCACCTCGACCGGGCAGTAGCATTCCTCCTGGATGATCTCGACCTGGCGGATGGTGCCGTACTGGTCATCGGCGCCCTGGATCACCGCGACGGGGACGCGGATGTAGGCCAAATAGTCAGTGATGTCCCAGGCGCGGAAGGCCGGATCGAGCCAGGCGCCGTTCCAGCCATAAAAGGCGTTGTCGACGTGCTTGTGCCAGCGTCCGAGCTTCGCGCGCAGCTCGGTGGTCTCGTAGGCCGTCTTGATCGCGGCGATCGACGCCACCGAAACGTCCTCGACGATCACATGCGGCGCGATCAGCACGATGCCGTCGAGGCGATGGTCCTGTCGGCCTCCGGCATAGATCGCGGCAATCGAGGCGCCATCGGAATGGCCGACCAGGAGGCCGCGATGAAAGCCGATCGCCTCCAGCAGTTTCGGCAGCACGTCGAGCGCTTCACGCTGCATGTAGTCCAGCGGACGCGGCAGCGCGGCCGGACTCGAATTGCCGTAGCCCGCGCGGGAATAGACGAACACCGAGGCGCCAGTGGCCGCTTGCAGCTTGTCGGGAAACTCGCCCCACAGACCGACCGAGCCGAGGCCTTCATGCAGCATCACGATGCACGGCGCCTGCGATGGTTGCGGGCCGATCAGGCGATATTCGAGCTGTGCGCCGGCGACCGTAAGGAAGCCGGACATTGAAAGGGTCATGATCGATCTTGCTCCGTCATTCCGGACGGCGCACCGCGCCGATCCGGAATCTCGATATTGTCTGGCGCTTAAGTCCACCTACTGCGAGATTCCGGGTTCGGTCGCCGCTGGCGACCGCTCCGGAATGACAGCCACTAATACCCCGCCCCCTCGCGCAGCTTGAAGCGCTGGATCTTGCCGGTCGCGGTCTTCGGGAGTGCGTCCACCACCTCGATCCAGCGCGGGTATTTCCACGGCCCGATCTTCTGCTTCACGTGCTCTTTCAGGGCCTCGTGCAGCGTGGTCCGATCCGCGTCGGCACGCAGCACGACGAAAGCCTTCGGCTTCAGCAGGCCTTCCGGATCAGCTTCCGGCACCACGGCGGCCTCCAGCACGGACGGATGCGTGATCAGCGCGCTCTCGACTTCAAACGGCGAGACCCAGATGCCGGAGACCTTGAACATGTCGTCGGAGCGGCCGCAGTAGGTGTAGCGGCCCTCGGCGTCGCGGACATATTTGTCACCGGTGCGGGTCCAATAGCCCTCGAAGGTCGAGCGGCTCTTGTGGCGCTGATTCCAATAGCCTTCACCCGCCGACGGCGCATGCACCAGCAGTTCGCCAACCTCGCCGTCCGGCACGTCCTGCCCGGCTTCATTGACGAGCCGCACCTGATAGCCCGGCACCGGCCGGCCCGAGGTGCCGTATTTGATGTCGTCAGGCGCGTTCGACAGGAAGATGTGCAACAGCTCGGTCGAGCCGACACCGTCGAGAATGTCGACACCGAACCGCGCCTTCCAGGCGTTGCCGACCGACTCCGGCAGCGCCTCGCCGGCCGAGGTGCAGATGCGCAGCCGCGTCCCGGCGCGCTCGGCCTTCAAGGATTCATCATTCAGCATTGCCGCAAACAAGGTCGGCACGCCGTAGAAGATCGTTGGGTTGTAGCGGTTCAACAGCTTGAACATCAGGGCCGGCGTCGGCCGCTCTGAATTGAGGATCGTGGTGGCACCGACTGAGAGCGGGAACGTCAGCGCGTTGCCGAGCCCATAGGCGAAGAACAATTTCGCCGCGGAGAGACAGACATCGTCCTCGCGAATGCCGAGCACCTGCTTGGCGTAGGTCTCAGCGGTCGCGGCGAGATTGCCGTGCAAATGGCGCACGCCTTTTGGCATGCCGGTCGAGCCGGACGAATAGAGCCAGAATGCCGGCTCGTCCTCATGCGTGGCGACGGTATCGAAGCTGTCGTTTTCGCGCGCGAGCTCTTCCGACAACAGCTTGTGGCCGAAGGCATTGACGCCCGAGACGACAACGCAGTCGAGATCGGGCATCCGCCCGACGATGTCCTTCACCGCCGGAAAAAGTGTTTCCGAGACGAACAGCACGCGCGCACGACAATCGGCGAGCACATAGGCGTATTGTTCGGTCGTGAGCAGCGTATTGAGCGGCACCGGCACGACGCCCGCTCTCATCGCACCCAGGAACACTGCGGGAAAATCCACCGTGTCGAGCATGATCATCGCCACACGCTCTTCGCGGCGAACGCCGAGGCGGCGCAAGAGATTGGCGACGCGGCAGGTCTTAAGCTGCAGGCCGCGATACGTCAGCTCGGAGATCGTGTCGGTGTAAGCGAGCTTGTCGGCACGCCCCGCCTCGACATTGCGGTCGAGCAACCACGATACTGCGTTGTAGGACCCTGAAATCCTGGACTCCAAGGCGTTCCCTCCCCGATTTTTTGAATTATAGTGCATAGAAGGCCATTAACGCCGCTTGCTGTCAATGCTTCGCAGCATTATGTTTCCGCTTCGTGATCGCGCCGCCTAGGAACATGACGCAAGACATCAGTGCCGAGCAGGACCAGGCGGCTCAATCCGACGCCGAGACTGCATTTCTCGAACAGCTGGGCCAGCGTGTGCGTACCATGCGCGCACTGCGCGGCATGTCGCGCAAGGTGCTCGCCAAGGTGTCGGGCATTTCCGAGCGCTACATCGCGCAGCTCGAGAGCGGCAAGGGCAATGTCTCGATCGTGCTGTTGCGGCGCGTCGCGCAAGCGATGGCCGCGCCGCTGGAAGATCTCATTCCCGGCGGCGAGCCATCGCCGGAGTGGCCGGTGATCCGCGACCTCCTGAAGAAGGCGAGCCCGAGCCAGATCGCGCAAGCCAAGGAGCTGCTGACGGGTGGCGCCTCGGCGCCACTGCGCCGCGCCTTCTCCGGCATTGCGCTAGTCGGCTTGCGCGGCGCCGGCAAGTCTACACTCGGCAAGCGGCTCGCCGATATGATCGGCTGGAGCTTCGTCGAGCTGAACAAGGAGATCGAGCGGCAGAACGGGCTCTCGGTGGCCGAGATCATCAACCTCTACGGCCAGGAAGGCTTTCGCCGCATGGAGCAGGCCGCGCTGGTGCAGCTCCTTGCGCGCAAGGAGCTGATGGTGCTGGCGACCGGCGGCGGCATCGTCTCCGAACCTGTCACCTTCGATCTGATCTTGAAATCCTTCTACACGATCTGGCTCAAAGCCGAGCCGGAAGAACATATGGCGCGCGTGCGCAAACAGGGCGACCTGCGCCCGATGGCCGACGATCGCTCCGCGATGGCGGAGCTGCGCAACATCCTGGTAAGCCGCGAACCGCTCTACGCGCGCGCCAACGCGGTGGTCGACACCGCCGGTCTTTCGGTCGACGCCGCTGCGACGCGGCTCGCCCAGGCGGTCAAGCCGATGCTGACCGACGACGCGAAGATGTTCGCACGGGGATAGCCTCCGGTTGTGAGCCGCCTTTGACCTGCTGTCGGACAGCGCGCGGCGTTAACCACCACCGTCATTTTGATACCGCCGCGGCTTGGCGACACACGCCCCGATTGCTTAATAGATCGTTAAGTGATCGGAGGACGTTTCATGGAAGACCGTCGTCGCGAGGCTCGCCACCGCGTCTATTACGGTGGGGTTCTGACATTCAATGCGCGCTGCTCGACGCTGGCCTGCGTCGTACGCAATTTCAACAATCGGGGCGCCAAAGTCGAGTTCGACGGGACCGCGCTCCTTCCCGATCGCATCGATGTCACGATCGAGCGGCGCGGCTTGTCGCGGCTCGCACGCTTGGTGTGGCGCGATCACGCGGCCGCGGGCCTCGCCTTCGTCGATGAGCAGGACAGCGACGTGATCCCGCTGGAATGGGCGCGGGTCCTGCGCGAACGCGAGCGCGCCAATCGCAAGCTGAAGTCGCGCGTCGAGCAGCTGCTCTCGGAACGTTGAGCGGAATGTCAGACCGTACGCAAGATCCCGCGGACGAACCGCTGCTCGCCTTGCCCGACACAACGGCAGCCGAACCGACGCGTGTCGCAACGCGCCGTTCGTGGTGGCGCTGGCTGCGAGGCGCAGCGCTCCTGTTCGCGGTTCAATACATCATGGTGCTGCTGGTGGGTGTCGCAGCGGCCTGCACTGTGCGCGCGCTCGTGCTGCCCGAGGTGCTTGGACGCTTCGAGGCGCTCGCAGCGGCGCTCAAGCGCACGCCGCTGCATTGACGTTTCACGCCTGTCGCTCGATCTCCCTCAGCTCCGCATAGGTCAGCGGGGTCAAGCCGGTGCCGTCGAAATAGACGAACCGCAACCGTCGCCGCCGTGAGATGAAATTCGACGGCAACGGATCGTAGCGGAAGGTGCCGCCACCGAGATGCGGCGTCAGGCTGCCGACATCGGTCAGCGCATCGATCTCCACGCGCAGGAGTTTCATGACGGCCCCGTCCCTGACGATCTCGAACGGGATGCGCGCGAGCCTCAGGAAGCTGGTTGGATCGGGTGCGGCAATGAAGCCGTCGACGAACGCCGCCTCGACCTTGTCGAGATCCGGCTCGGGCGCGGCCGCGGCCGGCGCGCCGTCCGGCTGATGCGGCGTCTGCCATTGCACGGGGGAGCGCCGGCCGTGCGGATGATTGTGGCCGGGTCCATGCGGCGGATGGTCGTGATGGTGATCATGGTCATGGTGATGATCATGATCGTGAGAGTGTCCGTGATGGTGGTGGCCGTGGTGATGATGACGCATCGCAGCCCTCAATAGCTGACCGGCTTGTTGATGATGCTCTTATGGCTGCCGAGCTTGCCGTGCGCGACCATCGAGCCGAGCGCTTCGACCACGACGCGGACGCCGATCAGCGCGGTGATATCAGAGGTGTCATAAGGCGGCGAGACCTCGACGACCTCCAATCCGCAGAGACCTTCGGCGGCGACAAGGCCGAGAATCTTCAGTGCCTCCCGCGGCAGGAAACCGCCCGGCTCGGGCCAGCCGGTGCCCGGCACGAAGCCGCAATCGATGGAGTCGACATCGAAGGAGATGTAGACCGCATCGGCATCCTTCCACGCCAGCTCCAGCGCGATCTCTGCGGTCTTCTCCAGACCAATCTTTTCGATGTCGGCGATGGTCAGCACATTGGTGTTGCGCTTGCGCGCGACCTCGACGCCTTCACGCGGCACCTGCCAGCCACCGATGCCGAGCTGCACCAAATTGGTCGGCGAGACGTTCGGCAGATTGGTCGCCCAGTACCAGGGCGTGGTGTGCATGCGCTCGTCGAGATCCTTCTCCTGGATGTCGATATGGCGATCGAAATGAATGATGCCGATCCGCTTGTCCGTGCATTCGGCGATGCCGCGCACGCAGGGAAAGCCGATCGAATGGTCGCCACCGAGCATGATCGGCAGCGCGCCGGAGGAGAACACATGCGCGACGCCGCGGCTGATCTGGTCAAAGCTCTTTTCCAGATTGGCAGGGATGGTGAAGACGTCGCCGGCATCGCACAACGTCATCTGCTCGCGCAGATCGACGCCGAGTTCATAGTTGTACGGCGTGTAGAGCGCGGAGATGCGGCGGATACCTTGCGGCCCAAAGCGGGTGCCGGGGCGATAGGTGGTGCCGGAATCGAAGGGAATGCCGATCACGGCCGCGTCGTATTTGCCGACGTCGCGCACGTTCTCGACGTAAGGCGCCTTCATGAAGGTGTTGATCCCGGCGAAATGCGGCAGCTCACCGCGCGCAAAAGTCGGGATGTCGCGATCGGTGAGGCTGTCGGCGCCGGGCAGGCCCATGTCGAGCGCCCATTGCCGCTCCTTGCGCCAACCGCCATGCGGCAGCTTGCCCTCCGCCTCCAGCGCCTGCCAACCTTGCGTGGCCATCTTGTCGAAGTCCGGATGATGACGGTGCACGGCCTTGCGCTGGGACATGAGTCCGGCATGGCGCGACCGGCGCATGGATGGGAACGACATCAGAGGTCTCCTTCGTTTCTTCGTTGTTGACGTTGTTACTGGGCCGCCTGCGCGGCCGCGCGGATGAAGCCGAGCACGGGCACCGCGCTGTCGCGGGTCAGATCGAGGTCGTAAGTGATGCGGGCGCCGAAGCGCTCGGGCGCCTGCGGATCGCGCCTGACGCGGTCGAGCGCGATCAGCCGGGTCGCAAGCCCAAAGGCTTCCTTGATGTCGTGCGTGACCATCACGATCGTCATCTTCAGATCGCGCCACAGCGGCTTGATCAGCGCATGCATCTGCGCGCGGGTGCCGGGATCGAGCGCACCAAACGGCTCGTCGAGCAGCAGCACCTGCGGCTGCTTGGCGAGCGCCTGCGCGATCGCCAGCCGCTGCTGCATGCCGCCGGACAGCGCACTCGGATATTTGTCGCGATGTGGGCCGAGGCCGACCGCCTCAATCAGCGCGAGACTTTTCTCGATGGCTGCGCGGCGCGAGGCACCGAACAGCCGTGCCGTGAACGGGCTCTGTGCGAATTCATAACCGAGCAGCACATTGCCGAGCACGGTGAGATGCGGAAACACCGAATAGCGCTGGAACACGATGCCGCGGTCGGGGCCAGGCTCGGCCGGAAACGGCTTGCCGTCGAGCAGCACCGCACCTTGCGTCGGCTTCTCCTGGCCGAGGATCAGGCGCAGGAAAGTGCTCTTGCCCGCGCCCGACGGACCGACGATGGAGAGAAACGTACCCGAGGCGATCTCGAGATTGATGCGCTCAAGCACGACCTGATCGCCATACTCGACCCAGACGTTGCGGAACGACAGCGTGCTCATCAGCGCGCCCCCTGGTCATAGGCCCAGGGGAAGGCGCGCTGCCCGATCCAGACCAGCGCGATGTCGAACAGATAGGCGAGCAAGGTGATCCAGGCGACATAGGGCAGGATCACGTCCATCGACAGATAGCGGCGCACCAGGAAGATGCGGTAGCCGAGCCCGACATCGGATGCGATCGCCTCCGCCGAGATCAGGAACAGGAACGCAGGCCCGATCATCAACCGCAGGCACTTGATCAGCCGCGGCATGATCTGCGGCAGCACCAGGCGGATTGCGATCTGCCAGGTCGAGCCGCCCAGGGTCTGCGCCTTGATCAGCTGCTCGCGCGGCATCCCCTGCACTTCCAGCGAGAGATCGCGCACCAAAGCCGGGGTGACGCCGATGACGATCAGCACCACCTTGGACAATTCACCGAGCCCGAACAC
Organism: Bradyrhizobium sp. STM 3843; assembly: GCF_000239815.1. GTDB lineage: Bacteria > Pseudomonadota > Alphaproteobacteria > Rhizobiales > Xanthobacteraceae > Bradyrhizobium. The sequence continues at coordinate 21,604 of NZ_CAFK01000283.1, read as the reverse complement.
GATGAACAGGATCGGCAGCACCGCCATCGGCGGAATCATCGAGAGCACTGCGACCAGCGTCCCGAAGCCCGCGCCCGCAACCGGCAGGAGGCCGATTGCGAGTCCCAGCACGAGGCCGATGGTCGCGGAGATGCCGAGACCGAGCGCCAAACGCTGCAGGCTTGCAGCGGTGTCGGCCCACAGCACGTAGTCCCCGGATCGTCGGTCCGGCTCAGCGGCGAGACGCTTCGACGTCGCGACCATCTCGGCGACCGGCGGCAGCAGCTTGTCGTCGGGGTTGGCCGCGCGGCGCTCGGCCGACCCGATCACATAGATCAGCGCGATCAGCAGGAACGGCAGGATCGCGAGCAGCAGCCGGCTGCCGCGTCCGGGGACGACGTTCATTGCGCGTGGAATGGCAGCCTCCCTCGGTCTCGCCGGCGCGACGCGCCGGCGCTTGATGATCGATGATGATGGAGCTGGTCCAGGAAGGCTAGAGCTTGCCCTCGGCGGCGAGCTTCATGAAGGTCGGATCGAAGCGCAGCTTGACATTGCTCGCCGAGCCCAGCGCCTTGGAAGGCGTCGAGATACCGACCGCATCCTTCGATTTCACGTTCTCGCCCAGCAAATTGTGGTCGAAGCAGAAGGTGCGCACCAGGTCCATGGTCTTGGGCAGCTCGGAACCGGTCATGAAGGCGAGCGCGTCCTTCGGCGTGTAATACATGAAGGTGGTCTTCAGCTGGGTCTCGAAGCCGGCCAGATCGGTGCCGGAGAGCTTGGCCATCGCCTCACGAGCGGCCTTGCCCTTCTCGCTCTGATCCTTCATCAGGCCGATGGTCTCATACCAGATGCCGACCAGCGCCTTGCCGAGCTCGGGATTGTCCTTGAGCGTTTCGGTCTTGATGACCAGAAGATCCTCGATCTCGCCGGGGATCTTGCTGGAGTCGAACACCAGCGTCGCGCCGGGCTCGTTCTTCACTTCGAGCAGCTGCGGATTCCAGGTCACGACCGCCGTGGTATCGGGCGACTTCGCAGCGGCAACGATATCGGCATCCGAGGTGTTGACGGTCTTGATGTCCTTTTCGTTCAGCTTGACGGTACCGAGGCCGCGCGCCAGCAGATAATGCGAGACGGACAGCTCGACGAGATTGATCTTCTGACCCTTGATGTCGGCCAGCGTCTTGCCTTTCTTCAGCACCACGCCGTCATTGCCGTTGGAATAGTCGCCCATGATGATGGCTGAGGTGTCGACGCCGCCCGCGGCGGGAATGGTCAGCGCGTCCATGTTGGTGACGGTGACGCCGTCAAACTTGCCGGCGGTGTACTGATTGATCGATTCGACGTAGTCGTTGATCTGCGTGACCTTGATCGAGATACCGTATTTGTCGGCCCATTTCTTGACGATGCCGGCCTCGGCGGCATAGGGCCACGGCATCCAGCCGACATAGATCGTCCAGGCGATATTGAACTCTTTCTTCTTTTCGGCGAACGCGGGCGACAAGGATGCACTCGCCAGCGTGGAGGCAGCGATCAAGGCAACAAACAGATTTCGCGCTTTTCCCATATCCAGTCCTCTCACGGTTTTTTGGTGGACCCGCGGACTGGCATGAAGAACCTCGAGCCTGCCAAGCGCGGCCACTGAGGTCTCCCGGGTTTTTATCCCGCCGTGCACCAGGGCTCTCCCCTGGCGGCTGCTCTCGGACCAGACATTCTCTCGTCGAAGAGAACCGGAACCCTAGCTGCCAACTCTGAACACCAAGAGAGCAATCATCATGCCAAGGAAAAAGGCTGCTGATTCAGTGCCACGCTCGCGCAGAGCCTGCTCAAAAATCGAGCAAACGAATTGATTTTGAGCGCCACTCGCAACACTGGGATGGGCGGGACCAAAGCCTGTCCTCAAATCCCCAGGTACCGATGCTGCAGATCCGGCTCGGCCATCAATTGCTCCGACGTGCCGCTCCACACGGTGCGGCCGCGTTCGATGATGATGTGGCGGTCGCAGATACGAGTGAGGTGCTCGACATTCTTGTCGATGACCAGAATCGACTGCCCCTTCGCCTTCAGCATCGAGAGGCAATTCCAGATCTCCTGGCGGATCAAGGGCGCCAGGCCTTCGGTGGCCTCGTCCAGGATCAGGAGCTTTGGATTGGTCATCAGCGCGCGGCCGATCGCCAGCATCTGCTGCTCGCCGCCGGACAGCTGATTGCCCATGTTGCTGCCCCGCTCGGCCAAGCGCGGGAACAGCGCGTGAATCTTGTCCAGCGTCCACGGATCGGGATTGCCGAGCCGGTTGGATGACGCCGCCACCAAATTTTCGGTCACGGTGAGATTGGGGAAGATCTGCCGCCCCTCCGGGACCAGGCCGATACCGAGCTGCGCGATCCTGTAGGACGGCAGCCTGCGCGTCTCATGCCCTGCGAAGCGGATCATGCCGGCGCGCGCCGGCGTCAGCCCCATGATCGAGCGGATTGTGGTGGTCTTGCCCATGCCGTTGCGGCCCATCAGCGAGACCATCTCACCAGGCCGGATTGACAGCGACAGTCCGAACAGCACCTGGCTGAGCCCGTAGCAGGTCTCGATGCCCTCGACCTCGAGCAGCGGGTCAGCCATGTTTCACCACCACATGCTGATCGCCGAGATAGGCGCGCTTGACCTCGTCGTTCTTTCGGATCTCCTCCGGCGTGCCGGAGGCGATGATGCGGCCATAGACCAGCACCGAGATGCGGTCCGCGAGCGCGAACACCGCCTCCATATCGTGCTCGACCAGCACGATTCCGACTTCGCGGCGAAGCTCGGACAACAGCTTCACCATGCTTGCGGACTCGGTGACGCCGAGGCCAGCCATCGGCTCGTCGAGCAAGAGCAGCTGCGGCCTGGTTGCCAGCGCAACCGCGAGCTCGAGCTGGCGCTGCTCACCATGGCTGAGCCGGACGACCGGCACATCGGCGCGATGGCCGAGACCGACCCTCTCCAACGCCGCGTGCGCGGCGGCACGGAGCTGCGGCTCCTTTCGCGCATTGGCGAAGAAGCGGAACGAGTGGCCGTCATGTGCCTGTGCCGCCAGCGCGACATTGTCGGCGGCGGTGAAGTCCGGCAGCAGCGAGGTGATCTGGAACGAGCGGGCCAATCCCAGCGCGCTGCGGCGGTAGGCAGGAAGACGGGAGATATCGCGGCCGGCGAGATAGATGTAGCCGGCGTGCGGGGCGAGATGCCCGGTGAGCTGGCTGATCAGCGTGGTCTTGCCGGCCCCGTTCGGGCCGATGATGGCGTGCAGCTCGCCGCGGCCGACCTCGAGGCAGACATGATCGGTGGCGACGATGCCGCCGAAGCGGCGCACCAGATTGTCGACGCGCAGCAGCGGTTCAGCCACGGTTCAACCTCCCGAGCAGGCCCATGATGCCGCCGCGGCCGAACAGCACCACCAGGAGCAGCAGCGGGCCCATGATCAGCGCCCAATATTCGGTGAGCTGCGACAACAGCTCCTCCAGGACCAGATAGAGCACCGCACCGACCACCGGACCGAACAGGGTGCCCATGCCGCCCAGGATCACCATCACCATGAGATCGCCGGAGCGGGTCCAGTACATCACCGCGGGGCTGATGAAATCGGTGTTGTTGGCGAGCAGCGCACCGGCAAGCCCGCACAATGTGCCGGCGATGACGAAGCACACGAGCTTGTAGCGCTTCGAAGCAAAGCCGATCGCCTGCATGCGCTGCTCGTTGGAGCGCAAGCCCTGCACCACCAGGCCGAAGCGCGAATTGACGATCCGCCAGATCAGAAACACGACAGCGAGCAGGCAGGCGAGGCAGAGATAATAGAACTGAACGCGATCGCTCAGATTGACCAGGCCGCCGAAATCACTGCGCTTGTAGATGGTAAGCCCGTCGTCGCCACCGTAACGCGCGAGCCCCGAGGCGACGTAATAGGCCATTTGCGCAAAGGCCAGCGTGATCATGATGAAATAGACGCCGCGGGTGCGAAGCGACAACGCGCCGATGACCAGGGCAAACAGTGCGGATGCAGCGAGCGCCACCGCGAACTGTGCGTAGCCGGAGCCAATGCCCTCCTGCGCCAGGATGCCGACCGCATAGCCGCCGATGCCGAGATAGGCGGCGTGACCGAAGCTCATCATGCCGCCATAGCCCATGATCAGGTTCAGGCTCACGGCGGCGAGCGCCAGGATGACGATGCGGGTGAACAGGGTCAGAATGAAGATGTTGCCGGTGAGGCTCGAATAGGCCGGCAGCAGCAGCAGGGCGGCGACGAGTGCCGCGGCCGCAATGGTCTGGGCGTTGAGCGAGGACTTCATCTGCGGCTGGCCGGAAACAGACCTTCGGGCCGCACCACCAGCACGATCGCCATCAGCAGATAGATCAGCATCGACGACATCGCCGGGGCCGCGGTCGACGCCGCGGCCGAGCTCAGGATCTGGCGCAGCAGGTTGGGCAGGAAGGCACGCCCCAACGTATCGATCAGGCCGATCAGGATCGCTGCGATAAAGGCGCCGCGGATCGAGCCGATGCCGCCGATCACGATCACGACGAAGGCCAGGATCAGGATGTTCTCGCCCATGCCGATCTGCACCGTGAGGATCGGCGCCTGCATCAGCCCGGCCAGGCCGGCGAGAGCCGCGCCCAAGCCGAACACCAGCGTGTAGAGCAGCTTAATGTTGATGCCGAGCGCGCCAATCATCTCGCGATTGGAGGCGCCGGCGCGGATCAGCATGCCGATCCGCGTCCGCATCACGCCGAGATAGAGCAGCAGCGCCACCAACAGCGCCACCACGATGATCGCGAGCCGGTACGCCGGATATTGGATGCCGGGCATAATGGTCACCGGGAAGGCGAGCCAGGACGGTAGCGGCAAGGCCAGCCCGGCCGGTCCCCAGACCAGCCGGACGGCCTCGTTGAAGAACAGGATCAGCCCGAAGGTCGCAAGCACATGGTCGAGATGGTCGCGGCCATAGAGATGGCGCAGGGCCGCCAATTCGAGCACGATACCGAGCAACAAGGTGGCGCCGAGCGCCAGCAGCGCGCCGAGGACGAAGCTGCCGGTCCAGGCCACGAATGTCGCCGCGAAATAGGCGCCCATCATGTAGAGCGAGCCATGCGCGAGATTGACCAGGTCCATGATGCCGAACACCAGCGTCAATCCGGCCGCGAGCAGAAACAGCAGCAGTCCGAACTGCAGCCCATTCAGGAATTGTTCGACGACGAGAAGCATGCGCCCCTTACATCAAGCCCGACCATCATGCCCGAGCGAAGGGCGGCAGAACCTAAGTGGCTCTGCCGCTGCTCAGCCTCACTGATCTTAGGCCGAAGATATTTTAGGCTTCAAGCAAATTCCAGGCCGGTTTCTTGGCCTATTTCATCGGGCACTTGTCTTGGAAGCGGTCCTGGTCGTCCTTGACGATGGTGGCGACCGTCTTCAGCGACAGCTGGCCGTCGGCCTCCTTGACCACGTCCTGCAGGTAGAAATTCTGGATCGGAATGTGGTTGTTGCCGTATTTGAAGGAGCCGCGCAGCGACTTGAAGTTGGCCTTCTCCATCTCGGCCTTCATGGCGTCCTTCTGCGAGGTGTCACCCTTGACCGCGACCACCGCGCTGTTGATCAGCTGCGCGGCGTCATAGGCCTGGGCGCCGTAATAGGTCGGCCGCAGACCCGGATACTTCTTGCGGTAGTCCTCTACGAACTTCTTGTTCTGCTCGTTCGGCAGATCGTTGACCCATTCCTGCGCGCCCGGCACGCCGATTGCGTTGTCCTTCTGCAGGGGCAGCGACAATTCGTCGATCGTGAATGCGGTGTAGAGCGGCATCTTCTCCTTCAATCCAGCCTGCGCGTACTGATTGAGGAATTGCACACCTGCCGCGCCCGGATAGAACACGAAGATCGCTTCCGCGCCGGAATTGCGCGCCTTGGAGAGCTCGGCCGAGAAATCAAGCTGGCTCGGCCAGACCGTATATTCCTCGCCGACCACCTGGCCTTTGAAGGTGCTCTTGACGCCCGCCAGCATGTCCTTGCCGGCGGCATAATTCGGGCCGATCAGGAAGACGGATTTGACGCCCTTCTGGTTCATAGTGAGGCCCATCGCCGCGGGCGTCTGGTCGTTCTGCCAGGAGGTCGAGAACACGTAAGGCGAGCACAATTCGCCAGCGAGCTGTGACGGCCCGGCATTGGCCGAGATCAGAAAGGTCTTGGAATCCACCGCCGTCTTCAGCGACGCCAACAGCACGTTCGACCAGATATAGCCGACGATGAAATCGACCTTGTCGGCCTGCACCAGCTTCTCGGTCTTCTGCTTGCCGATGTCAGGCTTCTGCTGGTCGTCCTCGTAGATCACCTCGACCGGCTTGCCGTCGATCTTGCGGCCGAGATGATCGAGCGCAAGCTCGAACGAATTCCGCATGTCGTTGCCGATGACGGCGGTCGGACCGCTGAATGTGGATACGAAGCCGATCTTGATGCTGTCCGCCGCGAGCGCGGATTGCGACAGGCAAAGCGCCGCTGCGCCGGCGAGCCAGAATGTTGCTTTCATGTTTCTCCCCTCCTGCTCTTTTCTTTATGGACCATCGACCGAATGGAGCATCGGCCAATGACGCGCCGGCGGCGTTTCGCCGCAGCGCGCCCGGGCTTCTGAGGCCTCATGCACCATAATTCGTGAAAACAGCTGAAAGCAAGAACTATACTGCCGGTCGGCGAGGATGGTGAATGACGCAACGGCCGGCCGCGCTGCAGCCGGTCCGTGGATCCATCACAGCGTGCCGCCCGATCGCGGTGCTCACTTCACGAGCGGACAGCCTCCGGCGGCAAGCGGCCGGAATGCCTGGTCGGCGGGGATGGTCGCAACCAGACGATAGTAGTCATACGGGTATTTCGACTCCTCGGGCTTCTTCACCTCGAACAGATACATCGGATGGATCACGCGGCCGTCCTGGCGGATCGTGACCTCGCCGAACAATCTGTCCTTGCCTTTGACCGTCTTCATCTGCGGCACGACATCCTTGGCGTCGTCGCTGCCGGACGCTGCGACCGCATTCAGATAGGCGAGCGTCGACGCATAGACCCCGGCCTGGTTGCCGCTCGGCATCTTGCCGTTCATAGCCGGGCGCGCGGCGAAGCGCTTCGCAAACGCGCGCGTGTCGTCATCCATGTCCCAGTAGAAGGCTTCCAGGAGCTGCAAGCCCTGTGCGGCCTTCAATCCCATGCCGTGGACATCGTTGATGAACAGCAGGAAGGCGACCAGCGATTGCCCACCCTGCTGAATCCCGAACTCGCCTGCCTGCTTCACCGCATTGATGGTGTCGCCGCCGGCATTGGCGAGCCCGATCACTTTGGCCTTGGAGCTTTGCGCCTGCAGCAGGAACGAGGCAAAGTCGGAGGTGCCGAGCGGATGCTTGGCCGAGCCCAGCACCTTGCCGCCGTGCTTCTCGATATAGCTGGTGGCCTCGGCTTCGATGCCCTGCCCGAGCGCATAGTTCACGGTGATGAAATACCAATCCTTGCCGCCGCGTCCCATCATGGCGGCGGCCGTGGTGTTGCCGGTGGCCCAGGCGTCGTTGACCCATTGGATCGTGTTCGGCGAGCAGGCCTTGCCGGTCAGATCCGAACTCGCAGTCGATGACGCCAGGAAGGTCATGCGGCTGTTTCGCAGCAGCTCATTGACCGTCAGCCCCACCGCCGAATTGGGCACGTCGACGACGGCGTCGACCTTGTCGAGCTCGAGCCATTTGCGCACGATCGCCGAGCCGACGTCGGCCTTGTTCTGATGGTCGGCATAGACGATCTCGACCTTGATGCCCTTGCCACCGCCGTTGAAATCCTCGGCCGCCATGCGGGCCGCCTCGACCGAGCCCATGCCGTTGGTGTCCTGGAAGATGCCCGAGATATCGTTGAGCACGCCGATGCGGACGACATTGTCGGAAATCTCCGCCCGAGCCGGCGCGCAGGCCAAGCTCAGCGCGACCAGCGCAAGCCCATAGTTCAGCTGCTTCATCAATTCCCTCCCCTTTTTTGGTTTGCTTGTTTCTTGTTATTGCGGCCGGCCTGCATGCCGACCGGACGAGACGTCAGCTCTGACGCTCGGGCACGCGCACCACGAGACCATCGAGCGCAGGTGACACTTTGATCTGACAAGACAGACGGCTGTTTGGCAGGCGCTCCGACGCCGTGCCGTCGAGCAGCGCGTCCTCGTCGTCGCTCATGGGATCAAGCTTCGCGACCCAGGCATCGTCGACATAGACATGACAAGTGGCGCAGACGGCATTGCCGCCGCATTCAGCAACGATACCGTCCACGCCATGGGTGAGTGCCGCCAGCATGACGCTGGCGCCCTCCTCCGCCTTGACGTCTTCGCTGCGATTGTCTGGATGAATGAAGGTGATCGTCGTCATGCTCTTGCTCAGGCTGGAGTGATGCTGATTGGCAGGCTTTCCAGCCCGCGCAGGGTGTTGTTGTAACGACGCTTGACCGCACCATTGACTTCGATGGTGGCGACCTTGCGCGCCAGCGCGGTCAGCACTGCCTCGCCCTCGAGACGGGCGACGAGCTGGCCGACGCACATGTGGATGCCCGAGCCGAAGCCGACATGGCCGGACACTTTGCGCGAGATATCGTAAACGTCAGGCCGCTCCCAGCGCCGCACGTCTCGATTGGCCGAGCCCAGGAACATCAGCACCTTTTCGCCCTCAGGAATCGTGACGCCGCCGATCTCGACCTCGCGCGTGGTGGTGCGGAAGAAGGTCTGCACCGGGCTTTCGAAGCGCACGGCTTCCTCGAAGGCATTGCGGGCCAATGACGGATCCTGGCGCAGCCGCTGCCACTCTTCCGGAAACCGCGCGAGACAATAGACCGCCGCGCCGATACCATAGACCGTGGTGTCGAGGCCCGCCGAGAGTAGCGAACGCACCAGAAGCGGCGCTTCAGCCGGGGTGATGTCACCAGTCTCGGCGAAGGCATGGATGCAGGCACCGAAGCCGCCGGGCGTGAGGTTGTCGCGCTGGCATTGCTCGGTGACATAGGCCTGATGCGGCGCCGAGCGCGCGATCGCCTGCTGCCGGAGCTCATTGGGCGGGCCGAACGCGTTGAACACCAGGCTCGCGTAGGGAATGAGATGCTCGCGCCCCTCCGGCTTCAGCCCCAGGGCGTCCGGAAACACCGACAGCGGATAGGCTTCGGCAAGCTCGGTGATCGCATCGAATTGGCCACGCGCAAGCAGCTCATCGACCTTCGCCTCCGCGGCGGCCATGAAGCCATCGCGCAGGCGCTTCATCACCGCCGGCGACAGCACTTTGCTCAACACCGCGCGCGTGCGTGTATGCGCCGGCGGATCGGCTTCCAGAATCAGGCTCGGCGGCCGCCACGGCGTCTCCTTGGCGAAGTCACTGAGGCCCACGCCACGGCTGGAGCAGAATGTCCTGTTATCGTTGAGTACCGCGTAGACCTCGGCATAGCGGGCGACGCCATAAACATTCCACCGATCGAGATAGATCACCGGCCCCGCCTCGCGCATCGCCTCATGCGCCGGATAGGGATCATCGAAAAAGGCGATCGAGAACGGATCGATGTCGAGGTGCGCAATTCCATCCGCAGGCGCGGTGGGGTGAGCGGCCGGCGCGGAGACATCTGTCAGGTTCATGCGGTCCTCCCGAAGTTTGGCCTTGTCATGCGGCTTTGGCTGTCTCTATGTCTTCGCGCGAGAGATGATGGACATCATGAGCGAACAGACCGGCAAATCGCGCGGCGCCAAGGCGCAGGCGCAAGCGACGAAAGGCCAGGATCCCGACCACGGCCTCACGCTCGATCTCGATCGCTACGTGCCCGCCTTCATCACCTTCATCGCCAACAAATTGTCGAACAGCGCGACCGCATTCTACCAGCGCAATTTCGGCGTCAATGTCACGGAATGGCGGATCATGTCGCTGCTCGCGATCGAGCCGGGGATTCCAGCCTCGCGCATCTGCAGCGTGATCGGCTTCGACAAGGGACCTGTGAGCCGCACCTTGGCGGCGATGAAAAAGCGCGGACTGATCGCCATCCGCTCCGATCCCGCCGATGGCCGCAGCCATTCGATCGCGCTGACAACCAAGGGACGCGCGACCCATGACAGGGTCATCATCGCCGCGCTGGAGCGGGAGCGGCGCCTGCTGTCGTGCCTCGACAAGCAGGAACAGGAGCTCCTGATTGTCCTGCTGCGCCGCATTCACGATAATCTCGGCGCGGTGACCGGGCCAATGGAACCCTGATCCTGCGGCACGCACGGATCTTGCCGCGCGCTGCATCGCTCCAACACGCCTATATGCCGCCGCGCTGGCTTGCCGCAGGCTCATCCCGGTTCCATCCCTTGGCCGACGGTGCGCATCTTGCTGCCCGCCCCTTGCCGATCAGCGTTCCACAAAATGGTTGCCTTGGCAACATTAAACTTGAGGTGCCCCATTGTGTCGCCCCCAATGCGCGACGATCACTCCGTCACGAGATTCCCGACAAGGCAGCAGGCGCGGGTTCTGAACGGAAAGATGGCGTCCCCGCCGAGCCGATACAATCCTGCTATCATACGATAGACGCGACGGGCTTGAAGCGGCCACGCTTGCGTGTACCTAAAGTGGGGGTGCAGCAGCGAGAACCAGCCTATGACGATTGAGCCGCGCAATCTTCATCACGTCGTGATCGTCGGTGCCGGTTTCGGCGGCCTGGAAACGACCCATCGCCTGGCCGGCGCGCCCGTGCGCATCACGCTGATCGACCGCCGCAACCATCATCTGTTTCAACCGCTGCTCTATCAGGTCGCGACCGCCTCGCTCTCGACGTCCGAGATCGCCTGGCCGATCCGCTATCTGGTGCGCGATCGTCCCGAAGTGACGACGCTGTTTGGAACCGTCACGGGCATCGATGCCGCGAACCGACGCGTGCAGCTCGAGGACGGCACTGAAGTTGCCTACGACACGCTGGTGCTCGCCACCGGCGCACGCCACGCCTATTTCGGTCATGACGAGTGGGAGCCGTTCGCGCCGGGGCTCAAGACGCTCGAGGACGCCACGACCTTGCGGCGGCGCATCCTGGTCGCCTTCGAGCGCGCCGAACGCGAGACGGATCCGGCCAAGCGCGCAGCGTTGATGACCTTCGTCATCATCGGCGCGGGCCCGACCGGCGTGGAGCTCGCCGGCACCATTGCGGAGCTTGCCCGCTCCACCCTGCCGCCTGACTTCCGCAACATCGACACGCACGGAACGCGCGTGCTGCTGATCGAAGCCGGTCCGCGCGTGCTGGCAGGCTTTCCCGATGACCTGTCGGCCTACGCGCTCAAATCGCTCGAGCGCATCGGCGTGGAGGTGGTGCTCGGGCAACCAGTGACCGACTGCAATGCGGATGGCGTCGTCTATGGCGGCAAGCAATTGGACGCCAAGACCATCATCTGGGCCGCCGGCGTGCGCGCGTCACGGGCGGCCGAGTGGCTCAACGCCCCGGCGGATCGCGCTGGCCGGCTGCAGGTCGCCCCAGACCTGACTGTGCCCGGCCATCCCGAGATCTTCGCCATCGGCGACACCATCACGATTCCAGCCTGGAATGGGCAACCGGTGCCCGGCATCGCACCGGCCGCCAAGCAGGAGGGCCGCTACGTCGCTGAGGCCATCAAGGCCCGGCTCGGCGGGCGCAGCCTGTCGCCATTCCGCTACAGCCATGCCGGCAGCCTGGCGCAGATCGGCAAGCGGCTCGCGGTGATCGATTTCGGCTGGCTCAAGCTGCGCGGCGCGATCGCCTGGTGGATCTGGGGCCTGGCTCACATCTATTTCCTGATTGGCTTGCGCAACCGGCTCGCGGTGGCGCTGAGCTGGCTTTGGATTCATGCGCGCGATCAGCGCGCAGCGCGCCTGATCACGCAGGGGTCGAGCAAGGTGATGGACTGACGTTTGCCTAAAGAATAAGCAGTTTGGGAGGCAAACGTCCGCCGCCAGCATGCCGACGCTCGTTCACCTCCGAACAACCGATTGAAATTCAAGCGATAAGCATCGGTGCCGCCCATCGTGCCGATGTACACAATGGCATGTGCCTTGCTACGATCAACGGACCTCTGGACCGCGGGGAGCGTCAGCAATGCAACGGATAATAGTCACATCTGAGCACCGGAGCCGTTCGTGACCGAGACCGTTGCCGAGATCGTCGCGGCGCATCGGCAGGGCCAGGCATCGCCGGCCGAAACCGTGGCGCGCAGCTTCGAACGGATCCGCGCCCATGGCGATGCCGCGGTCTTCATCAGCCTGCGTGACGAGAAGGACGCCATCTCCGAAGCCGGGCGGCTTGCGAGCATGGATGCCGCGAGCCTGCCGCTCTATGGCGTGCCGGTCGCGGTGAAGGACAATATCGACGTTGCGGGACTGCCGACCACGGCGGCCTGTCCCGCCTTCGCCTCTACGCCAGCACGCGACGCGACCGCGGTGGCGCGCTTGCGCGCCGCCGGCGCGATCATTATCGGCAAGACCAATCTCGACCAGTTCGCGACCGGGCTGGTCGGTGTGCGCTCGCCCTATGGCATCCCGAAAAATCCGGTGCGCGGCGACCTGGTGCCGGGTGGATCGAGCTCAGGCTCGGCGGTCGCGGTGTCTGCCGGCCTGGTGCCGCTCTCGCTCGGCACCGACACGGCCGGCTCCGGCCGCGTGCCGGCGATGCTCAACAACATCGTGGGCTTGAAGCCCAGTCTCGGTATGATCTCGACGGCAGGACTGGTGCCGGCCTGCCGGACGCTCGACTGCATCTCGGTGTTCTCGCTGACGGTGGACGATGCGATCACGGCGCTCACCGCCATGGCCGCGCCCGATCCGCTCGATCCATTCTCGCGCGACCGGCCACTGAAAGCGCTCTCATCTTTTCCGAGTGGGGTGCGGCTTGGCGTGCCGCGCTCGGGCCAGCTGATCTTCTTCGGCGACAGGGCCGCGGAGGCCGCCTATGGCGAGGCGATCGCGCGCTTCTCCAGGCTTGGCGTCAATCTGGTCGAATTCGATCTCGAGCCATTCTATGAGACTGCAAGGCTGCTCTATGAAGGGCCGTGGGTCGCCGAGCGTTATCTCGTGATCCGCGATCTCCTGGCCTCCGACCCGGATGCGATCCATCCGGTCACGCGCGAGATCACCATTGCCGGCGCGCGCCCGAGCGCGGCCGACACCTTCGCTGCGCTCTACCGCCTGCAAGGCTTGCGCAAGATCGCGGCGCGCACCTTTGCTGATATCGACGCGCTGGTGCTGCCGACGGCGCCGACCACCTACACGACGGCCGAGGTGCTGGCCAACCCGATCGAGCTCAACAGCCGGCTCGGCACCTACACCAATTTCGTCAATTTGCTCGATCTCTGCGGAGTGGCGCTGCCGGCCGCCATGCGCGACGACGGCATTCCGTTCGGCATCACGCTTCTGGCTCCGGCGGGTGACGATGCCAAGCTCGCCAGCATCGGACGCGCTTTCCATGCCGACACCAGGCTTGCGGTCGGCGCGAAGGCGGTCCCTCTGCCCGCGCTGGCGCCATTGCCCTCGTCGCTGCGCGACGGCGAGTTTGCGATCGCGGTGGTCGGTGCGCATCTGTCGGGAATGGCGCTGAACCACGAGCTGACGTCGCTCGGCGGGCGCCTATTGGAAGCGACGAAAACGGCGCCGAACTATCGGCTGTATGCGCTTCCGACCACGCCGCCGAAGCCCGGCATGCTCGGCATCGCACCCGGCGAGGGCGTATGCGTCGAGCTCGAACTGTGGGCGCTGTCGGCCGCGGGCTTCGGCCGATTCGTCGCGTCGGTGCCCGCGCCGCTGTCGATCGGCACCATCACGCTCGCCGATGGCCGCGACGTCAAAGGCTTCATCGTGGAGTCGGCTGCCACCAATGGCGCGCGAGATATCTCATCATTCGGCGGCTGGCGGGCCTATCTGGCGAAAGGGGCGGCTTAGAGGATCAGCGCGGTGTGAACTGATTGAGATCGGCGATGCCGATCTGCTGCTCGAGCGAAGCGACGCGGTGCACCATCATCTCAAAACCGTCGCCGCCGAACATCTGATGTTCCTTCTTCTCGAAATCCTCCGCCATCGCATCATATTCATGCGGCGAGACGATCTTGCGCAGCAGCGGAAACAGGTCGGTGTCCTCGCGCGCCGCGTGCGGCCGATACATGGCAATGAAGGCGTTGATGCCGTCGACGACCTGCCGACGTTCATCACCATCCTTGCGGCTGCCGGGCGCGGCTTGGAGAATTTTCGCAGTCACGCGCCGACCGGCGTCGTGTTGCGTCATCAGCGTATCGACGAGCGACACCAGCTTGCCGGCCTGCTTGAAGCGGGGAAAGACCGCCTGCTCCTCGGATTTTTCGTGGTAGTTCTCGATGAAGTCGCGGACAATTTCCGCGGCGCCCGTGATTACGGCTGGATCGAAATCCTCATTGGCGGAGAACTTGCGCACCGCCGCCTCGTAGACCAGCAGCACGCGATTGAGCACGCCATGCTCGCGCATGAGGTCTTCGGGCGGGCTGACCTCGGGCTCCTTCTCGCTCTTGTCGGCTTTCTCGCCCTTGTCGGCTTTGGCCGCCAAGGCGATGGCCGGCGACAACACAAGGCCGCCGGCCACCGCCACCACAGATGCGGCTTTCAGGAAGCGGCGCTTGTCGATTTCGGCAACGAGATCCGCGGGCCTGATGAGGGGCATGCCACGCTCCGTCAGGCCGATTTGCGCCAGGCCGCTTCGTTCTTCTTGTCGTAGTCGTTGAAGGCCTTGATCAGCCCGTTCAGCACTTCCGCCGAGGTCTCGAACATCGCCTTGAGCTGCGGCTCCTCGACCTTGCCGATGTCCTCGCGCAGATGCGCCACGGTCTCTTGCAGGCGCTGCGCCATCCGCCGGGTGTGATGACGGGGATCCTTTTCTGAAGCTGAAGCCATGAGCCAGTCTCCTCTGGTCAGGGACGAACAGAGAAAACGACAGCCTCCTGCGGGAGTTCCTATTGCGAGGTGCGCACTACACGGAGACGGCGTAGATCTCATATTCGCCGCGCACCAGCTCGATATGGGCGCGCATCGCATTGGCCGCACCGGCCTTGTCACCGCGCAGGATCGCGACCACGACGCGGTCGTGCTCGGCATGCGATTTGGCCAGCCGGCCTAGATTGCGGAACTGGGCGCGCCGGAACGGCTGCACCCGCACCCGCGTCGCCAATGTGATCTCGGCAATATAGGCGTTGTGCGCGCCGGCATAGATCGTGCTGTGGAACCGCTCATTCACCTCGTGGAACCGCTCAGGATTCCCGGCATGGCTGAGGGTGCGCAATTCATCGTGAATGGCTTCGAGCCGCTGCCGTTCGATCGGCGTCATCCGCTGCGCGGCAAGCCCCGCGCAGAGCGCTTCGAGCTCCGCCATCGCCTCGAACATCCCGGTCAGGCGCTCGACGCCTGGACGCGCCACCACCGCGCCACGATGCGCACGCGCCTCCACCAGGCCCGACGCGGCAAGCTGGCGCAACGCTTCGCGCACCGGCGTGCGGGAGACGTTGAAGCGCTTGGCGATCTCGGTTTCGTCGAGCGGCGCGCCGGGCGCCAGCGCGCCGCGCACGATTTCATCCGCAAGTTGCAACCGCAGCTCTTCGGCGCGCGTGATCTTGGCGACGCTGGGCACCGGGCGATCAACACGCTGCAGCTCCGGCTCGCTGACGAGGAGGGGCCGCGGCCGGATCGGAAGGTCGTCGAGACTCATGCCTTAAGCATCCTTCGCTTCATCGATGATGCTGACATGCGCCGCGACGATTCTCCACCCTTCCGGAAAGCGGACCCAGGTCTGCATCTGGCGCCCAACGCGGCCGGGTGCACTGTCGCGATAGAACAAGGTCGAGGCGACCGCGGTGTCGCGGCCGTAAGCGGTGATGACCGTGCGCGCGGTCCGCCGCATCAGGCCGGCCGGCGAGCGCGCCGCGCGGAAAGCGGAGATCTGGCCATAACCATACAGATTCTCGGTGATGCCATAGCGCAGAGTGCGCGAATCCTTTCGAAACAGCTCGTCAAGTACCGCGACATCATTGCTCACGAGCGCTTGTTCATAACGCTGGAACTGTGCCGTGACCTCCGCGACGACATCGGGCAGATCGACTTCCATGCTCTAATATCCCTTCGGTGCCGGCGCGGCGACGACGCCCATCTCTTGCAAGGCATGGGCCACGCGAAGTGCGATGTCTTCGCGCCAGGGCGCGGCAATCAGCTGCACCCCGATCGGCATCGGCGACAGCGGCACTGGAACGGCGACCACCGGCAGGCCGATGAAGGAGATCGGCTGAGTATGAATGCCGATATTGGCGCGCACCGGCAGCTCGACGCCGTCGAGCACGAAAGTCGCTTGCCCGAGTTTCGGCGCAATGCATGGCGTGGCCGGCGCAATCAGCAGATCGACCTGCTTGAACAGCTCCAGCACCTGCGCGCGATACCAGCGCCGGAATTTCTGAGCGCGATCGACCAAGGGTGCCGGAATCATCGCGCCTGCGATCAGCCGGTCGCGCACGGCGGGGTCGAAATCATGAGCACGCGTGCGCAGCCGGTCGAGATGCAGCGACGCGCCCTCCGTGGTGCTGATGACGTAGGCGGCGGCGCGGGCGCGAGCGGCCTCGGGCACCTCGATCACTTCGGTCGCATTCAACGCCTTGGCGACGCGGCCGACAGCTTCGATCGCCTCCGGGAACAGATGCTTTTGGAAATGGCCGCCGGCCAGAGCGACGCGCAGACCGGAGATGCCCTGCCAGAGCAACGGCGTCACCGGCTCTGGCACTCGGCTCGTGCAGGCCGCATCGTCAGGATCTGGCCCTTGCATCGCGTCGTAGGCGAGCGCGAGGTCCTCGACCGAACGGGCAAAGGGCCCGAGATGATCCAGGCTGGCGACGAAGGGAAATGAGCGTGCGCGCGACAGCCGGCCGTAGGTCGGCTTGAGCCCGAAAATGCCGCAGAACGACGACGGCACCCGGATCGAGCCATTTGTATCTGAGCCGAGCGCGAGCGGCACCAGCCGACCGCCGACGGCGCTGCCGGAGCCGCCCGAGGAGCCGCCACTCATGCGCGTGGCATCGTGCGGATTGCGTGACGGCCCGTCATGCACATTCTCGCCGGTGAAGTCATAGGCGTATTCGCCCATGTTGAGCGCGCCGACCAGAACGGCACCTGCCGCTTCCATCCGCTCGATCAAGGTCGCATCGCGCGCTGCCGGCGGCAGGTCGCGGTTGATCTTGGAACCGGCGCGTGTCGCAAGCCCCTTCACATCGAACAGGTTCTTCACCGCGAACGGCACGCCGGCCAGCGGACCGACGCTCTTGCCCGCAGCGATCGCGGCATCGACGGCACGCGCTTTGTCCCGCGCACGCGCGGCGGTGACGTCGGTGAATGAATTTAGCACGCCATCATGCTGCGCGATCCGCGCCAAGACCGCGTCGGTCGCCTCCAGCGCAGACAGCTTGCGCGCGCTCACCGCAGCGGCGATCGCGCTTGCAGACATCTCGGCAGATTCAGGCACGGAAGACACTCGCAGGCTCTGTTTCGTCCGGCAGCTTATGATCGTCGACCAGCCGCGCCATCTTCAGCGACACTTCGAGATTGGCGCGGATCGCGGGCCGCCAGTCCTCCTCGATAGGCAATCCGAGCGCGCGCCCGACGGCATCGATGTAATCATCCAAGGGTTCGGCCATCCTCTCACCTCTCAATGCACCGGCAACGGCGGATGCGGAATCGCCGCAAGCAGCTCGCGCGTGTAGGGATCTTGTGGATCGTCCAGCACACGCTCGGCCGAGCCTTCCTCGACGATTCGCCCCGACCGCATCACGATGACACGATCGCACAGGAGACGCACCACATTCAAATCATGGGAGACGAACAGATAGCTCATACCCATCTGCTGTTTCAGGTCCTGCAGCAGGTTCAACACCACCGCCTGCACCGAGACGTCGAGCGCCGCCGTCGGCTCGTCCAGGATCACGAGCTTTGGATGCAGTGCAATCGCACGGGCGATGCCGACACGCGCCTTCTGGCCACCGGATAATTGATGCGGGAAGCGATCGAGCAGGTTGAGCGGCAGACCGACCAGGGTCGCGAGCTCCTCACATCGCGCCCGCAGCGCGTCGCGGCCCTTGATGTCGCCGAGCTGCAGGATCGGGTCAACGATGGCGCGCGCCGCGGTGAAGCGCGGGTTGAGGCTGTCGGTCGGATCCTGGAACACCATCTGGATGCGGCTGCGTTGCGGCAGCCGCGCAAAGGCCTGCGGCGCGATCCCGCCGATCTCCTCGCCGTCGAAGACGATGCGGCCGGAGCTCTGGTCCAAGAGCCGCATCACCATCATCGATGTCGTCGACTTGCCGCAACCGGATTCGCCGACCAGGCCGACGCTTTCGCCACGGCCGATCATGAAGCTGATTCCGTCGACGGCGCGAAAGGCTTCGGGCTCGACCGGCGGCTTGCGCCCGAACAGTTTTGAAAGCGTCGCACTCGCGCCCTGCCGGGGATATTCCTTGACCAGCCTGTCGACGAGAAGGAGTGGCTTTGCAGTGCCATCTCTCTGCTCGTCACCCCCGGGCTTGACCCGGGGGTCCATCGCGGCTGATGAGTCTTCCCCGGCAAGATGGATGGCCGGGTCAAGCCCGGCCATGACGGGGAGTGAGCGTGGAGAGCTTGAAGAAACAACTTCCTCCTCCGGCAGCAGCTCCCGCAGCGACACGCCGAGCCGCGGAGTCGCCCGCATCAGTTTGCGCGTATAGGGATGTTGCGGATGCGCGAAGATGTCGGCCGCGTTGGCGGTCTCGACCACGTGGCCCTTCTCCATTACCACCACGCGGTCGCAATAGGCGGCAGCAAGACCAAGATCATGCGTGATCAGGATGGTCGACATGCCGCGCTGCTTCGTCAGCTCGACCACGAGATCCATCACCGCCTTTTGCGTGGTGACATCGAGCCCTGTCGTGGGCTCGTCGGCGATCAGAAGCTGCGGATTGCAGGCCAGCGCCAGCGCGATCACAACCCGCTGGCACATGCCGCCGGACAGCTCGAACGGATAGGCATGATAACGCTCGCGCGGGCGCGCGATCTTCACCTGCTCGAGCGCCGCGATCGCCTTCTCGGGGCGTTCGTTCGCGGCGGCCTGGGCGTGCTGCTTCAGCACATCCTCGATCTGCTGGCCGACTTTGCGGATCGGATTGAGCGCCGCGCGCGGATTCTGGAAGATCATCGAGATCTCGCGGCCGCGGAGATCGCGCATCTCAGCCTCGCTGGCCGCCTTGACGTCGATGCCGGAAAACATCACAGCGCCTTGCGCGATGCGCCCCGCGCGATCGAGGATGCGCATGACGGCATAGGACGTGACCGATTTGCCCGAGCCGGATTCGCCGACGATCGCGACCGTCTCGCCTTTCGCGACGGAGATATCGATATGCTGCACCGCCTTGACGATGCCGCGCCGGGTGGAAAATTCGACGGTGAGATCCCGGACTTCGAGCAGCGGCTGTGCGGTCATGAATGGCTCCGCTTGTTCAAGTCGTCATGCGCGGGCTTGACCCGCCTGCGGGGCCGGAGCCCGTTCGGCGCGGCGAAGGCCCGCGCATCCATCCCAAAATTCAGCATACGCATTGACTGATGGATTGCCGGGTCAAGTCCGGCAATGACGAAGCTGTGTTCATGGACGCCCATCGCCTCACGTCCGCCGCTGCGGATCGACAATGTCGCGCAAGCCGTCGCCGAGCAGGTTGAAGCAGAACACCGCGGTCATCAACGCCAGTCCCGGGAATAGCGCGATCCACCATTCGCCGGACACCATGAACGATGCGCCCTCGGCAACCATAATGCCCCACTCGGCTGTGGGCGGCCGGACACCGAGCCCGATGAAGGACAGGCCGGCCGCATTGAGGATGGCGTAGCCCATGGTCAGCGACATCTGCACGATCATGATCGGCATGATGTTTGGCAGGATATGGCCGAGCAGAATCCGCGCCTCGCTGTTGCCCGACAGCCGTGCCGCCTGGACGAAGCCGGCATTGCGGCGGACATTGGCTTCGGCGCGCGCGACCCGCGCATAGAGCGGGAAGTTCACGATCGCGGTGGCGATGATGATGTTCTGCACGGTGTTGCCGAGCGCCGCCACGATGCCCATCGCCAGCACGAACAGCGGGAAAGCCATGATGGTGTCGGCGATGCGGCCGACGATGCGGTCGGTCCAGCCGCCGAAGAAGCCGGCGGCCACGCCCGCAAGCCCGCCCATGGCGAAGACCAGCACCACCGAGGCAATCGCAATGAACGTATCCAGGCGCGTGGCGACCACGACCCGGCTGAAGATGTCGCGACCCAGCTGGTCGGTGCCGAACCAGTGCGCCGCCGACGGGGGCTTCAGGGCCGATGCGGTGTCGCTGGCGAGCGGATCGTAGGGCACGATCCATGGCCCCAACAGCGCCGCAAACAGGATCACGATCAGAAGCGCGAAGGCAAAGGCCGTAACCTTGTTCTCACCGAGCACATAGCGCGTGTGTTCGATAACAGCGACGAGGCCCGATCGGCGTGATGGAATGACGGGGTCAGCGGTGGGCGCGACAGTGCTCATCCTTCCAGCCTCACACGGGGATCGATGACGCCATAGAGAATGTCGATGACGAGATTGAGCGCGACATACATGACCGCCATGGTCAGCACGAAGCCTTGCACGGGCGCGAAATCGGAGGCGATCAGCGCCTCGACCGCGTAGGAGCCGATGCCCGGCCAGGCGAACACCTTCTCCACGAGCACATTGGCACCGAGCAGGAACGAGAACACCATCGACAGCGTCGTGATGACGGGCAGCATCGCATTGCGGAACGCGTAGGTGACGGTCACGGTCGATGGTGACAGACCGGAGGCGCGCGCGGTGCGAACGAATTCCGATGCCAGCACCGACAGCATCGAAGCCCGTGTCATGCGCGCGATCGGCGCCAGCGAGAAGATCGCAAGCGTCGCCGCCGGCAGAATCAGCTGGCTGAGCGCCGAGCGGAACGCCTCGAAATCCCGCGCGATCAGAGTGTCGATCAAGTAAAAACCGGTCACCGTCTCCGGCGCGCTATAGAACACGTCGAGCCGTCCGAGCGGCGCCGGCGACCAGCCGAGCCGGAAATAGAACACATAGACCAGCACCAGTCCGGTGAAGAACACCGGCAGAGACACGCCGGCCGTGGTGATGATCCGGCAGGCATGATCAATCAATGATCCCGGCCGCGTCGCTGCCAGCACGCCGAGCGGCAGCGCGATCACGATCGAGATCAAGAGACCGAGCAGCGTCAGCTCGGCGGACGCCGGCAGGCGGTTGCGGATCTCGGCCGCGACCGGCTGGCCGGTGGTAAGCGAGTTGCCGAGATCGCCATGGGCAAGGTCG
The DNA here is from genome assembly GCF_000239815.1 of Bradyrhizobium sp. STM 3843. Lineage (GTDB taxonomy): Bacteria > Pseudomonadota > Alphaproteobacteria > Rhizobiales > Xanthobacteraceae > Bradyrhizobium. The sequence continues at coordinate 258 of NZ_CAFK01000283.1, read as the reverse complement.
GCGGTGTAGCGGAAGAACTGTTCGACCAGCGGCTTGTCGAGACCGAGCTTCTTGCGGATCTGCTCGACCGCCTCCTTGGTCGCCGCGGGCCCGGCGAAATAGGCGGCAGGATCGCCGGGCAATGCACGGGTCAGCAGGAAGGTGACGATGACCACCCCGATCAGCGAGGGGATCGCGAAGGCGAGGCGCTTGGCGATGAGGGCTAGCATGGGGCACCCCGTGACAGAGATGACCTCGGTCGCGCAACGCTGTGCGCTC
>NZ_CAFK01000284.1 GCF_000239815.1 Bradyrhizobium sp. STM 3843 | reverse complement strand
ATTTGCGGAGCTGGAGACGCTGGGCGAATTGACCAAGATCGCCTGGGCCAAGGGCTGCCAGGTCATGATCGAAGGCCCCGGCCACGTGCCGATGCACAAGATCAAGATCAACATGGACAAGCAGCTCAAGGAATGCGGCGAGGCACCGTTCTATACGCTCGGGCCGCTGACGACCGACATCGCCCCGGGCTATGACCACATCACCTCCGGGATCGGTGCTGCCATGATCGGCTGGTTCGGCTGCGCCATGCTCTGCTACGTGACGCCGAAGGAGCATCTCGGTCTCCCCGACCGCAACGACGTCAAGACCGGCGTCATCACCTACAAGATCGCGGCCCACGCCGCCGATCTCGCCAAGGGCCACCCGGCGGCGCAACTCCGCGATGACGCGCTCTCACGGGCGCGGTTCGAATTCCGCTGGACCGACCAGTTCAACCTCGGCCTCGATCCCGATACCGCAAAGAGCTTCCACGACGAGACCCTGCCGAAGGAAGCGCACAAGGTCGCCCATTTCTGCTCGATGTGCGGCCCGAAATTCTGCTCGATGAAGATCACCCAGGACGTCCGCGACTACGCGGCGACCTTGAACGATCCGGCTTCTGTCGGCATGTCGATCTCCGGCCAGATCGAAGACGGCATGGCGCAGATGAGCGCCAAGTTCAAGGAAATGGGCAACAGCGTCTATCTCGATGCGGAGAAGGTGAAGGAGAGCAACAAGGCGTTGTGAGGCGCTGCTCAGCTCTCTGCACCGTCATGGCCGGGCGCCTGTCCTCGACGTGATCGAGGATGACCCGGCCATCGATCAGAAGCCGGGCAGAAGCCCGGCTTCTTTCATTCGTGGCCTCCCTGCAGCGACGCCAATTCGCGGGCCAGATTGTCCCGCGCTCGCCGCTCGTAGATCTCTGCGAACGCCGCATCGGGAAATATCACCGGCCGCGCGGCGAAGCGCCGGAGCACGTCGGCTCGGGCCGCCCGATAGGCCTGGTCGAACACGTGGGCGAATTCCTTGCGGATCGCGGCGGCGTAGGCGTCATACAGCGACGGCTCGGTCCCCAAAATGCTGAGATCGATCGAGATCAGGATCGCACCAAGCCTGTCACCTGGCTCGACCTGGTGAGTTCTGGTCAGGCGGATCAGGCGTCCCACCTCTCCGCCGATATCGGCAGCGAGACACTGTTCGGCAAGACGCGCGCTCAGCTCCTCATTGTCAGACCGCGTCGGGTCATAGACGACATCGTGCCACCAGATCGCCTCGGTCAAAATCGCGCGCTCAGCCGCCGACAGATCGTCAACGCGCACAAGCAGGCCGAGACAGTCCTCGACATGGGTCAGATTGTGATAGTGGCGGCCTGGCGCCGCATAGGCCGCCACAAGATCTGCACGGGTCATGAGGATGCTTATATCACGGTGCATTCATTCCGGTGAGCAAGCGGACGCAGCCGCCCGAACGCACCCTGCCCCGACGGGCTCACTTTGCGCCATCTTCGACCTCTCCAACGGTCAAAGTACGGCTTCACTTATCCCACGTACTGAGATAGCATCGCGATGTTCGCATCGAACGCTGCGTGATGAGCATCACTTCAACGCATTCCATTCACCCCGGAATTCGTCCTATGCTCACGCTCTACTCCTATCCACCTCTCTTCGGCGTCGCCGACAACAACGGCTACGGGCTGAAGGTGTTTGCCTTCCTCAAGCTCGCGGGCGTCCCCTTTGTGCACGAACACCTGTTCGACGCCTCGGCCGCGCCGCGTGGGCAGTTGCCCTACATCGTCGAAGACGGTAAGACCATCGGCGACTCCGACGTGATCATCGCGCACCTCACCGACAAGCATGGCCTGACCATCGACGCCGCGCTCACGCCTGCGCAGCGCCGCATCAACCATCTGGTCACGCGCATGCTCGACGACCTCTATTGGGTGATGTCCTATTCGCGCTGGAAGGACGACCGATATTACCCGCTGTTCCGCGATGCCTTCATGGCGCAGCATTCCCAGCTTGATGCCGCCAGCCTTGACAAGGCCAGGGACTACAACGCGCAGCGCTATTACTATCAGGGCATCGGCCGCTACACGCCGGACCAGGCCTATGCGCGTGGTTTGGCCGACCTCCAGGTGCTCGCCCAGATCGTTCCCACACGGAGCTATGTGTACGGCCCGGCGCCGACCAGCTTGGATGCCGGCATCTACGGCTTCATTGCCAACATCCACTTCTATCCGATTGAAACGCCGCTGCAGGCGTTCGTCTCAGCGCATCCCAACCTGGTGCGCCATTGCGAGGCGATCCACGCGATGGTCAGTGGGTAAGTCAAACCGGGAAGATCATAAGATTGTCTCTCGATCCCGCCATCTGCGAGGCGTGAAGCGCCGAAGCAATCCAGTATCGTTGCGCGGCCTTCGATTGCTTAGCTACGCTCGCAATGACGGAGGCAGGTGCGAGATGGCAAAGCGCGCGTCGCGACGATGCTTTGCCTGGCCTGACGCGGCGCGTGCCCCACCATTAGCAACAACATCCGTAACTGGCGCGCACGGCGCGTCCATTCATCGCGTTCGCGGAAGCATTGTCGCGGACGCGCCTCTGCTCACCGCACCAAGCAGATTTGCGATATCCTCGACCGGTTTCCGAAGCAGCCAGAGGTCCCCATGCCCATCCACCACATCCCCGCTCCACCCCACGTCAAGGCGCCGCCGCTGTCGTTCGGCACCCGCTTCGGCGATCTCGTCTTCATCTCCGGCATTCCCGGCCTCGACGCGCAGGGCGCGCTGCCCGACGGCTTCGAGGCGCAGTTCGCCAATGTCGTGATCAACTTCACGCGCGTGCTCACGGAGGCCGGCGCAACGATCCGCGACCTGGTCAAAGTCAACGTGCTGCTGACCCGCGCCTCCGACGTCGCAACCATGAACAAGCTCTATGCCGAGGCGTTCGGGCCGGCACCCTATCCCGCGCGCACCACTTGCGTGGTCGCCGCGCTGCCCGATCCGAAAATGCTGATCGAGATCGAGGGCGTCGCGGCGATCGTGACGTGAGGTTCGCCTGCGCGGAGGCGTCCTGGAGGGACGGGTTTCACCGCTCGACAAGCCTCACCCTGGTGACTATCTTTTCCTCCATGAACCTCGTCCGCCGCACGATCGAGATCGACGCCGACACCGACGCCCGCCTCGCCGAAATCGCGGCCGAGCGGGGGCAGGATGTCGCCACGGTGCTCGCCGACGCAGTCGCGATGCGGGACTCCGTCGTTGATTTCGCAGGCCCTGACGTCGCAGAGGATCGTCGCCGACTGGACCAGTACCTTGCGATGGGAAAGGGTGTCACGTTCGACGACATCAAGGCGTGGGTCGCGAGCTGGGACACCGCAGAAGAGCTTCCACCTCCTTTGTCCCGCAAGACCAGATAATCATCTTTTCGGACGATGCCCGCGACGACATCGTCCGACTGCGATCCTTTCTCGATCAGATCAATCCCGGCGCAGCGCGCGGCGGCGCAATGGTCGTGCTGTTCACGACAATCGAGAGCTTGCAGGACCATCCAAATCGAGGACACCGCGCCGATGATCCCGATATTCGCCAGCTCGTCGTCCGGTTCGGAACGTCAGGATACGTCGTGCGCTACGTGCTGCTTCCTGCGACAAGCGACATTCTGATCACACGCATCTGGCATGGGCGGGAGGCGCGCCATTGACCCCCGGCCCCAAATCACCGGCCGCAACCGTCTCCACCGCCTTCCCCTGACATCGCCGTGAGCGGTGCCATCGCCGCCTTGCCAGCAGCGCGCTTTTGTCGCAGGAGTCCGGGGCCGGTTCGCAAGGAATGGATCGGCGCCGCCCGCAGGCCTGATCCGCCGCGGCGGCTGGGGCTCTGTTTCGTGAGGGGAGATTTCCGATGCGTCGCCTGACCACTCTCGCTGCCGCTGCCGGTATCGCTGCCGCTTCCGTTGTACCGGCGCTCGCCGCGCCTCGGCACGCCGCGCCTGCGCCGGCGTCCGGTTACTACGTGATCCGCTGGGAAAACACCGGCATCTGCCAGATCTGGAACACCGATTTGCAGTCCAAGCCGGTCGAATGGCCGTCGACCTACAAGGTGGTCTCGCAGCCGGTATCCACGTTCAGCGAAGCCTCAACGATCCAGCTCAAGCTGCGCGACGAGCGCCGCTGCTTCTTCTAAGGGCGCCATCACCCGACATTCCCGTTCCGGGCGATCGCCGCCACGCGGCGGTCGCCTGATTCATGGCGAGCCGCGGATAGCGCCTGGACCATGAGATGGGGACAATCGCGGCTGCCGGGAGCGTCCGCCCTCGCCCGCGCCGTCCTGGCCGTATATGCTCGACCCAGGGCGTCATCCTGCTGCTCGCCCGTGGGAGATCGGCATGGCTCAGACCGAGACGTTCGTCCTCCACGCCGCGCTCGACGGTGGCCGCTCCGTCTATCGGGACATCGAGATCGATCCGACCAGATCGTTGCACCGGCTGGCCGAAGCCATCGTGCAGGCATTCGGCTTCGACTTCGATCACGCCTTCGGCTTCTACACCGGACTGACACTGTCGAAGATCAAGGTGGTCCATCCGCAGTATGAGCTGTTTGCCGACATCGGCGAGGCCGACGCGGGCGTGCTCGGGGTCGAGAAGACGCGGATTGCGACGGCGTTCCCGGAGGTCGGCCATACGCTCCTGTTCCTGTTCGACTACGGCGACGATTGGCTGTTCCGGATCACGCTGAAGGCCACCGGGACCAAGCAGCCGAAGACGCGCTATCCGCGCGTGATCGCAGCCAAAGGCAAGGCGCCCGAGCAATATCCCGAGCCGCACCACGACGAGGACGATGATGAATCGCGCTTCGGACCAAGTTGCATCCCGGCGACGTGATCAAGATCGGACAATCGTTAGTGCTGCGCCCGGGCAGGCCGGCGCCGACGGGCAACACCGCCTGCCCGATCAGCTCGCACCAGACCTCCGCCTGGTCTTCGTCGGCACCGCGGCCAGCGAACGGTCGGCCGCGACCGGCCACTATTACGCCCATCCGGGCAACCGCTTCTGGCGCACGCTGCACGCCACAGGCCTGACGCCGCGGCTGTATCAGCCGCATGAATTCCCCGAACTCATGAAGCTCGGCATCGGCTTCACCGATCTCTGCAAGCACGGCGCCGGCATGGACCATGTCGCGCTGCAGGCTGGCGTCGATGTCGATGCGTTCACGGCGAAGATGCGGCGGTATCGTCCGCGCACGATCGCCTTCACCAGCAAGAAGGCCGCGAGCCTGTTCTACGGCCGCCCGACGACGCGGATCACGCTCGGCCGGCAGCCGCGGCAGGATGATGTCCCGGACATCTTCGTGCTCGCGTCACCTTCGGGCGCCGCGTCAGGCGCGTGGACGCTTGCGCCATGGCTGGAACTCGCGGCGCATGTCGCCAGACCGTAGCAGCAAGCCGGTCATGCTCCGGCCAGTCGCCCAGTATTCCAGAGGCGCAGCGATCAGCCGAGGGACCGCGACCTACCGCATCGAGATCGCGAGCCCCGAGAGGTCGACATTGGCGAGCAGGCCGATCTGCTCACCGGAGAGCTCGAGCACCGCGCCCTTCTGGTTGGTCAGCACGATGCCGCGCACGCCGCGTCCGACCGCCAAGCCTGCACCCGCGGCACCATAGACGCCCTCGACATCGGAGGGACGCCAGATGTTGCTGACCCGGCCACGCAGCACCGTGCGCGAGCCGCCGAACACGAGGCCGTAGTCGAGCCCGCCGGTCGAGAGCGGATAGGCGCGGCCATGGAAATTCAGAACACCCGAGCCCCCGGAGCCGCCGATGATCCACCCGGCCTTGTAGATGGTCAGCGTGATGAAGCCGCCATCCGCATGCGCGGTCGCGGGCAGCACGGCGGCCGCCGCGGTCGTCAGCGCAGCAACCAGCGTACCGCGAAGAAAGGATGCAATCGTCATTTGAAGAACGCTCCGAGGATTTTGCAACACAGATGAGGCGGAAAGTCCAAGCGAATCGGTTTGGCCGAATTTAGCCGCTCGCGAGGCGAAGTACATGCGGCTGCACGCATGCGCACCGGGCGCGGCCGCGGCCATTCAGGCTGCGCGCGCAGCTTCAGCGCGCTTTCATGCGCACGTGGTCTTCAGCAAAACGTCCTGGGCGGCCGCGAGCTCGCGAAACGCCTCGGCGCTGCCGCCCATATCCGGATGCATCAGCTTGGCGGCGCGACGGAAGGCACCGTGGATCTCGGCACCGGAGAGCGGACCGTCGATCGGCAGACCCAGCAGCTTGCGGGCATGCTGGTCGGGGCTGAGCGGCTTCGGCTTGATGCCGCGGCGGCCGAAACGCGGCGCCGTCAGCTCGATCAGCACGTCGAGCACGACGAGGAGGCGCCGCCGGGCCGCGTCATCCGTCCCATCATCGGTCAGAGACGTCGCCGCCGCACGGAAGATCGGCAGGGCCTGGCTCGCAGCCTGCCGCAAGGTCAGCTCGGAACTGTCGCGCGCGATCTGAGAGACCAGCTCGGCGGCCTCGTGCCAGTCGATCTCAGGCGCCTGCAGGAGCCGTTCGAGCGCGAATTTGTACGATGTGGCTGATGTGGTCGCGGCCATAGCGGCGGCACACTGGCGTGAGGTCCGCGGCTTGCCAAGCGTCGGCTGGTGCGGCCGTTAATTTTGGATTTCGCCCCGGAGCGCGCCGAAATGCGTCGGCGATTTCGCCATATCGTGGCAATTTCGAGATTTTTCCCGTTTTCCGTGCATTGACCGGCCCACATTAAGGTCCTGTTAACCTTGTCGGACCACGGTGTTTTACGGGCTGGGTGTTCAGTTGGGTCTCGATGTTTTCCGCGCCGATGCCGCGGAGCGTTGATCGGGAGGAGTAATGTCACACGAATTCACACAGCATGCCGCAAGCCCATTTACCGTCGAGTCCGGCTCGATCATGCCGGAGGCCCGGCCCGCGACCTCGGTCGTTCCGCTACTGATCGGAACGCCGCTGTCGGAGGTCGAGCGCGAATTGATCGTGCAGACGCTTGCACGCTGCAACGGTAACCGCACCCATGCCGCCAGACTGCTCGGCATGCCCGTGCGCACCTTGCGGAACAAGATCAGGGTCTTTGTCGCCGATGGCGTCGAAGTGCCCGCCTACGGGGCGTAATCCCCTGGTGTGGAATGCCGGACATTCGCCTCAGAGCGCGCGGCGCCGTAAACAGCGCCGCGCGACGACGGCGACCATGACGGCCGCCGCGATCAGCGCGACCTGGGCGGCCATCAGTTCGATGGTGCGCAGCACGAAAGCGATCTCGACCGCCCACGAGGGCTGCACCTCATCTGCGTAACCGACGGGCACGATATCGGGCACAAGCAGCCGCTCGGCCGCAAACGCCACGCCGAAGATGATCACGGCGAGCCCGACCAGTCGCCACCCCGCCTGCATTGCGTGCCCCTGCTTCCGAACCGGCGCTTCATCTCATGACATCCGCGCGAGCGGCCGATTGATGTTGATCAATCAGGGCGGGCCGGCGCGCGCAATTGCTGGCTTCGTTGTGCGTCTGCTAGGCTCGCGTGCGAATCAGGAGCTGTACGCGTGGCGCGAAATCCGGCGAGTCGGAGATATCAGGGGCCTGCGGGTCCACGAGGACCGCAAGGGCAGCCAGGACGACGCGGACCGGATGGACAGCGCGGCAAGCCGGGGCCGGACGGCAAGCCCGGCCTGCAAGGCAAGCCCGGCCCTCAGGGACCGCGCGGCGAAGCTGGGCCTCCCGGCAAGCCGGGCCCGATCGGACCGCAAGGGTCGGCCGGTCCCCAAGGACCGCGCGGCGAGCAGGGTCCGCCGGGGACGCTGCCGACGATCGATCAGATCATGCCGTGGCTGCATCAACTGTTCGAGGCCTACGAAGAGTACAAGCGGACGCACGATCGCGAGGCCCATGAGCGCGACGTTGCGCAGCTTGCCGTGCGCGACATCTTTGCAGCCACCGAACATGATGATGCGCTCGAAGATGCCTTCGAGGACGACGATCCGCACCTCGAGAACGAGCCGCCTCACAAGAAGAAAAAAGACAAGAAAAAGAAAAAGCACAAGAAGCATCGACACGACGACGATGCGTTGTGAGATCGCGACGCCGGCCCCGCCGATCTCGGTCCGCTGATCCGCCCAAAGCGCCAGTGTCCGCTCCCTTGTCAGCGGCCGGCGAATCTCGCTTGCGATCGTTCCTTTGCCTTGGCGGCCTCCGTGGCCCGATCGCGCGGCGGCGCCTGGGTGTGCAGCGAGGCGAGCAGCCGCCGCGCCACGTCCGAGACCTCATGCACGGCCAGCTCGAATGCCGCCTCATTGGCCTGCGAGGGCTTATTGAAGCCGGACAGCTTGCGGACGAATTGCAGTGCCGAGGCGTGGATCTCGTCCTCCGTCGCCGGCGGCTCGAAATTGAACAGCGTCTTGATGTTCCGGCACATTCGGTTCCTCCGCTCGTATGGTTCCCACAGTCGAACACATCGGCCACCTGAGGCCATTTTGGTCTACAATGGCAGGCATTACACCAGACCATCAGCATGAAGAAAGCGAGCCCATCGATGACACACGTGACCTATCGGATCGTCGAGCATGACGGCGGTTGGGCCTATACGGTCGACGGCGCCTTTTCAGAGAGTTTTCCGTCCCATGCTGAGGCGCTCGCCGCTGCCAAGCGCGCTGCTGCGGAGCAGCGCATGCCAGGCCGGACCGAAGCGATCGAATACGAGACTGCGGACGGGAAATGGCACAGCGAAACGGCATCGGGCGAAGACCGTCCCGAGACCGAGGTCGAGGACCGGCCATAAATCGTGCTTTCGGCTGCCTGACGGTTCCGTGCTAATCTGGGGCAACGCACGCCACCAGAGCGCGCGGATCCGGGGAGACGAACATGACACGATCGATGATCGCCGCCGCGACGGCGTTGCTGCTGAGCGCGATGGCGGCGCAGGCCGACGACTATCCGGCACCGAAGGAAGGCGACTTCGTCGCCCGCGATTTCAAGTTTCACACCGGCGAGACCCTGCCGGAGCTGCGGCTGCATTATGTGACCGTGGGCGAGCCGACCGGCCAGCCGGTGCTGGTGCTGCATGGCACAGGCGGCTCAGCCGCGAGCATGCTGACACCGGCCTTTGCCGGCGAGCTGTTCGGCAAGGATCAACCGATCGACGCGTCGAAATATTACATCATCATTCCCGACAGCATCGGCCACGGCAAATCGTCAAAACCATCCGATGGGCTGAAGACAAAGTTTCCGGCTTACGACTATGCCGACATGGTCGATGCGCATTATCGGCTGCTCACCGAAGGACTGCGGATCAAGCATCTCAGGCTGGTGATCGGCAATTCGATGGGCGGCATGCACAGCTGGATCTGGGGCACGCGCCACCCTGATTTCATGGATGCGTTGGCGCCGATGGCGTCCCAGCCGACCGAGATGGCCGCGCGCAACTGGATGCTACGGAAGATCATGCTGGACACGATCCGCAACGATCCCGACTACAACGGCGGCAACTACACGGCGCAGCCGCGCATGATGAAATATGCGATCACGGCCTATGGCATTGCGTCGGCGGGCGGGACGCTGGCCTATCAGACGCTGGCGCCGACGGCCGCAAAGGCCGACAAGATGGAGGAGGAGCGGCTCGCCGCGCCGCTGCCGACCGATGCCAACGACTTCATCTACCAATGGGAGTCGTCGCACGACTACAATCCGTCGCCGGACCTCGACAAGATCGAGGCGCGCGTGCTGCTGATCAATTCGGCCGATGATGAGCGCAATCCGCCGGAGACTGGCGTCACCGCGGAGGCCATGAAGCGCGTCAAGAACGGCCGGATCTATCTGATCCCCGCCTCGACCGAGACGCGGGGCCATCTCACGACGGGATCTGCGAAGTTCTACATCGAGCCATTGCGCGAGCTGCTCGCGACCGCGCCGCAGCGGGCGGAGTGACATTTTCGACGGAGGCTGCCATGCTGAGATTCTCGCAGGCCGCGCTGCTGATATGCCTGGTGGCGCTGGGAACGGCAGCCTTCGCCTTCGACAATGGCCAATTCGACAACGTGCCACCGGATATCCGCTCCTGGTTCAAGAGCATGATCGCTCCGAACGGTGTTCCCTGCTGCGACATCGCCGACGGCCATCGCACGGACTACGAAGTGCGCGATGGCACCTACTGGGTTCCGATCGAGGGACAATGGATGCAGGTTCCCGAGCGCGCCGTCATCCGCGACCGCGGCAATCCGATCGGTGAGGCCGTGGTGTGGTACGTGCACCATCGCGGCGGCATCGTCATCAGCTGCTTCGTCCCCGCAGACGCGGTATGACGACGATGAGTGTCTTGCACGTCGGCGGCGCGCTGCTAGCTTTTGTGGATCATTATGCTTCGGAGGTGGACATTGCCTGATCTCGTCGCTGCGGATCTTGCCGCGATCTTTCCCGAACCCAGCGCACGCGTGATCGCGAAAGCGCGGCCTGCGCTCGACGTGCACAGCAAGAAATTCATCGCGATGTCGCCGTTCTGCGTGCTCGCGACGTCAGGTTCGGACGGCAGTGTGGACGCGTCGCCGCGCGGCGGCCATCCGGGGTTCGTTCATATCGACGGCGACAGCCGGCTGTTGATGCCGGACCGCCCCGGCAACAATCGCATCGACAGCTTCAACAACATCGCCGCGGGCTCCGGCCAGCTGCAGCTGATCTTCTTTGTTCCTGGCATCAACGAAATGCTGCGGGTCGGCGGCCGGGGCTCGCTGACCACGGCGCCGGAGCTGCTTGCTGCGATGGTGGAGTTCGGCAAGCCGCCGCGCGTGGTGCTGAGCATCGCCGTCGAGCAGGCCTATTTCCACTGCGGCAAGGCGATCATGCGCTCGAAACTATGGTTGCAGGAGACCCAGGTCGAGCGCTCCGCGATGCCGAGCATCAGCGAGATCATCCACGACCAGACCAGCCTCGGCGAACCCGAACCGCAGGACACCGTCGACGCCCGCTACCGGACTCAACTGTGAGATATCGGCCGCGACGGCTTGGCCGTCGGCTGTAGCAAGACATGACGATCGTCCCGCCGTGTCGTGAATGAATGCGTGTGACGGCCGGGGCAGGCCCGGCCATCACAAACCCACCCGACCATTACAGACCCTAGGAGTGCTCGGCTTCGAGACCGCCGACGTGCTTCTGGGTGTAGAGCTCGAGGCCGATCCGGCCGATCAGGTCGAGTTGCGTCTCGAGGAAGTCGATGTGGTGCTCTTCGTCCTTCATCAGATCCTCGAACAGATCACGCGTCACGTAGTCCTTGACCCCGTGGCAATAGGTCGCGGCTTCCTGATAAAGCGCGCGCGCCGCAACCTCAGCGGCGAGATCGCACTCGATGATCTCCTTCACGTTCTGGCCGATCCGCAAGGGGTCCAGCACCTGCATGTTCGGGAAGCCGTCCAGGAAGATGATGCGGTCGGTGAAGCGGTCCGCGTGATTCATCTCCTCGATCGATTCCTTGCGCCAGACCTTGGCCATCTCCAAGAGACCCCAGTTCTGCAGCAGCCGGTAATGCAGCCAATATTGGTTGATGGCCGTCAGCTCGCTCCGCAGCCCCTTGTTGAGATATTCGATGACCTTTGGGTCGCCCTGCATTGATGTGCTCCGAAAGTTAGACGCCGCGGCTCGCTCCATAACAGGTTCGTCGGACCGAGACGACCCCGTTCGTGCGTCTTCAACGCGAAAGGATGGGTTGAGGGCAGGTTTGAGGCTCGGGCGGACCGACCTCGTTCAGCAGGCGGCCAGGGCGAAACGGCTCTGAACGTCTTCAACGGAGCTGGCCGCCGAATGGGCATGATCCTGGCGGTGCTGGCAGCCGACGTTGCAGGCGCGTGCACAGGGACCCAGCGCTTCGTCAATGATCGTCTTGATGGTGCGCGCGCAGCGGCCGCATTCCGCGCTGCAGCCGAGGCAGCCGTAAACCTGCTTGGGACTGCGCGGCAGTTCGTCCGCCGTTTTCACGGCTTGGCGGATGTCGTGGTCACTGATGACGTTGCAGGAGCAGACAATCATTGAAACGGCCAATCTCGAAGATGCCACTCATCGATAGTGATCCGTGCCGCCTGGCGCAAAGGCAAAACACGTCTTTTGAAGCGATTCCAAACTGCCAACGCAACCTAGAATGAATCTAAGCAAGGCCTGTTGTTATAGATCAAACAAGCAGCGGCCTCCGTTGGAGGCCGGAAATCGATACCATCGCTGCGCACCCGCCCCCTTGTCTGGGCTGCTCCGGAATGACGGCATTGCGACGACGCGGCAAGACTGGTCCAGGTCATGGGGATTTGCCGCCGAGGTTTGGGGGCTAGTCGCCACCGCCATCTCCGCCGCCGCCTCCATCTCCTCCCCCGCCGTCGCTACCACCGTCCGAGCCGCCGCCATCGATCGGGTTACCCATGCTGTCGGTAGCGGAATGACTGAACCAGCCTCCCAGGCTGAAGCCACTGTCCGACGACGAGCCTCCGTCAGAGCTGGATGTATCGCCGCCAGCCCGCCGCCGGGCCCGTTGTCGGTCTGCCCGCACGATCAGGACGTAGCAAAATACCGAGGTCAATCCGACGGCGACAACGACGCTCATGGCGCTGGTCATGCTCTGTCCCGGCCTGCCCCTGGCATTCCAAACGCCATGATCGAACCAATTCCGACTCTGGGTCGTCCTATGGAGGACGCCCGTTCATTGAACATTCAAGCAGAATGTGGAAGTTTGCCTCCGGGACGGTCTTTCCGCCTGAAGACCTGTGAGAAAGGTACGGTCATGAAGAAGACACTCACGGCCCTGGTCGCCACCGCCGCGCTGGCCACTGCGGCCACGGCACCTGCGCCGGCCCAAGCCGGAGGTGGTCGCGTTGCCGCGGGCGTCGCCGCCGGACTGATCGGTGGCGCGATCGTGGGCGGCGCCATTGCCGCCGGCAGCAGCCCCTATTACTACGGCCCAGGCTATTACGCGCCAGGCCCCTATTATTACGGGGGCGGTCCCGCCTATGTCGCAGATCCCGGTTACGCCTGCTATTGGCAGCGGCAGCGCTTCTGGGACGGCTATGTCTGGCGCGTGCGGCGCGTCCGGGTGTGCGAGTGACCGTTCACCTTCATTAAATCGCTGGGGGTTCGCCGGATTTCGGATAGCGTCCTGTGTGATGGCGCAAAATTACCGTTTTTCCGGCGCACCTAGCCGCCGAAGTTTACGATCGGTTGACAGATTCGCGTGTTTTCTTGCGAAATTGCCAATCCCTGGTCGAGCGTGTGAGTCACTCTAACCCGGCGCCGTATCGGCGCCTCCTCGAGGAGATCGCGGAAGATGAAGATGATCCTGACCGCCGTGGTGGCGGTTGCCACTATCGCCGGTTCGATGACCGTGACCGCGCCTGCTGCCAAGGCTGGCGACGTCGGCGCGGGTGTTGCGGCCGGCCTGATCGGCGGCGCGCTGATCGGCGGTGCTATCGCCTCGAGCCGTCCCGCCTATGGCGGGCCCGTCTATGTCGAGGCTCCGCCTCCGGCCCCTCCGCCGTGCTACTGGCGCCGTGAACGCTATTGGGACGGTTACGGCTGGGTCGTGCGTCCGGTTCGCGTCTGCTACTGATCTTTCGACGATCGCACACGATCGCGTCCAGAAACCCGGCCTCGACGGCCGGGTTTTTGCTATCCAGCACTCTAGTGCGCCGCGCTGATCGCCTGGAGCACCGCCTCGCTCGGCCAGCAATCCACTTTCAGACCTGCAGATTTCTGGAACGCACCCAGCGCGGCACGAGTCTGCATGCCGGCCTTGCCGTCCAGCCTGTCCTTGTAGAGACCGAGCCGGGTGAGCCCCTTCTGCATCGCCTCGACATCCCTGGTGCGCAGCTGCTCGGATGCGGCCCAGGGCGTCGCGAACGGCAGCGGGCTCGTCATGCGGTCGGCGAGATGGCCAACGAACAGCACATACAGGTCGGAGAAATTGTATTCCTTGATGACGAAGTAGTTCGGCGTGGTCAGGAAGGCTGGGCCGTAGATGCCCTCCGGCTGCAGCAGCGAGGCCGGCTGGGCCTGCTCCGCCGCGCTGAGCCTTAGCCCGCGCACCGGCACGAAGCCCGCGCGCAGCCAGTCGCCGATCGGCTTCTGCACCTCAGGCACGCCCGTCGTGCAGTCGACATTGGCCGGCGCCTTCACCTCGTAGGCCCAGCGCAATCCGCTCTGCCAGCCCTTGTTGACGAGCTGCTGCGCGGCGGACCCCAGCGCATCCGGCACCGAATGCCAGAGATCGACCTTGCCGTCGCCATCGAGATCGACGCCGTGCTTGTAATATTCCGACGGCAGGAACTGGGTGAGGCCGACCGCACCGCCCCAGGATGCGCGCAGATCCGCACGCTTGACCACACCATCGCTGAGCATCTTCAGCGCCAGGATGAACTCGTTGCGATACTGGTCCTTGCGGCGACCGACATAGGCCTGCGTGGCCAACACGCGCAGCGCGTCGTAGGGCAGCGTGTAGCGGCCGAAGTCGGTCTCCCGGCCCCAGATCGCGAGCACGACCGGCGCCGGCACGCCGAAGCGACGTTCGATCTCGGACAGCGCGGGACGATATTGCTGCATCAGCTTCTGGCCGTAGGCCGCGAGCCGCGCAATCGAGGCTTCCTTGATGTAGTCGGCCGGCACCTGCACGAACTCGGCCTGAGCGGGTGCGCCGGTCGCGGGACGACCGGGCAGCAGCAGGTCCGGCAGCTTGTAGTCGGGCTCGAGCCCGCGCGTCTCGGCCTCGAAGCTCGCGCGCGACACGCCTTGCGCCTGCGCCTCCGTCCAAAGCGACGCGACGAATTGCGTGAAGGCGGCGTCGGCGGCGTGGGCGGCCGGCGCGCTCCATATGGCAGCAATGGCAACGGCGATGAGCGCCACGCCCCTCATCGAGGATTCACCGCGTCAGCTTCTTGTACTTCACGCGGTGCGGAATGATGCTGTCCTGACCGAGCCGGCGCATCTTGTCCTTTTCGTAGTCCTGGAAATTGCCTTCGAACCATTCGACATGGCTGTCGCCCTCGAAGGCCAGCATGTGGGTCGCGATGCGGTCGAGGAACCAGCGATCGTGGCTGATGATAACAGCGCAGCCGGCGAAATCCTCCAGCGCCTCTTCCAGCGCGCGAAGCGTGTCGACGTCGAGATCGTTGGTCGGCTCGTCGAGCAGCAGCACGTTGGCGCCGGACTTCAACATCTTGGCGAGATGCACGCGGTTGCGTTCGCCGCCCGACAGCGCGCCGACCTTCTTCTGTTGGTCCGCACCCTTGAAGTTGAACGCCGAGCAATAGCCGCGCGAATTGACCTCACGCTTGCCCAGCAGGATCAGCTCGTTGCCGCCGGAGATCTCTTCCCACACGGTCTTGCTGCCGTCGAGCGCATCGCGCGACTGGTCGACATAGCCGAGATGCACGGAGTCGCCGATCGTGATCGTGCCGGCGTCCGGCTTCTCCTGCCCGGTGATCATGCGAAACAGCGTGGTCTTGCCGGCGCCGTTCGGACCGATCACGCCGACGATGCCACCGGGCGGCAGCTTGAAGGTGAGATTGTCGATCAGCATGCGATCGCCAAAGCTCTTGCTGAGCCCCTGAAAGTCGACGACGTTCTGGCCGAGCCGCTCGGCGACGGGAATAATGATCTGCGCCGTCTGAGTCTGCTTCTCGCTGGCCTTCTTGAGCAGTTCCTCGTAGCGCTGATAGCGCGCCTTGGACTTGGCCTGGCGCGCCTTCGGTGAAGCCGCGATCCATTCTTGCTCGCGCGCCAGCGTGCGCTGATGTGCGGCCTCCTCGCGGCCCTCCTGCTCCAGCCGCTTCTGCTTCTGCACCAGCCAGGACGAGTAGTTGCCCTCGTAGGGAATGCCCTTGCCGCGGTCGAGCTCGAGAATCCAGCTCGTGACATTGTCGAGGAAGTAGCGATCGTGGGTCACGATCAGGATCGCGCCGGGATAGTTGCGCAGGTGGCCTTCGAGCCAGGACACCGACTCGGCGTCGAGATGGTTGGTCGGTTCGTCCAGGAGCAGCAGCTCGGGCTGGTCCAGCAGCAACCGGCACAGCGCGACGCGGCGGCGCTCACCGCCGGAGAGCTTGGTGACATCTGCATCATCGGGCGGGCAGCGCAACGCATCCATGGCCTGGTCGACCTTGCTGTCGAGATCCCAGAGGCCCTGCGCCTCGATCTCGTCCTGCAGCTTGGTCATTTCGTCGGCGGTCTCTTCCGAGTAATTGACGGCGAGCTCGTTGTAGCGGTCCAGGATCGCCTTCTGCTTGGCGACGCCTCGCATCACATTTTCGCGCACGGTGAGCTGGGAATCGAGTTGCGGCTCCTGCTCAAGATAGCCGACGCGCGCGCCTTCGGCGACCCAGGCCTCACCGGTGTAGTCCTTGTCGATCCCGGCCATGATCTTGAGCAGGGTCGACTTGCCGGCGCCGTTGACGCCGAGCACGCCGATCTTGGCGTCCGGGTAGAACGACAAATGGATGTTATCGAGCACCTTACGGGTCGGATAGGCCTTGGACAGACCCTGCATGAAATAGACGAACTGGCGCGCCATCGCGTGTCCTTGGAAACCGTTGGATTTGCGGAAAAATGTTGCCGCTGATGTAGCTGTGCCGCTGCCAAAGGGCAACCGCGAGGCGGCGATTGGGCGGGACAAATACGGGACAATGGCGGCGTCTTGCCACCCTCCCGCGACCCACGGACGACTACGGGATCTCAACCATAGTGCGGTCAGTCACGACAATTGAAACCATCTTTTAATCAATTGGGCGGGAAACTCGAACCTGGCGCGCAGGAACGCGCGTCCAAACGGCAATAAGCCGGGATCGAGAACAGCGAGAGCCCGTCATGGCGACCCTTACGTCAGTCTCCCTGCCCTCTGGGGCGGTCAAGCGGATCGAACCGCAGTCCGGCATCATGGCCGAGATCAAGAACTTCTGGCGCGCTTTCCTGGCCCAGGCATTCAACCCCTACCGGCCGGAATTGCACTATATGCGCGGCCCTGGTCCGGCCTGGCACGCGAAATACGGCAACAGCGCCGCTTTCCGCCTGAAAACCGATCTGGACTGAGCTTTCCTGCTTGGCGTGCATCCCTGACGTGGATGCTTGCGCAGCCCCTGTTTGCGCGCGACCATGGTGTCCGTTCCGGCGACCTTTCCGCCGCTGTTCCAACGATGAATGGACCTGTGCCGATGACGCGGCTGCGCTGTGCGATCCTTGACGACTATTACGATACAGCTCTTTCCCTGGCCGATTGGCCAAAGCTCGGCGATCGCGTTGACGTGACCGCCTTCACGCACCCCTTCACGTCCGAACTGGCTGCCGCCAGTGCGCTCGCCGATGTCGACATCATCTGCGCGATGCGGGAGCGCACGCCGTTTCCGCGCTCGCTGGTCGAGGCGCTACCGAAGCTGAAACTGCTGATCACCTCGGGGATGCGCAATGCGGCCATGGACATGGAAGCCGCGAAGGCGCGCGGCGTGACCGTCTGCGGCACGCAATATGGTCGCGATCCCACCGCGCACCTGACGATGGGGCTGATCCTGGAGCTGACTCGCAAGATCGGTCAGGAGAATGCGCGGATGCACGCTGGCGAGCCCTGGCAGAAGCTCGGCGGGACTGAGATCGAGGGCAAGACGCTCGGCGTGATCGGCCTTGGCAAGCTCGGTACCAAGGTCGCAGGCCTCGCCAAGGCGTTCGGCATGAACGTGATCGCCTGGAGCCCGAACCTGACGCCGGCGCGCTGCGCTGAAGCCGGCGTCGGCTACGCGACCAAGGAGGAGCTGTTTGCGACCGCCGACATCATCACGATCCATGTGGTCTTGAGCGATCGCTCGCGCGGTCTCGTCGGGGCCGCGGACATCGCGCGGATGAAGCCGACGGCCTACCTCGTCAACACCGCCCGCGCTCCGATCGTCGACGAGGCCGCGCTGCTGCAGGCGCTGCAACAGAAGCGGATCGCAGGTGCCGCGCTCGACGTATTCTCAAGCGAGCCGCTGCCGGTCGATCATCCGCTCCGCAAGCTCGACAACGCCGTGCTGACGCCGCATCTCGGCTACGTGACCGAGGAGAGCTTCCGCGCACATTACGGCCAGATGGTCGAGTGCATCGAGGCCTGGCTCAAGGGCATCGAGCCGCCCCGGCGGCTGGCGTAGCAACGGGCCCTGCAAGCGCACAAAACAAAACACCCTCCCGATCAGGAGGGTGTTTGCATAGTCGGGAACTAGATCGACCTCAGCGGATCGTGACCGCCGGCGGCAGCGGCTGCACGGCGGCCGGCTGAGTGCCGGGGACCGCCTGAGCTTGCACCGGCGCCCCAGGAGCGCCAGGAACCGGCGCAGCCGAGGCCGTGGCGGTCCCGCCTCCGGCGGGCGACGGACCGCCCGGCAGCACGACCACGCGGGTGCCGACCTTGACTCGGTCGAACAGGTCGGACACGTCATCGTTCAGCATGCCGATGCAGCCTGAGGACACGAACTTGCCAATCGTTGAGGGCTGATTGGTGCCGTGGATGCGATAGACCGTCGAACCCAGATACATCGCACGTGCCCCCAGTGGATTACCCGGGCCGCCGGCCATAAAGCGCGGCAGATAAGGCTGGCGCTCGATCATCTCGCTCGGCGGATACCAATCCGGCCATTCCTTCTTGCGTGAGATCTTCTGCACGCCGGTCCAGGTGAAGCCGTCGCGGCCGACACGGACGCCGTAGCGCATCGCCCGCCCGTTGCCGAGCACGAGGTAAAGATAAGTGTGCGGCGTATCGACGACGATGGTGCCAGGCGGCTCCTTGGTGACGAAGTCGACCTCCTGACGGCGCAGGTTCGCCGGCAGCTCAGCCGGCGCCGCGTCGGGCTGCTCCTCAGGCGGAAGGGCAGCGACCGTCATCGGTCGGTTGTCGGGCGTTCCAGCGCCGGACGGGGTCCCGGTCGCAACGGCACCACCGACCCCCTCGGGCGGCCGCGGAGCACCGACGTCCCCATTCGGGGCGCTATTGCCATAGACGCCGCCATAGGGCTGCGCGCCGGCCGGGCGGTCGGCATAAATCACCGGCGGCGGACCGGCAGGACGGCCGTAACGCGGATCATCCGGGGACATCACCGGTCCGGTCGGAGCGGCGCTATAGGCCGGTGCATTGGCCGGGCGGCCATAGCGGGGATCGTCGGGCGACATTACAGGCCCGGTCGGGGCAGCGCCGTAAACCGCGGGCCGGCCATAGCGCGGGTCGTCGGGAGACACCACCGGACCGGGCGGCGGCAATGCAGTCCCGTTGGCGTCGGCTTCCTCGTCATCGACGGCGTCGAAATCAGGCCGCTGACCACGGGGGTCCACCGGGTAGGGAGTCGGAGCCGGAGAGTAAGCGCCGGGTGCTGTCTGATAAACCTGCTGCGCTTCGGCATGCGAAACGACCGCCGCGCCCGCCGCCGCGACAGCGCAAATCGTCAGGATCTGTCTGATCATCATTGCCCTTGCAAAATCCCCAAGCCGACCGGGGCTCTTGCGCGCCAAATTGCCGAAGATAGCGGCGCATTCAAGACAATTCCGGCCAGCGCGGTCCAATTCGGCGAATTGTGATCGCTGTTCCGTCGTTGCATGGAAGTCTCACGCCTCCGAAAAAGTCATTTTGGCCGTCTTTGACGGCCTTGCCGGCCTTCGATTTCACAGGCGAGGCAGGTCGCCTGCGATATTGTGGTTACAGCCTGATTCGCGATGCGACGGCCGGCCGGCCCGATCGTGAACGCGGCCATCCCTGTGATCACCGCGTTCCCGCTCTCTCGAAGGTCTCGGCGCCCATCGCCGAGGCGAGAGTTCCCGTCAATGCTCCCCGGCTTTCGTTTCCTGTTCGGCGCGATCGTCTTTTCTCTGTCCATTCTCGTCTTCGGCCTCGGCGCCGCAGCATTGCTGCGAGCGGCCCATGAGCAATTCGCCAGCAACACCACATGGCGCGCAGCACCTACGACAGGCTTCAACACCTTCCTACCGCAGCCTGATCAGCCGGTGCTGGCTGTCTTGCAGGTCGACCCGAGGCCGTCAGAGCCAATCCCGGCCCCGCCCGCGGCGGTCGAAGCGCCCGGCAAGGCTGCAGAAGACAGCGGCGACGCCGTCGCCCCAGCTGGCCGCGCCGCCGCCGAACGGGACGGCTTGTCCGTGGACACCGCCAAAGCTGTCCAGGTTGTTCCCGAAGCGGCGGTCCCAGCGCCTGAGGTGGTGACAGCGGAGGCTGGGCCAATGCCGGCTCCGACGGCCACCGCTCAAGCCGACATCGCAAGCGTCGAGCATGCGACCACCGATGTCACTGATAATGCCGCCGCTGTTCCGCCTTTGGCGGTGACGGGCGACACGAAGTCCCGCGACATGGCGGCCACCCAGGTAGCCGACGCAACGCCGGCTCCGACACAACCCGACACGACCGCAGCCACCAGCTCGCGCGTCGACAGCGCCGAGCCAGTAAGCAGCGCAATCGCGACGCCGCCTTCGCCAGCGTCGATGCAGCCGACGCCAAAGACACCAGATCCGATCGCGATAAAAATCGCGTCACTCGAGGACCAGCCCGCAATCGGCGAGAAGCAGCCCGCTGCTGGCGAGAACGAGCAGAAGGCCTCCGTGAAGGTCGCGAGCGTGCAGCTGCACCGGAGCGTGGTGAAGAAGCGGATCGCTAGGGAGCGGCTGGCGGCACGGCGTGCCAAACAGCAGCGCCTTCTCGCGCAGCGGGCGCGCGTGGCACGGCAGGCCGCGATCGCCCGGCAACAGCAGCTGGCTGCCGATCCGTTCGCGCAGCAACCGCCCTTCGGTCAGCCACCGGCCTTTCCTCAGCAGCCGGGCTTTGGTCAACAGGCCGCATTTGGGCAGCAGCCTGCGATACAGCGGACCCGGTAAGCCCGCAGCCCGCCGATCACGCCGGTCCGGTCGCGATCGGCGGGCCGGCCTCGAGCCCCCATTCGGACCACGAGCCGTCATACAGCGCAGTGTCCCGGATACCTAACCGGTAGAGCGCAAGCGTCAGCACCGCAGCCGATACGCCGGAGCCGCACGAGGTCACGATCGGCTTGGCGAGGTCGACGCCGGCCTGCGAGAAAGCCGCGCGCAACTGATCGAGCGGCTTCATCACGCCGGTCTCGGCATCGAACAGTTCGGCATAGGGCAGATTGCGGCTGCCGGGGATATGACCGGAGCGCAGGCCCGGGCGCGGCTCGGGCACGCCGCCGGCGAAACGCGGCGCCTGCCGCGCATCGATCACCTGCTCTGTCCGGCGATCGAGATTCGCGATCATCTGCTCGATCTTGCGGACGCGGGCTTCGTCGAACCGCGCGGTGAAACTGGCGGGCTTCGGCGTCACCCCTCCACTTTCGACCGGGCGTCCCTCCGCCATCCACCTCTTCAAGCCGCCGTCGAGCACACGCACGTCGCGGTGGCCGAACGACAGGAACATCCACCAGGCGCGCGGACCCGCGACCCAGCCGCCGGCATCGTAGATCACGACCGTGTCGCCGTTGCCGATGCCGAGGCGGCCAACATCGCGGCCGAACTGTTCGGCGCTCGGGAACATGTGCGGCAGCGAACTCGAATGATCGGCGACCTCGTCGACATCGAAGAAGACGGCGCCCGGGATATGCGCCTTCAGATAGTCATCCTTCGGCAGCGGCAGCACGCCCGGCATCTTGAAGGTGGCGTCGAGAACTTTCACCTTGGGATCGCCGAGATGCGCAGCAAGCCAGTCGGTGGAGACGAGCGGATCATCGGGGATAGTCATTGGACCAGGACTCCAGCGTCACGTTCGATCGTCATCGCCGGATTTGATCCGGCCATCCATCTTCTTGAAGCGATGGACACGCGGGTCAAGCCCCCGTGTGACAGGTGTCATCAATCCTTCTTCTTCGGCTCCCATTTCTCCACCGGCCCGCCGGCGTCACGCCAGGCGGCGAAGCCGCCGCCGATATGGGCGACCGGCTTCAGTCCCATGTCCTGCGCGGTCTTGGCCGCGAGGGCGGAGCGTAAGCCGCCGGCGCAATGGAAGATGAAGGTCTTATCCTGCTGGAAGATCGGCTTGGCGTAAGGGCTCTGCGGATCGATCCAGAACTCCAGCATGCCGCGCGTGCAGGAAAAAGCACCGGGGATCCGTCCCTCGCGTTCGATCTCGCGGGGATCCCTGATGTCGACGATCACGACATCGTCGCGCTTGGCGGCCTCGATTGCCTGCGTCGCGCTCAGTGTTTCGATCTCGGCATTGGCCTCGTCGAGCAGCGCCTTGATGCCGCGGGTGATGGTCTGGGGCATTTCTTTTCCTCGTCTCGGCGCGTCGTCGCTTTTTGTCTGGTCATTCTGGTCATTCCGGGGCGGTCGCGGCAGCGACCGAACCCGGAATCCCGTTCGTGCAAGCCAATTTCGAGATTCCGGGTTCGCGCCCTCTGGGCGCGCCCCGGAATGACCACGTCGCAATCAGCGCACCAGTTCCTTCATCGCGCCCTCCAGGCCCTCGATCGTGATCGGATACATGCGCTCGGAGAAGATGCGGCGGATGATGGTGGTGGATTCCGAATAGTCCCAATGCTTCTGCGCCACCGGATTGAGCCACACCGTGTGCGGGTAGGTGCGGATGATCCGCTCCAGCCAGAGCGAGCCCGGCTCCTCGTTGACATGCTCGACCGAACCGCCGGGCACCATGATCTCGTAGGGGCTCATCGAGGCGTCGCCGACGAACACGACCTTGTAGTCGTGCGGGTATTTGTGCAGCACGTCCCAGGTCGGTGTCCGGTCGGTAAAGCGGCGCCTGTTCTGCTTCCACACGCCCTCGTAGAGGCAGTTGTGGAAGTAGAAATATTCCATGTGCTTGAATTCGCTCTTGGCGGCCGAGAACAGCTCTTCGACCTGCGCGACATGGGAATCCATCGAGCCGCCGATATCGAAGAACACCAGGACCTTCACCGCATTGCGCCGCTCGGGCCGCATATGCACATCGAGATAGCCGTGATTGGCGGTCTCGCGGATGGTGGTGTCGAGATCGAGCTCGTCGGGCGCGCCGGTGCGGGCAAATTTGCGCAACCGCCGCAGCGCCACCTTGATGTTGCGGATGCCGAGCTCGACATTGCCGTCGAGATCCTTGAACTCGCGGCGATCCCATACCTTCACCGCGCGGTTGTTGCGGTTCTTCTCCTGGCCGATCCGGATGCCTTCCGGGTTATAGCCATAGGCACCGAACGGCGAGGTGCCTGCGGTGCCGATCCACTTGCTGCCGCCCTGGTGACGGCCTTTCTGCTCTTCCAGGCGCTTGCGCAGTGTCTCCATGAGCTTGTCCCAGCCCATGGCCTCGATCTGCTTCTTCTCCTCCTCGGTGAGGTATTTTTCCGCAAGCTTCTTCAGCCATTCCTCGGGGATCTCCGCCTTCTCCATCGCATCCAAGAGGCTCTCCAGCCCCTTGAAAACGGTGCCGAAGACGCGATCGAATTTGTCGAGATTGCGCTCGTCCTTCACCAGCGCGGCGCGCGACAAATAATAGAAGTTCTCGACCGACTGCTCGGCAAGGTCGGCGTCGATAGCCTCCATCAGCGTGAGATATTCACGCAAGGAGACCGGGACCTGCGCCTCGCGCAGTGCTGTAAAGAATTGCAGGAACATGCCCATTAGATCGCCCGCCTCCGGGGACACGTCAAGGGCCGCCGGAACCCGGCGCACTGGACCGGCCGGCTTTTTGCTCTACAATCGATGGAACAGAGTTCTGAATGGGGGCTTCCTATGAGTCTACTCGCGGCAATCATCATCGGCGCCGTCGCCGGCTGGCTGGCCGGCCTGATCGTGCGCGGGGCCGGGTTCGGGCTGATCGGCAATATCGTGATCGGCATCATCGGCGCGCTGGTCGCCAGTTATGTGCTGCCCGCGCTGCACATTGATCTGGCAAGCGGCACCTTGGGCGCCATCCTCGACGCCACCATAGGCGCCGTGATCGTGCTGGTGATCCTCTCGCTGATCCGGCGCGCTTGATTATTCCTCGCTGCAATGGCAGCCATCCCTCAATGCCGCGCGGCGGAAGCGCCGCGTAGCGACTCAACGCAAGTAACAAGAACAGGCAACGCTCGATGAAATTTACCGGTACCCAGGACTACGTCGCCACCGATGACCTCAAAGTGGCCGTCAACGCGGCGATCGTGCTCGAGCGGCCACTGCTGGTGAAGGGCGAGCCGGGGACCGGCAAGACCGTATTGGCGGAAGAGGTTGCCAAGGCGGTGAATGCACCGCTGCTGACCTGGCACATCAAGTCGACCACCAAGGCGCAGCAGGGCCTCTACGAATACGACGCCGTGTCGCGGCTGCGCGACAGCCAGCTCGGCGACTCCAGAGTGTCCGACATCAAAAACTACATCAAGCGCGGCAAGCTGTGGGACGCCTTCACGGCCGAGCAGCGCCCCGTGCTGCTGATCGACGAGATCGACAAGGCCGATATCGAATTCCCCAACGACCTCCTGCTCGAGCTCGACCGGATGGAATTCCACGTCTACGAGACCGGCGAAACCATCAAGGCCAAGCTGCGTCCGATCGTCATCATCACCTCCAACAACGAGAAGGAGCTGCCGGACGCCTTCCTCCGCCGCTGCTTCTTCCACTACATCAAGTTTCCCGATGCAGAGACGATGGGCCGCATCGTCGACGTGCACTTCCCCAGCATCAAAAAGCGGCTGGTCGAGGAAGCCCTGCGCATCTTCTTCGAGGTGCGCGAGGTGCCGGGCTTGAAGAAGAAGCCGTCCACGTCGGAGCTCCTGGACTGGCTCAAGCTGCTGCTCAACGAGGATATCGGCCCCGAGCAGCTGCGCGAGCGGGACCCGCGCAAGCTGATCCCGCCGCTGCACGGCGCGCTTCTGAAGAACGAGCAGGACGTGCACCTGTTCGAGCGGCTGGCGTTCCTGAGCCGCAGAGAGGTGTGAGTTACTGGGCAACGCTCCCTCCAGCATCATTGCGAGCGGAACGAAGCATCTTCGCACCGAGGCTGGGCAGGCCCGCGTCACGTGACGGACGCGAGCCGATCGATGGGCCCGACGGTCGTGCCGATCGGGCAGACGCTGTCATTGCGCCGGACAACCGCCGGTGCATTTGCCGCTGGCATCGAACTCCATGGTCTTGCCGCTGAGCGGCAGATACACCGGCACGTGCACCGCAGCCTTGAAGGCGGCCGTCTTGGTGTTCGGCAGCAGCTTGCCGTCCTTGGTCGCCGCCTCGTTCGCATGCGACGGGATCACCGCAGCGGGCTTGACCAGATCGTTGATGACATAGGCCGCGGTCGCAGGCCCCGTCGTGAACACGTCGCCGATGTTCAGCACCGCGAGCTTGGCCTGGAATTCGCGGCGAATGACGGCCTCCTGATCGGCGATCACGCCGGTATCGCCCGACAGATAGACCGTGAGCCCACTGGAGAAACGCAGCACATAACCGCCGGCCGGCCCGAGATCGGCGGTCAGGCCGTTGGCCTGCATCTGCTTGGCAAGATCGCCGCTCAGAAATGCTGGACTAACACCATTGCTGTGGGCCGCCGGCACGCTCCAGATCGAGACCCCGCCAAGCTTGTTCATGGCGCCGAACCGCAAGGTGACGACCTGGGCCTTGTCGCCGCCGGCCGCCGGAATCCGGACGCCGAAAAAGCTGTTCATCTCGCCGCCGACAAAGAACTTGGCCTTCTTCGCGACCACGACCTTCTCGGTGTTAGAGCCCGGTGTATCCGTGACGTCGAAATCGGGCTTGCCGCAGTCGCCGGCATTCGCCTTTGACGCATGGATGTCGCCGAGATGATCGCCGTGGGCATGGCTGAGCAGCACGCCGTCGATCTTGCCCAGCCGCGGATCGTCGGCGCCGCGGACGGTGCGCCCTGCGTCGTAGAGAATCCGCGTGCCATCGGGGTCCTCGAAGATCATGGCCCGGTCGAGGGCGCAGAATTCGCCGTCGTGGCTGCCCAGCGGCGTGATCTTCACGTTGGCCGCAAGCGCCGGTTGCACGGCAAGCCCCATCAGGCCGCAAAGCGCCGTCATCAGCAAGGTTGTGCGCATCATGATCTTCCCCAGATTTTGCCGCCGCGCTCGCTAGCGTCTTTAGGGCGCGGCACGGGCGTTGTTACCCCGGCTTTCTTATCAAAGTAGTACGTCAGCCTTGAACAAAACTGCGAGACCGCCGGCAAACGTACCACTGTTGCGATCAGCGCCTCCGTGACGGTCGCGCTTATCAACACAGGCTCCCGGAGCGGCGGAAGTGTTGCAGCATCTCGGTCAGCGCGTCGCCGACGGCGCTCAACTCCTCGAAATGGATCTTCGACAGCTTGCGCAGCCGGCGCTCCCCTTCCGCCGTCAGCCGAACCAGGCTGCGCCGCCGATCGTCGGGATCGGCGAGGCGCACGATGAGTCCGAGCCTGCTCATGCGGTCCACGAGCTCGACCGCCGTGTGATGTCGAATGAGGAGGAGCTTCGCCAGTTCGCCGACCGACACCGGCTTGTCCTTTGAAAATCCCTTGATCGACAGCAAGGCCTGGTGCTGCTGCGGCGTCAGCCGCTCCTTGCGCGCGGCGCTC
This sequence comes from Bradyrhizobium sp. STM 3843, assembly GCF_000239815.1. Classification (GTDB taxonomy): domain Bacteria; phylum Pseudomonadota; class Alphaproteobacteria; order Rhizobiales; family Xanthobacteraceae; genus Bradyrhizobium. The sequence continues at coordinate 698 of NZ_CAFK01000284.1, read as the reverse complement.
TCGCTGAACGCCACGAACTTCCGCAGCTCGTAGCGGAATTGTGCGAGCGCCCGATAGTCGACATCCCGAACCTCGTCCGCCGCGCGCGACGCCTGTGCCTTCGCCGGCTGCCGGGTCCTGGTTCGGGAAATCGCCATCCTGCCCTCGATCTCGGAGTGTCGCGCCGACCAACCACAAATCGCGGATGCGCGAAAGACCGAGGGCCGGCTGGCCACCGCTCAAGCCCAGGCTGAGGCTGAAGATGGGCTCACCCGAAGGATGCTGGCCAAAATATATCGTGATCCGATATATTGCGCCGCGACATGGTTCATTGCAGCGCCAAGCCTCGGCCAGGCTGGCGCCGAAGGAGATGATATGGATCGGCTGCGTTCTGCCGGCGCTCGCGCGCGTCTTGGCGACTTCACCACCGACAAGCGCGTCTTGGTTCTCGTCGCCATGGCCTTGATCGTCGGCGCCGGCGGCGTCGCCGCCGCCTGGGTGCTGCTGAAAGCTATCGCGCTCGTCACTAATCTCGTCTGGTTCCAGACGATCAGCACGGCGAACATCTCGCTTGCCGGCGCGAAACCTAACTGGTGGATGGTGGCCGCGCCCATCCTGGGTGGACTGGTGATCGGGCTGATGGCGCGTTTCGGCTCGGAAAAGATCCGCGGCCACGGCATTCCCGAGGCGATCGAAGCGATCCTGATCGGCGAAAGCCG
>NZ_CAFK01000285.1 GCF_000239815.1 Bradyrhizobium sp. STM 3843 | reverse complement strand
AGTGGGCGCAGTCATTCGCACTGCCGTTAGACAAAGAGGAGACAGTTCGAACGCGAAGGCGCAAGACGTCATCGACGTCTTCCGGAGCGGCCACTGCGGCCCAGACTTTGCTCGCACAGAGAGCGGGATAACGCGCGTGCCGCAAGCGCCTTGACCTTCCCGTTCCAATCCGCTTGCTTGGGCGCTCACAACGGCCTTCCGGGATGAAACAAGGAGCGCAATCATGTCTTTCGTGCTGGCCATCGACCAGGGCACCACGTCCTCGCGCGCCATGGTCTTTCGCTCCGACATCTCGATCGCGGCCGTGGCGCAGCAGGAATTTCCGCAGCATTTCCCGGCCTCGGGCTGGGTCGAGCACGAGCCGGAGGACATCTGGACCTCGACCATCATGACCTGCCGCGACGCGCTGGAGCGCGCCGGCCTGACCGCAAAGGACATTGCCGCGATCGGCATCACCAACCAGCGCGAGACCACCGTGGTGTGGGACCGCGCCACGGGGCAGGCGGTGCATCGCGCCATCGTCTGGCAGGACCGCCGTACCGCCGACATCTGCGCCAAGCTGAAGGGAGAGGGGCTCGAGCCGATCATCTCGCAGAAGACCGGCCTGATCATCGATCCTTATTTCTCCGGCACCAAGGTCGCCTGGATCCTCGACCACGTGCCGGGCGCGCGCGAGCGCGCCGACCGCGGCGAGCTGATGTTCGGCACGGTCGACTGCTACCTGTTGTGGCGGCTCACCGGCGGCAAGGTGCACGCGACCGACGCCACCAATGCCTCGCGCACGCTGCTGTTCAACATCCATAGCGGCGAGTGGGATGATGAGCTCTTGAAGATCCTGCGCGTGCCGCGCTCGATGTTGCCGGAGGTGAAGGATTCCTCGGCCTATTTCGGTGAGGCCACGCCCGAGCTGTTCGGCGGATCGATCGCGATCTGCGGCATCGCGGGCGACCAGCAGGCGGCCACCATCGGGCAAGCCTGCTTCACGCCGGGCATGATGAAATCGACCTACGGCACCGGCTGCTTCGCGCTGCTCAACACCGGCAGCACGCCGGTCAAGTCGAACAACAAGCTGCTCACCACCATCGCCTATCAGCTCGACGGCGTCAGAACCTACGCGCTGGAAGGCTCGATCTTCGTGGCGGGATCGGCGGTGCAGTGGCTGCGCGACGGCCTGGGGATCATCAAGCACGCCGCCGAGACCGGGCCGCTCGCCGACAAATCGGATTCGCTGCAAAGCGTGTATCTCGTGCCCGCCTTCGTCGGCATGGGCGCACCCTATTGGAATCCGCGGGTGCGCGGCGCGCTGTTCGGGCTCACCCGCAACACCGGCCCAGCCGAGCTGGCGCATGCCGTGCTCGAGAGCGTCTGCTACCAGACCTACGATCTGTGGGCGGCGATGCGCGCCGACTGGCCGGATGCCAGCGCCGCCACCATTGTGCTGCGCGTCGATGGCGGCATGACCGCATCGGATTGGACCATGCAGCGCCTGGCAGACTTGCTCGACGCGCCGGTCGATCGCCCGATGATCCAAGAGACCACGGCGCTGGGCGCGGCCTATCTCGCCGGCCTCAAGGCCGGCGTCTATCCCGAGCCGGAGAAATTCGCCGACAATTGGCGGCTGGAGCACCGCTTCAGGCCGGCGATGAGCGCCGCCACCCGCGCGCGCAAGCTCGCGGGCTGGGCCCGCGCGGTGAAAGGCGTGCTGGCTAACGACGAGGGGGAGTAGGTCTCATGAGATCGTGCGGTTTGCCCGGTCTCACCCTCTCCCCTTGTGGGAGAGGGTGGCACGATCGAGCGAAGCTCGATCATGCCGGGTGAGGGGTCTGCCTCCGCAGAGACGGTGCGCTTGCGGAGACGAACCCCTCACCCAAGTGAGCATGACGCTGGCATCGGTGTAGCCCTCTCCCGCAAGGGGCTATCCGATTCACACATTTTTGAGCCTCAGAGTGGTGCCATATTTGATACCGCGGAAGGCTTCGAGGCCTAATCGCATGACCAAGGGGCCTGGCTTTCCATAGTAGGCGGTCCAGCCTCCGAGCCGAGCGATCACCCATGCCGCGAAGGCAAGTGTACCTTTTCGGTGTGGGTTCTTTTGCTTCTCGGTGGCTCCCTCAAGTTCGGCACAGAGAGCTTCGAGCACAGGCCGGTCGTCGGGGTCGAAGGCCTCGATCAATTTTTCCTCGGTGGTTCCGTCACGGGCGCGCACCAGTTGCATGATGGTGACCGCCGCCACGGCAGCTGCGGCGACAAACTTGATCATGACTTCGGGCTCTCCAATGTCGGCCTGCTCGATGTCGAAGCCCGCCGATTTGAGCGTGCGGAAGAACTCTTCGATGGTCCATCGCTTGCGATAGAGATCGACAATCCGACGCGCTTGCTTTGAGTTGCTCACGGCGTGAGTGGTGAGGGGGCGCCAATGGATCGGCTTGCCCTCATGGGTCGACGACACCTCTCGAACATCGACGATGGTCAGTTGGATCGTCTTGGGCAGATCGGGTGCAGGGATTGGATGCGGCCTGCATAGCGTCACGGGCGAGAAGCGCAAGGCCAGCTCGGCCGTCCGCTCCTTGCGGCCCGGAGCAGCAGGTACCGTCACGCTGTACCGGGCGGCTTCCTGAAGGCTATCAACAAATGCAAACTCACTCGTAGAAGCCCCGGATATCAATTTGATCTTCCGGTTCCAGTTGGCCCGGACAAGAAGCTCCACATTCGGCGGCCGCTGCACGAAGTGTGCGTAAATATCGCTTTCCCGGTCGGAGATAACGGTGATGCCGCGTGCTGCAGACAGAGCCTCGCCCGCCTTCACCGCCGTCGAGAGCCAATGTTGAGACTCTTTGTCTGCGATTGCTCGCGAGCGCCGCGCCGTCACCTTGCCCTTGTCGCGATTCCAAACTTGCGCATCGACAAGACCCAGCAGCGCATCATCGTCGGCATCGAGCGCGAGCGCCGCATGCAGCATCAGCCCACGGGTGCCACCGCCCTTGCCGACAGGTCCATATCCATCGGCCTTGGCGCGTCGTCCGCCAAGGACCAGTTCGCTGTTGTCCTGAACCACGATGATCTCGCGGCCGGCAACGCGTAACGCCGTGCGCGCTGCCGCGTGGCGCGCCATCTCTTCGACCCCTACGCGGTCGTTGCGCAGAAAGCGCGTGAACTGCACCTCCCGCGCACGGTTCCCGGCAAGGCGTCGAATCCGCGAACATGGCCGTCGGACGAGGGCCTCATGCAACAAGACCCCCCTTTTTCGAGGCGGCGATCGCCAAACCGCCCCAGCCCAATCTCCGTCGACATGCGAATGCCCCCCGCCAAGATCTACCTCAGCCAGGGAATCAGTCCTTGACGAGCTCCGCAACCCCAAAGATGTGTGCATTCGACAGCCCGCAAGGGGAGAGGGCGCATTAACACGCAGCTGGTAGGTCGCGGCGCCAATCGCATCACTGCGACGCGCTCTCCTTCTGGAAGTACACGTCGACCTTCATGCCGGTCACGAGCGGGCCGGGCTCGGTCAGGTCGACCAGCACTTCCACCACATCGACATCGGTCAGGCTGCGCTGCTGGCTGAGCGTTGAGTTGCGCCCCTGTTCGACCAGCGGCGCAACGGAGGCGACCTTGCCGGCCATATCGCGGCCGCGGAACGCGGCGGCGCGCACCACCACACTCTGCCCAGCCTTGATCTTGTCGATGTCGCGCTCGTCCGCTTCGGCACGCACGCGCAAGGCCGACATGTCGCCGAGCAGCGCCAGCGGCTGCGTGGCCGAGGGCGCGGCCAGTTCGCCGCGCCGGGCATTGACCTGCAGGATGGTGCCGCCGATCGGCGCGCGGATCGTCAGTTTTTCCAAGCCGGCGCGCGCCGCCTCCAGGTTGGCGAGCGCCACGCTGTATTCGCCTTCCGAAACCGTCGGCAGCGGTGCCTCGTCCGTGGCGCGGCGCAGCTCGTCGCGTTGCTGCGACAGCCGCGTCTCGGCGCGGCCAAGGCCCGCGCGCGCCGCGTCCACATCCGCATTGGCCTTGCCGCTGCGCTTGTCGGCGATCACCTTGTCGACGAGCGCTTGCGCTTCGAACACCGCGGTCTCGGCATCAGCGACGGCGTCCTCGGCGCGGCGCCGCGCCGATGATGAGGATGGTGCATCCTTGTTGCGCACGCGCTTGCGCATATCGGCCTGAGCCTCCGCAGAGGCCAGCTGCGCCCGGGCCTCGCTGTCGTTCAACTTGACCAGCGGCTCGCTCGCTGCCACCGTGTCACCGGCCTTGACCAGCACCTTGCCGATCACCCCCATGACAGGCGCGGCGAGCTTGATGGCGCCGGACACCGGCTCGACCCGCCCCGGCGCCACCGCCAGCCACTGCTTGTCGTCGGCCTTCTCATCTGCGGCTTGCGCCGGAACGAGACATGCGCCGGCCAGCACGGCCGCAGCTATGGCGGCGAGGACCACGCGCGTCGGACGGGCGCGTCCGAGCTGCACTTCTGGAATGACCTTCGACATGGTCATGAGTTCGCGACTTTCCTGGCTGGATTGGCGGTCTCTTCCCGGACGATCCGGCCGTCCTCGATATGCACGATGCGATCGGCGAAGGGCAGTGTGCGGGGATCGTGGGTGACGACCAGCACGGCGCGGGACGGATCCTTGGCGATATCGGCGAGCAGGCGCATGATGGCCTGCCCGTTCTCGGCATCGAGAGCGCCGGTCGGCTCGTCGGCGAGAATCGCGCTGGGCTTGCCCACGATCGCGCGCGCCACCGCGATGCGCTGCTGCTCCCCGCCGCTGAGCTCGAGCGGAAACGATCTGCGCTTGTGCGCGAGACCCACCGTGGCGAGGACGTCGCGTGCCGCCTTCTTGGCGCTGCGCGATCGCTCGCCGCGCACATCCAGCGCGAGCTGAATGTTCTCCTCGGCCGTCAGCGTTGGAAACAAATGATAGGATTGGAAGATAAAGCCGATGCGGTCGCGCCGGAGCTTGGCCAGCATCTCCGCATCGGCCTCGGCAATGGATTGACCGGCGACGCGGACGGTGCCTTCGGCCGGGCTCATCAGGCATCCCATGATCGACAGCAGCGTGGTCTTGCCGCTTCCCGATGGACCCATCAGGAGCACCAGCTCGCCGCCCCTCAGCGACAGGCTGACGCCCTTGAGCACCTGCACCCGCCCGGCACCATGGCCCAGGAAATGGACGATGTTATCGGCCTCGAGCAGCGCCGCGCTCATCGCGTGAACACCAGGGTCGGATCGATGCGGACGACCTTGGCGATCGCCGCGATCGCGGAGCCCACGCACATCACCAGCGTCAGGAGCAGCAGCGCCACGGTCAATGCCGGTGTCACCACCACCTGCAGTGCGGATTCGGCGGTCATCCTGGCGACGATTGCGCCGATGGCGGCGGCGCCGCTGAAGCCGATGATGGCACTGAGCACGGCCTGCCAGATGATCACTTCGTAGATGTAACGGCCGGGCGATCCGATGGCGCGCAAGGTCGCAAACTCGTTCAGGTGGTCCTTGGTACTCGAATATAACGTTTGTGCGACGATAACGGTCCCGACGATGAAGCCGAGCAGGGCGCCCGCGAACAACGCGGCACCGGCGCCGGTGCCGAACAGCCAGAACGACCGGCTGCGGTTGCGAAACTCGTTTCCCGTCAGCACCTCGACATCGGTAAGGCCCGCGCGCAGGTCCCGGCGCACCTGATCGACATCGGCATTCGGCGCGACACGCACCAGCAGATAGGATGCCTTGTTGGACGGCGTTCCCGTCGAGAGGCGGGCGCGATCGAGCTCGGTGAAGACATAAGGCGTAGTCGTGAACGAGCGGATGCCCTTGGTCACCGCGGCCACCTGGACGCTGCGGTCGCGGATTTCGGCCTTGTCGCCGGGGCCGCTGACTCCCAGCCGCGGGAGATAAGACTGCTCGACGGCAACGGCCCCGGGAATCGCGAGGTCGTCGGTGCGGCCGGCGACCACGTTCCAGGGATGCAGTCCCAATCCGTTGAGTTCAGACCCGACCATGAAGACTGGGGTCGTGGTGCGATTGGGCAGACGCCACTGCGCATAGCCGATCACGACGGAGGTCACCTCGGCGACGCCGTTTACGGCCAGCGCCCGAAACCGCTGGCGTTCGTCCAGCAACGAGGGATCCTCGAAACATTTGGTGCCGGCCGGGATGATCCAGAGATCAGCCCCGGCATGGTCGATCATGGTCGTGACCATCTGCCGGAAACCGACATAGAGGCCCATCTGCACCGTCACCAGAACGATGGAGAACACGATGCCGATGATCGTCGCAATGAAGCGCAGGCGGTCATGGAATAGGTTTCGGGAGGCCAGCCTGAATTTCAGCGACATGATCTAGTGTCCGATTCCGAAGTGTTCGTCATTTCCGCAGCGGCCTCTCAAGCGAACTTCGGATTTGAGCACACCAGTGCGGCCCGGTTCGGACATTCGCTTGACGGGCCCGCCGGGAAACTGAAGCGCATTTCTGAACCGCACGCCAGGAACCATCCTGATTTTGAACCATTTCATCTGCTTCGAGATCATATGTCCACGCCCGGCCTTGCTCTCAAGAATCTGCGGGTGATCGTCATCATCATCGTGGTGGCGGTGCACGCGGTGATGGCCTATCTCGGATCATCGCCTGCATCTTCGTTCAAATTCGACGATCCGCCGTTTCGATGGCGAAGTATTCCGATTGTCGATCAGGAACGCTGGTACGGCTTCGACATCTTCTGCGCCCTTCAGGACATCTATCTCATATCGCTCCTGTTCTTTCTCTCCGGGGTGTTCGTCTGGCCGAGCCTGGTGCGCAGCGGCGCCCTGATCTTCCTGCGTGATCGGCTGCTCCGAATCGGCATACCCTTTGCGCTCACCGTGGGCCTGCTGATGCCTTTGGCATACTACCCGGTCTACCGTGTGACGGCGGTCGATCCAGGCCCTGCCGCGTTCTGGGAGCATTGGCTCGCTCTGCCGTTCTGGCCCTCCGGCCCGCCCTGGTTCTTATGGGTGCTGTTGCTGTTCGATACCATCGCTGCTGGATTGTACCTGTTCGCACGACCCTTCGTTGACGCGCTCAGGCGTAGCGTCGGCGAATTGGGAGCCCGTCCGCTGCCGTTCCTGATCGCGCTGTTGTCCGCCTCCGCCCTCGCTTATGTGCCACCGGCTCTCATTTTCAATCCGTGGGACTGGTTTCAGCTTGGACCCTTCTCGTTCCAGTACTGCCGGCCGCTGCATTACCTCGTCTATTTCTTCGCCGGAATTTGCATCGGCGCCCCCGGCCTCGGGCGCGGCCTGCTGGCTCCCGACGGCTGGCTCGTGCATCGCTGGGTCGCCGTGGGCGCCGCTGCATGTGTCGCTTTCCTGATCTGGCTCGGCATGGTTGGGCTCGCGATGACGAGCGATGGTGCGGCCTTGCGTGTGGTGCAGTTCGGACAGGCACTTGGCTTCGTCGGCTGTTGTGCCGCCGGTGTGCTGTTCATGCTGGCGCTCGTCCTGCGTTTCGCCAACCGGCCGCTGCCCGCGCTCGAGCCTCTGCAGGACAAAACCTACGGCATCTATCTGGTGCACTATTTGTTCTCGATCTGGCTGCAATATGCGCTCCTCGGCTTTGCGATGCCGGCGATGGCAAAAGCCGTGATCGTGCTGGCCGGCACGCTGGCAATGAGCTGGGTGTCCGTCCTTGCCATCTACCGGATCCAGGCGATCGCCTGGATCCGCCGTCGCGTCCGCGTCTTGACGCGATAGCGTCCTCTGCCATTCCCCTTGAGGGGGCACGCTCGATCGCCGCAAAGGTGAAGATCGAGGGTCTTGATCGATCGCGAATATGGAGTGGCTGACCAGGTCGATCTCGGCGGCACCGAGGCGAGGTCCTTTGCAGCGGACCACCATGTAAGCGCTGGTGACATCATCGCCAATTGTCGCTTCAATGAGATCAGGAGGTGACCCCATGTTCTTGATCGGCCAATACGACTCGCCGTTTGTTCGCCGCACCGCGATCGCGCTGAAGCTTTACGACCTCCCGTTCCAGCATCGGCCGTGGTCTACGTTCGGCGATGCCGAGACAATCGCGCGATACAATCCGCTGCTTCGGGTGCCGGTGCTGGTGCTCGACAGCGGCGAGGCGCTGATCGATTCCGCTGCGATCCTCGATCATCTCGACGAGACGGTCGGGCCTGAGAAGGCGATGCTCGCAAGGAGCGGCGTCGAACGGCGGAAGCAGCTGCGCACCATCGCACTCGCCACCGGGCTCGGCGACAAGGCGGTCAGCCTGGTCTACGAGCGCGTGCTACGCAAGGAGCAGCTCAAGCTGTGGGTCGAACGCTGCGAGACGCAGATCGCGGGCGTGCTTGCAGCGCTGGAACAGGAGCGGACGGCGGTCGCGACGCCCTGGTGGTATGGCGAGCGTATTGGCCACGCCGATATCGCGGTGGCCTGCGTGCTGCGCTTCACCACCGAGGCGCATCCACATCTGGTCGACAGCGGCCGCTATCCGGCGCTGGCGGCGCATGCCGCGCGCTGCGAGGCACTGCCGGTGTTCCGCGAGATCGTGCAGCCCTTGGCACCTCCGAGCGGCGATTGACGGCATTCACCCTCCCTGGAGGGGCCGCGGCCTCGCAACGCAGAAGTGCCGATCTTAGAGCCGCCAGATTACGTCTTCCGCATCGCCGCCGGCGTATCCGGCTGCGCCAGCGGATGCGCTGCGGCGAAGGCCGGCAGCGCCATTGCAGTCTTGAAGATGCGCAGTGTGGTCGGGTAGGGGGCAAGGTCGATGCCTTGCGCGGTCGCGAACGTCACCAGGCCGACCATGCAGATGTCGGCAAATGTCGGGTTGTCGCCATGGGCGAAACGGCCGGTCTCGCGCTCGCGGACGAGGCGGGCTTCCAGCGCGCGCAGGCTTTCCCCGGCCCAATGTCGCAACCAGGCCGTCTTCTGTTCGGGTGCAAGCTTCAATTCCTCGGTGAGGTATCGCTGCACGCGCGGTACGATCAGCGGATGCATGTCGCCGGCGACCATCGCCGCCAGCGCGCGGACACGCGCGCGGCCGACCGTATCCTCCGGCAGCAGCTTCGGCACGGAAATGGTTTCCTCGAGATATTCGAGGATCGCCAGCGATTGCGTCAGCACCTTGTCGTCGTCCAGCACCAGCGCCGGCAGCGCCATCTGCGGATTGATGTCGGCGTAGTCGTTGCTGCGGTGCTCGCTCTTGTCGATGTCGACGAAGACGACCTCATGCGGCACGTTTTTCAGGTTCAGCGCGATGCGCACCCGAAAACTCGCCAGCGATCGCCAGAAGGAATAGAATTTCATTTTTGCCCTCATCCGATGGTCTCCTCCGTCCGGCGGACGCGGAGTATCGCCCTCGAAAATCAGAAGGGCGCAAGGAGGCCGTGAAGCTGTTGCAACAAACTCGTCATGGCCGGGCTTGTCCCGGCCATCCACGTCTTAAGTCGCGATCGTGTCGAACAGATCGTTCCATGCTGGATTGTTCGCTACAACTAAGCGAACTTTCCAGGCGCGCGGCCAGTGCTTAATGTTGTGTTCCCGCTGAATCGCGTTTCGAATGTCATCGAAGGTTTCGAAATAGACGAGTCGCTTCAGGCCATATCGTCTGGTGAAGCCTTCGACCAGGCCGGAGCGATGCTCGAAGACGCGGCGAACCAAATCGCTCGTCACCCCGACGTGGAGGGTTCCGTTGGGCCGATTGGTCATGAAGTAAACGTATCCGCCTGCCATGCGGATATATTGCAAGACGTGGATGGCCGGGACAAGCCCGGCCATGACGGGGATTTGAACTACCTGTTGGGCCAGTCGAGAGCCGCGGCGTCGCTACTTCGCCCCCACCGCCTTCTTGCGCCAGGCCAGATGCACCGCGCAGGTGCAGCCGGGGGGATGGGAGGCGAGGCCCTCGGGTTCGGCATCGTTGGCGGCAACGGCTCCGGCCGGCGCACGCGCCGGTGTCGCAGCCGCCTGCTTCGCATCGCCCGTCGCCTGCGCCGGGATGTAGTTGAGAATCGGCGCCAGCCAGCGCTCGACCTCGGCGACACTCATGCCCTTGCGCGCGGCATAGTCCTCGACCTGGTCGCGCTCGATCTTGCCGACGCCGAAATAGAAGCTCTCAGGGTTCGCGAAATAGAGCCCCGAGACCGACGAGCCCGGCCACATTGCAAAGCTCTCGGTCAGCTTGACGCCCGCGTTCGTCTCGGCGTCGAGCAGCGCGAACAGCGTCGCCTTCTCGGTATGGTCGGGCTGCGCCGGATAGCCCGGCGCGGGGCGGATGCCCTGATACTTCTCCAGGATCAGCTCCGCGTTGGAGAGTGCCTCGTCCGGCGCATAGGCCCAGAACTCGCGGCGCACACGCGCATGCATGCGTTCGGCAAAGGCCTCGGCGAGACGATCGGCCAGTGCCTTGACCAGGATCGAGGAGTAGTCGTCATTGGCGTTCTTGAAGCGGTCGGCGACGACGTCCTCGCCGATTCCGGCCGTGACGACGAAGCCGCCGATATAGTCGGGCACGCCGGAGGCGGCAGGCGCGATGAAGTCGGACAGCGCGGTGTTGAAGCGGCCCTCGCGCTTCTCGAGCTGCTGGCGCAGCGTGTGCAGCGTCGCGATCAGCTTGTCGCGTGCCTCATCGGCATAGAGCACGATATCGTCGCCGACGGCGTTGGCCGGCCAGAAGCCGATCGTGGCCCGCGCGGTGAACCAATTCTCCTTGACGATGCGGTCCAGCATCTTCAACGCGTCGTCATAGAGCGCACGCGCGGCCTCGCCGACCTTGGCGTCGTCGAGGATGGCGGGGAAGCGCCCGGCGAGCTCCCAGGTCTGGAAGAACGGCGTCCAGTCGATATAGGGCACGAGCTCGGCGAGATCGTAATCGGCAAAGCTCTTCACGCCCAGGAAGCTCGGCTTCACCGGTCGTGCCTTGGCGAAATCGATCTTCGTCGCATTGGCGCGCGCATCGGCCAGGGTCAGGCGCTTCTTGTTGGCCTGGCCGCGCAGATGCGCCTCCGCAATCTTGGCGTATTCGCCGCGGACATCGGCTGCATAGGCCGCTTTCCGTTCCGGCGACAGCAGTGAAGAGGCGACGCCGACCGCGCGGCTCGCGTCATTCACATGCACCACCGGCCCATTTCGATAGTTCGGGTCGATCTTGACAGCGGTGTGTACGCGGCTGGTGGTGGCGCCGCCGATCAAGAGCGGCATGTTCAGATCCTGCCGCTCCATTTCCGAGGCGAGATAGGCCATTTCGTCGAGCGAGGGCGTGATCAGGCCTGACAGCCCGATGATGTCGGCCTTCTCGGTTTTCGCGGTCTCGATGATCTTCGTCGCCGGCACCATCACGCCGAGGTCGATCACCTCGAAATTGTTGCACTGGAGCACGATGCCGACGATGTTCTTGCCGATATCGTGCACATCGCCCTTCACGGTCGCGAGCACGATCTTGCCGGCCGTCGAGCGCTCCGCGCTTGCGCCCTTGTTGGCGGCCTTCTCGGCTTCCATGAACGGCATCAGATAGGCCACCGCCTGCTTCATCACGCGGGCCGATTTCACGACCTGCGGCAGGAACATCTTGCCGTCGCCGAACAGGTCGCCGACCACGTTCATGCCGGCCATCAGCGGGCCTTCGATCACGTCGAGCGGGCGCGTGGAGGCGGCGCGCGCCTCTTCCGTGTCCTGCTCGATGAATTCGGTGATGCCATGCACCAGCGCATGGGACAGCCGCTTCGCGACCGGCCACTCGCGCCAGGCGAGATCAGCCTCCTTGGTCTGCTTGCCCTGGCCGCGGAATTTCTCGGCCAGCGCCAGCAGTCGCTCGGCCGCGCCTGCGTCGCGGTTGAGCACGACGTCCTCGCACACCTGGCGCAGCTCGGGGTCGATGTCGTCATAAACGATCATCTGCCCGGCATTGACGATGCCCATGTCCATGCCGGCCTTGATGGCATGATACAGGAACACCGAATGCATGGCTTCGCGCACCGGCTCGTTGCCGCGGAACGAAAAGGAGAGGTTGGAGACGCCGCCGGAGACATGCGCGCCGGGCAGGTTCTGACGGATCCAGCGCGTCGCCTCGATGAAGTCGACGCCGTAATTGTTGTGCTCCTCGAGCCCGGTCGCGATCGCGAAGATGTTCGGATCGAAGATGATGTCTTCCGGCGGGATGCCGACCTGCTCGACAAGAATCTTATAGGCACGCGCGCAGATCTCGGTCTTGCGCGCGTAGGTATCGGCCTGGCCCGTCTCGTCGAACGCCATCACCACGACGGCAGCGCCATGGCGGCGCGCGATCCTGGCTTCCTGCAGGAACTTCTCCTCACCCTCTTTCAGCGAGATCGAGTTCACCACCGGCTTGCCCTGCACGCATTTCAAGCCGGCCTCGATGACGTGAAATTTCGAGGAGTCGACCATGACCGGCACCCGGGCGATGTCCGGCTCGGCTGCGACGAGATTGAGGAAGGTCCGCATCGCGGCTTCCGAGTCGAGCAGGCCCTCGTCCATGTTGACGTCGATGACCTGGGCGCCGTTGTTGACCTGGTCGCGCGCGACCTGCAGTGCGGCGGTGTAGTCGCCGGCGGTGATCAGCTTGCGGAATTTCGCCGAGCCCGTGACGTTGGTGCGCTCGCCGACATTGACGAAGGGAATGGCGGGAGTGAGCTCGAACGGCTCGAGGCCGGACAGCCGCAGCCGCGGCGCGATCTCCGGCACCGCGCGCGGCTTGTGCGGCGCCACCGCGGCCGCGATCGCCGCAATATGATCCGGCGTGGTGCCGCAGCAGCCGCCGACGATGTTGACGAGGCCGTCGCGGGCGAACTCGCCGATCAGTCGCGCCATGTAGTCCGGCGTCTCGTCATACTGGCCGAACTCGTTGGGCAGACCGGCGTTCGGATAGGCACACACCAAGGTATCGGCCACGCGACCGATATCGGCGATATGGGCGCGCAAATCCTCGGCGCCGAGCGCGCAGTTGAAGCCGATCGTCACAGGCTTGGCGTGCCGCACCGAATTCCAGAACGCCTCTGGCATCTGGCCCGAAAGCAGGCGGCCGGATTTGTCGGTGATGGTGCCGGAGACCATCACGGGGACGTCGATGCCGCGTTCCTCACAGAGTTCGGCGATCGCATAGAGCGCGGCCTTGGCGTTGAGCGTGTCGAAGATGGTCTCGACCAGGAGGATGTCGGCGCCGCCATCGAGCAGCCCGCGCGCCTGCTCGCCATAGGCGAGACGAAGGTCGTCGAAGGTGACGGCGCGATAGCCAGGATTGGCGACGTCAGGCGAGATCGAGGCGGTGCGGTTGGTCGGGCCCATGGCGCCGGCGACGAAACGCGGCTTGCCGTCCTCGGCCGCGACGCGCTGCGCGGCGTTGCGCGCGAGCTTCGCGCCCTCGCGGTTGAGCTCGTATATGATGTCGGTCAGGTCGTAATCGGCCTGCGCGATCGACGTCGCCGAGAAGGTGTTGGTGGCGACGATATCAGCGCCGGCACGCAAATATTGCGCGTGGATGTCCTCGATCGCCTGGGGCTGGGTGAGGATCAGGAGGTCGTTGTTGCCCCTGAGGTCGCGATGGAAGTCCTTGAACCGATCACCACGAAACGAGGCTTCGTCGAACTGCAGCGCCTGGATCATCGTGCCCATGGCGCCGTCGAGGATCAGGATACGCTGGCGGGCCGCGGCGAGGAAGGCGGTACGTTTGGGGGACACGGATACGGACATCAGGCGGCGACTTTCTTGCCAAGCTTCGGGCGGATGCCGAGCAGATGGCTGATGGCAAACACGAGATCGGCACGGTTCATGGTGTAGAAATGGAAGGTGTCGACGCCCTGCTTGGCGAGCTTTTGCACCTGGCCTGCGGCGACCGTCGCCGCGACCAGCTTGCGGGTCTCGGGGTCGTCGTCGAGGCCGTCGAATTTCTCGGCCAGCCAGTTCGGCACGGTCGTGCCGGCCCGGGTCACGAAACCGCGCGCCTGCTTGAAATTGTGCATCGGCATGATGCCCGGCACGATCGGGATATCAATGCCGCGGGCGCGGACACGGTCGAGGTGGCGGAAATAGAGGTCGTTGTCGAAGAACACCTGGGTGATCGCACGCGTGGCGCCGGCATCGACCTTGGCCTTCAGCATGTCGATATCGGCATCGAAGGTCGAACTCTCCGGGTGCTTCTCCGGATAGGCGGAGACCGAGACCTCCATGTCGGGGTGCCGCTTCCGGATGCCCGCGACCAGCTCCGGCGAACGCTGGTAACCGTCGGCATGGGTGTAATAGGGCGTCCCAATGCCGCCCGGCGGATCGCCGCGCAGGGCTACGATGTGGCGAACGCCGACGTCGTGATAACGGTCGACGATCTCGTCGATCTCGCCGCGGGATGCGCCCACGCAGGTGAGATGCGCGGCCGGCAGCAGGCTGGTCTCTTTAAGGATGCGCGCGATGGTGGCGTGGGTGCGTTCACGGGTCGAACCGCCGGCGCCATAGGTAACCGAGACGAAGTTCGGCTCCAGCGGTGCCAGTCGCTCGATCGAGGCCCACAGTGTCTTTTCCATCTCCTCGGTCTTTGGCGGGAAGAATTCGAAGGAGATTTTTGGCCGCAGCAGCCCGACATGTCCGTTCGATATCGGTGTCAAAAGCTCGGTCATGGCACCGCACACTCCGGTTTCCGCGTAAATTTCAAATCAAGGGCCGCTGGGACCCGGTCAGGTCGGTAAGATAAGCGAAATGCAGCACAGCAGACAGCCCACTTGCCATGGGAAATTGCCCACTACCGGCGAAGTGAGGGCGTAAAAACTCAAATGGAAGACGTTTGTTGGGACGGGATCATTGATCGCATCTGGAGACTATATGTAAGGAAATTCAATTGTTTTTACGATATTCGCTCATTCCAGATGGTGGGCTATAGGGATGTAGATTTGTATACAGGCGTTCTTGTCCCACGAATTGTGCCGGTTAGCCATCCTCACCCCACAGGCCTGACCTGCCGACGTGGACCCTTTGTCGGTCCGTCTGCGCCCCCTACCTTACCGGCGCATCCGCGCGAGTTTCTTCAGCCATGATCCCGCTCTCCGTCCTCGACCTGTCCGTCACCACCACCGCGACCAAGCCGGCCGCGGCGCTCCGCAACAGCATCGATCTGGCCCGCCATGTCGATCGCCTCGGCTATGTCCGCTATTGGCTCGCCGAACATCACAGCCTGGCCTCGGTCGCGAGTCCGGCGCCCGACGTGATGATCGGGCAGATCGCAGCGGTGACGGAGCATATCCGCGTCGGCTCCGGCGGGGTGATGCTGCCCAACCACGCGCCGCTCGTGGTCGCCGAGCGCTTCAAGATGCTGGAGGCGCTGTTTCCCGGGCGGATCGATCTCGGGCTCGGCCGCGCCCCCGGCACCGACGGCACCACGGCTTACGCGCTGCGCAGCCGGCTCGACCGCCGCGAGGGCGACGACTTCCTGGAGCGGCTGCATGAGCTGACCTTGTGGGAAACGCGCGAATTTCCCGCCGGCCATCCTTATCACAACGTGATCGCGATGCCGGACGACACGCCGCTGCCGCCGATCTGGCTGCTCGGCTCCAGCGATTATTCGAGCGAGCTCGCAGCCCAGGTCGGGATGGGCTTTGCCTTCGCGCATCATTTCGCCAGTCACGACGCGACCACGGCGATGGTCAACTATCGCGCCCATTTCACCGCCTCGCGCTGGCGGTCACAGCCACATGCGATCCTGGCGGTCGCCGTGGTCACGGCCGAGACCGACGCGGAGGCCGAGCGGCTGGCGTCCTCGATGGATCTCAACCGCCTGCGCCGCGACCGCGGCCAGTACCTGCCGCTGCCGAGCCCGGAGGAGGCGGCGGCCTATCCCTATACGGAGGCCGATCGCGCCTCGATCGCGCGCAACCGCTCGCGGCTGTTCGTCGGCTCGCCGGCGACCGTCCGGGGCAAGCTCGATCCGATGATCGCGGCGAGCCAAGCGGACGAGCTGATGGTGATCACCGCCGTGTTCGATCACGACGCCCGCAAGCGCTCCTACAGCCTCCTGGCCGAGGCGTTCGGATTGGAGCAGGTCGCGGCTTAAGCCTCGATGTCGTCCCGGCCAAGCCCGCTAGGGCGCCGAGCCGGGACCCATACGCCGCGGCCGATGTGGGTGAGCAAGGCTGAGAACCCCAGCGGTTACAACAACGCGGTCCTGTGGCTATGGGCCCCTGCGTTCGCAGGGGCGACAGCCAGTGTCGTCATTCCGGGGCGAGGCCACAGGCCTCGAACCCGGAATCTCGATATTGTTGCAGAGAATGCAAGCCAAGCTCGAGATTCCGGGTTCGCGCATTGCATGCGCGCCCCGGAATGACGGGCTGACATCTGTCAGGAGATAATCACTCCCGCGTCTCGCTGAACGTCGCGCGGAACGGGTGTCCCGGATAGACGCCGATGATGCGGAATTCGCGCGAGAAGAACTTCAATTCCTCCAGCGCAAAGGCGAGGCCCTTGTCGTCAGGGTGGCCGTCGACATCGGCATAGAATTGCGTGGCGAAGAAATTGCCGTCGACCATGTAGCTTTCCAGCTTGGTCATGTTGACGCCGTTGGTAGCGAAACCGCCGAGCGCCTTGTAGAGCGCGGCGGGAAGGTTGCGGACGCGGAAGACAAAGGTGGTGACCAGCGGACCCGAGTTCTGCTCCGCCCATTGCGGCTCCCGCGACAGCACCACGAAGCGGGTGGTGTTGTGGGCCTCGTCCTCGACGTCTTCGGCCAGAATGTCGAGGCCGTAGATCTCGGCGGCAAGGCGGGAGGCGATCGCAGCTACGCTCTTGTCGCCGCGCTGGGCGATGTCGCGGGCGCTGCCGGCGGTGTCGCCGGCCACGATCGACCGGATGCCGAGCTGGCGGATGATGCGGCGGCATTGGCCAAGCGCATGGACGTGGCTCTCGACCGTCTTGATGTCGGCGAGCTTGGCGCCTTTGATGCCCATCAGCTGGTGGCGGATCGGCAAAAACCATTCGCCGACGATGTAGAGGCCTGAGGCCGGCAGCAGATGGTGGATGTCGGCGACCCGGCCGGCGACCGAGTTCTCGATCGGGATCATGCCGAGATCGGCTTCGCCGGAGGAGATCGCGCCCAGCGCGTCCTCAAAGGTCGCGTAGGGGACGGCCTCGGCGCTCGGAAAAGCGTCGGAGATGGCGATGTGGGAATTGGCGCCCGGCTCGCCCTGGAATGCGATTTTCAAGATCTTGCTCATGAGAGGTTTTCTAGCAGCAGCTTAAGTTTTGGACAGCAGTCGCCGTGCGGTTTCGAGGTCGGCCGGGGTGTCGACGCCAAGTGGGACCGACGTGACGATCGCTGCATCGATCCGCATGCCGGCTTCCAGCGCCCGTAGCTGTTCGAGTTTTTCGCGCACTTCCAGTGGCGATGGCGGCAGCCGGACGAAGCGCTCCAGCGCCGTACGTCGGTAGGCATAGAGGCCGATGTGATGATAGCGCGGCCCCTCACCGTAGGGCGCGGTGGCGCGGGTAAAATAGAGCGCTCTGAAACGGTCCGGCCCCGTGGCGGAGCCGATGAGCTTGACGACGCTCGGCGTCGTATGTTCTTCCGCCTCGCGGATTTCGGCCACCAGGGTTCCGATATCGACGGCGGCGTCGGCCACCAACGCGAGGGCCGCGCGAATGTCCTGCGGGGGAACGGTCGGCAAGTCACCCTGGACGTTGACGATCGCCTCTACCTCGCGCTGTGGATCGAGTTTCTGCAGCGCCTCGAAGATGCGGTCCGAACCCGAGGGATGATCGGGGTTCGTCATCACCGCCGTGCCGCCATGGGCGGTCACGGCCGCGGCGATCTCGGGTGTGTCGGTCGCGACCGCCACCCGGCCGATGGCTGCCTCCTCGGCGCGCCGGAGCACGTGCACGATCATCGGCACGCCCGCGATGTCCATCAGCGGCTTGCCGGGCAGGCGGGTCGAGGCCATGCGGGCGGGAATCAGCACCAGGGTGCGGGGATTGGTCATCGTGAACGGCAGATCGGAAAGGGTCGCAACACGCGGTCCGGCTCGGCGGAATGGCCGGACGGCGGTCCGCTTATACGGGTTGCCAGAGCACGGGCAAACCGATATCTCACATCTGCCGAAGGGGGCGGCGCAACGGCTCGATTCCTTGAGGCGAAGCCATGGCCGCTGTCGGCGGCCCAACGATGAAATTTGCCCGCGGAGCCTGACGCCACAATGGACTCCTTCGAACTCAATAAGATTCTCGGGGCCGTCCTGGCCACCTGTCTCGTTCTGCTGGTGACGAGCTTCACCGCCAATGCGCTGTTCGCGCCCAAGATGCCGGAAAAGCCGGGCTTCGAGATCGCCGTGAAGGAGACGGAAGGCGGCGGTAAGGAAGCCGCTGCTCCCGCCGCTGCCGAGCCGATCGAAAAGCTGCTGCAGACCGCCTCGGTGCAGAAGGGTGAGGCGGCAGCCAAGAAGTGCACGGCCTGCCACACCTTCGAGAAGGGCGGTCCTAACCGCGTCGGCCCGAACCTCTTTGGCATCGTCGGCGATCACAAGGGTGAAGGCCGCAACGGCTTCAACTTCTCGGCGGCGATGAAGGCCGCAGGCGGCACCTGGACCATCGACGACCTCAACAAGTTCATCGCCAACCCGAAGGGCTTCATTCCGGGCACCGCGATGGGCTTTGCCGGTATCCAGAAGGACAGCGAGCGCGCCGACGTCATCGCTTTTCTGAACTCGCTCTCGGACAATCCGCAGCCGCTGCCCACCGCGGCCAAGTGAACGTTTCTGAGTAAACCGGTCCGCGTGAACCTTACCGCCTCAAGCGACGTTGACGGCCAGGCCTTAGCCTGGCCGTTTTCGTATCCGGGATGTTCCGGGTCGCTTTGAGGCGTTTGGTCGCAGCGGGTCCGTTCACAACCCGGTATCATGAGGAAAAAGCAACGTTATTTGCCGAATCCTTGCCGTATATTGCGGCCTGAATGGAACCCGATCCGGATCACCGGACGGTGTTTTCCGAACTGATCTTGCTCACTAGAGTGGGGCGCAATACCGGTCGGCTGCGGCCGGCGTGGCGCGCGGCTAGGCTTCTCTGCAAAGGACCCTTCATTTGGCGATTACCCGACGAGAGCTTCTCAAGAGCGGCGCCCTCGCTGCGATGACCCCGGCGCTCGGTGCCGCTGCCAATCTCCCGGCCTTCACCACCGCGGCTCATGCTCAATCAGCGAGCGCGCCGGTCTGGCGCCACGCACTGGCCCTGTTCGGCGACATCAAATATCCGGCCGACTTCAAGCGCTTCGACTATGTCCATCCGGATGCGCCCAAGGGCGGCGTGGTGCGCATGTTCGAACAGGGGACGTTCGACAACTTCAATCTCGTGGTCTCCGGCGTCAAAGGGTCGCTGGCCGGCGCCGTTCAGCTGACAATGGAGACGCTGACGACGCGATCGCTGGACGAGCCGTCGACCGCCTATGGACAGCTTGCGGAATCGGCCGCCTATCCGGATGACTTTTCCTATGTCGTCTACCGTCTGCGCGGCGAAGCGCGCTGGCATGACGGCAAGCCGGTCGTTCCGGAAGACGTTGTGTTCTCCTTCGATGCGCTGAAGAAGAACAGCCCGATGTACAGCGCCTACTACCAGCACGTCATCAAGTGCGAGCAGGTCGGCGAGCGCGACGTCAAGTTCTCATTCGATGCGCCAGGCAACCGCGAACTGCCGACCATTGTCGGCGAAATCCCGATTCTCCCGAAACACTGGTGGGAAGGGACTGATCCTCAGGGCAACAAGCGCGATATCTCCGCGACGACCTTGGAGATCCCGCTGGGATCGGGGGCCTATCGGATCAAGGAATTTACCGCCGGCCGATCGGTGGTGCTGGAGCGTGTCGCCGATTACTGGGGCAAGGATCTTCCGGTCTCGGTCGGGCAGAACAATTTCGAGCAGATCCGATTCGAGTTCTTCCGGGACGACACGGTCGGCCGCGAGGCCTTCAAGGGCGATCAGTTGGATTGGTTCGCCGAGCGCAGCGGCAAGCAATGGTCGACGGCCTATGACTTTCCGGCCGTGACTGAGAAGCGCGTTGTCAAGGAGAAGTTTCCGGACGCGAGCTCGGGCCGGATGCAGGGCTTTGCGATGAACCTGCGCCGGCCGCTATTTGCCGACGTCAAGGTTCGTCGCGCGTTCAACTACGCCTATGACTGGGAGGAGTCGGACCGGCAACTCTCGAATGGCGAGTACCATCGCGACAGCAGCTATTTCGACGGTATCCCTGAGTTCATGGCGACCGGCGTTCCGGAAGGTGAGGAGCTGCAGATTCTCGAAACCATCCGCGACAAGGTGCCGGCGGAGCTGTTCACGACTCCCTACAAGAATCCGGTGGGCGGCAATGCCGAGGCGTCACGCAACAATTTGCGCGAAGCGGCGCGCCTGCTGAAGGAGGCGGGATTCGAGATCCGCGACCGCAAGCTGGTCAATCCCAAGGGCGAGCCGGTCAGCGTCGAATTCCTGTCCCAGGATCAGGGCGACGAACGCGGCGTGCTGTTTTACAAGCCCTATCTCGAGCGGCTCGGCATGGCGGTGAGCGTTCGAACGGTCGACAGCGTGCAGTATCAGAACCGTTTGCGCAGCTTCGATTTCGACATCACGACGGCCGTATGGCCGCAATCGATTTCGCCCGGCAATGAGCAGCGCAATTTCTTCGGCTCGGATTCCGCGGACAGGCCGGGATCGCGCAATCTTCCCGGCATCAAGAACCCCGCCGTGGATGCGCTGATCGATCGCATCATCTTTGCCAAGAACCGTGCCGAGCTGGTCGCGAGCTGCAAGGCGCTGGATCGTGTGCTGCTGTGGAATTGCTATGTCGTTCCGCAATTCGCCGCAGGCTTCGAGCGGGCCGCGCGCTGGGACCGCTTCAGCCATCCCGAGCCGCTGCCCAAATATGGCATCAGCGGCTTTCCAAATCTGTGGTGGTGGGACGCCGCGAAGGCCGCCAAGACGGGTGGCCGCTCTTGAGCCGCCGGTTGCGCCCGTTCATCCTGTCGCGCCGGGGTGTGCTCGGTCTCGGTCTCGGCGCGCTGAGCGCCGCGCATCTCCGTGCTGCTGCAGCGACCGAAGGCGAAGCCTTCGCCGAATCGCACGGCATGTCCGCCTTTGGCGACCTGAAATATCCGGCCGACTTTCACCATTTCGGCTACGTCAATCCGGAAGCGCCGAAGGGCGGCACGTTCTCGACCATCCCTTCGGCCCGCGCCTATAACCAGTCCTTCTTCACCTTCAACTCCTTCAATGCCTACATCATGAAGGGCGAGGGCGCGCAGGGCATGGCCATGACCTTCGTGTCCCTGATGGCGTCGGCCGCCGACGAGCCGGATGCGATGTATGGTTATGCAGCGAAGTCGGTGGCGATCTCGCCGGACAAGCTGGTCTATCGCTTCACCCTGCGGCCCGAGGCGCGCTTCCATGACGGCTCGAAGATCACGGCGCAGGACGTGGCGTGGTCGCTGACGACGCTCAAGGAAAAAGGCCACGCGCTGATCGTGACGCAGCTGCGCTTCATGGAGAAGGCCGAGGCGCTGGACGACGCGACTGTCGTCGTGACCTTCGCCAAGGATCGCGCCCGCGACGTGCCGCTCTATGTCGCGAGCCTGCCTATCTTCTCCAAGACCTATTATGCGACGCATCCGTTCGAGGAATCCACGATCGACGTGCCGCTTGGCAGCGGCCCGTACAAGGTCGGCAAATACGAGATCAATCGCTTCGTCGAGTTCGAGCGGGTCAAGGACTGGTGGGCGGCCGATCTGCCGGTCTGTCGCGGCAGTTACAATTTCGATGCGGTCCGCTACGAATTCTATCGGGACCGCGATGTCGCTTATGAAGGTTTTTCCGGCAAGAACTATCTCTATCGCGAGGAGTTCACGGCTCGGATCTGGGCGACGCGCTATGATTTCGCCGCCGTGAAGGATGGCCGCGTCAAGCGTGAGACCTTGCCGGACGAGGTGCCGTCCGGAGGGCAGGGCTGGTTCATGAACACCCGCCGCGACAAGTTCAAGGATCCGCGCGTGCGCGAGGCCTTCAACTACGCCTTCGATTTCGAATGGACCAACAAGACCATCATGTACGGCGCCTATACGCGCCTGGTGTCGCCGTTCCAGAATACCGACATGGTCGCCGAGGGCCCGCCGTCGCCGGAAGAGCTGAAGCTGCTGGAGCCGTTCCGCGGCCAGGTGCCGGACGAGGTGTTCGGGATGCCGTTCGTGCCGCCGGTCTCCGACGGCTCGGGGCAGGACCGCGCTCTGTTGCGCAAGGCTCAGCAGCTGCTGAATGAAGCCGGGCTGACGATCAAGGACGGCAAGCGCTATTTGCCGAATGGCGAGCGCTTCAGCGTCGAGTTCCTGGTCGACGAGGTGGGACTCCAGCCGCACCACGGGCCCTTCATCAAGAACCTTCAGCAGCTCGGCATCGATGCCAGTTTGCGTATCGTCGATGCCGTGCAGTTTCGCGCCCGCATCGAGGATTTCGATTTCGACATCGCCATGGAGCGGCTCTCGATGTCAGCGACACCAGGCGACAGCCTGCGGCCCTATTTCGGCTCCCGCGAGGCCGCGACCAAGGGCTCGTACAATCTTGCCGGCATCGTCAGTCCCGCGATCGATGCGCTGGTCGAAAAGGCGATCGCGGCGGAGAGCCGCGCCGAGCTGACGGTTGCCTGCCGCGCGCTCGACCGCGTGTTTCGAGCCGGTCGCTACTGGATTCCGCAATGGTATCGCGCGACCCATCCGCTTGCCTATTGGGACGAGTTCAACCATCCAGCCAAGCTGCCGAAATATGCGCAAGCTGCCGGCGTGCCGGATATGTGGTGGTTTGACGCCGCCAAGGCGGCCAAGATCGAACAGGCGAAGTAATTCATGGCTGCCTACGTCGCCCGCCGCATTCTGCTGATGATCCCGACCTTGTTCGGGATCCTGTTCGTCTCCTTCATCGTGGTGCAGTTTGCGCCCGGCGGGCCGGTAGAGCGCGTCATCGCGCAGCTCACCGGCGCCGATACCGGCGGCACCTCGCGCATCTCCGGTGGCGGCGGTGATTTCGCTTCCCGCGGCCCAGGCCAGATCGGCGCGGCCGCCGACGCGGTCAACTCCAAATATCGCGGCGCGCAGGGGCTCGATCCCGCCTTCATCAAGAACCTCGAGAAGCAGTTCGGCTTCGACAAGCCGGCGCCGGAGCGTTTCGCGCTGATGGTGTGGAATTTCGCGCGCTTTGATTTCGGCAAGAGCTATTTCCGCGACGTCAGCGTGCTGCAGCTGATCAAGGAGAAGCTGCCGGTCTCGATGTCGCTCGGCATCTGGATGACGCTGCTGACCTATCTGATTTCGATTCCGCTCGGCATCCGAAAGGCCGTGCAGGATGGCAGCCGCTTCGATACCTGGACCTCCGCCGTCATCATTGTCGGCTTTGCGATTCCAGGCTTCCTGTTCGCGATCCTGCTGATCATCCTGTTCGCCGGCGGCTCGTTCCTGAACATCTTCCCGCTGCGCGGGCTGACCTCCGACGGCTGGTCGAACTTTCCGTGGTACTGGAAGATCATCGACTATTTCTGGCACCTGACCTTGCCGCTGGTGTCGATGGCGCTCGGCGCCTTCGCGACCATGACGCTTCTGACCAAGAACTCGTTTCTCGACGAGATCCGCAAGCAATATGTGATGACGGCGCGCGCCAAGGGCTGCAGTGAGCGGCAGGTGCTCTACAATCACGTGTTCCGCAACGCCATGCTGATCGTGATTGCCGGCTTTCCGGGCGCCTTCATCAACGCCTTCTTCTCCGGCTCGCTCCTGATCGAGACCATCTTCTCGCTCGACGGGCTCGGGCTGTTGTCGTTCGAGAGCGTGCTCAATCGCGACTATCCGGTCGTGTTCGGCACGCTCTATATCTTCTCGCTGGTCGGTCTCGTCGTGAACCTGCTCTCCGATCTCACCTATATGTGGATCGATCCCCGGATCGATTTCGAGGCGAGGGAAGTCTGATGACGCTGGTCGCTCCGCCTCCTGTCGAGACCACGACCCGGGAACCGCTCGGCGAAGCCGTGCCGCCGACGCGGCAGCGCTTCCGGGTCTCGCCCCTGAACCACCGCCGCTGGCAGAACTTCAAGGCCAACAAGCGCGGCTACTGGTCGTTCTGGATCTTCCTCGTCCTGTTCTTCGTCTCACTGTTCGCGGAGTTGATCGCCAACGATCGGCCGTTCCTGATCAAGTTCGACGGCCATCTGTATTGGCCGGCCTTCGTCTCCTATCCGGAGACCGCTTTCGGCGGCGACTTCGAGACGGCGGCCGACTATCGCGATCCCTATTTGCAGAAACTGATTGCGGACAAGGGCGGCATCATCGTCTGGCCGCTGATCCGCTATTCCTACGACACCCATAATCTCGATCTGCCGACGCCGGCGCCGTCGCCACCGACGTGGATGTTGACGGAAGCGCAGTGCAAGCCGGTGGTCGAGAAGAAGGGGCTGAAGAGCTGCCGCGACCTCGAATACAACTGGCTCGGCACCGATGATCAGGGCCGCGACGTGGTGGCGCGCCTGATCTACGGCTTCCGCATCTCGGTGCTGTTCGGTCTCACGCTGACGTTTTTCTCCTCCATCATCGGCGTCGCCGCCGGCGGCGTGCAGGGCTATTTCGGCGGCTGGATCGACCTCTTGTTCCAGCGCTTCATCGAGATCTGGAACGCGATTCCCTATCTCTATCTGCTGCTGATCCTGTCCGCCGTGCTGGTGCCCGGCTTCTTCACCTTGCTCGGCATCATGCTGCTGTTCTCCTGGGTGTCGCTGGTTGGCCTGGTCCGCGCGGAATTCCTGCGTGGACGCAATTTCGAATACATCCAGGCGGCGCGTGCGCTCGGCGTCTCCAACGGGGTCATCATGGTCCGGCATCTGCTGCCGAACGCGATGGTGGCAACCATGACGTTCCTGCCGTTCATCGTGTCGAGCTCGGTCATGACCCTCACGGCACTCGACTTCCTCGGCTTCGGCCTGCCGCCGGGCTCGCCCTCGCTCGGCGAATTGCTGTCGCAGGCCAAAGCCAATGTGCAGGCGCCGTGGCTCGGGCTCACCGGCTTCTTCTCGGTCGCGATCATGCTGTCGCTTCTGATCTTCATCGGCGAAGCCGTGCGCGACGCCTTCGATCCCCGTAAGACCTTCAGGTGAGCGGCATGGACGCGATCAGCCAGTCGCTTTTGTCGGTCACGGACCTCTCGGTCGCCTTCCACCAGCAGGGCCGGGCGTCGCTCGCCGTCGATCGTGTCTCCTTCGACATCAAGCGCGGCGAATGCGTCGCGCTGGTCGGCGAATCCGGCTCCGGCAAGTCGGTGAGCGCGCTCTCGGTGCTCAAGCTGCTGCCCTATCCGGTGGCGTCACATCCGTCCGGGAGCATCCGCTTCAAGGGACGCGATCTGCTGACGCTGTCGGAACGGGAGATCCGCGAGATCCGCGGCAGCGACATTTCGATCATCTTCCAGGAGCCGATGACCTCGCTCAATCCGCTGCATACGATCGAGCGGCAGATCACCGAGATCATTCACCTCCACCGGCCGATGTCGAACAGCGCGGCGCGGGCGCGGACGCTGGAGCTTTTGACCCAGGTCGGCATTCCCGAGCCGGAGACCCGGCTCGGCAGCTATCCGCACCAGCTCTCCGGTGGCCAGCGCCAGCGCGTGATGATCGCGATGGCGCTGGCCAACGAGCCTGATCTGTTGATTGCCGACGAGCCGACCACCGCGCTCGATGTCACCGTGCAGGCGCAGATCCTGACGCTGCTTGCCGACATCCGCGCGCGGCTTGGCATGAGCCTGCTGTTCATCACCCATGACCTCGGGATCGTCAGGCGCATTGCCGACCGGGTCTGCGTCATGAACGGCGGCAAGATCGTCGAGCATGGACCGGTGGAGCAGGTGTTCACCGCGCCGAAACATCCCTACACCAAGGCGCTGCTCGCGGCCGAGCCCAAGCCGGATCCGGCGCCGCCACGGCCCGACGCGCCGGAGGTGATGTCAGCCAATGATCTGAAGGTCTGGTTTCCGATCAAGCGCGGCCTGTTCCGCTCGACGGTCGGCCACATCAAGGCGGTCGACGGCGTCAGCCTCGCCGTGCGCAGGGGCGAGACGCTTGGGGTGGTCGGTGAATCCGGCTCCGGCAAGACCACGCTGGGCCTTGCGCTGTTGCGCTTGATCTCCTCGGACGGGCCGATCGTATTTCTGGGCCGCAATATCCAGGGCCTCAAGTTCAAGGACGTCCGTCCGTTCCGTCGCAACATGCAGGTCGTGTTCCAGGACCCGTTCGGCTCGCTTAGTCCGCGCATGTCGGTCGGCGACATCATCGCCGAGGGTTTGAGCGTGCATCAGCCGAAGCTGTCGGACGACGCGCGCGAGGCCCGCGTGATCAAGGCGCTCGAGGATGTCGGGCTCGATCCGGAGACGCGCTTCCGCTATCCGCATGAATTCTCCGGCGGCCAGCGTCAGCGCATCTCGATTGCCCGCGCCGTCGTGCTGGAGCCGAGCTTCATCGTGCTGGACGAGCCGACCTCGGCGCTCGACATGCTGTTTCAGTCGCAGATGGTCGACCTGTTGCGCGAGCTGCAGCGCAAGCACGACCTGACCTACATGTTCATCTCGCACGATTTGCGCGTCGTCGCCGCCCTCGCCAGCCATCTGATCGTGATGCGCAACGGCAAGGTGGTCGAGGAGGGGCCGGCTGCCGAGCTGTTCAAGAACCCCAAGTCCGACTACACCCGCGCGCTGTTCGCCGCCGCCTTCCGCAACGAGGCAGCCGGGAATGGGGCGGTGGCGACCTGATCCTGCTGCTTGCGCCCCGCGTGGACGCCGGGCCGTTCTAGGTGCTCGTCCCAGCTTGGACGGCGTAGGGTGGCATTCGTCCAACGCCTTAGGAGCTGATCGCGATCCCCTCCGCGGCCCGCGTATAGGCAGACGATCCGAGATGATCTTCTGGCTCCTGCCAGCGGCGCCGTGGCCAATTCCCTGACGTTCAGCCGACTGCCACTGATCGCGGCGAGCCGCGGCTTCAGCAGTACAGCGTCTTCAAATAGAAATCTAGTAAGGGTTGTGTGACAATAATTTGCTCGCCATGAGCGTTGGAGCGCGCGGCTAGGTCCTCTCCTCCAAGGGAGCATCCAGCGAGGCTGGGGCATGAACTCTCGAGGCTCAAGAATAAAACAGGCCCTGGAAGCGAGGGCGGTTCGGAAGCAGCATGCATTAGCAAGCGCATTGGGGGTTCACGAAAGTGCTATCACACGATGGAAGGAGGACGGCACCATGAGCTTGGAGAATGCGATTGCGCTCTGCAAGGAACTGGACGTGTCGGCCGACTGGCTCCTGCTGGGCATCGGTCATATGGATCAGCATAAAGAGCGTGCCGAAATAGCTCCTCCCTATACAGAGTTGTTTGCACACCTCTCTCCCGCGGCAGCGGCGGCACTCACGAAATTCATCAGATTGATCGCGGCCGACTCCTAGAGGCTCCTGACCCCGCGTGGACGGGTTCGGCGGGCTGATGACCCGCGCCAGCCGCTGGTTGCGCAAGACACAAGTGCTTGCGGCAGGGAAAAGCAAAATGAGTCGTCCTCGGTAATTTACTATCTTAAGTTGTGTTTGTCGGAAGCTGCGATCGGAGTGGCGCATGCCCGACATGATCAACGGAGATGAACATGACTGACTACAAGCTTTCGTTGAAGCCCACAGGCAAATGGACCTACGCGACGACGTGCAGCGGACCCGATAAGCTTTCGGGTACGGTACAGCTCACATACAAGGAAGGTGAGCTGCTGAAAAAGGGCTACACATACAAGATTTCGGACAATTCAGGGACCGATTTCGGTCTTTGGGCCTGCGAACGCACCTGGGACGATAAGAAGGAAGGTGACTTTACGCCGGCCAAGCTGGCCGCTGAGACAAGCGGTGAGCTCGCCGCCGAGACGACCTATTCTGTCGATTTCGAGAACAGAACGCCAGACACCTGGACGATGAGCATCTATCAGACCCTGCCTACTTCGCCGGGGCTCAAGAGCTTGTCCTGGAAGCAGACGACGGTGCCCAAGAATGGTGAGTCCGGCGTCGAATGGAGCATCAGCTATCTCGTCGGCATCGCGAACTACAAACAGATTGGTGGAAAGGGCGTCTATAAGGCTTCGCAGAAGCTCGGTACTCAATTGGGTCAGAAATGGGCTTGTCGTTTCCAGGACGGCGCTCAGCAGCTGTTCGAGGACGGCAGCGCCAATCCGGGACAAGTGCTGATCCAGAACAAGTCGGGCGACCTTGCCAACCTCGGTATCGGGATGGATGGCGATCTGGCGCTCGTGCAGTCCAACGTCTATTCCGGAAACAGCGCACAGTTCGAGGTCGCCCCAGTCTATTGGGTCGCACTCTACAAGGACGTCGTGCAAGGCGAGGTGATCTCCGGCAATCAGGTCCACGGACCGCTGCAGGTGGTCTTCCCGGGCGGCGTAACGCATTTGACCTATGAAGCCTATATCGATGGAAACGAATTCGTGTTCGGGTTGAAGGGCGGCCCCGCCGTGCGTGCTCCGCTCGACCAAGTCGAAATGCGTCTTCGCATGCTGCAGGCTGCCTGAAATGACCAATTCGGGTTGTTGAAATGCACCCCGCTGGCCTGACCAGCGGGGTGCATCATCGAGCGTTCCGAGCACTCCAAAATATGCAATGCGGCGGCTGCCGAATCGCTTGCTTTGCCGCGAATGAACGAGGTGATTTGCCCGGGGGCGCGGTTTGCGAAAACCCGTCCAGCCCTGCCGCGAAAAATATTCTGATTCTTATTTTCAGAAATCATGCATACTCCACGACGTCCTGCCTCACACGAGGGGGGCGTACGCGTCGTCACGGACGTCGGGTGCGGGATGCGATGGCCGTGATGGTTGCGCTGGACGAGCGTAGGCCGGCGCGGATGGCGAAGCGGACCGTCGCCGTGGCCTTGATGCGCTGCCTTCGCCCAGTTCCGCCGCAGCGCGCGACGCAAGCGCCAGTTCGTGTATCGGCGCGGCTTCTTTGGATCACTCCAACCACATGCATCCAGCAAGCCTGGCGGCACTTTAACGTGCCGTGCTAATCGGCGTTGCTCGCCCGTTCATGAACCTAACGACGCTTCTCCGCGTTCTTCTTTTTACAGGTAACAAGAAGACCAACATGGGAGGAACTCAGATGCGTAAGTTGATCTTGGGTGCAGCAAGTGCGCTCGCTTTTGCCTCTCCGGCCGTGGCCTCTGATCTGCCGGTAGCCGGCTATAGCGAAAGCTATGTGCGGTCGTACGAGTACCGGGCGCCTCCGGCTGTTGTCGAAGAGTTGGCTCCGGTGGTTTCCGAGACGGTCGTAGTGCGCCGCCCTGTCCTTGTGGCGCCGCCGCGGGTTGTGGTCGAAGACTATCCCATCTACTCGGAACCGCACGTGTATGTCGCACCTCGTGCATACGAGTACGCAGGTCCGGGGTGGCGCGGCGGATGGGGCTATCGACATCACTTCCACGGTGGTTGGTAAGCCCTGGGAGCTAAGTGAATTTGGGCGAGCAGCGCCCCCTGGTGAAGCCGTGCTCCGGAAGCCCGCAACCCAACGAGCTTCCGGTCAGGAGCCCCGAGCTGATGGCCGACTTCTACTGGCAAGTGAACCCTGCGAGCCTTGGCGTTTGAATGTCCGGAGGATTAGCAGTGAAGCGAGTCTTGAAACCGGTCACTTATGTGATAGCGGCTCTGTACTTCCTAGTGGACGCGGTTTTCATGGCTATCGCGAAGCCGATCTCGGATTGGCTTGCCAGGCATGTCGTGCTGCGGCGATTGTGCGTCTGGATCAAATCGTTGCGGCCCTACCCGTCGCTGGCGCTGTTTTCAGTACCGGTGATCATCCTTGAACCGGTCAAACCGTTGGCGGCTTATCTCGCGGCTACCGGTCAGCTGCTGAGCAGCGTTGCGACATTGGTTGTTGGCGAGCTTTTAAAGCTCGTGCTGGTCGAACGCCTGTTCAGCCTTACCCGGGACAAGCTGATGAAAATTCCAGCCTTTCTCTGGGCCTACACAAAATTCCAACAAGCAAAGGCTTGGGTGGAAGCCACCGAGGCTTGGCGAGCCATTCGCGCAATAAGTAAGGCCGCCCGCCAGTATGTGACCGAGATGAAGAAATCAGCAGCAGTCGCTTTGCGCCAGCCTTGAACCGTGAGGACGGAAGGCCTTCGCCGCCGGACAGAAGATCTGAGATGGGCCACTCGCAGCGGTGATCGCGTCAAATCGGATAGCGCCATTGCAATGTGCGCCGCGTGAGCAAGAGCGCTGCGAGCACGATGACCAAGACTACGAGATAGAGCCCGGCTCATGCTGGACGAGGCGACCTCGGCGCTCGACATGCTGTCAGTTGCAGATGGTCGACCTGTTGCGCGAGCTGCAGCGCAAGCACGATCATGACCTACATGCTCATCTGGCGGGGCAGGTGCGGGCTGCCTCACCTCACCTTGGTCCCCGTCACGTCCTCGAACGTGTATTGTATCGCCGACAGAGCGAGGCCAACTTCCTGCTGCGAGAGAGGACGATAAAGGTCATGTCCTGATAGCCTGGCGATGACGCGTTGCTGGACTTCATTGAAGGGCTTGAAAACATAGGCAGGAAGAACCTCTCTACCCCGGATCACGATCGCAGAACGTGCCTTGCCGTAGGCATGAGTGGCTTCCCTCAGCGCCGAGGCATTTTCGGGTGAATTGTCGTTGATGTAGGCCATCTGGCTCTCGAGCAGCCTATCCGCCAGCTGAAGGATTTCGATGACAGTGTTGTTTTCTGGCATGGTCTGCTCCTACCAAGAATTGTTGTCTTCGATTTCCAACGGCAAATGCGATGTCGTCGTGAGCGAATGGTGCGGCGTTGCTTCGGTCGATCTGCACCCGGTCATCGATCCCGTGCATCGGACCGCTCCCTGCGGATTGTTCAGGTGCTTGCAGGGATCTTCAGCTTACCAATCTTTGGCGGGGTATTGTAGCCGCGGAGGCGGCCGGGCCGCTGTCCAAATCGGGCAAAAAGAGGTCGCGACGTGCTCACGTTGCGGCGATCAATCCGGAGCTACGCGTTCCAAACCTCATGCGCCATGTTGTGGCGGCGCGTGCCATGCGCGACAGCCAGCCCGCTCCCGGTGAACGCGTCTCTATCCAATGGCCGCGCGGTTGAGGCGCGTACGCCCCGGTCCAAATGAGTCTGCTCGAGTGATTTGCCCGGCGGGCCCGGTTTGCGAAACCTTGTCCAGTCCTGCCGTGAAAAATATTTCCATTTCGTATTTTCAGAAATCGTGCATACTCCACGTCGTCCTGCCTCACGAGAGGGGCGTACGCGTCGTCACGGACGTCGGGTGCGGGATGCGATGGCCGTGACGGTTGCGCTGGACGAGCGCAGGCCGGCGCGG
>NZ_CAFK01000286.1 GCF_000239815.1 Bradyrhizobium sp. STM 3843 | reverse complement strand
AACCGGCGAGACCGCCATTTTCGACACCAAGACCAACCAGATCACGATGCAGGGCGGCGTGGTGCTGACCCAGTGCAAGAACGTGCTGCGCGGCGACCGGCTGATGGTGGACATGACGACCGGCGTCTCCCGGGTCGAATCCGACAGCGGCAAGGTGCAGGCGCTGCTTCCGCAAAGCACCGGCGGGGCAGGGCAGGGCTGCGGTTCGTCCGGTCCGGCTTCGCCATTGTCGCTTGGTCCGGCCAAGCCGAAATAGTCCCGCGGGGCTAAGTGAATTCATGACCGATGGTGTTGTGACCGTTCGCGCGAGTCATGCAGTTGTAAGGTCGGTTTTTGCCGCCGCATTGCTCGCGACGGCGCCGAGCGGCGCCTCAGCGCAGAGCGCAACGACAGGCGTATCCAATGCGCTGCAGGGCTTTTCGCAGAACCGCGACCAGCCGATCCAGATCGAGGCGGCTTCGCTGGAGATGCGCGACAAGAAGGAAGCGACCTTCTCGGGCAATGTGAAGGTGGTCCAGGGCGACACCACGATGACCTCGAAATCCCTCGTGGTGTTTTACGAGTCCGGCGGCTCTGGCGGCGCCGGGGGAAGTGCCAAGCCTGCCAA
>NZ_CAFK01000287.1 GCF_000239815.1 Bradyrhizobium sp. STM 3843 | reverse complement strand
ACGACCTGGTCCTTCTGGGTCACGGTGACGCCGCCGCGGGCTTCCAGCCGCTTGATCGCCGAGCTGCCGCCCGGCCCCGGAGTTGCCGACTGCATCGGGGCGCCCTTGGCAGGCTTGGCATTGGCCCCGGCGGCGCCAGAAGCACCGGAGCCACCGGATTCGTAGAACACCACGAGGGACTTTGAGGTCATCGTGGTGTCGCCCTGCACCACCTTCACATTGCCGGAGAACGTCGCTTCCTTCTTCTTATCGCGCATCTCCAGCGAGGCTGCCTCGATCTGGATCGGCTGGTCGCGGTTCTGCGAGAAGCCCTGCAGCGCGTTGGGCACGCCTGTGGTTGCGCTTTGCGCCGAGGCGCCGCCGGGTGCAGTCGCCAGCAGGAGGCCGGCAAGGAAAAGTTGCGCAACGGCAGCGCCCGCGCGATCGGGCCTGATACGATCAATCATGAATTCACTTTGCGTTCGTTGACTTGATGGGCCGAGGCCGCTGCGTGGGCGCAGAATCGGACGCAGGTTCGGCGGCCTGCGCGCCTGAGCCAGGACCGCCGCCGTCCAGGTTTTCCAGATACATGACGACATTGCCCTCGAACCGCACGACCTCACCATTGTCGGTGATTCGCAACCGGTCCGCCGTCAGCGTGCCGTTGGTCAGTTTGACGTCGACCGGCTTGTCGGAGACCACGGTGCCCTTGCCCATGTCGGCATGGGCCTCGCTCAAATGCGCCTCGTAGCCGGTCGACGTCGTCAGGACGACATCCTTGTACAAATCCAGGAGCTGTTGCTTGGTGTCGAAATTGCCGGTGCGCGCCTTTAATGTCACGGTCGACTGGTCTTCCATCAGCACCTTGGCGCGCAGGATGTTGAGCTGCACGTGGTCGGGATCCGTGAGGTCCTGGATGGCGCTGTGAGCGACCAGATCGTACGGCCGCTGGTCCGGCGTGAACCCGGTGAGATGCGGCGTTTCCATGGTGACCTTGCTGCCGGAGACGACCAGGTTGCCGGTCAAGTTGTCGGTCTTGATCTCCATGTGGAACGGATTGAAGAGCGAGATGCCGATCACCACGGCCATCGCGAGCCCGACCGCCGCCGGAACCGCGATCCGCAGCACCCGGACCATGCGGCTGTGCCGCGCAGCGACAGCGAAGCGCGCCTCCATGCCGGAAGAATCATAGGCGGGGTTGCGGACCGAGTTCACGGTGGCTCCAGGCTGCTCCGAGGCGCGAATTCCAACCGCAGTGTACCACGGAGGTCGTCGCCATTGCAGCCGGAACCGACGGCCGATCTGTGACCCTCGTGCCCCCTCGCGGCGCCAAAATTGTTACAAGAATTTAAGATTCAGTTCTGCAGCTCGCAGCCCATCAAGAATGGGCAAAAATGTCCTCAGCTTCGAAGCCGCCGAGATCGAGCTTGGCCCGGGTCGGCAGAAATTCGAAGCAGGCCTGGGCGATGGCGCTGCGCCCTTCCCGCGCCAGCATCGCATCGAGCCGCTCGCGCAAACCATGCAGGTGCAGCACGTCGGCCGCGGCGTAAGCGAGCTGCGGTTCGCTCAACCCCTCCGCGCCCCAATCGCTCGACTGCTGCTGCTTCGACAGATCGACGTTGAGCAGCTCGCGCACGAGATCCTTCAGCCCGTGGCGGTCGGTATAGGTGCGCGCCAGCCGCGAGGCGATCTTGGTGCAATAGAGCGGCTGCGGCATCACACCGAAGGCGTGATAGAGCACAGCGATGTCGAAGCGCGCGAAGTGGAAGATCTTGGTAATCGCAGGATTGCCCAGCAGCGCCTTCAGGTTCGGCGCATCGGTGTGCCCCTTCGGGATCTGCACCACGTCGGCCGAGCCGTCGCCCGGCGAGAGCTGCACCACGCACAGCCGGTCACGATGCGGATTGAGGCCCATGGTCTCGGTGTCGATGGCAACCGAGGTCGTGTAGCGGGACAGATCGGGCAGGTCGCCGCGGTGCAGGCGTACGGTCATGGTGATGAATCCTGTCGAACAGAGGTCCGGTCCAAACTAGCGCTCAATGCGGCCGGAGGCGAGCGGCGAGCTCGGTACACCGAAATGGTGACTATCCGGCAAATGACTGCGCCGAGCCGATCGATCGTGTCGAGAAAACACTCAGAGATGGGAGGCCGCAGTCGAGAACGGTCCATATATCGGCGTTTCGAACCATTCAGGGTAACATTTGTCTACCGTCGCACGGTACCATTTTCAAGCTGGCGGCCGGGGACGTCTCCGAGGGACGAACTGGGCGGCAGCCATTCAGACTCAGGCTCAACTCAAATGCTCTTGCCGCCGACCGAGCAGCTATCCGAACTGATCAAGGCGAGTTTCCCGGTCGAGCCACTGCCGCGCAGTTTTTGGTTCGATGCGGGAGAGCACCGATGCGGCGACATACCTGAAGAGCTTGCGAAACGGCTTGAACACCGGCATTGGGTCGACGTGACGATGCGGGATTGGACGATGATAGGTCCCGCCGTGATCGCCAAGGCCTATCTCCATCCTGACGCGTTTCGCTACTATCTGCCGTCGCTGCTGGTCGGCGTGCTCTCGGATATCGGCTATCTCGATTGCGTGCTAGAATGTTTGCTGCCTGCAGGCCGGAAGCGCCGCACCGATCGGCCGGAATGGCTGCAATTCTGGGACGGCTTGTCGGAGACGCAGCGTGACACGATCCGCTGCTATCTGAAAACGGTACGCTCGATGTGCGGAGAGCCGGCCGGCCCCGTCGTGCAACATCTGTTCGACGAGATCGAAGCCGTCTGGGGCCGCCGGTGATGATCATCCGCAAGCCACGCTGCACACGTGTTATGCGGCAACGAGCGTGAGCGAGCATGGCTGCATTGTCCCACTTCTTGAATCTTGATCTCTTGCTGAAATCGAAGACCGATTTCACCCCACTGATCGAGCATCTGGATCAGAGCGTCTACGTACTGCATCATCAGCAGCACGAGCAGGAATTTCTGCTCGTTCTTGAGCTCAGCGACATGGACCGCAAGGACCTTAAATCGCGCACGGAAAACTTCCTGACGATTGTTGATGCACTTCCGGATGAGGCGTGCAAGCTCTGGGAGGGCTGCATCTCGCGTATATTCTCCTATGGATTTGAAGGCGGTTGCGATGGTCCAGCGCTGGACACGACGATCCCGGCCGACCTGCTCGGTCGGATAGCAAAGGTCGGCGCGGACATCGGGATCACCGTGTATCCCTGTCGGAGCAACGAATAATCCTGAGCACCTCGAACAAACATGAGTACGAAGATGCGCTACCCTGACGGTCAGCTTGCGAGCATCGGCGATGAGGTGAGCGTGGCCGGAAGGCCCGGCAAAGTCGTCTGCTCGATCGACAACGGCGAATATTCCGATGACTATCCAGAGAACGTCTGGGCCTATCTACAGAAGGGCGTGATGATCGAGATCGGGACGATGGGCCTCGTCCACTACGAGGAGCCCGAGGCCGACATGATCCTTGTGAGACGCCATCCATTGGTTTGAACAGGATGGGGACAATGAAATTCCTGGTCCCGACCTAGGCGCGCTTACTGGAGAAGAAGCTGCGCCGCGAGATCACGGGATATGCCAAGCCGAAATCCACCCTCTATTACAGGAGTGGCGCCAGTGATTATTTTCGGGCTTCTGACGCGATCGTGCGAGCAGCCGGGCCTCTTTCTGAGGCAACGGTGCTATTCCTGTTCAGCGTGAGCGGCGACGGATGGAGCGAACACGAAGCAAGCGACGAGAGGTGGGCGCGCTACCGACAATGGCGTGCCGCGAACGGCGATGACAGCCGACTATATGACGCGCCCGGCCATGTGTTTGAACCGGGCAACCTCGAACGGTTTTCCAGGACGATCGCATTTGCTTTGGAACTCGGCTGGGACGCTCTTGTGAGCGCCAAGCCCGGACGGCAGCTTCTATTCCTCTCACATGACGACCGGCTGGAGATCTATCGCGGGTTCGGCGGCGGTCTGCTTTGCCGAGAGCTGATCAAGCTCGGCGGCTGGCGTCGAGCGGATCACTGACTGAATGCAGCGTACGGAATCTGTAGAGTGATGCGGTACGCATCGCGACCGCATATCAGCCATCCGCAAACTGCCCGTCGTGCCACTCTGTCGCAGGGTGCGCGGCTTGTCGTGTCGGGCAAATCAGGACGATCTTCTCCGCGTCCTGCGTTCATGAGAGGGGCGCTTCGCGATCGTCACGAACGTTGAGCGCGGGATGCGGTGGACGCAACGGATTGCAGCACGCATTTGCGAGCGGACGAACAATCCTGATGCGGACGTGAAATCGTGTGGTCCTGGCCTCCCGGTGCTGAGGCCAAGCTTGCAATGCAATTCGACGAGCATTGCGAGCGACGGGGGCAAGAGAGCCGTTCCCCGGGGAGAGCGCGTATAAGCGTTAAAACCATCGCGCAGGGAAGGCCGGTTGTTGCGGCCCACCTGTGGTGACTGCCGCCTGCTTTTTTGTTGCAGGCGGGCCATGGGTGTTGGCCAAACACCCGGCCTTCCCTGCGCCCTCGTTCTTTAAGAGGGCGATCTGAAGCAAAGCTCGGACGCGACATGCGCCGCGAGATCGCGGAAGTTTGTCCCGTCGTCATCGTGAGGAGCGTGAGCTCCGACGCGATCCAGAATCGCCCTCCGCGGAGAGGCGGGATTGCTCCGGCGCTATGCGCCTCGCAGTGACGATGGCGGGCTGTTTGACAGGTATATCAGAGAGAGGCCACCTGGGCGCACTCCGTGCTTCGTTCGGAGTGGGGCTCAGCGCGTGCCGAGCGATCGTTCCACAGCCAACGAGGCCGCGCAACGCGAAGCCGGAAGGGGCGAAGCGGGGCTGTGCCATGCGTAGCTCGAAGAGCGAAGCGTGGTGCCCAGGAAAGGACTCGAACCTTCACGGCCGTTAAGCCACTGGCACCTGAAGCCAGCGCGTCTACCAATTCCGCCACCTGGGCATGGGGGCGCTTAGTACGGATCGACGACGCGCTTGTCAAACCGCGGATGCGACTTTTGTGACGATTTTTCCGCAAGTGGGCGAAACCAGTCTTCGCTTTTCCGCCTCCCGGACGATGCGCTATACAGCAGCGCATCATACGGACGACCGTCCGCAAAAAAGCGCGATCGACCCCGCGCGCGGGCCCGACGGCCCACTGAACCCTTGAGGATTGGCCATGGCATCGAATCTCGACACCCTCGTCACGGTTTTCGGCGGTTCGGGCTTCCTGGGCCGCCACGTGGTCCGGGCACTCGCCAAGCGGGATTACCGCATCCGGGTCGCGGTGCGCCGCCCGGAGCTGGCAGGCCACCTGCAGCCCTTGGGCCGCGTCGGGCAGATCCACGCGGTGCAGGCCAATCTGCGCTATCCGGCGTCGGTCGAGGCCGCGATCCGCGATTCTCACGCCATCATCAACCTGGTCGGCATCCTGACCGAGAGCGGCGCGCAGACCTTCAATGCCGTGCAGGGGGAGGGGGCTGCGACGGTCGCCAAGGCCGCAGCCGGAGCAGGGGCGCAGCTGGTGCATGTTTCCGC
The DNA here is from genome assembly GCF_000239815.1 of Bradyrhizobium sp. STM 3843. Classification (GTDB taxonomy): domain Bacteria; phylum Pseudomonadota; class Alphaproteobacteria; order Rhizobiales; family Xanthobacteraceae; genus Bradyrhizobium. The sequence goes on along the minus strand of NZ_CAFK01000287.1, from coordinate 25,669 downwards.
GATCGGCGCTGACGAGGAGTCCCCCTCCGCCTATGCGCGGGCCAAGGCGGCGGGCGAGAAGGCGGTGCTGACCGCGCTCCCCACCGCGACGATCATGCGGCCCTCGGTGGTGTTCGGGCCCGAGGACGATTTCACCAACCGCTTCGCCGGCCTGGCGCGGATCTCGCCGTTCCTGCCGTTGATCGGCGGCGGCGCCACCAGGATGCAGCCGGTCTATGTCGGCGATGTCGCAACCGCGATCGCGGATGCCGTCGACGGCAAGGCGAGGGCAGGGGCCACCTACGAGCTGGGCGGCCCGGAGGTGTTGAGCTTCCGCGAGATCATCGAGATCATCCTCGACATCACCGACCGCAAGCGCATGCTGCTGTCGCTGCCGTTCGGGCTCGCCAAATTCCAGGCCGCGTTCCTGCAGTTCGCGCCGGGCCCGCTGAAGCTGACGCCGGACCAAGTCGAACTCCTGCGCAGCGACAACGTCGTCTCGGACGCTGCTCAGGCGGATGGCCGGACCTTGCAGGGCCTCAGCATCACGCCGGATTCGCTGGAGGCCGTCGGCCCGCAATATCTCTGGCGCTTCCGCCCGGCCGGCCAGTTCCAGCGCAAGAACGCCTGAGGCGACTCGAGCTGCGCTCGGCGGGTCTTACATGCCGAGCGCCAGCGCGATCAGGCCGAGCGTGCCGACGATCACGCGCCACCATGCGAACAGCACGAAGCCGTGGCGGGTGACGTAGCCGAGGAAGGCCTTCACCACGATCATCGCGGTGATGAACGACACCACGAAGCCGATGGCGACGATGCCGAGATGATCGGCCGTCATCTCGGCGCGGCTCTTGTAGAAGTCGTAGACGAAGGCGCCGATCATGGTCGGGATCGCCAGGAAGAACGAGAATTCGGCGGCCGAGCGCTTGTCGGCGCCGAGCAGCATCGCCGCCACGATGGTGGCGCCCGAACGCGACACGCCGGGGATCATCGCCAGACACTGCGCGACGCCGATCCACAGATACATCATCAGCGGGTAGCGCGTGGCGTCATGCTCGCGCGGCTTGAGATCGATCTGATCGACCCAGAGCAGGATCGCACCGCCGACGATCAGCGAGAAGCAGACCACCCACGGATCGAACAAGAGCGCCTTGATGTATTTGCCGGCGATCAGGCCGATGATCACGGCCGGCAGGAACGCCACCAGCACACCGATGATGAAGCGGCGATCGTCGGCATTCGACAGCGCGCCGATCGCCACGCGCGACAGCTTGAAGAAATAGAGCGCGACGATGGCCAGAATGGCGCCGAGCTGGATCAGGATCGCGAAGCTCTTCCAGAAGCCGTCCTCGCCGAGCCCGAAAAACCGCTCGGCCAGCAGCAGATGGCCGGTCGACGAGACCGGGAGGAACTCGGTGACGCCCTCGACGATCCCGAGAATCACCGCCCGCAGCGTGTCTGACATCATGAATTTGATCCGTCATTGCCGGCTCGCGCCCGCCGCCGACATGCGCCCGCGATGGGGCGAGATCCGCGAAAAGCGGCGTCCTTCTCGCTTATTCGGCCATCGCCCGCAATCTCAAAAAGCCGCCGGCAGGGCACGAATCAGACGCGCATGCGCCTGACGCAGACGGTACAGTCTGGCTTTGCCTGGGGATGCGCGGTTCTCTATGGTCGGCGGCTTGTCCCACCGCCCAATTGCTTACACTTTTGCCGACCATGCGCTAATGCTCCGATTCGGATCTGCAGGACACCGTTTCGAAGCTCAGACCTCCGGCGGACACGCAGCGACTGCGGCGCCGAATGGTTGAGGCTTCGTTAAGCGCGGCCATCTAGTCAAAGGCTCCATGTACACGCTGTTTCACCATCCCTTCTGCCCGCACTCGCGATTCGTCCGCCTCGTGCTCGGCGAATACGGGCTCGACCTGCAGCTGGTCGAGGAGCGCGCCTGGGAGCGGCGGGAAGGATTTTTGACACTGAACCCGGCGGGAACGACGCCGGTTTTGTCGGTTGACGGCCTGCCCCCCGTGCCCGGGGTCAACGTCATCGCGGAGTTCATCGATGAGGCCTGCGGCCCGGAGATGGGCGACCGCAGACTGTTGCCGACCTCCACGGCCGAGCGCATCGAGGTGCGCCGGCTGATGAGCTGGTTCAACGAAAAATTCTTCGAGGAGGCGTCGAACCTCCTGGTCACCGAGCGCATCTACAAGCGCTTCATGAGCGAGGAGGACGGCGGCGGTCCGCCTTCGACCGACGTGATTCGCGCGGCCAAGACCAATGTGCGCTATCATCTGGCCTATATCGGCTGGCTGGCGCAGCGGCGCAATTTTCTCGCCGGGGACCGGCCGACTTATGCAGATCTTGCCGCCGCGGCGCATCTGTCGGCGATCGACTATCTGGGCGACGTGCCATGGATCGAGGACGACGCAGCAAAGGCGTGGTACGCGCGGGTGAAGTCCCGGCCGTCGTTCCGTCCGCTGCTCAGCGACTGGCTGGCGGGCGTGCCGGCGTCGCGGACCTATGTGGACCTCGACTTCTGAAGCCCGTGCCGGCCCGCATCCCGGCGGAGCTGAAGGCGGAACTCGCCGCTGAAGCGCGGAGCCTCGGCTTCGACTGCATCGGTATCGCGCGACCGGAGGTTACGCCGGAGCGGGCCCAGCGATTTCAGGACTTTCTCGCCGGAGGCCGCCATGGCGACATGGACTGGCTGGCGCGCGACCCGGAGCGGCGCATCGACCCGCAGACGCTCTGGCCCGAGGTCCGCTCGGTAATCATGCTCGGGGTCAATTACGGTCCCGACGACGATCCGCTGGCGATCCTTCAGGCGCGGACGCGTGGCGCCATCTCGGTCTATGCACGCGGCGATGACTATCACGACATCATCAAGAAGCGGCTCAAGATGCTGGCGCGCTGGCTGGTCGCCGCCGCGGCCTGCGACGTCAAGGTGTTCGTCGATACCGCGGCCGTGATGGAGAAGCCGCTCGCCCAGGCGGCCGGCCTCGGCTGGCAGGGCAAGCATACCAATCTGGTGTCACGCAGCTTCGGCTCCTGGCTGTTCCTCGGCGCCATCTACACCACTCTGGAGCTACCCCATGATGCCGCCGAGCCCGACCATTGCGGCTCCTGCCGCGCCTGCCTCGACATCTGCCCGACAGCGGCGTTCCCCGCGCCATACCAGCTCGATGCGCGGCGCTGCATTTCGTATCTGACGATCGAGAACAAGGGCCCGATCCCGCGCGAATTCCGCAAGGCGATCGGAAACCGCATCTATGGCTGCGACGATTGTCTCGCCGCCTGCCCCTGGAACAAATTTGCACTGGCAGGGCGCGAGGCCAAGCTGGCGGCGCGTGACGCGCTCCGCGCGCCATCGCTGGCAGAATTGGCCACGCTCGATGACGCGTCATTTCGGGCGCTGTTCACAAAATCACCGGTCAAGCGGATCGGCCGCGACCGGTTCATCCGCAATGTGCTGATCGCCATGGGCAATTCCGGCGACAGCGGGCTTGCGGCGGCGGCTGAGCGGCTGCTGGACGACGCCAGCCCGCTGGTCAGAGGAGCCGCGGTGTGGGCGCTGGCGCAGCTGATCGAACCTGAGGCTTTCTCTCGGCTGGCGGCCAAGGCGCTCCCCGGCGAAACCGATACTGGTGTGCGCGAGGAATGGGACCTGGGTGCGTGAGGGGAGCCCTCAGCCCACCTCGGCGACCGCCGCCAGGATGCGCGCGATATCCTGCGGCCGCGAGAGCCGGTGGTCGCCGTCCTGAATCATGGTCAAGACAACGTCGTCGGCCGGCAACCGGTGGGCCAGCGCAAAGGCGTGCCGCCATGGAACATCCGGATCCTGGGCGCCTTGCAGGATCCGCACCGGGCAGCCGACATTGATGGCGCTGCCGAGCAGGAGGTGGTTGCGGCCCTCCTCGATCAGCGTCTTCGTGATGGGGTAGGGGTCGCCATACTCGGACGGGCGCAGCCAGACGCCGGTGGTCTCGATCTCCTGCCGGACCGCAGGCGAAAAGCCCTTCCACATCAGTTCCTCGGTGAAATCGGGCGCCGGCGCGATCAAAACCAGCCCGGCCACCGTGGGACCTTGCGATTGCTTGGCAATTTCGCGCGCGAGCAGGAGCGCCAGCCAGCCGCCCATGGACGAGCCGATCACGACCTGGGGACCCCGACAGAACCGAGTGAAGACGGCGAGGCTTTCCTCGAGCCAGCGTCCGATGGTCCCGTCGACGAATTCGCCGCCGGATTCGCCGTGCCCCGAATAATCGAAACGGACGCAGGCGCGGCCGTGTTCAGCCGCCCAGGCGTCGAGGGCCAGGGCCTTGGTCCCTTTCATGTCGGAATGGAAGCCGCCGAGCCAGACCAGCCCGGGACCATGACCCTCACGCGCACGGACCGCGATCCGCCGGCGGGATTCGCCCAGCCCGACCTCGATAATGGCAGGCAATTCGTTGGTATCGGCGGTTGTGGCCATGGATCGCACCTCGTGATCAGGCGCTTGTTTGGGCGAGCCCTGACCGTCCGTCAACGCGGCATCCGGCTTGCGCAACTCGACTTTGCACTCTATCTCGCCAGAGGAACCGTTGCCGCCCTGGATTCCGGGAATCTCGGGCGGCCGGGCCCTTGGGGGAGGTATCCGATCTCGCTGTCGCGCCTGCGCGGATCCTGAGATCAGTCTCGCTTGCCGGCAAAGCTGCACCGCCCGGCGCGAAATTTCGCGCGTCAGGCGAGAGCTGTCTTGCCCGCGGCGGCTTCTTCCTTCAGACTAGCGACCCTCTTCCACAACTTTGGAGAACTACCCATTCGCCGTCCCAATAGAGCTCCGCCCGCTGCCACCAAAGACGGGCCGCGCACCAATGATGAGATTCGCAATGCGCAGATCCAGCTGATCGATCAGAACGGCCAGAACCACGGCACCGTGGAAACGATGGTTGCCATCAAGATGGCTGCCGAGGTTGGCATGGACCTGGTGGAAATTCAGCCGAACGGCAGCCCTCCCGTCTGCAAGATCATGGACTACGGGAAGTATAAATATTCGGCGCAGAAGAAAGCCGCGGAAGCCCGCAAGAAGCAGAAGGTCGTCGAGATCAAGGAGATCAAGCTCCGTCCGATGATCGATGATCATGACTACGACGTGAAGATGCGGGCCATGCAGCGCTTCTTCGAGGAAGGCGACAAGGTCAAGATCACGCTGCGCTATCGCGGCCGTGAAATGGCGCACCAGGAGATCGGCACCAAGCTTCTGGACAAGGTCAAGGCCGACGTCGCCGCCTTTGCCAAGGTCGAGCAGGACGCCAAGTTCGAAGGTCGCCAAGTCGTGATGGTACTGGCGCCGCGCTAAGAGCCCGGTGCCGCACGATGACCTGCGATGGGGGCCCGCCAAGCCGTTTGGCGGGCTTTGTCGCGAGTAGACCAGATCGCTAACGGACGGTTAAGACCGCGTCGCCTGCCAGCGGCCGCTGCAGACGCCGGATGATCCGCGCCCACGCCAGCGGCCGGCGCCCATTGTCGCGCCGAGCCGGCCCGAGCCGATCGCATAGGAGCCGCCTTGCGAGACCCGTACCGTGACAGTGCCGCCGCGACCAACGGCGCCGCTGATATGGGCCGCGCTGCTCGAGGTGACCCGACCGCCTGCGATGAAGACCGGGAAACTGTAGCCCCGATCACAATTGCCGGCCTGGGTGATGATCAGGACGGTCCAGGCGCCGTCATAGCCGGTGGCGCGGGCCTGAGCGGCCGCAGGGAGTGCCGCGGCCATTCCGGCCGCGAGCACCCAGCACAGCGCGCGGGGTGCCTGGGAACGGAATGTTGGGAGTCGGGGCGACAGCATCATGGCCCTCCTGCCCGATTAAGAAGCTGATGGCCCGGCAATCCTAGTCGATTTTGCGCATCCAGCGTTGCCAATTGGCGCTGTCTCTGCCATAAGCGCAGCCTTCATCGCCCGGCTGATCAAGGGCTGCCGTGGCGGTGCCTTTGTGCGGGTATTTCGGCTTTTTCCGAAAACCTGAGCACAGTCAACGCTCTAACGAGCATTTTCGCCTGATAGCGCCGCTTCTGCGGGCGGCTTGCTGTTGGCATCCAAGGAGAGCCAAATGCCCAAGTTGAAGACCAAATCCGGCGCCAAAAAGCGCTTCAAGGTGACGGCCACCGGCAAAGTGATGCACGCCCAGCGCGGCAAGCGCCACGGCATGATCAAGCGGACCAAGAAGCAGATCCGGCAGCTGCGCGGCACCCGCGTGCTGTTCAAGACCGACGGCGACAACGTCAAGAAGTACTTCTTGCCGAACGCCTGACGGCTGACTGCGTCCGATCCACGCGCCGCGCGCCGCGCGGCCCATCATCACCATTGATCAAGGATTTCCGTCATGTCTCGCGTCAAACGCGGTGTGACCGCCCACGCCAAGCACAAGAAGGTCTTCAAGGCCGCCAAAGGCTATTACGGCCGCCGCAAGAACACGATCCGCGTCGCCAAGCAGGCCGTCGAAAAGGCCGGCCAGTACGCATTCCGCGACCGCAAGCGCAAGAAGCGCACCTTCCGCGCGCTCTGGATCCAGCGGCTGAACGCGGCCGTGCGTCCGTTCGAGCTGACCTACAGCCGATTTATCGACGGCCTGTCCAAGTCCGGCATCACCGTCGACCGCAAGGTGCTGTCGGATCTCGCGATCAACGAGCCCGCCGCGTTCCAGGCGATCGTTGAGAAGGCCAAGGCGGCGCTCGCCGCCTGATCGCCTCTCCATCGCGAGGATTGCTGAAGCGGCCGATCACCTCGGCCGCTTTTTGCTATCCGGCTTTGGCCTTGACCCTCGCCCGGCGTGCAGCCACAACCAGCCGCCTTTTCGCGGAGATTGACCGTGTCCGACCTATTGAGCCTCGAAGTCTCGATCCTCGACCAGATTGCCGCCGCTGGCGACGAAGCCGCGCTCGAAGCCGTGCGCGTCGCGGCGCTCGGCAAGAAAGGCTCGATCTCGGCGCTGCTGTCGACACTCGGCAAGATGTCGCCGGACGAGCGCAAGACCCAAGGCGCGGCGATCAACCTCGCCAAGGACAAGGTGAGCGAGGCGCTTGCAGCTCGGCGCGACGTGCTGAAGGCCGCCGCGCTCGACGCACGGCTGGCCGCCGAGACTATCGACGTGACGCTGCCGTTGCAGGACACGCCGGCGGAGGCGGGCAGGGTGCATCCGCTCAGCCAGGTGATGGACGAGCTCACCACGATCTTCGCCGATATGGGCTTTGCGATTGCCGAAGGTCCTGACATCGAGACCGACGACTACAACTTCACCAAGCTGAACTTCCCGGAGGGCCATCCGGCCCGCGAGATGCACGACACCTTCTTCTTCAATCCGAAGGAGGACGGGTCGCGCATGCTCCTGCGCACGCACACCTCGCCGGTGCAGGTGCGCACAATGCTCACCCAAAAGCCGCCGATCCGCGTGATCTGCCCGGGCCGCACCTACCGCATCGATTCCGATGCGACGCATACGCCGCAATTCCACCAGGTCGAAGGGCTCGTCATCGACAAGGGCTCGCATCTCGGTCACCTCAAATGGATCCTGCACGAGTTCTGCAAGGCCTTCTTCGAGGTCGACCACATCAACATGCGGTTCCGGCCGTCGTTCTTTCCGTTCACCGAGCCGTCGCTCGAGGTCGATATCCAGTGCCGCCGCGACAAGGGCGAGATCCGCTTCGGCGAGGGCGAGGACTGGCTGGAGATTCTCGGCTGCGGCATGGTGCATCCGAACGTGCTGCGCGCCTGCGGGCTCGATCCCGACGAGTATCAGGGTTTTGCCTGGGGCATGGGCATCGACCGCATCGCGATGCTCAAATACGGCATGAGCGATCTGCGCCAGCTGTTCGATGGCGACGTCCGCTGGCTGTCGCATTACGGCTTCAAGCCGCTCGAAGTGCCGACGCTCGCGGGGGGACTGAGTTCGTGACCGCTGGCGGCCTCGATCTCACCAATTGGGTGCTGCGGCTCCCTCTCCCGCTTGCGGGGGAGGGCTGGGGTGGGGGTGTCACGGCCAATTGTCTCCAGCACAATGCTCTCTCCGTTCCCTCCCCCCTTGTGGGGGAGGGTCAGGGAGGGGGGTAACCACGCATGCCGCACGCAGTTGTCAGCGAGCGCCAACGCGGTCGAGCGAAGCAGCTTCGTCAGGCGATGACGCGCGCCGAGACGCTGTTGTGGTGTTACATCAAGGCGGACCGGATCGAAGGTGCAGGCTTCCGCCGCCAGGTGCCGTTTCGCAACTACATCGCGGACTTTGTTTGCTTCTCCGCGAAACTCGTCATCGAACCGGACGGCGAGTCTCACGATTTTGCCGACCGGCAAGCGAGAGACGCCGAACGCGACGCCTTTTTTGTGTGCGAAGGCTTCAAGGTTCTCCGCTTCACCAATGAGCAGGTGACCTCGAACCTCGAGGCCGTCGTTGAGACAGTTCGCCAGAGTCTCCTCGTTCGTGCCCGCGGCTTACCCCCCTCCCAAACCCTCCCCACAAGGGGGGAGGGAGCGGAGAGAACGGCGCAAGATCCGAAGAGAGTTCAACAAACAACACCGTCAAGTAAGACTCGAGGCATACAGCCATGAAATTCACGCTGTCCTGGCTGAAGGACCATCTCGACACCGATGAGCCGGTCGAGAAGCTCGCAGACAAGCTCACCATGATCGGGCTCGAGGTCGAGCATCTCGAGGACAAGGCGAAGCTGCTGGCGCCGTTCACGATCGCGCGTGTCATCTCGGCCGAGCAGCACCCCAACGCCGATCGCCTGCGCGTCTGCATGGTGGACACCGGCAACGGCGCCGCGCCGGTGCAGGTGGTGTGCGGCGCGCCGAACGCGCGCACCGGCCTCATATCCGTGTTCTCGGCGCCGGGCACGTTCATTCCCGGCAAGAACATCACGCTGTCGGTCGGCACGATCAGAGGCGTCGAGAGCCGCGGCATGCTGTGCTCCGAGGCCGAGCTCGAAATCTCCGAGAATCATGACGGCATCATGGAGCTGCCGGCGGATGCGCCGATCGGCAAGCCGTACGCCGAATGGGCGGGGCTCGGCGATCCCGTCTTCGAAATCAATCTGACGCCGAACCGGCAGGACTGCACCGGCGTGCACGGCATCGCGCGCGATCTCGCGGCCGCCGACATGGGCAGACTGAAGGATCCCGCGATCAAACCGATCAAGGGCGAATTCCCCTGTTCGGTGAAGGTCACGGTCGAGGACGAGAAGCTGTGCCCCGGTTTCGCGCTGCGGCTGGTGCGCGGGGTCAAGAACGGCCCCTCGCCGAAATGGCTGCAGCAGCGGCTGACCTCGATCGGGCTGCGGCCGATCAATGCACTGGTCGACATCACCAACTTCATGACCTTCGACCGCGCGCGGCCGCTGCACGTGTTCGACGCCCAGAAGGTGAAGGGCAATCTGGTCGTGCGCCGTGCCCATGATGGCGAGACCCTGCTTGCGCTCGACGGCCGCACCTACACCCTCGACAGCAGCATCTGCGTGATCGCAGACGATCACGCAGTCGAATCGCTCGCCGGCATCATGGGCGGCGAGGCTTCCGGCTGCGACGAGACCACCACCGACGTGCTGATCGAATCGGCGCTATGGAACGAGATCAACATCGCCCAGACCGGCCGCAAGCTCGGCATCAATTCGGATGCGCGCTATCGCTTCGAGCGTGGCGTCGATCCGGCCTTCATGGTGCCGGGGCTCGAAATGGCGACCAAGCTGGTGCTGGAGCTGTGCGGCGGCACGGCGTCGGACAATGTCGTGGTCGGCAATCCGTACGGCGATGAGCGGGTGATCGACTTTCCGCTCACCGAGGTGAAGCGGCTCGCCGGCATCGACGTGCCATTGCCTGAAATGCGGCGCATCCTCGGCCATCTCGGCTTCATGCTGGCGGGCTCTGGCCCGGTGGTGAAGATCGCGGTGCCGTCCTGGCGCACCGACGTTCACGGCAAGGCCGACATCGTCGAAGAAATCGTGCGCATGGTCGGCGTCGGCAAGGTGCCGGAGACGCCGTTCGAGCGCGGCGAGGCGCCGCGCAAGCCGGTGCTGACGCCGATCCAGCTGCGCACCCGTCGCGCCAAGCGCGCGCTGGCAACGCGCGGGATGGTCGAAGCGGTGACCTGGTCGTTCATTTCCAAGCCGGCCGCCGAACTGTTCGGCGGCGGCAAGCCTGAGCTTGCGCTCGCGAACCCGATCGCCTCCGATCTCTCCGACATGCGCCCGAGCCTTCTGCCCGGGCTGATCGCGACAGCGCAGGCCAATGCCGATCGCGGTTTTGGCGATGCCGCGATCTTCGAAGTCGGCCAGATCTTCAAAGGCGACCGGCCGGAGGATCAGTTCATGGCGGCAAGCGGCGTCCGCCGTGGCTTCGCCAGCGCGAAGGGGCTTGGCCGGCACTGGACCGGATCACAAGCTGCAAACGCTTTCGATGCCAAGGCCGACGCACTCGCCGTGCTGGCTGCCGCCGGCGCGCCGATGGCCGCATTGCAGATCGTGCCCGGTGGTCCGGCCTGGCTGCACCCTGGACGTTCCGGCACCATCCAGATGGGGCCGCAGAACGTGCTCGGCACGTTCGGTGAGATCCATCCGCGTACGCTCGAGGCGCTCAAGGCCGACGGTCCGCTGGTCGGTTTCGAAGTCATTCTGGATCGTATCCCTGCGGCGAAGCAGAAGCCGACCCGCGCCAAGCCTGTGCTTGAGCTCTCGCCGTTCCAGCCGGTGTCGCGCGACTTCGCCTTCATCGTGGATCGCGCCATGAAGGCCGGCGACATCGTGCGGGCCGCACAGGGTGCCGACAAGAAGCTGATCACCGAGGTCTCGGTCTTTGACGTCTATGAAGGCAAGGGCATCGAGGACGGCAAGAAATCGATCGCGATCGCCGTGACGATGCAGCCGCGCGACAAGACCATGACGGACGAGGAGATCGACGCGGTCGGCGCCAAGATCACCGCCGAGGTTGCCAAGAAGACCGGCGGCGTGTTGCGCGGATGAGCCTGTCCGGGCTCATCCCAGGTGATGTCGGACCCTCCGCTGCGATCGCGCTCTGCGTGATCGCGTTCATTGCCGCGACGGCCCGCGGTTTCTCCGGCTTCGGCGCGGCGCTGATCTTCATGCCGCTCGCGAGCAGCGTGGCCGGACCTCGTCTGGTCGCGGCGCTGCTGCTCGTCATCGACTTCGTATCGGCCGCACCGCTGGTGCCGAAGGCGTGGCAAGAGGCGGATCGCAAGGCGACTGCCGTGATCGTCGCCGGCGCGCTGATCGGAGTGCCGACCGGCACGTATTTCCTGAGCCGGCTCGATCCCGTCACGACGCGATGGATCATTTCCGGCTTCGTCATCGCATTGCTTGCCCTGCTGCTGTCGGGCTGGCGCTACCGCGGCAAGGAGTACACGGCCCTGTCGGTTGCGGTCGGCGGCATCTCAGGCTTCTGCAGCGGGCTTGCCCAGACCGGCGGGCCGCCGATCGTCGGCTATTGGCTGGGGCGACCGATCCCGTCGAAGATCGCGCGCGCCAACATCCTGCTGTTCTTTGGCGCGTCCGATTTCTTCTCGATGGTGAGCTACGCCTTGAGCGGTCTGATCACCTGGGATTCACTCAGATTGTCGCTGCTGGTCGGACCGATCTACGCGATCGGGGTGTTCTTTGGTGCGTCCCTGTTCGGGCGCGCCAGCGAGCGTGTGTTTCGCGCCATCTGCTATGTGCTGATCGCGCTTGCCGTCGTCTTTGGACTTCCTGCTCTCGACGGGGTGCTGGGTCGCGGCTAGTGTTCGCCTCAACTGAAAAGTTGAGGAGGAGACCATGATCGATCGTCGCAGCCTACTGACGCTTGCGGTTGGCGCTGCGGGCGCGTTCGCCGCGCCAGGGGTGCTTGCGCAATCGCCCAAGCCGCGCACGCGCATCGTCTTCCTCGGCACCAAGGGCGGCCCGCGCGTCGGTGTCGGCGCCGCAAATCCGGCCAATCTCGTCGTGGTCAACAACACACCGTTCGTGATCGATTGCGGCATGGGCGTCAGCCGTCAGCTGGTCAGCGCCGGCGTTCCTCTCCCGTCCGTGAAATACATCCTCATCAGTCACCACCATTCCGATCACAATCTGGAATATGGCAACCTGTTCTACAATGCCTGGGCGGCAGGCCTGTCGACCCCGATCCGGTCCTTTGGGCCAAAGGGATTGGAAGCGATGACGCGCAGCTTCTGGGAGCTGAACAAGTTCGACGTCGAAACCCGCATCGAGGACGAAGGCCGCCCTGATCCACGTCCGCTCCTGATTGCCAAGGACATCAACGATGACGGCGTGGTGTTGAAGACCGAGGACGTGACGGTGACGGCGTCCCGCACCCCGCACCCACCGATTACCGACAATTTCGCCTACAAGTTCGAGACGCCGGACGGCGTCATCGTGTTCTCGTCGGACACCGCCTACAATCCCAAGCTTGCGGAGTTCGCCAAGGGCGCCGACGTGCTGGTGCATGAATGTCTCTACGTTCCCGCAGTCGATCGCCTGGTGCTGAAGACCAAGAACGGCGCAACGCTGAAGAAGCATCTGATGGACAGCCACACATCGACGGCGGATGTCGGGCGCATCGCTGCAGCCGCCGGCGTGAAGACCCTCGTGCTCAGTCACTTCGTGCCGGGCGATGATCCTGAGGTCACCGATGACGATTGGACGCGCGACGTGAAGACCAGCTACTCCGGCCGCATCGTCGTGGCTAAGGACCTGATGGAGCTCAAGCTGCCGGTGTGAGCCGGCCGGAGCTAGAGCATGATCCGGAAAAGTGCGAAGCGGTTTTCCCTCGCGACAAACGCGGAACGCGTTCGCGCGGAGATCATGCTCAAACACCTAGAGCGCGATGACGGTTCAGCCTGTTCTCATCGCGCTTTAGTCGATCGGCGATGCGGACCGGATTGAGCCGCGCCGCCGTGGCCGTCTTGGTTCCGCAGCTTCGACCGGCTCGGGTTCCTTCAACGCACCGATCCTGCGCAAGGCGGCTTCGGCGGCGCGCTCACCGGACTCCCACGCGCCGTCAACTGTGCCCCACATGATTTCATGGGTGGCTTCGCCGGCGAGGAACAACGGGCCGAGCGGCTCGGTCAGGATCTTGCGCGAGCCCTGGCCGCCAGGCACGGCCGCCGACATCGCGCCGAGAATGGTCGGCGCGGCGTTCCAGCGCGTTGCGGCCGATGCCTTGACCGCAGCGGCCGCGTCGCTGCCGAACAGCTTTGTCAGCCATTCCTTGCCGAAGGCGACCATCGCCGCCTCGCCTTGTGACGACAAGTCGCGTCCGAAGGATCCGCCGACATCGATCGTGCACAGCGATGATCCACCGATATTGGCGAACAACAGGCCGGTTTGGGTCGAGCTGCTCTGCTCGATGATCAGATCGTCGCGCGACAGACCGAGCGGATTGCCGGCGATCTGCAGCGCGATACGGTCATAGCTGCCGAGGCTGAGCTTGGCGGCGGCGTCCAATTGCCGCTTCGGCAGTTCCGGCGTGAACTTGATCGTCCCTGACGTCAGCACGTTGGTCGAGACGGTCAGGATGATCGCGCGCGTGGCGATGCGGCCTGACGCCGTCTCCACCACCACCTCGCGATTGGTCCAGACGATGCGCGTCGCGGGCGTTGACAGCGCCAGCGGCAACTGCTCGCCGAGTTTGGCAACCAGCGTGCCGAGACCTTGCCGACAGGCGAGCGCTGCGTTGCGATTCTGCGCGCGCGTCTTGTCCATGGCCGAGAGCTCGTTGAGGTCCTTGCCCGTCGTCGCGGGTCCGAGCACGAAGTCCGCCGTTCCGGTCCAGTCGCCGAGATCCTTCGGCAGAGCCGCGGCGCAGGATGTATCCAGCTTGCCGCGACCGGCATCATCGATCGAACGCTTGGCGCGCACCAGCGCTGCCAGGAACTGCTCGGTTTCGCCCGGCCGCGCATTGCGACGGCCGACGCGGATCTTGTGCCCGACGGGTGCAGCCATGATGTCGAGCCCGGCCGCGCGGGCCAGCTTCGCAAGTGGATTGCCGTCGGGATTGTAAAGCCAGCGCGCGCCGCGATCGAATGGCTCGCCGAAGGTCGCCGGATCGGTGCGGCAACGACCGCCGAGCTGGCCGGAGGCCTCGAGCACCAGCACCTTGCGATTGGCCGCGACAACGCGCCGGGCTGCGGCGATGCCGGCCGCACCTGCCCCGATCACCACGATATCGGCGTCGCGCGGCGCCGTCGCAGCGCGAGCGCCGCTGCCGAGCATCGGCGTCGTCGCCAGCGCCGCCGACGCGGCGAGAAAGCCGCGGCGCGTGAAAGTCATGTCATGGTTTCCGAAAGCTTGGAAAGACAGGGAACGCGGCGAGACCTTAGCCGCCTCCAACGCAGTGCGGCAACCGTCATGGTAAATCAACCATGGTTGAAGCGACACCCATCATGAACCAAATTGCAACCGCAGTCGACCATGATAGAGACAGGGAAAAGCAGCCGAACAAGGCCGCTTGGGGGGACTGACCGCCATGGGCGTCATGCTCGATCAGATCGGCAAGCTGCTTGCCGCTTACCTCCAGAAGGAGGTTCCGGGCTATGAGCCGTTCACGCCGAGCGATCCGGACAATCTGCGCAACGATGTCCAGCCCGGCGACGTGCTGCTCGTCGAGGGCAACAGCCGCATCTCGGGCATCATCAAATATCTGACGCAGTCGACCTGGTCGCACGCGGCGCTCTATGTCGGACCGATCGATGGCGCGGTCGAACCCGACGGCGAACCGCATGTGCTGGTCGAAGCCTATGTCGATGAGGGCGTGATCTCGGCTCCGCTGTCGAAATACTTTAGTTACCACACCCGCATCTGCCGGCCGGTCGGTCTGACCTTCGAGGATCGCCATACCGTGTGCCGCTATGCCATCAATCGCATCGGCTTCGGCTACGACACCAAGAACATCGTCGACCTGATGCGTTATCTGTTCCCGCTGCCGGTCCCGCAGCGCTGGCGGCGACGCATGATTGCGCTCGGATCCGGCGATCCCACCAAGATGATCTGCTCGGCGCTGATCGCACAGGCCTTCGATGCGGTGCGCTATCCGATCCTGCCGAAGATCACGCGTGCGGGCTCGAAACGGGCCAAGCGCGAGATCCTGCACATCCGCGATTCGTCGCTCTATATGCCGCGCGACTTCGACATCTCACCCTATTTCGAGATCGTGAAGCCGACCATCGTCAACGGATTCGATTACACGACCCTGCATTGGGCCGACAAACAGAAGCCGCTCGCGGAGGTAGCGGGCGAGTTCGGTGTGTTTCCAGAGGCGCTCAAAGCGCCGCCGCTCATTCCTGAGGCGCTTGACGAAGAAGCGCCGGCTGCGGCTGAGCAAATGAACGCAGACGCTGGGGTGATCGAGCGCGTGACCGTTACCGAGCATTATCTGTTGGCGCATCACATCCGCGCCGAGGCGCCGGAGTGCCGTGCCCGCAAGCGCGAGACAATGGTCTAGGCCGCAGCATCGTCCCTTCCCGCTACCGGTCGGAACGGCCGATGACGTCCATCAATTCCGCGATCTTCTGCCGCTGATCGGCCTTGTCGCCCGAGGCGATGGCGTGCTCGACGCAATGGGCAACGTGATCGCGCAGGATCTCTTCCTCGACCCGGCGCAATGCGGCCCGTACCGCAGAGATCTGCGTGACGATATCGATGCAATAACGGTCGTCCTCGACCATCTTCGAGAGGCCCCGAACCTGGCCTTCGATCCGGCTCAACCGTTTCTGACAAGATGTCTTGATGTCTTTCCGCATTCGGCATATATACCCCTACAGGGTATGGGTTACAAGTCCGGAGTCGGACAGCAATGTCGGAAAACCAACACACGTATTCAGTGGCAGCCGGCGAATCCGCGGGCTGCGGCTGCGGATCCAAGGCCGCAGCCGTCGAAACAGCGCCCGCCGCAGCTGCCAAGGAGTCTTCCAAAGAGTCCTGCTGCACCAATCATGCCGCGGGCGAAACGCCTGCCGCCGGCGCGAGTTGCTGCGGCGGCCATCACCATCATCATCCGGCGACCGACACGAAGGTGCTGGACCCCGTTTGCGGGATGAGCGTCGACCCGACCACGTCGAAACATCGATTCGACTATCGCGGCCAGACCTTCCACTTCTGCTCGGCCGGCTGCCGCACCAAGTTCGCGGCCGATCCCGCAAAATATCTCGAAAAGAAAGAGCCGCCGCCGGAGATGCCGGCCGGCACGATCTACACCTGCCCGATGCATCCGGAGATCCGCCAGGTCGGCCCCGGAAGCTGCCCGATCTGCGGCATGGCGCTGGAGCCCGAAATCGTCAGCCTCGACAGCGCGCCGAACCCCGAGCTCGTCGACATGACGCGCCGTCTCTGGATCGGCGCATTGCTTGCGGTGCCCGTGGTTGTGCTGGAGATGGGCGGGCACCTGCTCGGCGGCGATCATGGCCTCGTCGATCCGGTCACGTCGAACTGGATCCAGCTCGTCTTCTCCACCCCGGTGGTGCTGTGGGCCGGCTGGCCCTTCTTCGTGCGCGGCTGGCAATCGTTGCAAACGCGCAATCTCAACATGTTCACGCTGATCGCTATGGGCACGGGCGTCGCCTATGTCTACAGCGTGATTGCGACGGTGGCGCCGCAGGTGTTTCCGGCGACGTTCCGTGATCATGGCGGCGCGGTCGCGAGTTATTTCGAGGCCGCGGCGGTCATCATCGTACTGGTGCTGGTCGGACAGGTGCTGGAGCTGCGCGCGCGCGAGGCTACCTCAGGCGCGATCAAGGCGCTGCTGCAGCTGGCGCCGAAGACGGCGCGGCGGATCAGTGAGGACGGTCAGGACCACGAGGTCGAGATCGACCAACTGCAGGTCGGCGACCGCTTGCGCGTGCGTCCGGGCGAGAAGGTTCCGGTCGACGGCACCATCCTCGACGGCCGCTCGTCGCTCGATGAATCGCTCGTGACTGGCGAGTCCATGCCGGTGACCAAGGAAGAGGGCGCGCATGTCATCGCCGGCACCTTGAACCAGTCCGGCGGCTTCGTGATGCGCGCCGACAAGGTCGGGCGCGACACGCTGCTGTCGCAGATCGTCCAGATGGTCGCCGAAGCGCAGCGCTCCCGCGCGCCGATCCAGCGGCTTGCCGACCAGGTCGCCGGCTGGTTCGTGCCGATGGTGATTGCGGCTGCGGTCGTCGCATTCGTCGCCTGGTACAGCTTTGGGCCGGAGCCGCGGTTCACCTATGGCCTCGTCGCCGCCGTCAGCGTGCTGATCATCGCCTGCCCCTGCGCGCTCGGGCTTGCGACCCCGATGTCGATCATGGTCGGCGTCGGCCGCGGCGCCCAGGCAGGGATCCTGATCAAGAATGCCGAGGCGCTGGAGCGGATGGAGAAGGTCGACACGCTGGTGGTCGACAAGACTGGCACCTTGACCGAAGGCAAGCCGAAGGTGACGGGAATCGTGACCGCGCCCGGCTTCGACGAGAACGAGGTGCTACGGCTCGCGGCCAGCGTGGAGCGGGCCAGCGAGCATCCGCTGGCGGACGCGATCGTGCGGCACGCGAAAGAGCGCAAAGTCGCACTCAGCGAGGTCAGTGGCTTCGACGCGCCGACCGGCAAGGGTGCGCAAGGCTCGGTCGACGGCCGATCGATCGTGCTCGGCACCGCGACCTATCTCGCATCGCTCGGCATCATCGCCGACACGCTCGGCGTCGAGAGCAAGCGGCTGCGCAGCGACGGCGCCACCGTCATCACCATGGCCGTCGACGGCAAGCCGGCCGCGCTGTTCGCGATCTCCGATCCGATCAAGGCATCGACGCCGGATGCACTGAAGGCGCTGACCGAGGACGGCATCGAGGTGATCATGCTGACCGGCGACAACCGCACGACGGCAACGGCGGTCGCCCGCAGGATAGGCATCGCGGAGGTCGAAGCGGAGGTGCTGCCGGATCAGAAGAGTGCCGTCGTGGCGCGGCTGGGCGCGGCGGGCAAGGTCGTGGCCATGGCTGGCGACGGCGTCAACGACGCGCCGGCGCTGGCCGCGGCCGATGTCGGCATCGCCATGGGCACGGGGACCGATGTCGCCATGGAAAGTGCCGGTGTGACGCTGCTGAAAGGCGATCTCGGCGGCATCGCACGGGCGCGCAGGCTGTCGGCCGCAACGATGCGCAACATCCGCCAGAACCTGTTCTTCGCCTTCATCTACAATGCGGCCGGCATCCCGATCGCGGCCGGAATCCTCTATCCCGCCTTCGGCATCCTGCTGTCCCCGATCATTGCAGCGGCAGCCATGTCGCTGTCGTCAGTCAGCGTGGTCGGCAATGCGTTGCGATTGCGAGCGACCAAACTGTAGGACGTATCAGGCTGCCCTCGTCCCGATCGGACGGGGCAGGCCGGCGCGCGCGATGCCGCCATAGAGCGGCTCATCCGGCATCGCTTCGCGCAGGATGGCACGCACGGCAATCAGCTGCTCGATGTCGATGCCGGTCGCGAAGCCCTTGCTCTCGCACAGGAAGACGAGATCTTCGAACACGACATTGCCGGTGGCGCCGGGGGCGAACGGACAGCCGCCGAGCCCACCGAGCGAGCCATCGAGAATACGCGCGCCGGCGTCGATCGCGGCCGAGGCATTGGCGATCCCCATGCCGCGGGTGTCATGCAGATGAACGCAGATTGGCCTGTCGCCGGCGAGCTTGACGGCGGCCGCAGTCAATTCGCCGACCTGCTTGGGACCTGCGAAGCCAACGGTGTCAGCAATTCCAACCGCGTCGGCTCCGACCTCGAAGCATTGATCGACCAGACGCAGCACCTCGGCGGGCTCGACCGCGCCGGTGATCGAGCAACCCAGCGCCATCGATATCGCGGCGTGCACGATCGGCCGATGCGCGCTGGCGTCGCGCAGCTCGCACAGGCGCCTGATGTTGTCGAGTGCGGAAGCACGCGAGCGGCGGGCGTTGGCCTGACTGTGCTCCTCGGTCGCCGAAACCACCGAGGCGATTTCAGGCACCCGCGAGGCGAGCGCATCGTTCGCACCGCGCTCATTGAGCACCAGCGCAATGCCGTGCGCGCCGGGTAGCTCAGCGACGGTCGCGACCATCTCGCCGACATCGGCGAATTGCGGAAAGGTCTTGGCCGGCAGGAACGAGCCGACCTCGAAGCAGCGCACGCCCGCGGCGTGTTCCTCGCGCAGCCAGCGCTGCTTGGCGGCAGTGGATGGAAAGCGCTTGACGAGCTGCAGGCCGTCACGCAGGCCGACCTCACGCAAGGTGACGCGCCCTTCCGGATAGATCCGTACAGCCTCGCTCATGCGCAACCTCCTGCGTGCTTGCCGACGGATGTCGGCCGCGCATCGAGTTCGGCGCGGATCGCCGCCGTGTCAGCCCCGAGCGCGGGGACTTTCAGTCCGTCACCGAAATTGGCGCCGTTCCATTCGATTGGCAGCGCCGGCGCGCGGAATGATGCGCCATCCGCATTGAAATTGTGGACGAGCCCACCCGGTCGCAGCACATGCGGGTCGTCGAACAGATCTTCCGGCCGGTTGATCGGCGAGAAGCAGATATTGAGCGCATCGAGCTTCGCCGACAATTCTGTCGCATCCCACCGCCTGACGACGTCGGCGACCTGCGGAATGATGCGGCCGCGCGCCAGGATGCGATCAGTCGTCGTGGCGAGCGCCGGATCTTCGAGCAACTCGATCAGGCCGAATTCCCGGCAGAAGCTCTGCCAATGGCCTTCGGTGACGACGCCGATGAAGATGCGCTGTCCGCCCGCGGTCTCGAAGATGTCGTAGATCGGCCAGGCGTGCTCGCGCTCCGGCATCGACAGCGGCTTCACCCCGGTCATCTCGTACTGGACCATATGTTGCGCCACCAGGAACAGGCAGTTCTCGAACAGGCCGATGCGGATGTCGGCCCCGTCGGTGCGGCCATCGCGCCTTTGGTAGAGCGCGGCGAGGATCGAGATCACGCCGAACATGCCGCCCATGATGTCGTTGGCCGAGGAGCCGACGCGCTGCGGCCTGTCCTTGGTGCCGGTCATCGCCGCGAGCCCCGACATCATCTGCACGACTTCGTCCAGCGCCGGGCGATGCTCGTATGGCCCGGACAGGAAGCCCTTGTGGCCCGCAATGATGAGATGCGGATGCCGGCGTCGCAGGTCGTCGGCACCTAATCCCTGTTTCTCCAACTGGCCATCCCGGAAATTCTCCAGGAACACGTCGGCCGTCGCCAACAGCCGATGCATCGTCTCGCGGTCGTCGGCTCGCGCGAGATCCAACACCACGCTGCGCTTGCCGCGGTTGAACAGGGGAAAGAACGCAGTGCCCATTCCACCCAGGGTGCGCGTCTTGTCTCCGGACGGCGGCTCCACCTTGATCACCTCGGCGCCGAGCTGAGCCAGGATCATGCCGCAGGTCGGGCCCATGACCATATGGGTCATTTCGACGACGCGGACACCTTGAAGCGGCAGGCCCGATCCCGTCATGGCGTGTTCCTCCGTTGTCTGGCCCCGGAGGTTAGGCTTCCCGTAGGCATCTGAAAATTATAAAGTGTTGAACAGGACGTTCGCCATTTTAGAACACAGCTCGCGGACGGATTATGGACTCCCGGCAGCTCCGCTATTTCATCGCGGTCTACGAGCAGCGCAACCTGTCACGGGCGGCGGACCAAACCAGCGTCGCACAATCCGCGCTCAGTCATCACATCTCCAATCTCGAGGCTGAGTTCGCCACGCCCTTGTTCGAACGGAAGCCGCGCGGGATGGAGCCGACCGCGGCAGGCGAACGGCTTTACGAGCATGCTCGCATCATCCTTCGCGCAATGGCTGCCGCCGAGCGCGAGATCAAGGAAGGACGCACCAGCATTGCGGGCGAGATCTCGATCGGCATGGCCAACTCCGGCATGAAGGCGATCGGCGTCGCCTTGATGCAGGCCGTGCTCGCCAAATACCCCAATCTGAAGCTGTCTCTGACCGAGAGCCTTTCCGGCGCGACGCTGCTGCACCTGATGGCATCCGAGGTCGATCTGGCGCTGGTCTACAATCCCCCGGCTGAGAAGGAGCTGGTGGCCGAGCCCGTGCTGGAGGAGCAGATGGTCTGCGTCGGCACGGCCAAGCTGATCGGCAGGAGCAAGGCGCCGATGCGTTTCGACGAGCTCGCGCAGCTGCCGCAGATCATGCTGCTGCACGGCTTGTCCTCGCGGGCCCTGTTGGATGATCCCGTACTGCTCAAGCGGCTGGAGGCCAAAGCGATCCTGCATCTCAACTCGATCAGCGGCACCATTGGCGCGCTGCTCGCAGGTCTCGGTTGTGCGATCGCGACCCGGCTGTTCGTGAAGGAGCAGCTTGCGGCGGGCACCCTCGTTGCGCGCGAGGTCGTGGAGCCCACGCTCACACGCACGCTCTATCTGTGCCGGCTGCGCAATCGCCCGATGACCTACGCCATGGAAGAGATGCGACGGCTGATCCTCACCTTGATCGCCGATCAGGTCGGCCGCGGTGGCTGGCAGGCCAGGCTGCTGTATTAGCGCGGCTTTGAAAGAGCGCAGAGCGGACACACCGGCAGTGTTTGGAGCACCCGCTCAGCCTTCGCTTTTCTCGAACGCTTCCTTCGATATGTTCGTCTGGATTTCTACCTTGCTCCCACCCAAACATGGGCCTGCCGGTCCGTCCTCGCCAAGAAGGACGACGGGAAGCAGCTGGCGGCAAGAGCCGCGGCTATGTCCAGGGGAGGATCACGATGAGTGCCGTCGGTATCGACACCGGGCTCGACCTTTCAACAGCGCCCGCGGGACCAAGCGAGATTTCACGGCGGCTGGAGAGCCTGCCTGCGTCAGGCTATCTCTGGCGACTCGTCGTGCTGTTATCGCTTGGCGGCTGGTTCGAGGTCTATGACCTGTTCTTCACCGGCTATATCGCGCCCGGTCTCAATCGCAGCGGCCTGCTGACCACAACCACGCAGGCCTTCTTCGGCTTCTCCGGCATCGGCGCGTTTGTCGCCGCGACATTTGCGGGCCTTTTCGTCGGCACTTTCTTTCTCGGCTTTCTTGCCGATCGGTTTGGCCGGCGATCGATCTTCACCTGGGCACTCCTGGCCTATACGGCAGCATCGGTGGTGATGGCCTGCCAGACCACATCCGCCGGCTTGCTGTTCTGGCGCTTCGTCGCCGGCATCGGCATCGGGGTCGAGGTCATCACCATCGACGCCTATCTCACGGAGTTGATGCCGAGCCGGATGCGCGGACGCGCCTTCGCGATCAACCAGGCGGTCATGTTCACGGCCGTGCCGGTGGTGGCCGCGCTGGCTTGGTGGCTGGTGCCCATTGGGCCGCTTGGATGGGATGGCTGGCGCTGGGTGGTGCTGATCGGTGCCGTCGGAAGCCTGGCAGTCTGGATAGTCCGGCTCTATCTGCCAGAAAGTCCGCTCTGGCTGGCGCGCCATGGCCGCGAGGCCGAAGCCGTCGCCGTCCTGCGCAAGCTGGAAGCCGCGACTGGAGCTGCGATTTCGCCGCGCATCGTCGCGGAGGGGCGTCCTTCGGCGGTTATCCGCACAGCCGGATTTTTTGACATCTTCAAGCCGGCCTATGCGCCGCTCATCATCCTGTTCATGATCTTCAATCTCTGCCAGGCCTTCGGTGTCTATGGCTTCGCCAATTGGGTTCCCACCTTGCTGCTCGAAAAGGGCATCACGGTCACCAAGAGCTTGCAATATTCGTTCATCATCGCCTTCGCCTACCCGATCGCTCCACTGCTGGCTGCGACCTTTGCAGACCGGTGCGAGCGCAGATGGATCATCTGCGGCGCGGCCGCCGCGATCGCGGTATTCGGTATCGCCTTCTCGCAGTTCAGCGAACCGGCGCTCCTGATCGCGAGCGGCGTACTGGTCACGACGTCCAACATGACCATGTCCTACGCCTACCACGCCTATCAGACCGAGGTCTTTCCGACCGCGATCCGTGCCCGCGCCTCGGGCGTGGTCTATTCGATGAGCCGCGTCAGCGCGACATTTTCGGGTTTTATCGTCGCCTACATGCTGCGTGAGACGGGAGTTGGAGGCGTGTTCGGCCTCATTACGGCGGCGATGATCATCGTCATTCTGGCGATGGCGCTGTTCGGCCCGAACGTGCGCGGCAAGCCGCTCGCGGCGTGACTTTCGGCGCCCTTGCCGGCTGCGGCTGACATGTCTACCTCTCTGGCTGGCTTATGAGAGAGGTCCGGATCCCATGTTCGACGCCGCCGTGAAGGCGCTTTCGCAAATGCTGTCGCCGCCGATGCGCTCCATCCTGTGGCGATCGGTCGGACTTGCGCTGGTCCTGGTCACGGTGCTGGCGATCGGCCTGCAACGGTTCCTGAGCTGGCTCGCAACGGCCGGCGAAGGCTGGGCAGAGGCCATGCTGGGCCCGAATTTCCACACCACGCTCGACGTGCTGGCCTGGATCATCTCGATTGCCGCCGGGTTCGGTGTCGTGTTCGGCGGCATCATGCTGATGCCGGCGATCACCTCGGTCGTGGCGAGCCTGTTCGTCGACGAGGTCGCCGAGCATGTCGAACGCGAATACTATCCCGCGGAACGGCCTGGCGTCGCGCTCCCCTTCGGGCTCGCGATGCAGGAAGGGCTGAAGACCGCCGGCCTCACCATCCTGGTCTATTTGATCGCACTACCCTTCGTGTTCCTGGCGGGCGCGGGTTTTGCCATCTTCTTTGTTGCAGCAGCCTGGCTGCTCGGCCGGGAATATTTCGAGCTGGCGGCGATGCGGTTCCGATCGCCGGCTGAAGCCAAGGCGATGCGGCGCGACAACGCGGCGACGGTGTTCACCGCGGGACTGATCATTGCCGCCTTCGTCTCGATCCCGATCGTCAATCTCGCCACGCCGCTGTTCGGCATGGCGTTCATGGTCCACATGCACAAGCGGCTATCGGGGCCGCGGCCCGAGCTGATCGAGCCGTCTCGTCGCAGTGTGGCGGGGAGCTTCCAGCGCGATTGACACTGGCGCCTCCGCAACCGTCTCGCGCTCACGCGCAAACAGCAGGATCAGCAACGCGAACAACGACACGCCCGCCAGCAACGCCCAGGCCTCGTTGACGCACAGCGCGAGCGAGGCCTTTTCGACCAGAGGCCGCACATAGGCGATGGTCGCTTCATCAGGCATCCCCGGCGGCCGGTGCAGCAGAAGCTCGGGCTGCAGCCCGATCGCATTGGCGGCCGAGACATCACCAGCCAGCAGCCGGTCGCGCAGATCGGCGGCATGGATGCTGAGGCGGCCGTAGATGATCGTGTCGATCAGCGCAATGCCGATGGCGCCGCCCAGATTCCGCATCAGGTTGAACAGCGCGCTGGCATCGGCGACCTCCGACTGCGGCAGATCGCCAAGCGCGATCCGCGTCGGCGGCAGCAAGCAGAACATGGTGCCGATGCCGCGGATCACCTGTGGCCCGAACATTTCGGCATAGTCGGCGGTGCGCGGCTGAAACGCGCTCATTCCGAGACCGGCCGCGAACAGCGCGAAGCCGAAGGCGGCCAACACCCTGGCGTCGACGCGGCTCTCGAGCAGGGTCACGCAGGGCGCGGCGAGCAGCTGCGCCACGCCGGTTACCAGCATGATCATGCCGATCTCGAAGGCGCTGTGGTGGCGAACGAAGGCGAGGAACACCGGCATCAGGTAGACCGAACCGAACAGCCCGACGCCAAGACAGAAGCTCAGACCGCAGCCGATCGCGAAGCTGCGCCGCTTGAGGCTCGCAAGCCGCACGATCGGATGCGCGGCCAACAGGGTGCGCTGAACCAGCAGAACCAGGCTCGAGCCGCTGAGCACCAGCAGCGCGAGGCAGTTCGGCGACAGCCAGCCGCGTTCCGGCGCCTCCTTCAATCCGATCTCGAGGCTTGTCAGCGCCACCGCCAACAATGCCAAGGCGGGAATGTCGAGCTTGGACAGTTCGGCGAAATCGGTCGATTGACGCGGCAGAAGCCGGGGCGTCGCCGATGCGGCCACGATGCCCGGCGCGACATTGATCAGGAACAGCCACGGCCAAGACCAGGTGTCGGTGATGTAGCCGCCAACCACGGGGCCGATGGTCGGCGCCAGCACCGCCACGACGCCGGCGATCGTAGTGGCGACGGCATGCAGGCGTGAGGGAAACAATAGAAAGACGGCTGAGAACACCGCCGGAATCAACACGCCGCCAGAGAAGCCCTGCAGCACGCGAAAGGCCAGCAGCATCTCGAAACTGACGCTCAGTGCGCAGCCGAACGACGCCAGCGTGAACAGGCTGACCGCGGCGACGAACAGCCAGCGCAGGCTGAACACTCGGGTAAAAAGGCCCGTGAGCGGAATCGCGATGATCTCCGCGATCAGATAGGCGGTCTGGACCCAGCTCATCGCCTCCGGCGAGATACCGAGCGCGTCCTGGATGGTCGGCAGCGAGGTCGCGACGACCTGGATGTCCAGGATCGCCATGAACATGCCAAGGCACATCAGCAGGAAGCCGAGCCAAGTGGCGAGGCTTGGCATCGGCTGCGACGCGGATTGGCTGTTCATGCGACCTGCCCCCCGATCTCGGCAAGCGCGTGCTGCTCGGCCCGGATACGGACCGCCAGCATGCCTGCATTCAGAATCGAGAATATGAGTGCGACCCACGGCAGATGTAGGGCAAGCGGCAGGAGTGCGATCTCCGTCGCGACGACGGCATAGTTGGGATGCGACATGTAGCGGTAGGGCCCCTCCGCCACCAGCGGCCTGCCCGG
>NZ_CAFK01000289.1 GCF_000239815.1 Bradyrhizobium sp. STM 3843 | reverse complement strand
CCAAGGCGAGCCAAACAGCCGCCGAGATGAAGCCGAAAGTCGATCAGGTGATTTCGGATCTGAAGCAGCGGCGGGATGAATTCAAGGCCTCGTTGAAGGCGCAGCATGATGCCGGCGAGGCCGCCTGGCAGCAAGCCAAGGCGGATATGGAAACCCAATGGGAGGGTTTTGAGGCGCAGGTCCAGACCTATTTCGAGGGTCTCGGCAAGCAATTGGAACAGCAGCAGGCCACGTTCAAGGACGTCGCCGCGGCGCAAGCGAAGGCCTGGCGCGAGGCCACCGCGACGTTCCACGATGCCGCCTCGAAGTTCGCAGCTACCGGACAAGCCAACGTCGAAGCGGCGATCGCGAAGATGAAGTCGGACGGAGCTGAGGCCGAAGCCCGGCTGCAGAAGTTGAAGCAGACCGGCAGCGGGTCCTGGACGGTGCTGAGTGCCGCCTTGGCGGACACGCGCAAGGCGTTCGATCAAGCCAATCAGGCCGCGTGGAACGCGCTGAAGGGCGCCGGCTCGAAGAACTGACGCGAGCCACGGCGGGTCGGGCGACCGGATCGACATCTTGCTCCGGCGCCCACCAACCTGGACGGCGAACCTGCCTCGGCGAAATGAAATCCAGCGATCACTGTGGGATTTGAGGCGACGCTTGCCTAAATGCCCCGGCACGCAACCTGAAACATCGGAGGGCGAATTCTTTCCGCTCAAGCGAGAATCAAATACCTGTTCCATCTGAAAGCAAAATTCAGGTGGCGCTATGAGCGGTCGCGGGAATGAGAAGGCTCTCGTGCATGACACGGCCGGTCAAAACGCACCCGACGGCGTGGTTCAGTTGCATGAAGCCGCTATCGATCACATGCGTGCCGGCCGACATCTCGACGCCCAGCTGTGTTGCCAGCAGGCCCTGGTGCGCGACCCCGGTCATGCCGACACGCTGCACCTGATGGGGCTGTTGAGCATCCAAACCGGACAGTTCGATCATGCGGTGGAATGGCTTGCCGGCGCGATCAGGCGCGCGCCGAAGCCGCACTATCTCACTGCGCTCGGGACTGCGCTGCTGCAGCAGGGACGCGGCGCCGAAGCACTCAAAGCGTTCGAAAAGGCAGTCGAGCTCGAGCCCGACAATGCGGAGCGGTGGCAGAATCTCGGACTGATATTGGCTGAGCTGCAGCGCAATCACGAAGCCATCCTCAGCTTCCAGCACGCGCTTCAACTTGCGCCCGGCTCCTGGGACGCGGCGAACAAGGCGGCGATCCTTTTGCATCAGGCGGGGCGTTTCGAGGACGCACTCGTCTACTTCAATGTGTGCGCGGAGCTGAAGCCCAACGACATCCAGACGTTCGGGTTGCGCGCGGAAGCGCTGCGGAGCTTGGGGCGTTACGCAGAAGCCCTCGGTGACCTTGAACGGGTGCGCTTGCTCGATCCGACCAACGCGGATGCCTGCAATCAAATGGGGAACTGTCTCTCGGCGCTCGGTCGCTACGAAGAGGCGTTGTCCGCCTACGACAAGGCCTTCGCCCTTGGCGACAAGCATGCCCTGAAAAACAAGGCGATTGCGCTCGAACATTTTGGCCGCTTCGACCAGGCCGCTTCCTGTTATCGGCGGGCCCTCGCCGAAGATGCTAACGACGCCAGCGCCGAATGGAATCTGGCCTTGCTTCAGTTACTCACCGGGGATTTAGAAGCCGGCTGGGCGGGTCGTGAGGCCGCGCGCTGGAAAATCCCCATTCTTGTCGAAGGCTATCCGAAGCTCTCCCGGCCGCTCTGGCGAGGAACCGAACCCATCGATGGCAAGACCATCCTGGTGTGCCCGGATGAAGGACTCGGCGACGTCATTCAGTTCGCGCGCTACGTCCCGATGCTGGCGGCGCGCGGGGCGCGCGTGATCCTGCTCGTCCAGGACGAACTCTACCCGCTTCTTTCCAGGCTTCCCGGCGTTGCGCAGTGCCTTCCAAGATCGGCGACGACGGCGCCGCCCTACGACCTCCACTGTCCGCTGACCAGCCTGCCACTGGCTTTCAAGACCCGCCTCGACACGATCCCGGCCGCAACCTCCTATCTCCCCGCTCCGGCGCCCGATCGCGTGACGACGTGGGAGCAGCGTCTTGGCTCCCACGACCGGCCGCGGGTCGGCCTTGTCTGGTCCGGTAACCCGCGGCACCCGCGCGATCGCGCCCGTTCGATACCGTTCCGGACCATGGCTGGCCTCCTCGATGCTGATGCGACCTTCGTCAGCCTGCAAAAGGACCCGCGAGCGGAAGACAGGCCGGCACTGCTGGAGCGGACCGACATGATCGACCTGACCGCGCATCTGACCGATTTCGTCGAGACGGCTGCGCTGGTGTCCTGCCTGGATCTCGTGGTCACGGTCGATACCAGCGTGGCGCATCTTTCGGCCGCGCTCGGCTGCCCGACCTGGGTCCTGTTGCCGTACGTGCCGGACTATCGCTGGCTGCTCGATCGCGCGGACAGTCCCTGGTATCCGACCATGCGCCTGTTCCGGCAGGACGAGCGTCGGGACTACACGCCTGTGATCGAGCGCGTCCACGCCGAGCTGGATGCGGCTCGTGGCCGTGAGTCGTTCCGGAACAAGGGATCCTAAGCGGCTTGATCGAGGATATGTCTTGCACGTCGGGCCGGCGGAGCAATGGCACTGAGCAGATGCGGTAGAAACCGAGCATTCCTGACGGCAACGTTTGAGGCGACCTTCCGGCGAATGCAGGTACTTTAACGGATTTCACATCGGGCCATGATGAGAGCATGCTGATAGCCCGTTCTGACATTCGCTTGGGACTGCTCGCGGATGGACTGAAGCGGGAGATACTGATGCGAATGTCAGACACGCCACACTGGCGGATGGCAAATTGAGCACATCCTGAAGGGCATGCTAAAGTTCATCAGTTCAGCGATTTTCGTGGGGACACGACGTGTACGAGCTTACTGATCCCATCAAGACCTACATGGAAAGGGCGCTGGAAGAGACCTGCCGGGCGCTGCCGTATGGCGGTGATCACGAGGTTCGCGCCTTCATCGCCCACCGGCTGGCCGACGCCGCCCAGGGCAGAAGGACCACCCTCGGGGAACTCGGAATCGTCGCCCGCAAGGCCCTGGCCGATTATCGCGCTTCCGGCCGGCCGTCCGAGCGCCGCTGAGCTTTCAGCCAAGCTGGGTGCACTGACGGCTTTGCGCCTCAGGACTTGAACCCAGCGCTTGGACCCAGCGCTTAGACCCCCAGCACCTGGGCCGGTCATCGCTGATGGCTGAGCCGAAGAGCCGTCGTGTCTCACGACGCAACTAACGCAGGATGGCCCATTCAAGCCCGGTGCCGACGATCGCAGCGACACCGGCGAGCATGATCGAGATGAACAGCATTTCTGCGATGGAGACCTTGTCCCACTGGATCATGTCACGCCTCAGCCCGCCCGAATCATCCTCCTGAGTATGGAGCAGATCGTGGGCAGGCCAACTACATTTTCGCCACAATTCCAGATGGATTCGCAGTTTTGAAACCCGCTGATGCGCTGAGGTACCAGCGCGACTGCGCGCGGCTCTCACGTGTCTGGACCAGCGGGGCAAGCCGGTCGCCCACGAGAGCCTGACACAGCTTCAAGACCATGAAGGCGGCCCGCTAGCAGCAGCGGCGCTTGGTATGAAGATCGGAAATTGCTCAATAGGGCTGGCGAGTGCGTCAGCAATGGCTGCCAAATCAACGCCTTATGACGTCTTCCCAACCGGAAGACGACTCCGCAAGGTCGCTGTGAAATAGCGAGCGTTGGATTCGGGACAGCCGCTGCTAGGAGAGCCAGACGGCAACGGCAGGAAGGCCGGATCCGCCGAGTTCGTCCGGACGCTGATCGATCAAGCGACGTTCATGCCCGCCGCGCTGGCCTCGCGCTCGTGCCCCGCGGTCCTCCAGCCGAGCGTCTTCTACATCGCGCTCGGCCTTCCGAACTTCGGCGCGAAGCTTCTTCAGTTCGCGAAGAAGCTCAGCGAGTTCGTGGCAGTTCAACGCTCGCGGCATAACAGATACTCCCTTTGCTCATATCTTTTGTCGCGCTTGCGCGCGTCGCGTTCACGGAATGCGTGATTTTTTCTACCGCTCGATTCCAGACGCTCCGCTGCAAATGCAGACCACTTTCCGCGGCAGCATTGGTTGTCGCTCCAAGCCTACTGGAAGAACCTCACTCGCTTATGACACTCGATCGTCTCGCGGCGAATGTTCGCGCGACGTCGCTACGCGCGAGGCACCAACACACGACTAAAGACTTAGACCCGCATTTCTGATTCCGACCTCCATGTGCTCGCCTCGGACAGACCGTCGGTACGAAAGCACCCCAACGCAGCATCAGCACGCCGAGCAAAGCCGTGATATGAACCATCTCCCCATCTTCGAGGTTGAGCCCAAGCTCTGTTCCGAGGGAGATGCGTATGCGATTTGCGATTGCAGCAGCCCTGGTGCTGGGAATCAATTCATCGGCCGGAGCACAGACCCAGCCGACGAGGTCGTCAGCGTGGCCCACAATTCCGACCACCCCAGAGGCCTTCCCGACGAGCCCCCTAAGTCCATGTGCGCGCTCTTACAATCCGACAAGCTTGTGTTTTGCAAACACGATCTATCCTGCTTACTCGGCGGTCACGCCTGAAATTGTCCCCAGCCCGAACCCTCAATCGAAAGGCGAAAGCAGGCCTACCGATTCGAACGAGGCCAGTGCCCGCATGAAGGCGAAGGGTTACGACGTCGCCGATCTCTCTCAGGATGATCGCGGCGTCTGGCGTGGTCACGCGACGCTGAAGGACGGGCGTCCCGCGGAAGTGATCCTGGATCTGGACGGCAACATCTATTCGATCCCGAGACGCTAATTCGTTGGGCGCCGGCGAGCAGCCTCGTGGCAAAGCTCAATCAATGAAGTGCGCTAGGCGACGCAAGCAGGTTTGAGCTGAACACCGGGTGAGCGAAGCGTCGCGCAGAACACTCGCGTTTGCATCGATGGATGCACGCTTCTGTGCAGACGAGCGCTAACGGACACACCGTAGAACTACGGCTTTGCCGTACGCACGCGCGCTCCCGCCGACGCGCGTATTTCGGCGGCAACATTCGCGGAGCAGAACTCCACAAATCCCGTCAGATCGGAACAGCTGCTTATGAAGGCCGTTCCCATCAGCGCCGTGACCGAAATTCAACAGGATGAAATCATTTTGCTCTGGGAATGAAACTGGCTTGAAACAGACGACTTCTAGAGTTTCGATGAACGCGTTTTCAAGGGACAGAGCCATGTTCGAATCGATTGCCGCCATCACCGCCCTCTTCAGCGTCAGCATTTTCTTCGTCCACGCGCTTGATGCTTTTGCTCAATCACCCTGGAAGTAGTCATCCTGGATTGATGACGAACTGCCGATCCGGAGCGGCTGCAAACTTCAAGCAGCGGCGAAGAGCGAACGGACGAACCTGATCTCAATTTCTCCGCCACCGGTCTGAACGCACTGACAAACGCAAACCTCCGCGACGAGCTATCGTCTACCGAGCCCAACCGGCGGACTTCACCGGGCGAGAAAAATTGCCGCGTGATCTGTCGACGCTGCGCTCAATCGCCCCCTAGCCTCAGCTCCATCGTGCTGACGGACATGTTCGGCCGAGCAGGTCGCATCCGCTAATTTCGCGAGAGCAGGTTCGGCAATTGCCGCGCCAGTGCCTCGCATGCGATCGGTGGTCCGAAGGCTCAGTTGGTACCCGATCCATTGTGAAAACGAAGCGCGGTTCTATACTCAACCCGGCATGGATCGTGATTTGAAAGAATTAGCGCTCGGATCAACCGCTCTCGTCGTATTTGGGGCCATGCTGGTGGTCTGGCCTTCATTTGGCGAATTTCTGGAACAGTTCGTTGTCTCGCAGCTCAGGCATTTGGCCCAAGCGGTGCTCAAGCAGAGCTTTTGAAATTCGCTTTGAATATGGATTTCGAAAATTCGAACGCCTTCGGCGCCCGACGGAGGTCGGGGCCGAGCTTGATGAATGTCGATCCCGTCAATCGGGACGATATTTGCTCATCAGTTCGCAGGATCGTCTGCGATAGTAGCCGCGCTGCTCGACCTGTTCGCGAATGACTTCACTAACAGCGCGCACGCGCTTTCTCTTCGACCAGCTTTCACCCAGTTCGGACGGTACAGGATATCCTCTCGGAACGACCAGGAGATCGTTCCTGCGGTTCAAATATACATCGTAAATGCGAATACTCATTCGACGCACGTTATCCGTGCGCACTCAAACATTGGTTGCGTAGGAGCAACAGTGTTTCGGAATCTTGCCTTCAGATTCTTGATCTCAGATTCTCAGCTTCAAAATCTTGGCGCTTGCTGCAGATCGAAATCTTCGAGTGCTCGACGCTCACCCCAAAAAACCATCACAAGCATCACCGCTACTTGCGGCGCGCAATTCCTGCGCCCGCGCCAGCCTCTCCCAATCTTCCGCGAGCTTGAGCCAAGCGGCCTTGTCACAGTCATTATTCGCCAAATTGGCGTTGCGGGCACACTCCTCGGCTTTCCGACGGAGTTCCTCAGGGTCGAGCTTGCACATCCACACCTCCACTTCAGGAGTGGTGAACGCTATTCGGCCTGCAAAATCACCTGTGCGCGGCGGAATGGGTCTCGACCGCTTATGCATGGTAGGATGCGCAACTAATTAGGTTGGTAAAATATTACTCGTTCGGCGAACGCGTTCCTCGAGGCAGGCCCGGAACACGGCGTCCGCTTCCTTCATGTGGTTGCGGATCTCGCGTCGCTCAAATGGTGTGACGAGGGGTTCGGCGAGGCGCCGCCAGGCCTGCAGCTGCCACCTCTTCAAAGCTTCGATCTTACGATCCAAGGCATCGGCCATGACGGCGTCCAGCAATAATGCGACGAGGCTTCCAAACAAAAAATTGGCCCGTTCCGGGCTCAAATATTCAACTCAGGTTGCTATGTTTGCCCGGGACAAAACGACAATCAAGCCCGTAAGCACGCCAGTTGCCAGTGCTGGATGAACGCGATACCTTTTTTGGCCGATGCTTTCGATTGGCGAGAATTTGCTAACGACCGGTTAGTACCGCCCATCTACTATCGAGCTTGCAGAGTGTTTGTCCGACGCCCTTTTCAGGCGGTGCACATGCTGAAATCAGTCGCAGCAGCCCTCTTTGCGTTCAGCTTTTTAAGCCAGGCCGATCAATTCCTGTCCCAAGGCAGGTATACTGAGGGTCTGATCCTGATCGCGCGTCACGTGGTCCGATCCTTCGTGGGCTAGACGCGTATCAGCCCCGAGGCGCTCTCGTCGCGCCGCCCGCATCCTTGGACAAGATCTTCGGGCCAAAGGATGCGCTAGCGGTCGACGATCCTTGCCCAAAGCTGGGAACCGCTCCAGCCTCCCGCCGATTACCAGACAGGAGGACAAACCCATGAAGACGGTTCTTACCCTGCTCGCGACCTGGATCGGACTGAACCTCGCGTTTCCGGCTTTCGCCTTGTGGCAGCGCTCACCGATGTTGCGACGCCAACTGATCGATCGCGCTCTCCAGCTCGCGGCGCTTAGCCCACATCCGCGTACTCCTGTCGCGATCACCGTCGCTCGCCGGCGACGATGATCACCACGGCGCGGCCGGCCTAGCGGAAGCTACTTGCGCATCCGGCATATCGAACAATCCGGTCGTTGATGGGCCTCATGCGCCCCTGCGCTTCACGAGGCAGGCGCCGCCGGCGCGGTGAATGCGTCGGCAGAGATCATCGGCTTCGCGGCGCGTGCTGGCGCCAATGCGAACCTGAAAAAACGAGCTGGTACCGCGGACGCGCAGCAACAATGGATCATCCTGCGGACCAACGACAGCGGTCAGGCTCTTGATCGCGCGCGCGTACATGGCGAGCGCCTGATCTCGATTGAATCCTGCAGCGAGCTGCACGCCCCACGGCTTGACGACGGCGCGTGTCACCCGCTGCGCAAGCTGGGCGACGAAGCGGTTGGGCGCACGTCTGAGCAACGCGATCAACTCGCGGCAACTGGTGCTCGGCGTGCTCCTGGTTGCTTGATCGCTCTTGCTCACCTTGGCCCAGTCGTCGATGCTGGTTCCCGTAATCGCAAGCACGTAGTTGCGTGTTTCCTCCGGCATCCCGCCTGTCCCCGCGAGCCATTCCTGCACGCGCCTTGGACCGGCGTTATAGGCCGCGGCGGCGAGGCCGAGATTGCCGAACTGCTTGCGCAGCTCGTCCAGAAACTCGGCGGCCTTCGGCAGCGCTTGCACCGGGTCGAGCGGATCAAGCAGCCTGCGCTCTCGCGCCGTCGCCGGCATGAATTGCGCGATGCCAAGCGCACGCTGACCGTTCCTCGTCACCGGACCGACGGCATCGGCTTGAAAGCGGCTTTCCTGCCATATGACCCGCGCAAAGAATTCGAGCGGCAGATCGCTCGCCCGTGCCGAGGCTTCAATCGTCAGGCACAGCGTCTCTTGAGCATCGTGGTTTTGGATGGCTTCCGCGCCTTGTTGAGCGCCATCCTTATTGTTGTCGGTGGCATTCGTCTGCTCGCCAGCGTCGGTGCCGCGACCGGCCTCAGCGGGAGCCGGATCGGCGAGTGCCGCCTGCCCCGCAAACAGGAGCATGAGAGAAAAAACCGTCGCAAAGAACTTGGCGGAAAAAGATACTGGCGGCATGTCTTGAGAGTGGCACACGGTCCGACGCCCGGCCCGGAAAATTCAGGTCCGCGGTTCAGAATTCGTTCTGCCATAACCCTGACTGACCGACAATTCGCGCCGCTTCGCATATGAGCGCTCGGTTCCGCGAAACACGGCGAGCAGCTTCGTCGCGAAGGTCGTCGTCGCAGCTTGTGCTGTGATCGATCGGGAGACTGTTCCGGCCCGACGGTTGATCGTCGTCGATCCACGCCGTCGGAAGCGCCGAACCAGCTCATCGACATGATCGGATCGCGGCGCACCGCGAGAGCGCTGATCAACGGACATTCAGGTTTGGTACGCCCAAGATCGAACAGGATCGCCACCGAGCCCGAGCCTCGGCGCTTGTTCAATCCGCTGAAAACATCTCGAACTTTGGTTGCGGGGATAGGATTTGAACCTATGACCTTCAGGTTATGAGCCTGACGAGCTACCGGGCTGCTCCACCCCGCGATAAACCGAAGTCGCGCTTGTCAACAAACCAAATAACCGAACGATCCTGGCAGACGCTCCTCGCGCCGGTCATCCGTCCATTAAGGCTTCCTGAGAAGGCTTAAACCCCGCTGGCCGGGCCGGCCGTGGGGTGCGGGCGGTATGTACCAACGCCGAGCCGGTTTGGAAAGGCCTCAGGCCAATTTTTTTCCAGATTTGTGACAGCCAAAAGCGGATCGGCAAAAAGAAAAATTGCATATATAAAACAGAACGTTATTTGCACGCCGCCGTGCTCCTTGGCGGATCGGTCTCGATCCGGGCGGGCAGCACCGCTCCCCGCTTGGCCGGCGCTGCCAGAGCGCGCTGTCGCCGGCCGCTAGTGCCGTCACTTGCCGCGCCATGCCTTGCCAAGGGTTCCGCAAAGCGCCAGCTTCAGATGGCACATGTCGGCTGCAGGCCGGGAATCAAAACGCGCCGCAGGACACGCCCGGGAAAACGTCCATGGACCAGCCGCTGAAAGAGCCGCCTCTGTCCGCCCTCGATGACGCCTTCCATGCCATGGTCGAGCTGTCGCGCAGTGCGCCGCCGCCGGCTTTGCCGGCGCGGCTGTCGCGATTGAAGCGGCTGCGCGCCATGCTCGCCGACAATGAGCAGCGCTTCACCCAGGCCATCTCGGCCGATTTCGGCCACCGCTGCGCGATCGAGACCACCATCGCCGAGACGCTGTTTCTGCAAGGCGAGCTCAGGCACGCCATCAAGATGCTGCCGCGCTGGATGAAGACGCGGTGGATCTCGACCGCGCTCCAGTTCTGGCCTGCAGCCAACCGGCTGATGCCGCAGCCGCTGGGCGTGGTCGGGATCATCGCCCCCTGGAACTATCCGCTGCAACTGACGCTCGCCCCCGCCCTTGGCGCCATCGCCGCCGGCAATCGCGTCATGATCAAGCCGAGCGAGCTGACGCCACGCTTTTCTGCGCTGTTGAAGGAGCTGATCGCGGCCAACTTCGAGCCGACCGAGCTCTTCGTCACCGGCTTCGAGGAGGGCGTGGCGGAAGCGTTCGCGCGCCTTCCCTTCGATCATCTCGTCTTCACCGGCTCGACCCGGGTCGGCCGCATCGTCGCCGAAGCCGCAGGGAAAAACCTCACTCCGGTCACACTCGAGCTCGGCGGCAAGTCGCCGACCATCATCGATGCCTCGGCCGATCTCGACGAAGCCACGCAGCGCATCGCCTATGCCAAGCTGCTCAATGCCGGACAGACCTGCATCGCACCGGACTACGTGTTCGTGCCGGAGGCCCGGCTCGCCGAATGCGCCGACAAGATTCACCGGCACATGCTCACGATGTTCGGCACCGATCCGCAAAACCCAGACTACACCGCGATCATCTCCGACCGCCATTATCAGCGGCTGGACGCCCTGGCCCAGGACGCGGCCGCGAAAGGCGCAAGGCTATTGCGGCCGGCCAATGCCGATGATCCCGACTGGAAACAGCAGCGCAAATTCCCGCCGACGATCGTCGCCGGCGCCACGCCCGAAATGGCGATCATGCAGGAAGAGATCTTCGGGCCGCTGCTGCCGATCATGGCCTATCGCGACCCGAAGGACGTCATCGCCTACATCAACGCCCATGACCGCCCGCTGGCGCTGTACTGGTTCGGCACCGATGACGCCGCGCGCGACGAGGTGCTGGCGCGCACGGTCTCCGGCGGCGTCACCATCAACGACTGCCTGTTGCACTTCGCGCAGATCAACCAGCCGATGGGCGGAGTCGGCGCCTCCGGCACCGGCTGCTATCATGGCGAATGGGGCTTCAACACGTTCAGCAAGCTGAAGCCGGTGTTCTATCGGTCGCCGCTGAACCGCATGGCCGATCTCTACCCGCCCTATGGCGCCAAGATCGCGCGGCTCGAGAAGCTGCTGCGGTGGTTGAGCTGACCATTAGACCCGTCATTCCGGGGCGCTCGCGTGACAACGCGAGCGAACCCGGAATGACGGGGGAGACAATTCAGGTCAGCAGGAAGCCGCCATCGACGGTGACGACGCTGCCGGTCATGTAGCGCGAGGCGCTGGAGGCCAGCAGCATGATGGCGCCGTCGAGATCGCTCTCTTGGCCGACGCGCCGCTGCGGGATGCGCTTGATGAGCTTCTCGCCCGCCGGCGTTTCCCAGATGTCGTGGTTGATCTCGGTATCGATATAGCCCGGCGCCAGCGCATTGACGCGGATGTTGCTGGCGGCGAGTTCCAGCGCCAGCGCCTTGGTCGCCTGGATCACGGCCGCCTTGGAGATCGCATAGGGCGAGATGAACTTCACCACGCTGGAACCGAGCACGGAAGCGATATTGATGATGTTGCCGCCGCTCTTGCGCGCGATCATGCGGCGCGCCACTTCGGTTGCGGCAAAATAAGCGCCCTTCAGGTTGGCGCCGAGTACCGCGTCCCAATCGGCCTCGGTCTGTTCGACCGCGAGCTTTTCCACCGCGATGCCGGCGTTATTGACCAGCACCGTGATCGGGCCGAGCGCGGCTTCCGCAGCATCGATGGCCCTTGCAATCGAGTCCGTGCTGGTCACGTCCATTGCGACGGCGGCAGCGCGGCCGCCACGGCCGCGGATCTCCTCCTCCAGCGCTTTCAACTTGGCGGTCTGCCGCGCCGCGAGTGCCACGGCCGCGCCATGCGCCGACAGCACCCGTGCGAATTGCCGGCCGAGCCCCTGGCTCGCGCCGGTGATGAGGATGGTCTCGTTGGCCACGTCGAACAGATCGGACATGCTGCAATCCCTTGGCGTTTCCTCGTTCCCTTTGCTGGCGTTGATACAGACGATTTGACGCAGCGCAAACCGGAATTGTTTACGGGTTCGGGGCATAGGATCGCCGGGGAGCAGCCATGAACAGTTTCGATCTCGTCGTCTATGCCGCGCTGCTGATCGCCGTGGTGAGCGGCTTCAATACCGGACTGTTGCGGAGCGCGATCACGATCCTTGCTTATCTGTTGGCGATGCCGCTTGCGGTGGCGGCGACGGCGAGCCTGGCGCCGCACCTTCAGCCGCAGCCGGCCTCGCCCGTGCTGCAGAACTGGACGCTGTTCTTCGTCACGTTTCTCGTGATCGGCATGATCTGCGGAAAGCTCGGCCGCATGATGCTCGATGAAGCGGTCGGAGCGGAGGCCGGGATCGGCGACCGGCTCGGTGGCGCGGCGCTGGGCGCGCTCCGCGTCGGCATGGTCGCCACGACCGTCGTGCTGGTGTTCGACCAGCTGGTGCCGGCCGAGCGCCAGCCCGGCTTTCTCAACGGCTCGCAGCTGCGGCCGCTGTTCTCGCTTGCGGCCCAGAAGGGCTTCCGCTCGCTGCCGCCTGAAGCTGCCGCAGCGGTCGAGAAGTTGAAACAGGAACGGCGCATCTGATTCCGCGTTGCGGCAGAGCCGAGTGGCGGGACGAGGCATGCAATTCAGCAAGGGCCGTTTGCGCTTATCAGCCGGGCTCGCCCTGGTTAAGATGAGACCTCATCTTCAAGCCGCAATCTGACTTCGTGGAGTGATCAATCGTGGATCTCGGGATTAAGGGCCGCCGCGCCATCGTCTGCGCATCCAGCAAGGGACTGGGCCGCGCCTGCGCCATCGCGCTGGCCAATGAGGGCGTTGACGTGACCATCACCGCGCGGGGCGCCGAGGCATTGGCCAAGACCGCGGCCGAGATCCGCGCGGCCAACCCTGCTGTCACCGTGACCGAGGTGGCCGGCGACATCACCACGCCCGAGGGCCGTGCTGCGGTCCTGAAGGCCTGTCCGGAGCCGGACATTCTGGTCAACAATGCCGGCGGTCCGCCGCCCGGCGATTTCCGCAACTGGACCCGCGACGACTGGATCAAGGCGCTCGACGCCAACATGCTGACCCCGATCGAGCTGATCAAGGCGACGGTCGACGGCATGATGGCGCGCAAGTTCGGTCGTATCGTCAACATCACTTCGGCCGCCGTGAAGGCACCGATCGATATCCTCGGCCTTTCCAACGGCGCCCGCGCCGGCCTCACCGGCTTCATCGCGGGGCTGTCCCGCAAGACCGTGATCAACAACGTGACCATCAACGCGCTGCTGCCGGGCCCCTTCGAGACTGACCGCCTGATCGGCACCGCAAAGGCGGAATCCGCCAAACGCGGCATCCCGGCGGAGCAGATTCTGGCCGACCGTGCCAAGACCAACCCCGCGGGCCGCTTCGGCGATCCCGAAGAGTTTGGCCTGTTCTGCGCCTTCCTGTGCGGGGCCAAGGCCGGCTACATCACCGGGCAGAATATCCTGCTCGACGGCGGTTCCTTCCCCGGCACGCTGTGACGTACGCGACCCTCCCCTGGAGGGGCGTCGCACATGGACGAAAAGAGCTCGGGCAGTTTCTTCTTGGCCATCCTTCGAGACGCTCGCCTCCGGCGGGCTCCTCAGGATGAGGACTTTCGCGGAGCCGTTGATCCTCATGGTGAGGGCGCGGCAAAGCCGCGCGTCTCGAACCATGAGGCCCCAACGCCTCAATCATGGCAACGGTCCAACGATTGGCTATCGCTTCGTGATCTCGTCCTCGTCGCGCTCGCTCGGGCTCGAGGAATCCGCAGTGGTCCGTTCCTCGGTCCAGTCCACGCCGAACGCCTCCAGCCCCTCGGCGAGCAGATCCCCCAGCATCGGCTCGCCCAGCAGATAGCGGGCGGTATGGCGGTCGCGCTGGCCTGACGCTTCGGCCCGCAGATCGTCCCAGTCCTCGATGTCGCCGTCGCCGCGGCCGAGCCGCATCAAGGCAACGAGATCCGTCTGCTCATCCTCGGTGAGCGCGTTGATGAAGCCGGTGATCTCGCGCACCACCGGATCATTGCCGGAATCCTCGAGCACATCGAGCATATCATCATCGGCGGCATTCGACCCGGAGTCCGGATCTGTGGCGTCCTCCTTGACGTCGAACTCCCGTGCCTTCTCGATCAGAAACGCGACCTTCTCGGGCGATATCGTCAGCTCTGGCATCTTAATCTCCTCTTCGCCGACAACGCCGGCTGTCAAAAGACGATCCATTGCGCGGGCGTAGGCCCGCACCGTCCAGGCTAACCGACAAGATGAGATCGAGACCTCACCCGTGCAATGGAGGGGCGGACAAGTTGAGGGCATTGCCGGCACATCGGGCGCCACTGCCGTGCCGTCCGGTCGAGGCGCGAGGCCAATTCCGGCCTCCCCCCGGAATGCGCAAATGCCGGCGTCGGGCCGCCAGCCATGCCTCCCAGCCATGCCTTGCCGCGATTGAAATTCATGTCCTCTTGCGCCATGACAATGGTCTCTGGAATGCCAGAGACTGGTCAAGGGAGAGAAACCAGATGAAGCTTGTTCGTTACGGCGAGAAGGGTGCGGAAAAGCCGGGCCTGATCGATAAGTCCGGCCAGCTGCGCGACCTGTCAGCCCATATCAAGGACCTCGACGGCGCCGCTTATGCGCCGGAGTCCCTGAAGAAGCTCGCGGCAATCGATCCCGCTTCCCTGCCTGCCGTTTCCGGCAATCCGCGGCTCGGCGCGCCCGTCACCGGCATCTCGAAATTCGTCGCGATCGGCCTGAACTATTCCGACCACGCCAAGGAGACCGGCAATCCGATCCCGGCCGAGCCGATCTTTTTCCTGAAGGCCAATACGGCGCTGTCCGGCCCCAATGATCCGGTCGAGAAGCCGCGCGGCTCGACCAAGCTCGACTGGGAAGTCGAGATCGCCGTCATCATCGGCACGCGCGCCAAATATGTCTCCGAGGCCGAGGCGCTCAATTACGTTGCGGGTTACACGATCTGCAATGACGTTTCCGAGCGCAATTTCCAGATCGAGCGGCTTGGACAGTGGACCAAGGGCAAGTCGCACGACACCTTCGGCCCCGTCGGTCCGTGGCTGGTGACCAAGGACGAAATTCCTGATGTCCAGAAGCTGTCGATGTGGCTCGACGTCAACGGCCAGCGCCGTCAGACCGGAACCACGGCGACCATGATCTTCTCGATCGCGAAGTGCATCTCCTATGTCTCGCAATTCATGACGCTGCTGCCGGGCGATATCGTCACCACCGGCACGCCGCCCGGCGTCGGCATGGGCATGAAGCCGCCGACCTACCTCAACGTCGGCGACACCGTCGCGCTCGGCATCGAAGGCCTCGGCGAGCAGCGCCAGGTGATCGTCGAAGCGTGATTGCCGAAGCGTAGTTGGCGGCCCCCTCGACGTCATGGCCGGGCTTGTCCCGGCCATCCACGCTCGTGACTGCGTCGAGAAAGACGTGAATGCCCGCGGCACGCGCGGGCATGACGACGGAAAGAGTCATCGCAGGGCATCACTATGAAACTCACCTTCTCTCCCTCTTCTCCCTTCGCACGCAAGGTGCGCATCGCGGCCATCGAGCTCGGGCTCATCGACCGGATCGAGCTGGTGCCGACCACGGCCACGCCGGGGCAACCGGACGAGGCCTATTCCCGCATCACCCCGCTGAAGAAACTGCCGGTCCTGATCCTCGACAATGGCGACGTGATCCTGGATTCCTATGTCATCACCGAATATCTCGACGAGCTCGCCGGTGGCGGCAGACTGATCCCCGCCTCCGGGCCTTCGCGCTGGAAGGTCAAGAGCGAGCATTCGATGCTGCAGGGCATGCTCGATTCCATGCTGCTCTGCCGCTACGAGGCGATGGTGCGACCCGAGGCGCTGCGCTGGACAGCCTGGAGCGACGATCACTGGAGCAGGGCCTGGACCGGCATGGCGCGCTTTGCGGGGCAGCCGGATCTTCTGACCCGTCCGTTCGATGTCGCCGCGATCGGCCTGACCTGCGTGCTCGGCTATGCCGATCTGCGCTTTGCCAATTGCGGCTGGCGCAAGGCCTATCCAGCGCTGGAGGCGTTCTATCAGCAGGCGCTTGAGCGGGACTCCGTCAGGGTCTCGGCGCCACCCGCCGCGTAAACGAAGGAACAGCTCGTGACATCGACATTTTCCGTGGGCGATTTCACCATCCGCCGCATCGTCGAGCAGGAAATCCCGTTCTTCGCTGCACGCGAGATGTTCCCCAATTTGACGCCCGAAATGCTCGACGAGAACCGCGAGGGCCTGAAGCAGGCGGGAGCGATCGACGATCGCGATACCTTTATCCTCTGCTTCCAGTCCTATGTGGTGAAGACGCCGCATCACACCATCCTGATCGACAGCTGCATCGGCAACGACAAGCGGCTGCCGAGGTATCCGACCTGGAACATGAAGAGCGATGACGGCTATGCGCGGGCGCTCGCGGCCGCCGGTGTCGGGGTTGCCGACATCGATATCGTGATGTGCTCGCATCTGCACGCTGACCATGTCGGCTGGAACACGCGGCTCGACAACGGCCGCTGGGTGCCAACTTTCCCGAACGCGCGCTATGTATTCGGCAAACGCGAATACGACCACTGGACGGCGCAGAACGAAGCGGCCGAAGTGCCGCCGTTCGTGGAGAGCGTGCTGCCGGTGGTCGAGGCGGGCCGGGCCGATCTCGTCCGCGATGATTTTGCGATCGGCGATCACGTGCGGATCGTTCCGACCCCCGGCCACACGCCGGGCCATATCGCCATTGCGATCGGCAAAGGCAGGGACGATGCGCTGTTTGCCGGAGACCTGATCCACTCGCCGCTGCAGCTGCGCTATCCGGAGCTGTCGCCGAGATTCGACGTCGACCCGGTGGAATCAGCTGCGACGCGGCGGCGGTTCCTGGAGCGCTGTTGCGACAGCGATGCGCTGTGCTGCCCCGCCCATTTTCCCTCACCCTCGATCAGCAGGATCCGCCGCAAGGGCACTGGCTTCACCTGCGAGTGGGTCTAGTCGCGCCTGCGTCCGGCTGACGACGACACCGGCGCGCCGTCACGACCTCAATCGAACAGGCTCGGCGTGTGGTTCACGGCCGCGCCCTCGATGGCGAGCATCTTGAGCTTGGTGTCGACCCCGCCGCGGGCTGAGAAGCCGCCCGGCTTGTTGCCGGCTGCGAGCACGCGATGGCACGGCACCACGATCGGGCACGGGTTGCGGCCGAGCGCCTGGCCGACATCGCGCGACAGTTCCACGCCGCCGAGCTGCTTGGCAATATCGCCATATGTCATGGTCTTGCCGGGCGGGATCGCGCGCGCGATCTCGTAAACGCCCCGATTGAACGCCGGCACGTCATCGAGATCGAGCGGGATATCGGTGAGATCATCGGCTTCGCCGGCCAAATGGCGCGTGATGCGCGCGATCGCGTGGCTGACCTGCGGCGTCGGCGCAGCCTCGTCGATCTCGCCGAAGCGCTGGCGCATCCGAACGCGGGTCTTTTCCGGGCTCCCCATCGGCAGTTGCACGCCGTTGATGCCGCGCGGACCCCAGGCGATCGCGCAAGCGCCGATCGCCGTCTCGAACAGTGCGAAATGCTCATTTGGCATGGCAGGCTCCATCGTTTGCTGCCCCATATAAATCTTCAGCTGAATCTAGGCTTGGA
Organism: Bradyrhizobium sp. STM 3843; assembly: GCF_000239815.1. GTDB lineage: Bacteria > Pseudomonadota > Alphaproteobacteria > Rhizobiales > Xanthobacteraceae > Bradyrhizobium. Next base: position 5,271 of record NZ_CAFK01000289.1, on the reverse strand, counting down.
GAATGTTGCGATCCACCCGGATTCTGCCAATCTCGGCTGATGGCGTCCTCGCGCCGGGGAGCCGCGCTTTGCGCCGCCTTTGACAGGGATCATTGATGAAAGCTCGCTTCGCTCACCTCACTGCGGCCGCCCTGCTTGTGATCGCCTGTATCCCTTCAATGGCCCAGGCGGCGCCGGACGAGAAGCTCAAGGCAGCGGCGGAGCAGGCCAAGCCAGCGCTGATCGACACCTTGCGCGACATGGTGCTGATCGAATCCGGCTCGAGCGATGTCGGGGGCTTAAAGAAGATGGCCGACTTCACCGAAGCGCGATTGAAGGCGCTCGGCGCCACCACCGAACGGCGCAAGACCACGCGCGGCGCCGGCGCCGACATGGTGATCGGAACGTTCGAGGGCACCGGGCATCGGAAGCTGATGCTGATCGCGCATATGGACACGGTGTATCAGCCGGGCATCCTGAAGACGGAGCCCTATCGCGTCGAGGGCGATCTGATCTACGGGCCCGGGATCGCCGACGACAAGAGTGGCGTCGCGGTGATCCTGCATAGCCTGCAGATCCTGAAGGACATGGGCTGGCGCGACTATTCGAAGCTGACGGTCTCCTTCAATCCCGACGAGGAGATTGGCTCGATCGGTTCCGGTGAATTCATCTCGCAGCTCGCCGATCAGCATGATGTTGTTTTGTCCTGCGAACCGACTGCCGCGCGGCCCGGAGCGCCGCACGAGACGCTGCGGCTGGGGGCGAGCGGCACGGCGACGGGAACGATGGAGGTGACGGGGCGCGCGTCGCATGCCGGGGCTGCGCCGGACCGCGGCCGCAACGCGCTGATCGAGCTCGCGCATCAATTGCTGCAGACCAAGGACGTCGCGAAGTCGATACCAGGCACGCAGCTGAACTGGACCACCGCGAAGGCCGGCACCGTGCGCAACCAGATTCCGGAGAAAGCGAGTGCCGGCGCCGATATCCGTCTCACCATTCCCGACGGAATCGAGAAGCTGCAGGCCGCACTTGACGAAAAGATCAAGAACCATCTGGTCCCCGACACCGAGGTCAAGATCACGATCGAGCCGGGCCGGCCGGCCTTTGTGGCCGGCGAGCGCGGTCGCGCATTGGCGGAAGAGGGAAAAGCGATCTACGCCGAACTCGACCGTCCGCTGGACATTGTCGGCACCACCGGCGGCGCCACCGACGCGGGCTTTGCCAACCGCAGCGGCAAGGCCGTGGTGGTAGAGAGCTTCGGGCTGGCCGGCTTCAACGCGCATGCCCATGATGAATATGTCGACACGACCTCGATCGTGCCGCGCCTCTATCTGATGACGCGGATGCTGATCGAGCAAGGCAAGAAGCCGTAGGGCCGTCTTGCAGACGCGCGCTCCGGCAGCAAGACCGGACGCGCGTCGCGGACGATCGGATGATCGTTCGCCGGAAGATGCGGGAGTGAACAACCACGGCGCACGTCAGTGCGAACCGCTCAAAAAGGAGGACGCGCCATGAGACTGGACGACGACCAGGTGCAATTTTTCAACCGCGAGGGCTGGCTGTTCCTGCCCGAGCTGTTCAGCCGTGAAGAGACCGAATTCCTGGCTCGCGAAGCCGAGGCGATCTACGCCGCCAACCGGCCCGAGGTTTGGCGCGAGAAGAGCGGCGCGCCGCGCACCGCCTTTGCCGCCCATCTCTACAACGAGGCGTTCGCGGCGCTGGCCGCGCATCCCCGCATGATCGAGCCGATCGAGCAGATCTTCGGCGAGGGCGTCTACATGCACCAGTTCAAGATCAATGCGAAATCCGCCTTCACCGGCGATGTCTGGCAATGGCACCAGGACTACGGCACCTGGAAGCGTGACGACGGCATGCCGGAGCCGCGGGCGATGAACATCGCGATCTTCCTGGACGAGGTCATGCCGATCAACGGTCCGCTGATGCTGGTGCCGAAGAGCCAGCATGCCGGCGATCTCGAGGCCTCGCACGACCTTCAGACGACCTCCTATCCGCTCTGGACGTTGGATGAAGCGACGGTGACCCGGCTGGTCGATCAGGGCGGCATCGTCGCGCCGACCGGCAAGCCCGGCGGCATGCTGATGTTCCATGGCAATCTCGTGCATGGCTCGGCTGGCAACATCACGCCCTATCCGCGCAAGATCGTGTACCTGACGCTGAATGCGGTCTCGAACTACATCCGGACCCCCACGCGGCCGGACTACATCGCCCATCGCGATTTCACGCCGATCAAGACGGCCGACGACGACGCGCTGCTCCGGCTCGCGCAGGCGCGCCGAGAGGCGGCGGAGTAGAACACGCCATCAGCTTCGAATGAGGTCGTCATGCCCGGGCTTGACCCGGGCATCCCTCCGCCAACTCGTTGCTCTCGTGTAGATGGATGGCCGGGCCTTCGCCGCGCCGAAGGGGCTTCGGCCCCGCAGGCGGGTCAAGCTCGGCCATGACGGGCAAGTGATAGTCGCGCAGAACGAAGCCAAAGTTGAGCTGGATGTCCCATGAATCTCTTCTCCCTCCTCCAAGCCCGCAACGCCGCCGGCAAGCCGGTTCGGGTGGCGCTGATCGGCGCCGGCAAGTTCGGCTCGATGTTCCTGTCGCAGGTCCCGCACGTCCCGGGCCTCGTGGTGTCCGTGATCGTCGATCTCGATCCGCAGCGTGCAAGGGATGCGTGCAAGACGGTCGGCTGGGACGAGGCCCTGATTGCTGCGACGACGTTCACGCCCGATCCGGCGAAGGCAATGGCTGACGATGTCGAGGTGGTGGTCGAAGCCACCGGCAGCCCGGCTGCCGGCATCCGCCACGCGCGCGCGGCGATCGCTGCGGGCAAGCACATCGTCATGGTGAATGTCGAAGCCGACGTGCTCGCCGGTCCGCTGCTGGCAGCTGAAGCCCACAAGACCGGCGTGGTCTATTCACTCGCCTATGGCGATCAGCCGGCGCTGACTGCCGAAATGGTGGACTGGGCCCGCGCCACCGGCTTTCGCGTCGTCGCCGCCGGCAAGGGCACCAAGTACCTGCCCGCCTATCACGATGTGACGCCCGACAACGTCTGGCAGCACTACGGCCTGACGGCCGCCGAGGCACAATCCGCCGGCATGAATCCGCAGATGTTCAACTCCTTCCTCGACGGCACCAAATCCGCGATCGAGATGGCGGCGATCGCGAACGCAACCGGGCTCGACGTGCCGTCGGAGGGCCTGTTGTTTCCGCCCTGCGGGGTCGACGATCTCCCGCATGTGCTGCGGCCACGCGCAGCCGGCGGCATCCTGGAGCAAGCGGGACTGGTGGAGGTGGTGTCATCGCTCGAACGCGATGGCCGCCCGGTGTTTCGCGACCTGCGCTGGGGCGTCTACGTCGTCCTGGAAGCGCCGAACGATTATGCGGCCGACTGTTTCAGGCAGTACGGACTCAAGACGGACGCCAGCGGCCGCTATGCCGCGATGTACAAGCCCTATCACCTGATCGGCCTTGAGCTGAACATCTCGATCCTGTCGGCCGCGCTGCGCAAGGAAGAGACCGGTCAGCCGCGCGGCTTCCGCGGCGATGTGGCCTCGGTAGCGAAGCGCGATCTCGCGAAAGGCGAGATGCTCGACGGCGAAGGCGGCTATACGGTGTGGGGCCGCCTGATGCCGGCAGAGACGAGCCTCCGCCTCGGCGCGCTGCCGATCGGGCTCGCCCATCGCGTGAGACTGATCCGGGACGTGGCCCATGGCGCTGTGGTGCGCTGGAGCGACGTCGAAGTCGACGCCAATGATGAGAGCGTGCAAGCTCGCAGGGCGATGGAAGCAGCAGCTTCGAAGACGTCGCGCTGAAGCTGCGACCGGGCGGGAAGCAAGCGTGGTTACAGCCGTAGCCATTTCGAACGTCGACGACATGCTTCTGCAATCCGTCGCACCGATGACCATCGGCGCAAGGTCTGCCCGCCGGCTGATGTGCATGGTGCCCTTGGACGGCGCTGGCGGCCGATCCGAGAGGGAGTTCATCGTGCGGAAGCTACGAAGTGTTGGGTTTTGGGCGGGAGCCGCAGCGTCACTGGCATTGCTTGGCTTCCCGGCGGCGGCCGAGGAAAAGCCGGCGCTCGCGGCCGTTTCGCCGGTCACCGTGACGCAAATCCTGTCGACGCTGGAGACCGCGAGCGGTCAGCCGATCGTGATGCCGCAGAAGGATGCGCAGATCGTGGTCTCGACCTTCGAAATCGCACCGGGCGCCAAGCTGCCGGAGCACAAGCATCCCTATCCGCGTTATGGCTACGTCCTCGATGGGACCCTGCGCGTGACCAACACCGAGTTGAACAAGACCGAGACCTACGGCTTCGGCAGCTTCATCGTCGAGGCGGTCGGACAGTGGCACAAGGCCGAGAACGTCGGACCGGTCCCGATCAAGCTTCTGGTGATCGACGTGATGGAAAAGGGCGCCAACAACACCGTCCTGAAGCAGTGATCGCGCGTGGCTTCCATCGAGGAGGCATGATGGCGCGATCATCCATGACCGCAGGCAACGCCCCGATCCTGACCGGGGCGTTGCACGCAGCTGTTTTCAGTTGACGTCGTCGCCGAGCGCCGCGGCGAGCTTGTCGTAATATTTGACGACGACGTCGATATTGCCCTTGTTCTCGACCTCCGGCGCCTTGGCTTTCAGCGCCATGTTGAGATTCTCGAGCGCCTGCTTCTTGTCGTCCGCCTTCATCTTCTTGTCGGCCTCGACCTGCGCGATCTCCTGCTTGATCACGGCTTCCGAGCCGACATACTTCTTGGTCTGTGGATCGATGCCGCCCAGCACCAGGCTGATATTGTCGACGACGACATTGTAGTCGTCATAGCTGGCAAAGCCGTGCTTTTTCGCCACGCCATCGAGCTGTGCCATCACCTTCTGGTCCGGCGGCGCATTGTCCGGCAGCTTGTCTGTGATCGCGTCCATGTCCTTCTGGGCGGCAAGCACATTCTCGACCTGCTTGTCGGTGAGCGCGATCTGCTTGAGCTGCGGCGGCTGGCCCGCGGGCGCCGCTTGCGCGGGCGCATCCTTCGCCTGCGCGAATGCGCCGCTGGTTGCGAAGGAGGTCAGAATGGCGGTGAGACAGGCGAGGCTCACCGCGGCAAGGGTGGTCCGGACAAACGAGCGCATGGGGATCTCCTCAAAGAGACTGGGGACTGAGACGGCGACATCTACAGCGCAACTTTGCGTACGTTTTTTGAAATGAACTGTCCGTGAATCTCCCATCGCGGAACCGTTCATCCGGCGCACCCCGACGCGGATGCCCCGACGCCATGTTCCTGAGGC
>NZ_CAFK01000290.1 GCF_000239815.1 Bradyrhizobium sp. STM 3843 | reverse complement strand
CTTCGTCATCGCGGCGTGCTGGCGCGTGCCGCCTTGGAGCGGCTGGCCCCGGAGGCCCGTGACGAGGCGATCGAGCCGAAGGCGCGCAGCGAAGCTGAGGATAGGCTCGAAGCACCGATCCGACTGAATGACGCGCGCTTAGCGGCCGTAGCGGACGCGCTTCGCGCGACCGGTGCCAAGATCATCGCCGATCTCGGCTGCGGTGAGGGGAAACTGCTGCAAGAGCTGCTCCGGGAGCGTTGGGTCGACCGCTTGATTGGGCTCGATCCGGCGGCTTCCACGCTAGAACGCGCTGCGAAGCGGCTGAAGCTGCAGATGCCCGGCGCTCCGCCCGAAGAGCGCTTGACGCTGCTGCATGGCTCACTGACCTATCGCGACAGTCGATGGAGCGATGCCGATGCCGCCGCCCTGGTCGAGGTGATTGAACATCTTGATGCGGATCGGCTGCCGCTGGTTGAACGCGTCGTGTTCGGCGCTGCACGTCCAAGGGCCGTCGTGGTGACGACCCCGAACCGGGACTACAATGTTCTCTTTCCTACTCTCGCCGCCGGAGATTTTCGTCATCGCGACCACCGTTTCGAGTGGACCCGCGCCGAATTTGCGAGCTGGGCCGATCGCATCTGTGAGGCCTATGGCTATCAAGTCGCCTTATCCGGCATTGGCCAGATTGACAGCATGTTGGGCGCACCGACCCAGATGGCGGTTTTCACGCGGGTGAGCGCGGCCCAATGACCATCGACATTCCCGATTTCTCACTGGTCGTGCTGATCGGCTCGACCGGCTCCGGCAAATCGACCTTTGCAGCCAAGCATTTCCTGCCGACGGAGATCATCTCCTCCGACCATTGCCGGGCTTTGGTCGCTGACGATGAGACCGATCAGGGCGTCTCGGCCGACGCCTTCGAACTGGTTCGCGAGATCGCGGGCAAGCGGCTGAAGCACCGCAAGCTTGCCGTGATCGACGCGACCAACGTCCGCCCGGCCGACCGGAAAGGCTGGGTCGAGCTCGCGCGCAAATGGCACGCGCTACCCGTCGCAATAGTGTTCGATCCCGGGATCGATATCTGCATCGCCCGCAACAAGACGCGGCCGGAGCGCGCGTTCGGCGGCCCGGTGGTGCAGCGGATGGTATCGGAGATCCGACGCGGGCTCGGTGGCCTGCAGCGCGAGGGCTTTCGCCAAGTCTGGAAGCTCTCGAGCGTGGACAGTATCGAGGCGGCGAGCGTCACCCGGCAGCCGCTGTGGACCGACAAGCGTTCAGATTCCGGACCATTCGACATTATCGGCGATGTGCACGGTTGCGCCGACGAATTGCAGAAGCTGCTCGCAAGGCTTGGCTACCACGTCGTGTGGTCGGACGATCGGGGTAAGCGGGCGGTTAGCGTCACGCCCCCCGCAGGCCGCAAGCTGGTCTTCGTCGGCGACCTCGTCGACCGCGGCCCCAATTCGCCGGACGTGCTGCGCATCGTCATGAGCATGACCGCGGCGGGCACGGCCTATGCCGTGCAGGGAAATCACGACAGGAAATTCCAGCGCTGGCTGGCAGGCCGGAAGGTCACGATCTCCCATGGACTGCAGGACACGATCGATCAGCTTGCAGGGGAGGATCGCGGCTTCCGCGACGCGCTTCCCGCCTTTCTTGATGGTCTCCGCAGCCATGTCTGGCTCGATGGCGGGCGGCTCGCAGTCGCACATGCCGGACTGAAAGAGGACATGATCGGCCGGGGCTCCGGTGCCGTGCGCGAATTTGCGCTGTACGGCGAAACCACCGGCGAAATCGATGAGTTTGGCCTGCCGGTGCGCGCCGATTGGGCTGCGAATTACCGAGGACCGACCACTGTGGTGTACGGCCACACCCCGGTGCTGAATGCCGAATGGCTCAACAACACCATCTGCATCGACACCGGCTGCGTGTTCGGCGGGCGGCTCACGGCACTGCGCTGGCCGGAACGGCAGATCATCGATGTTGAAGCCGAGCGCGTATGGTGCGAGCCGATTCGTCCGCTGGCCGCTCGCAGCGGTGGTTCCTCCGCTCAGGCCGACGCAGATCAGCTGCTCGACATCGAAGACGTCCGCGGCCGCCGCTGGATTGACACCGCCCTGAGGGGCCGCGTCGTGATTGCGGAAGAGAACGCGGCCGCCGCACTGGAAGTGATGAGCCGGTTCGCTCTCGCGCCACAATGGCTCGTCTATCTACCGCCGACCATGTCGCCCTCCGAGACCAGCACGGAAGAAGGCTGGCTGGAACGACCCGAGGAGGCCTTTGCACATTTTCGCGAGCGCGGCGTAGGCGAAGTCGTGTGCGAAGAGAAGCATATGGGCTCGCGTGCGGTCATCGCACTGTGCCGGAGCGCCGACGTTGCCAGGACGCGGTTCGGCGTCGTTGGGGATGAGACCGGCGCGATCTGGACCCGTACCGGTCGTGCCTTCTTCAATGACACCGAAACCACCGAGGCGCTGTTGAAGCGGCTTCGGGATGCCGTCGATAAAGCTGATCTGTGGCAGACGCTCGCGTCCGACTGGCTGCTGCTCGATGCCGAGATCATGCCCTGGTCGGCCAAGGCAGGTAGCCTGATCGAAACCCAATATGCCCCCGTCGCAGCATCATCGGTCGCAGGCCTCGGCGCCGTTGCGGACGCGATCGCTCGGGCCACGAATCGCTGCCTCGACCTCGCGGGTCTTGATCAGCGGTTCTCCGATCGGCTGCAACGCGCTGCGCGGTACGGCCAAGCCTGGGCGCCATACATCTGGCCGATCAACACGATCGATGACCTCAAGGTCGCTCCCTTCCACCTGCTGGCGAGCGAAGGGCACGTCTGGTTCGATCAGGATCACGTCTGGCACATGGAGCTGGCCGATCGCTTGGCACGCGCGGCAGAAAGCGTGATCACCCGAACAAAATGGCACGCCATCCCGCTCGGCGACGAAACCGCTGTTCGCAACGCGATCCTCTGGTGGGAAGGCCTCACCGAAAACGGCGGCGAAGGCATGGTCGTCAAACCGCGCAACTTCGTCGCGCGCGGACCGAAAGGATTGATCCAGCCTGCGCTGAAGGTGCGCGGCCGTGAATATCTCCGGATCATCTATGGGCCCGAATATGATGCGCCCGAGCACATTTCGCGGCTGCGGCAACGCAAGCTCGACGGCAAACGTCAGCTTGCGCTGCGCGAATTCGCGCTGGGCCATGAGGCGCTGACGCGCTTCGTTGCCAAAGAGCCGCTCAGGCGTGTCCATGAATGCGTCTTTGCGGTGCTGGCCCTGGAAAGCGAACCGATCGATCCGCGGCTTTGACCCCGAAGGCGAAGCGACGTGCCCGCTTACGGGTGGAGGCCGCCGTGCCCAGCTGCCACCACCTCGCCGCGGAATGCGGCTTCCGCCTCATGTCGCAAGCGCTCGGGCGCGTCGATATAGCGCGGCGAATAGTGGAAGGTCGTGAGCCGCCGGGCGCCGGCTCGGCGCGCGAGCTCGCCGGCCTGGGTCGCGGTCAAATGCCGCCGCTGGCGGGCAAGCTCCTCGTCGGCTCCGGAAAACGCACTCTCGATGAACGCGTGATCGGCATCCCTGGCGAGCGCGAGGATGCTCTCGATGTTTGCAGCCGTGAATGCCGCATCGGTGACATAGGCCACCCGCTGCCCCGGCCCACTCTTGAGCACATGCTGGCGCAGCCGGCCGAGCGGCTCGACCCGACCATTTCCAACCGCGATCGGCGTCTCATCGTCTTCGCCGCGCCGCGCTGCGCTCTTGGCATCGTTGAGCCATGGCCCGACCTGCAGGCCCAGCGCGTTCAATCCCTCGGTCCAGACATTGACGCGCACGGCCTCCTGCAACGCAAAGGCCAGGCAAGGAAGGCTGTGTTCCAGCGTATGTGCCTCGATCCGCACCTCACCGTCGTCGAACACGACGCCATCAGGCAATGGGTCGGGGCGCAGCGGGCGAACTTTGAAGGCCTCTTGCGCTCTGAACATAGCCGATCGCGCCAGCCGACCGTCGACGAATTCGTCGACTACGATCACAAAATCAGGCGAATGCGCACCAAGCAGATTCCATTCATAGGCGGCGAGCTTGGCAGCAACGCCATCGATCAAGCCGGCCGGCCCGACAATGCGAAGCGTGCCTTCATGATTGAGGCGCACACGTAGCAACCGGTCAAACCCGCAGAAATGATCGAGATGGCGGTGGCTGACGAAGACATCGCTCACGCGCAACAATTCGCGCGGCGAGAGCGGCCCGAGGTCGCCGAGGTCGAATAACATCGCCCGCCGGCCGAAGCGAAAATCGATGTAGAGGCCAGGATCGCCGAAAACATCGTTGACGAGGCGCGACTGTGCCAGCGAGCTCATGATCACCTGCCCAACAAGGCTGGCGCGGTCGGGTAATGGTCGGACGCCAGCGTGAGAGCGGCCATTGTGCCTGCTGGCGTCACAGGAGGAAAGCTTCGAGGTGATCTATGCAGTCCGCACGCCAGCGCCGGTCTCCTTGATTGAGCATGATCTTTTCGGAAAACCGGTTTCCACTTTTCCGGATCATGCTCTAATGCGACCGCAGCTGGCGCGCTCCCGCGGCCTTGAACGCGCTCTCCACGAGACGTCCCTGCTCGCCATGACAATCCACCGAAACTTCCACCTCCCCTTCCAACTCCGGCCGGCCGCGCTTATCGACGCCGGGATGTCCGCTTTCGATGTCGGCGCCGGCGATCTTTGAACCCGCGCTGTTCGCCGTTCCCGCGGCCTGTATGAAGATGTCGGTGCGCGCGATGCCATGTTCCTGGACCAGATGCTCGACCGCGATCTCCGCCTCGCGGCGGGTCGCAAAACTGCCGATGATCGTACGCTCCATCTCGCTCTCCACTGTCGAATGCGAGTGCCGACGCAGCACCCACGCGCTGACCCAACAGCTCAGCCCCGGGTCGCGTTCCCTGGCGCAGGCGGACGGGCTCTGTAACTTGCAAACGACATAGGAGTCGGCCGGTCGTCGCAGCGCACGATGATGCGCAGCATCATCTGCAATTGTGCCGATGCAAATGACCGCGGCAGCGGTCGAGCTGCTCGTTGCGACCATGCTGATGTCATCGGCTCGACCGAGCAAAGCTGCAGGACAGCTGCGTCACTCTCTTCCGCAGTGTGCGGATAGGAACGCCGCGCTCTGCATTCGATTGGTGCGAATTAGTACCCCAAAGGAGCACAGACATGCGGAATAGGTTTGTTACGATAGTTGCAGCAGCATTGCTGGCCGCCGCGACGGCCGGGTCCGCCTTCGCCCAAGGAGGCGGCGGTGGCGCGGGCGGAGGAGCCGGTGGTGGCGCGGGTGGTGGCGCTGGCGGCGGTGCCGGTGCGGGCGCAGGCGGGTCAGGTTCAGGCGGTGGCGGCGCAGGTGGAAGCGGCGCAGGTGCGGGCTCGGGCGCCGGTGGTGGCGTTGGGGGTGGCGGACCTACGCATTCCATGCGCGGTAGTCAGGGCGCATCCAGCCCACCTGGCATGCGCAACGAAACCACGCCGCCGTCGAATGGCGTGACCCCGCGCTGAGATTGACAGACCTTCGTACGGTGTGACGTTCCAGGATATGAAAGACAGCCGCGCGGTTGTCGCGTGATCAGGCCGCGCGGTCTCTCCTGTCACAAAAGCCCAGGCGTCACGAAAGCAGATAGGTCGGGCCGGCCCGTCGACCTCGGGCAGTCGAGCCTAACTACGCCTCGGCTCATCCCACGTCGCCGGCTGCCGTCGCAAGCCCGCGACGAGACGCGATGATTGCGCGGTCGATCCGCGCGACGTCGGCCGCCGGAATCACGTACTCGTCGCGGTCGCGCCAGGCGAACACCACGAAAGTCGCAAATGCACCCACCGCGCCGAGCGCGACCATCCACCAGATGTGCCAGATCAGCGCGAAGCCCATCACGGTGGCGAAAAACGCGCAGACGAATCCGGTCGGAGAATTGCGGGGCATCTCGATGTCATCGTATTCCCGCGGCGCCTTGTCGCGGAGCTGTTCTGCTTTCGCCTTCTCCTTGATCGTCCAATAGGCGTCCAGCCCGGTCACATTGGGCAAGACAGCGAAATTAAACACCGGTGGCGGCGAGGATGTCGCCCATTCCAGCGAGCGGCCGTCCCACGGATCTCCAGTCGTATCGCGGAGCAGCTCACGGTCACGGATACTGAAGACGAGCTGCAGGATCTGGAGAACGACGCCGACGACGAGCACCACCATCCCGGCGCTTGCCGCCAGCATCCAGGGGCGCCACTCCGCGACGTCATAATGCTGCATGCGACGGGTCATGCCGAGCAGACCGACCACATAGAGCGGCACGAATGTGGCGTAGAACCCGACCAGCGTGAACCAGAAGGCCGCCTTGCCCCAGCTCTCATACAGCCGGAAGCCGAACGCCTTCGGAAACCAGTAGGACACGCCGGCGAATGCCCCGAACAGAACGCCGCCGATAATCACGTTGTGAAAATGCGCGACCAGAAACAGGCTGTTGTGCAGCAGGAAGTCAGCCGGCGGCATCGCCAGGAGCACCCCCGTGAGCCCTCCGAACAGGAACGTCACCATGAAGCCAACGGACCACAGCATGGGCGTCGCGTAACGGACGCGGCCGCCATACATCGTGAACAGCCAGTTGTAGATCTTCACGCCGGTCGGCACGGCAATGATCATGCTGGCGATGCCGAAGATCGCGTTCACTTCCGGCCCTGCTCCCATCGTGAAGAAATGATGCAGCCAGACCATGAAGGACACGATGCAGATGGCCATGGTGGCCAGCACCATCGAGCGATAGCCGAACAGCGACTTGCTGGAGAAGGTCGGCACGATCTCCGAATAGATGCCGAACGCGGGCAGCACCAGGATATAGACCTCGGGGTGTCCCCAGGCCCAGATCAGATTCATGAACATCATGACATTGCCGCCGGCCTCGTTGGTGAAGAAATGGAAGCCGAAATAGCGGTCGAGAATCAGCATCGTCAGCGTCGCCGTCAGGATCGGGAACGCTGCGATGATCAACAGATTGGATGCGAGCGTGGTCCAGCAGAACATCGGCATGCGCAGATAGTTCATGCCGCGGGTGCGGAGCTTCAAAACGGTCGTCACGAGATTGATGCCGGCGACCAGCGTCCCCACTCCGGAAATCTCCAATGCCCAGAGATAATAATCGACACCGACGCCCGGCGAATAGGTCAGCTCCGACAGTGGCGGGAACGGCAGCCAGCCGGTGCGCGCGAACTCGCCGATCACGAGGGACATGTTGACGAGGAGCGCGCCGGTCGCGGTCAGCCAGAAGCCGACCGAGTTCAAGGTCGGGAAGGCGACGTCACGGACGCCGAGCTGCAGGGGAACGATGAGATTCATCAACCCGATCACGAACGGCATCGCCACGAAGAAGATCATGATCGTGCCGTGCGCGGAGAAGATCTGGTTGTAATGTTCCGGCGGCAGGTAACCGTTGGAATGGAGCGCGATCGCCTGCTGCAAGCGCATCATGATGGCGTCGGTCCCGCCCCGCAGCAGCATGACAAAGGCAAGCAGGACATACATGACGCCGATTCGCTTGTGATCGACGCTGGTGATCCATTCCCGCCAGAGATAGGGCACGTAACCCTTGATCAGAACCCACAGCAGAACGCCGAGAATGACGACGAGCACCAGGCCCGCAGCGACGAGAGGAATCGGCTGATTGAAGGGAATGGCCGACCAGGAAAGCTTTCCAAGCATCACGCGTCCCTCATCTGCGCTGTTCCCCGCTTCCCTCGTGCAGCCATGCGATGCGAAGAGCCGCGAGCAGCCATGCACGCGGCGACGATCGGCTGCCCAGGGCGCCATGCGCGAGCCGAACGAAGCGATCTACATTGCCGTGGGTGAATACGGAGAAGAGCCGGTTCGGTTCCAGAAGCTTCTCAACCGACGTAACCTGGATTAAGGCGGAGTGCGCTCCGTGCCGTCGAGTCAAAGGGAATGAGT
>NZ_CAFK01000291.1 GCF_000239815.1 Bradyrhizobium sp. STM 3843 | reverse complement strand
AAATGCAAGCCGAAGCCCACACCCGAGACCCGCAAGGACTCCGCCGTCCACGTTTCTCTTTCTTCTTCTTCACTTGTCAAACAGCCCGGCGCTCCACGGCAATCGCCTGTGAAGACGCTCAACCCTCGAATTTTTCGGAAGCGAGGAAGTCCCAAGAGCGGGACACCCCGGCATATATAGCGCAATTTCCGAAGTGTTCAAGGCCGACTGCAAACAACATCTCGCCGAAACGAGTGCCACAGCCGTACCTCGAATTCTCGGAAGCGAGGATGATCCCAGCAGGGATACCTCACCACATTCAGCGCAGTTTCCGATGTCTTCAAGGCCCAACCGACAAACAGTGTCTCGCAGAAGCGAGTGAGACAGCCGTCATGTCCGTCGGAGGGCGGCTGAATATGCCAGGGCCGTTTCCTGTTCAAGCGTTTTTTTTGATCCTGTGAATATTTCTGCTCGGGCACCTGCACCTGTCTCGAAATGACATCGTGCTTCACCGCTGGAACTCTCGTCCTGCGATGGGCTTCGGTCGTCCTGTCCTGACAGAACGAACGCCCTTCGAGGTCTAGAACCGCGCGCCCAGTTCTTCCAAACGGCGATGCGCGAGCGTCCGCGACGCTTCGATTGCTGCATTCGGCCCTGCTGTGGGGCCGATCAGGACGACCTGCACGTCACGAACGCCGATGAAACGCAGCGCCTCCCGCAAGTAGGGCGTGGCCATATCGACGCGGCCACGGTTCATGCCGGTGGCGAAGTCGCTGCCGCTGGCGATAATGAGCAGCGTTGGCCGATCCTTCAGCAACGGAAGATAGCCCTGCGCGGGATCGAAACGGAACGTCAGCCCAGGCTGGGTAATCACGTCGATCCATTGCTTGAGCTTGTAGGGGATCGAGAAATTCCACATCGGTGTCGAGATGACGACGCGGTCAGCGAGCGCAAAACGCATAGCCAGACGCTCGGCGACCGCGAAGGCGTCGCGTTCGGCGGTCGAAAAGCCGCGTCCGCCGATGCGCGCATATTTGGCATCAAGAATGGCGCCGTCGAACTCCGGCAGCGGCTCCCGCCACAGGTTCATGTCGTCGAAGTCCCAGTCGGAACGGCTTTGCCGGAAGCGATCCAGAAACACCCGGGCTCCCGCGGCGGATTCCGAGTCCGCGCGCGGCGAGCAGATCATGTGCAGGAGCTTCGGCATCGCCGCGCTGCTCAGCCCAGCGCCTTGATCACGGTGTCGGCATTGGTCACGACAGCGACGTTCTGCATCGCAAAATTGATTGAGGCGTTGTGCCAGTCGGCATTCATGGTCGAACAGCAATCCTCCGGGACGACGATGAAATAGCCCTTGTCGGCGCCGGTGCGTGCAGTGTGCTCGATCGACATGTTGGTCCAGGCGCCGGTATCGATGACGACGTCGCGCCCGGTCGCCTTCAGGATCGTCTCCAACCGCGTTCCCTCCCAGGCGCTCATCCGCATCTTTTCGACCACGAAATCGCCGGCGCGTGGCTCCAGCCCTTGCACGGGGGCCGCACCCCAGGAACCGCGCACCAGCGCCTTGCTGTCGATCAGCCCCTCGAACAACGGCGCATTCAGCGTCACGCCGGGCGCGCCGGGTTCGACGATGAACCAGACATGGATGACGACGACGCCGCGCGCCCGCGCGGTCTCAGCGAGGCGGCGCACGTTATCGACGACGCGCTGCTGGCGCGCATGCGCCGGCGCGCCGGAGTCCGCAAAGGCGCCCCCCTCCATGATCACGTCGTTCTGCAGATCCTGAATGATCATGGCGCAGCGGCGCGGATCCAGCTGCATGTCGCCGTTGGTCAGTTGCGGCGCCGATGGGCCGGATCGTGATGCAGAACTGCCTGCCCTGCCCGCGCTCATATAGGGCTCGTGCCGCGGGCCGACCTTCGTGGGTATCGCGTAGACCGAATGCGTCGCGGTCAGATACAGCGTGCGGAACTCCGGCCCGCCCCAGGCCAGGTTGGCGACCAGCTCCGGCACGCGCACCTTGCCGAGCAGTTCTCCGGCCGGCGAATAGACCCAGACGCCGCCGGGCGCGGTAACCCAGACATGGCCGTGCTGATCGCATTTCATGCCGTCGGGCACGCCGGGCTCGAGCTCGGACCGGATGGAGCTTGCGAATACGCGCGCATTCGACAGCCCGCCGTCGGCATTGACATCGAAGACCCGGATCAACGTTTGGACAGTATCGTTGACGTACAGCAGCCGCTCATCGGGCGAGAAGCACAAGCCGTTCGGCTGATCGAACAGCGAGCGATCGACCACCAGCCGCGGCGCGCCGCCGCCCGGCGGAACCCGATAGACGCCCTGGAAGCCGAGCTGACGCGGCCGCTCCACGCCGTAGACCGGCATGCGGCCATACCAAGGATCGGAGAAGTAGATCGCGCCGCTCGAATGCACGCAGACATCGTTCGGGCTGTTGAGCTCCTGGTTCTCGAAATGCGACGCCAGCACCTCGCGTCGTCCATCCATGCGCTCACGCACCAGCGACGAGGTCGCGTGCTCGCAGACGATCAGGTTGAGCTCGGCATCATAGGTCATGCCATTGCATTTGTTGGACGGACGCCGCATCTCGACCACGCCACGCCTTGCATCCCAGCGCCGGCGCACATCGCCGGGCATGTCCGAGAACAGCAGGAACTGCTCGAGCGGATGCCAGATCGGCCCTTCCGTAAATTCGAACCCGGTGCCGACTTGCCCCACCGGTGCATAGGGATCGATGAGTTTTTCGAACTCAGGGCGCAGGGTCACGTGGGTCATGGTCCCCTCCTCACGCCGGAAACCAGTGCCGCTCCGGCAGGCTCTGCACCACGGGGCCCGGAACCTGATCGTGCAGCCGGCCGACGACCACGCCGCGCTCGATCTTGGCGGGACGATCATGCACCGGCAGCAGATAGCGCGAGCTACTCAGCAGCTTCTTGATCGCGGCCTTCTCGGCGCGCTTGGTGGTGCCGTGGTTGCCGGTCGTGCGCGGCTCAGCGTCGTGGATCTCATTGAAGGGCGTGACGATCTGGTCGTTGAAATCATAGATCACGTCGCCGCAAATGGTGGCGATGCCGTCGGCGGTATGGACGTGGATGTTCATCGACCCTTCGGTGTGCGCGTTCGCCGCATCGCAATAGACGCCGGGCATCAGCTCGACCGGCCCGGTCAGCTCGAGATCGAGGAAACGCAGTGCGCTCTTGGTATGCAGCCGATCGATCAGATGCTTGATGTCGGGCGCCGGATATTGCGGATGCATCAGGCCGGATACCGAATATTCCAGCTCACGACGGTTCAGCACGACGGTGGTGTTCATCGGGAACAGATCGTCCTTGCCGGCGTGGTCGATATGCAGGTGGGTGTGGCAGACGTAGCGCACATCGCCCATCCGCACGCCATGGCGTATCAGCTGATTCTCGATCATGTTCTCATGGAACTGCAGGCCGCGCATACCGAGCGTTTCCATGATCTGGTTGGAGCGATAGCCGGTGTCGACCACGACCGGATAAGGGCCGCCGAGGATCAAAAAGCCGAGCGTCAGCACCCGCCTGGTGCGGCCGCAATCGCGCCCCAGCACCAGGAAGCTCGATTCCAGCTCGATATCGCCATAGTCCAGGATCTTGATTTCCAGCGGCATTGCTATTCCCCGTATCGTCTTGTTCTGTTTGTGTCGGCGGCTGCTTGCTCACTCCAACCGATAGACTCTGATTGCCGTCGTTCGAAACAGCGCATCGCGCTCCTGGGCGCCGAGTGGTGCTGCAGCGGTGCGGAACGCGCCGACCAGCTCGCGATAGCTGGTCCACAGCTTCTCGATCGGGAAATTCGAGCCGAACAGGCAGCGCTCGGCACCAAACAGCGCGACGGTCTCACCAAGGATCTCCGCGATGTGAGCAGGATCGTTGCGATGGATGAAGGTGCCGAGACCGGAGAGCTTCGAGACGACGTTCGGGCAGGCTGCGAGCGTCTGCATGCCGTCACGCCAAGATGCTCGTCCATCGGAGGAGAGATCCTCCAGCATGCCGGCATGCTGGAGGATGAAGGTGACGCGCGGGCATGCATCGGCCAGCCGGGCCGCGCCCGCCATCTGGCCTGCAAACACCTGCAGATCGAAGCTGAACTGGTAGTCGGCGAGATGCGCGACGTTGCGCCTGATGACAGGATCATCGCAGAGACCGGGGTGGCCTGCGAAGCGATACAGCGGGTTGTCGTGCCAATGTAGTTGCATGCGCACGCCGCGCACGAGCGGATAGCGCGCGAGCCGGTCGAGCTGCGGCCGGACGTCAGCGACGGCGAGGTCCGCGTAGGCAACGATCGCATGCGGCCAGCCGCGCTCGTCCGCGGTCTGCTGCACCCATTCGGCCTCGTCCTCGAAGCGCTCCTTGGCCCAGTTGGTCTGCACATAGACCGAACGCGTGACACCGGAGCCGGCGAGGTCGGACAGGTATTCGTCGATCGTATAATCGCGCCGGATCGGCTCATACGGACCGAAGATGCGCGGCTGCATCGGTCCGCTCAGCCATGGCAGATCGGCCTGCCGCCAGATATGATGATGCGCATCGATGATGCCGGTCATGCCGCCCTCCTCCGTCCCAGCGACAGCACATGCGCGACGATGTCAGAGGTCGAACCGCCGCTGTCGAGGTCATCGACGAAGCGCCGGATTGCGATCAGCGCCTCGGTCTGCGGCCTGAAGCCGGGCGCCGTTGCGAGCGGCGTCAGCCAGCTCAAGCGCCAGGCGCGGCGCGCCAGCTTTGCCACGGCGTCGCGGAGCGCCGCGACATCGCCGCGCTCCAGTCCATCTGAGATCACGATGACCGCGGCGCCCCTCGCATAGCCGGCGAAGCGCGGCACGGCGAGGAACGCCTGCAGCGCATCGCCGATCCGCGTGCCTCCGTCCCAATCACTGACCAGATGCGCGGCGGCGTTAAGCGCCTGCTCACGCCGCTTCAGGCGTAGCGGCCGCGTCACCCGCGTCAGCCTTGTGCCGAAGGTGAAGACCTCGACATGCGGTGCGGCCTGAACCAGCGCATGCGCGAGCGTCATGTTGTCCTCGGTACGCGTCTTCATCGAACCGGAGACATCGATCAGCAGCAGCACCTTGCGCGGCCGTGGCCGGCGCTTCAGCCGGCCCAGCTTGAAGACCTCGCCATCGCTGCGCACGCTGTCCCGCAAGGTGCGGCGCAGATCGGCAAACGGACCGCGCCGCGCGCGTATCCGTCGATGACCGCGTCGGCGCGGCAGCCGGCTCGGTGCCTCGCGCGCGAAGCGACGCAGCGCGTCGCCGGTCGAGCGCTCCTCGAAGCGGCGGGCAACAAGCGCCTCGGTGCGGGCAGCGACCAGCCCGGATTCATTGGCTTCATCGGCGAGCGGCGTCTCGTCTTCTCCCCGTCCCTCCTCCTGTAGCCGCACCACCTCCTCGTCCTCCGAACCTGCGCCTTCCAGTGGCTCGCGCCCACGGAAATGCAGATCGAACAGGCGATCATAGGTGACACGCCGCTCGGGCGGCGGCGCCAAGATCGCAAGGCCGGCGAGATAGATATCGTCGAGGCTGCGCGGTCCGAGCAGTTCGATGGCCGACAAGAAGGCCATGGTCTGCTCCGGCGCGACCGCAAATCCGTTGATGCGGAGCAGGCTCGCGAACTCCACCAACACACGTGCAGCACGCGGCAGCTTGACGATCTCGCTCACGCCACAGCCTCCGCAATCAGCGCGTCGAGCCGCGGCGAGATGAAGCTGAGATCCTCCTCGTCCTTGAGCGCGACGCCGATCGAACGCTTGAACGCGTCCGGCCAGCGCGCGCCGCCCTTGTGCAGCAAAGTCGCAGCCTCCGCCCAATCGACAGCTTCGGCGATGCCGGGCGCTTTCGACAGCGGCTCGCGCCGGAGCCTGCCGACCGCGGCCACGACCGCGCGCGCGGTGGCCTCGGCGACGCTGGAAGCTCGCAGCATGATGATGCGGGCCTCGCGTTCGGCGGTCGGATAGTCGATCCAATGATAGACGCAGCGGCGGCGCAGCGCCTCATGCAGATCGCGGGTGCGGTTCGAAGTCAGGATCACGACTGGCCGTTCGGCCGCGCGCACCGTGCCGCGCTCGGGAATCGAGATCTGGAAATCGGACAGGAATTCCAGCAGGAAGGCCTCGAACTCCTGGTCGGCGCGATCGATCTCGTCGATCAGCAGCACGGTTGAATCCGGCGCGCGCAGGTTCGCGAGCATCGGGCGCTCGATCAGGAAGGTCTCGCCATAGATGTCGATCGACTGCTCGCCCGCCTGCCGGATCGCCAGCATCTGGCGCGGATAGTTCCATTCGTAGAGCGCAGCGGAGGCGTCGATGCCCTCATAGCATTGCAACCGGATCAGCCGGCGGGCGAGCACGGCGGCAATCGCCTTCGCGGCTTCGGTCTTGCCGACGCCGGGCGCGCCTTCCAGCAGCAGTGGCTTGCCCAGCGCGAGCGCAAGATAGGCCGCGGTCGCGAGGCCCTCATCGGCCAAGTAGTACGCGGCGCGTAGCGCCCGCTCCAGCGCCTCCGGGCTGTCGATGCCGACGATGTTGCCGCGAACCGCCATCGACTATCACCGCCTTGGCTGCGGCCGCGCGCCGCCTTGGGCCTTGATCGCGCGCAGCACCTTTTCCGGCGTGATCGGCAACTCATCGATCCGGACGCCGACCGCGTTGAAAATGGCGTTGGCCACCGCGGGCAGCACCGGGTTGGCGCACATCTCGCCCGGCCCTTTCGCGCCGAACGGGCCATCCGCGGCAGGGCGCTCCAACACCGCGATGTCGTGGGGGCAGATATTGCCCGGCCCCGGCATCAGATAGTCGACGAAATCGCGCGGGCCATGGGCGGGGTTCGGATAGTAAGGCTCCGTCGTTTCATAGAGCGCATGGCTGACGCCCATCCAGGCGCCGCCGACCAGCTGCTGCTCAACGAGCCGCGGGTTGAGCGCTCGTCCCAGCTCATAGGCGCTGTCCATCCTGACCATGCTGACCTCGCCGGTCTCGTCATCGACCTCCACTTCCGCAACCAGGCAGGCATGGGCGTAGCAAGTCGCCGGCGACATCTCGCCGGTCTCAGGGTCGACATCCGACAGCGGCACCAGGAAGATGCCGCGGCCCGAGATGGTGCGGCCCTGCTTGAACTGCGCCGCGATCGCCACGTCCTTGGTCGAGATCGAGCGGTGCGGCGCGCCCTTAACGTGGATGTTGCCACGGCCGTCGGTCTCGAGATCGGCGGCGTTGACCTCGAGCTCCTCGGCCGCCGCCTCCATCATCACGCCGCGCGCCTCGCGCGCCGCAGCCATCACCGCATTGCCGACACGATGGGTGCCGCGCGAAGCGAACGAGCCCATGCAATGCGGCCCGGTGTCGGAATCCGCGGTGTCGACATAGACGTCCTCGACCGGGACGCCGAGCGTCTCGGCGCAGATCTGCCGCGTCACCGACTTCATGCCCTGGCCGAGATCGATCGACGACAGCGCCACCGTGAACTTGCCGCTGGGATTGGAATGCACCAGCGCCTGGCTGGGATCGCCGCCGAGGTTCATGCCGATTGGGTAGTTGATCGAGGCAATGCCGCGTCCATGATGCCTGGTCATGTCAGCGCCTCCTGGTGCCGAAGACGGAGGAGAAACGGGTGGCGCCATGGGATGGCGCCGCCGGCGGTGATGGCGGCGCCGGTGGAGGCGGCGGTGCGACCGGCCGCTGCTCGGAAGCAGGCATCGCAATGCCGCGATCGTAACTGGTGCGCTGCTGCGCCGGCGCGGGCCGCGAAGCCACAGGCTCGCGCGGCGTCGGCGGAATCTCCGCCCTGGCCCCACCGCCCTCCTTGCGCGAGGACATCCGCTTGAATTCCTCGCGCAACGGCCACTTGGCCTTGTCGGCGGCGACCTGCACGCATTCGATCAAAGCGGTGTTCTTGGCCTCACGGCGATGGGCCTTCATGTCGCCGTCGCGATAGGCATTGATGATCCGGAACTCCATCGGATCGATGCCGACGAGGTGCGCGAGCTTGTCCATCTGACATTCGATCGCGAAGTCCATGCCGGTGACGCCAAAGCCGCGCATGGCGGTGGCCGGCGTACGGTTGGTGAAGACGCAGTAGATGTCGCCGTAAACGTTGGGGATCGTATAGGGCCCCGGCAGATGCGCCGCGCATTTGACGACCGCATAGCTCGACAGCCGCGTATAGGCGCCGCTGTCGAAATAGGCCGTGATCTTGCGCGCGACGATGCGGCCATCGCGCTTGACGCCATCCTTGATGAAGATGCGCTCCGCGCCGCGCGGCGGGCCATATTGCATCTCTTCCTCCCGCCCCAGCACATAGCGCACCGGACGGCCGGTCAGCATTGCGCCCAGGATCGCGAGCGGCTCGGTCAGCGTATCGACCTTGCCGCCGAACCCGCCGCCGACGGTGCCGCCGATGAAATGAAAGGTGTTCGACGGCACATCGAGAATCTTGGCGCAGGTGTCGAGTGAGAAGAAAAGCGCTTGCGTCGACGTATAGACGACATAGCGGCCGTTGGTGTCGGGCGCGGCGATCGAGCCGTTGGTCTCAGTCGGCGCATGTTCGATCGGCGACATCTGATAGCGCTGCTCGAGCACGTGATCGGATTCGGCGAAGCCGCGCTCGACGTCACCGAAGCGCAGCTTCTGGTGATCGTAGCGCTCGTGATACGTGAAGGTGTTCTTCGGATAGGTCTCGTTGACGACGGGGGCGCCGGGCTTGAGCGCCTCTTCGACATCGAACACCGCCGGCAAGGGCTCGTAGTCGACGCGGATTTTTGCTATTGCTTCAAAGGCTTCGAGCGGGCTGTCAGCCACCACCGCGACAATCGGCTCGCCCTTGTAGCGCACCTTGTCGACGGCGAGCGTAGGCTCGTCGTCCTTGCCGAAATTGATCAGGCTGAGCAGCGTGTTGAGATTGCGCGGCACGTCGCTGCCGCGGATGATCCGCCGCACGCCCGGTGCGCGGTCGGCTTCCGAGGTATCGATGCGGCGCAGCCGCGCATGTGGATGGGCGCTGCGC
This sequence comes from Bradyrhizobium sp. STM 3843, assembly GCF_000239815.1. Taxonomy (GTDB): domain Bacteria; phylum Pseudomonadota; class Alphaproteobacteria; order Rhizobiales; family Xanthobacteraceae; genus Bradyrhizobium. Next base: position 18,696 of record NZ_CAFK01000291.1, on the reverse strand, counting down.
AGCACCTTCAGATGCAGCATGCCCTGCAGCTTGTGATCGTCGAAATAGGTCGAGGTGCCCGTGACATGGCCCAGCATATCCTGGCGCTGCGTGCCCTTGCCGATTTCCTTCAAGTTGTCGTCGCGCTCGTCGGCGAAGATGTCCTTGCGCAGTTCCAGCATGGCTCGTTCCTTCAGGCGCGGGCGCGTGATGCTGACGCGGCCAGCACGGCATTGATGATCGGCTCGTAACCGGTGCAGCGGCAGATGTTGCCGGAAATCGCCTCGACTACCTCGGCGCGGCTCGGTTGCGGGTTGCGATCGAGCAGCGCCTTCGCCGCCATCAGCATGCCCGGCGTGCAATAGCCGCATTGCGCCGCGAAATTGTCAGCAAACGCCCTCTGCAGCGGATGCAGGTTCGGGCCGTCCTTCATGCTTTCGAGCGTCTCGACCGAGCGCCCCGCAACAGTTTCGGCAAGCGTCAGGCAGGACAGATGTAATTCGCCATCGATCAGCACCGAGCAGGCGCCGCAACCACCCTGCCCGCAACCGAATTTGGGCGTCATGTCGCCGATCAGTTCGCGCAAGGCCAACAGCAGATTGACGCCGCCATCGACGAAGATCGCGACGTCGCGGCCGTTATGTCGGAATTGCAGTGCGGTCTTCGCCATGTCCCTACTCCTGTCCCGACAACAGCCGCCGCAGATGCACGCCTGCGATCTCACGGCGATACCAGCCGCTGGCAAGCGCGTTGTCGGCGGGCGATATTCCTTCGGTGACGGCCGCCGCGGCCGCGCTGATCGCTGTGCCATCGAGCGACCGACCGTCGAGTGCGCGTTCGGCTGCTTTCGCGCGGATCGGCACCGGCGCCATCGAGCCGAGCGCGATCCGCGCGCCGTTGATCCGGCCGCCACCGGATGGCAGATGCGCGGCGAGCGTGATGATCGATCCGCCTTTCGGCTTGATCCGGGCGATCTTGCGATAGCGGAACGCATCCGCGCTGGCCGGCCGTGCACAGGACACGGAGAGCACGAGCGTGCCGCCGTGTCGCTCGCGCGACTGCAGAAATTCCTCGATGGCGATGTCGCGCACACCCAGCCCGCCATGCACCGAGACGACCGCATCGAGGGCCAGCAGCGCCACCGTGAAATCGCCATAGGGGACCGGGGCAAACAGGTTGCCGCCGACCGTGCCCATGTTGCGCACGGCGGGGCCGCCGATCGATCGCGCCGGCGCATGCAGGAAGGCGAGATCGCGTTCGGCCAGGATGCGCGCGAAGGTCACGCCCGCGCCAATCACGACCCGCGAACTTGACGCGTCGATTCGTGTCAGCGTCGTGTCCGCGGCTCGCACGATGGTCGCAATCGAGATATCGCCCTCGTTGAGCGCCCGCATCACCAGCGTGCCGCCGCCGAGATAGCGCGCGCTGCGATCCGACGACAGCGCCGCGGCCACTTCGCTCGTGCTCGCGAATGTCTTCACCGTCACCGGCATTGGCATGCCTCCGGGCTCATGCTGTCCTCTTCAAGTGCCGCCTAATGGCGTCGAAACCGCCCTGGTAGATGTCCTCTGCCACCATCTTCGTGATTGAGGCCGCGTCCTCGGGCCGGGTGGTGAAGCGCGATTCCCAATGCCAGAAGGTACGGTCGCCATCGGTGACCGGGAGCAAACGGACATGAGCGACATAGTTGAACATCGGGATCGGCGTATCGAGCAGGCAGTAACTGAAGGTCTGCTCGAGATCGGACAGCGCGAGCAATTGCTCGCGCAGCTCCGAGCCGTCCTTCAGCTTGAAGCGCCTCACGCAGCCGATCTTGTCGGAGGCCTGCGCACGCTCGATCGTCGAGGTCGCGACCGCCGGATGCCAGCGGTCGTGCCCGTTGAAATCGCGCAGCATCTCCCAGACCGCTCCGGTCGGCGCATCGAGGATGGTGCTCTTGACCACGTGCGGCATGGTCAGCCTCCAAATGCCCGCTTCAAGGCATCGAAGCCGCCCTGGAACACGCCGCCCCCGATATTGCCGATGAGTTCGGACTCGCGCTCCGGCGCGCAGTCGAACTCGGCCGTCCACTCCAGGAATGTGTGGTCGCCGTCGGTCACCGGCGTCAGCCGCAGCGTCGCGACGTAGTTCTCGACCCCCATCGGGGATTCCAGGATCGAATAGGTGCAGAACATGTCGTAGTCGGACAGGCCGAGCAGTCTCTCCCGGATGCGATCGCCATTGCGCAGGCGAAAATCCCTGACGCAGCCGATTTTGTCCGCCGGCTCTCCGCCTTCGATCCGGCTCTCCGCGATCGCCGGATGCCAGTTCGGCAGACCGTTGAAGTCGCGCACGCGCGCCCAGACGCGATCGTTGCGCGCGTTGACGACGGTCGAAACATAGACTCGTGCCATCCTTTATCAGACCTTCTTCTTTGGCCCGCGCTCGGCCGCGGGATCGCCACCGGAGCCGGGCGCGGCAGCCTTGGCCTCTCCCGACTTGCGCGCCGCGTCCTTGATTCCCTGCATATCGCGGGCTTCACGGATCAGGCCCGGCATCTTGGCGAGGCTGCCACCTTCGACCCCGATGTCGGAAAGAATAGAGTCGATCAGCGGCGCCTGCACCCGATACCGCAAAGCTGAGTCAATCACTTCGTCGGTAGCGCTGCGACCTCCTCCGTTCACGGCGCCGTTGCCGTTGAGACCGTCGACCTGGAGAATGCGGATGCCTTCGATCTTCTCCATCGGCTTGACACTCTCGCGCACGATGCCCTCGATGCGATCGAGCAGCTTGCGGCGGAACAGCGAGTAGCGCGCCTGATCGGTCAGCACGTTCTCGGCCTCGTTGAGCATGCGCTGGGCTTCCGCCTCGACCGCCGCGCGCACGCGCTCGGCTTCCGCTGCGATCCGGGTTTCCTCCGCCTGCTTCTCGGCGAGCAGCACCTCGACCGTCTTGCGGCGCTTGGCGATCTCGCTCTCGCGGGCGGTGACGACACGTTCGGCCGCCTCGGTCGCGCGCATCCGCGCCTCCTCAGCCGCGGCGCGCGCCGCCGATTCCTCCAGCGATTTCTGATGCAGGGCGATGGCCTTCTCCATCAGGGCGGTCTCGACGTCCTTTTCCCTGACCACTTCGAGCTTGCGCAACTCGCGCTCGCGCCCAATCCGCGCTTCGTCGAGGCCACGGTCGGAGGCGATGCGCGCGCGCTCGACCTCCTCGCGTGAGGCGATCTCGGCTTCCTGCAGCGCCTGGACGCGGCCGATCTCGAGCTGCTCGATGGAGCGGCGCCGTTCAAGCCGTGCGGCTTCGAGGGCCTGCTCGCGCGAGACATCGGCGGTCTCGACCTCCTTGCGCGCCTTGATCTCGGCCTCCTTGACCTGGCGATCGGCATCGATGCGCTCGGAGCGCTTGGCCGCGAGCTCGATCACGCGCACCTCGTCGGCGAGCTCGATCGCCTTCTTCTGGTCGATGTTGAGCACCTCACGCGTCCTCGACGACGCAATCCGCTCGGCTTCCAGCGCCAGCTCGACGTCGATACGGCGCCGCTCGACCGCCTCGCGGCGCTTGAGCTCGGCGGCTTCGATCGCCTCGGTCCGCGCGATCTCGAGACTCCGCGTCTCCCGCTCGGCCTGGATGCGTTCGGCGGCAACCGCCTTCTCCTGGGAAATACGCGCGGCTTCGATGGCCTCGCGCGAGGCGATATCGGCCTCCTCGATCGCGCGGTGGCGTGCGATTTCCAACGCGCGGACCCGCTCCTCCTGGGCGATCCGGCTTGCTTCCGTTGCTTCGCGTGCCGCAATGCCGGCCACATCGAGTGCCTGGTTGCGCTCGATCTCGAGCTTGCGGGTGGCGTGTTCAGAGCCGATCCGCTCCGCGGCCAAGGTCCGCTCGCGCGCGATGCGGGCAGCTTCCACCGCCTTCTGCGCCTCGATCTCGGCCTCCTGAATGCTGCGCACCTGCGCAATCTCCAGCGCGCGGGTACGCTCGTCGGAGGCAATGCGCTCGACGTTAACTATCATGGTCTGCGCGATCCGCGCCTTCTCGGTCGCTTCGCGCGCGGCGATCTCCGCCTCTTCCACGGAGCGGGTGCGCTCGATCTCCCGCCGCCGCGTCTCCTCTTCATTGGCGATGCGTGCGTCGGTGACGATCCGATCCTGCTGGATCCGGGCCTTCTCGACCGCCTCACGTGCCGTGATCTCCGCCTCCTCGACCGTGCGGGTCCGCTCGATCTCGCGCTGGCGCACCTCGCGTTCCGAGGCGATCCGCGCCATATCGATTGCGCGCTGGTTGGCGATCCGGGCCTTCTCGATCTCCTCCCGCGCCGTGAGCTCCCGCTCCTCGACCGCGCGCATGCGCTCGATCTCCTGGTGCCGGGTCTCGCGCTCGGAGGCAATACGCGCCTCGGTGATGGCCTGATCATTGGCGATCCGCGACTTCTCGATCGCTTCGCGCGCCAGGATCTGCGCCTGCTCGGCCTCGGTCTCGCGCAGTGCGCGCTCGCGCGCGACTTCCGTGCGTTGCAGCGCGCGACGCATCTCGATGTCGCGCTCCTGCTCCAGCCGCGCGGTCTCGCTCTCGCGCTCGATATCCAGCGCCTGCCGCTCGGCTTCAAGATTGCGGGTACGGATGCGGATCATCGAGTCCTGCTCGATGTCGTTGCGCAGCTTGCGCTTGGCCTCGATCTCTTCCATCAGGCTCGTCAGGCCCTGCGCATCGAAGCGGTTCGATGGATTGAAATATTCGAGATCGGTCTGGTCGAGGTCGGTGATCGCAACCGATTCCAGCTCGAGGCCGTTCTGTGCCAGCGCTTCCGCAGCCGCCCCCTTGACGCGTACGACATATTCGCCGCGCTGCTCGTGCATCTGCTCCATGGTCATCTCGGCCGCCACCGAGCGGATGGCCGAGATGAACTTGCCTGACAACAGCGCGGAGAGCTGCTCCGGCTCCATTGTGCGGCGGCCCAATGTCGCCGCCGCGATCGCGACCGCCTCGCGCGTCGGCTGCACCCGCACGTAGAAATCAGCCTCGATGTCGACCCGCATGCGGTCGCGCGTGATCACGGCATCCTGTCTGGCGCGCGTGATGCCGATCGGCAGCACGTTCATGTTGACCGGCGTGGTGTCGTGAATGAACGGCAGCACGAAGGCGCCGCCATTGATCACGACGCGCTCGCCGAGGAAGCCGGTACGGACGAAGGAGACCTCCTTGGAGGAGCGATGATAAAGCCAGTTCACGATGTAGACGATGATGGCGATCGCAATGATCGCGACAATCAGCCAGAGGATCAGTTCGCCGATCAGATTCCCGGACATCTCGTTCCTCCTTTGACCTTTAGCGGGCTCCGATCGCCTTGAATCGGCGAACCTGCTCCGTCAGCGCCCGCTCCACCGGCAGCCGCTCCATCGACGAAGCGCCGTAGAACCCGTGGCATTTGCGCGTGTGTTTCATGATGAAATCGGCGTCGGCCGGCTCGGCGATCGGGCCACCATGCGCGAGCACCAGCACATCCGGATTGACGCTGAGCGCCGCTGCAGCCCAGGCATCGATCCGCGCCGGACAGTCTTCCAGCTTGAGCGCCGTCTGCGCGCCGATCGCACCACCGGTGGTCAGGCCGAGATGGCAGACGATGATGTCGGCGCCCGCAATCGCCATCGCCGCCGCCTCCGCCTCGCTGAACACATAGGGCGTGGTCAGCAGATCCTTCTCGCGCGCCTTGGCGATCATCTCGATCTCCAGCGCGTAGGACATGCCGGTTTCTTCGAGGTTGGCGCGGAAGACGCCGTCGATCAGGCCGACGGTCGGGAAATTCTGCACGCCGGCGAACCCGAGCGCCTTCAGCTGATCGAGAAAGACATCCATGTCGCGGAACGGATCGGTGCCGTTGACGCCCGCGAGCACCGGCGTGCGGGTCACGACCGGCAGCACCTCGCCCGCCATTTCGACGACGATCGCATTGGCGTCGCCATAGGCCATCAGGCCTGCGAGCGAGCCGCGGCCGGCCATGCGATAACGGCCCGAATTGTAGATTACGATCAGGTCGACGCCGCCCGCCTCCTCGCATTTCGCCGACAGACCCGTGCCGGCGCCGCCGCCGACGATCGGCACGCCCTTGGCCGCCATGGCACGAAACTTCTTCAACAGTGCCGCTCGCTCAAACCGGGCCATCGCTTACCTCGCCACTCTCCGGCGCGCCCCTGCGCGGCCAACCAGGTTGCGCAACGTGCTCACGATCGCGGATGTAAATTCCGGCTCGTTGACGTTGCGCCTGATGCGAATGAGCTGACGGTTGCCGGTCGCGCGCACGGTCTGTTCGAGCGCGCGAAACAGCGCTGCGTCGGCCTCGGGGTCCCAGAACGGCTGTCCCGGCGCATCCAGCGCCGACACGCCGCCCTCGGGCAGGAAGAAGCGCACCGGCCCATCCATGCGGTTCAGCCGCTCGCCGATCCAGCGTCCCATGCGCGCGTTCTCCTCGGCGGTCGTGCGCATCAAGGTCACCTGCGGGTTGTGGATGTGGAATTTGCGCTGGCGATAGCGCTCCGGAATCGTCTCCGGCTTGCCGAAATTGACCATGTCGAGCGCGCCGACCGAGCCGATGTACGGAATGCGGCTGCGGATGATGGCGCCGAAGCGATCTTCGGTGGCGGGAAACACGCCGCCCATCAGGAGGTCGCAGACTTCGGTCGTAGTCAGATCGATCACGCCGGCGAGCAGGTTCGAATCGACCAGCTTCTCCATCGACTGTCCGCCAGTGCCGGTGGCATGAAAGACCAGACATTCGAATTCGTCGCGCAGATCGGCCGTGATCTTCTGCACGGCCGGCGTCGTCACACCGAACATGGTGATGCCGATCGCCGGCAGATTTGACGATGTCCGGCGCGCTTCGTCGGCGCGCGCGTCCCAGCCGTGCCTTGACCATGCCGACCAGCGCGTTGGCGCCATTGGCGAGCACCGCACGCGAGATCGAATTGAGCCCCTGCACGTCGGTGACCGAATACATCATGGTGATGTCGGCAGGGCCGACATAGGGTCCGACATCGCCCGAGGCGACAGAGGAGATGATCAGCTTTGGCACGCCGACGGAAAGGCTGCGCATCGCGGGCGCGACCAGCGAGGCGCCGCCCGAGCCGCCGGCCGAAATGATGCCGGCGAGATTGTCCTGACGGCGGATCCAATTGGCGAAGGCCTCCGCCATCGCAGTGACCGACGTCCCGCGATCGCTGCCGAATACAGCTGCGCCGCCGCGTACGTGATTGAGCGCGATCTCCTGCGCGGACACGTCGCAGGTCTGGGCCTTTCCGCTGGTCGAGACATCGACGAGCCGCGTCCGCAACCCGCTCGCGGCAATGATGTCGCGGATGAAGCGTAGCTCCGCCCCTTTGGTGTCGAGCGTGCCGGCCACGAGCACGACGGGAGGTCCCGACGGCTGTTGGCTGCGGCGCGCTTCAACTTGCCGCGTCGAGGGCGCCTCCAGCCGCGTGACGCCGGTCGAGACCATCCGCGCAGACGCCTCGATCCGTGCGATCGGTACCGGCTGCGACCAGCGCGTCGGCGGCACCGGATTGGAGATATAGATCCGGATCGGCGCGCTGCCGCGCGGACGCGGCGGAGCGGCAGCCGTCTCCGCGGCCGGCGCATCGATCTCAATGTCGGCCTCGGCGTGAACGCCGACGCCGAGCAGCCGCTGCTGCAGATCGCGGTCGGCGGCCAGCCGGACGGAATCGATGATCCGGTTGATCCGGCCATTGACCATGATGGCGACGCTCTTCGAGATCGCGGTGGCGACTCCGATATTCTGCTCGATCACCAGCACCGAGATCTCGCCCTCCTCGCCGAGCCGGACCAGCATCTCCTCGACCTGCGCAACGATGACCGGCGCGAGGCCCTCGGTGGGCTCGTCCATGATCAGAAGATGCGGGTTGGTGAGCAGCGCGCGGCCGATCGCAAGCATCTGCTGCTCGCCGCCGGAGAGCTGGCCGCCGCCATTGGTCTTGCGCTCGGCCAGCCGCGGGAAGGTGTCGTAGATACGCTCGATGGTCCAGGGCCCCTGGCGAATGCCGGATGTCAACCGCAGGTGCTCGTCGACCGTGAGCGAGCGCCAGAGCCGTCGCCCCTGCGGGACATAGCCGACGCCGAGCCGCGCGATCGCAGCTGGACTCTGCCGGGTGATATCCTGCCCGCGCACCCGGACCGAACCGCCGCTCGGCGCGAGCAAGCCCATGATGGTCTTGCACAGCGTGGTCTTGCCCATGCCGTTACGGCCGACCACCGAGAACACGCCGGAGTCGAGCGTCAGATCGACGCCCTGCAGCGCGTGCGAATGACCATAGTAGACATCGAGGCCCCTGACCTCGAGCGCGGCTGGCGCACGGCGCAGATCACTCATGGCCGCCTCCGAGATAAAGCTCCTGAACCTCGGGGTCGGACTGGATCTCTTCCGGCAGGCCCTCCTTGAACACGCGCCCGTTGTGCATCATCGTGACGCTTTCGACGACGCGCAGCGCGACATCCATGTCGTGCTCGATGATGATGTAGCCGATATGGCTCGGCAGCGAGGTCAAGATCTCGATCAGCTCGCGCCGTTCGGTCGGTGACAGGCCGGCGGCGGGCTCATCGAACAGGATGAAACGCGGCGCACCGGCCAGCGCGAGCGCGATCTCGAGCTGGCGCTGCTGACCATGGGCGAGTTCGGACACGCGCTGATCCCTCGCCGGTGTCAGATACACGGCCTGGATCAGCGTCTCCGCCGCGTGCATCAGCGCGTCATTGGCACCGGGGCGCAGCAGCGAAAAACGTCCGCGCGAGACACCGCGACAGGCGAGATAGACGTTGTCCTGCACCGTGAGGCCGGGAAACAGCGCCGAAATCTGATAGGTGCGCCGCAGACCGCGCCGGATGCGCTCGTAAGGCGGGAAACGGGTGATGTCCTCGCCGAAGAAGCGGATCGTCCCCGACGTCGGCAGGAAATCGCCGGTCACGCAGTTGAACAGCGTGGTTTTGCCGGCACCGTTGGAGCCGAGCACCGCGCGGCGCTCGCCCGGCCGCACCGTGATCGTGATGTCGGTCAGCGCCGCCAGCGCGCCGAACATGCGCGTGACACCGCGCAGCTCTAGCGCGGCACCGGAACCGATCGCAGAGAGACGCGGCGCGACGCTAGCCATGGTGGGCGCCTCCGCGATAGGAGCTTGGCGCGCTGCGCCGGCGCCAATGCTCCCACAGGCCTACAACGCCGTCAGATGACCAGAACACAACGGCAAGAAAGCCGAGCCCGATCAGGAGGCGAAAACGATTGCCGTCCAATCCGAGCTGAACCAGCACATCAAGCGCGAAGGTGCGCAGGATCACGAAGATGAAGGCACCGATGAAGGCGCCGACCGGGCGTGTGATGCCGCCGACCACAGCGATGATCAGGATGTCGATGCAGCGCTCGACCGCGACCGAGCCTGGCGAGATCTGCCTGTAGTTCCAGACCTGCAGCACGCCGCCGAGCCCAGCGATCAGCGAGGCGAGAGCATAGGCCGCAATCCGATGCGCATTGACATGGAAACCGAGCGCGGCCATGCGGCGCGGATTGTCGCGGACGCCCTGCAGCGCCAGGCCGAAGGGCGCCCGTGAAACATACACGACCGCGAAATAGCAGAGCGCGGCGACTCCGAGGGTCACATAATAGAACGGAATATCGGCGCGCCAGTCGACGCCCCAGAACTGCGGGGTCGCAATTGTATTGAGGCCGGTATGGCCGTTGAAGATGGCCCAGTTCTGGTTCGTGAAATAATAGAAGGCGGCGCCGATCGCGAGCGTGATCATGATCGTGTAGATGCCCTCGGTGCGCACCGCGAGCGCGCCACCGAGTGTGCCGAACCCCGTCGCCAGTGCCAACGCCATCGGCGTCGCCAGCCACCACGGCCAGCCGAGGCTGATCTTGGCACTGCCGCTGACGCCGAGCACCGCGACCATGTAGCCGGCAAAGCCGGCGATGGTGAGCTGCATCAGGCTGACCATGCCGCCATAGCCGGCGAGGAACATCAGGCTGAGCGCGACTGTTCCTAGAATCAGCGTGGTGCCGAAGATCTCGATCAGGAAGAAGCCGTTGGCGAGCAGCGGCATGATCAGGAGGATCACGGCGACCGCCCAGGGCGCCGGGTTCTGCGCAATCGACCAGGCCGACGCGTCCGGCGTCAGCGCTGCACTTGCCGGCGGCTTGGCGTGAAGATGGGTGCGCTCCGCCAACGACATCTCAGCGCCTCGCGACCAGGCCTTGCGGCCGCAGCGCCAGCACCACGACCATGATCAGGAACGTCACCACGATCGCATAGGTCGGGATGTAGACGGAGCCGAGTTGCTCGGCGAGGCCGATGATGACGGCTCCTAGCGCAGCTCCGGGAATCGAGCCCATGCCGCCGACGATCACGACCACCAGCGAGGCGAGCAGGAAACGCGTGTCCTCGCCGGGCGAGATCGACTGAAACGTGCCGCCGACCACGCCGGCGATGCCGGCGAGCCCGGCGCCGAGCGCAAAGACGAACACGAAGACAAGCTGGATCGGAATCCCCGTCGCGGCAAGAATGTCGCGATCGTCGACCCCTGCGCGCACCATCAGCCCGACGCGGGTGCGGTTCAGCGCAAGCCACATCAGGACGCCGATCACGACCGATGCAGCGAAGATCACGAGCCGCACCAGCGGATATTGCAGATAGACGGCTTCGCCGGACGATTTAACCGCGGTCACGAACGGCATCTGCACCGGGCCGATCAGCCATTGCGGCGTCGCGATCTGATAGAAGTCACCGCCGAAGGCCCACAGCATCAGGTCGGCAAATACGATCGAGAGCCCGATGGTCACCATGGTCTGCCGCAGATCCTGGCCCTCCATGCGGCGAAACACCACGATCTGCAGGATGATCCCGACCAGCGCAACCAGGACGAAGGCGCCGATAAAGCCGAGCAACCAGGAACCGGTAGCGGTGCTGATGCCATAACCGACATAGCCGCCGAACAGATACAGCGAGCCGTGTGCCAGATTGACATTGCGCATCAGGCCGAAAATCAAGGTGAAGCCGCTCGCGACCAGGAAGTACAGACCACCAAGCGTGATGCCGTTGAAGATCGCATTGAGGAAGACCCTCTTCCTCCCGATCGCCTCTTCAAGTCCGGGCGGCCAGACCGCAAGCAAGAGCCAGAGCAGCAATGCGGCGGCGACCAAAACGATCAGCGCCCATACCGGATGACGCTCGATGAAGCGAGAAGCTGTCATGGCCGATCAGCGGCCGTGGCGATGGCCCATTGCATGAGGTCCTCCCGGCACGCCGCGTATTGACGCGCCACGTTTTTGCGCAGCCTAACCACCGCGTAGCCGACTGATTTGATTGTCAGTCTCTTTTCGCGTTTTGCGGATGCGTTATGCCCGCAGCACTTTTGCTGCACGGCGATAATCGGTCGGTGCCATCCCGACATTGGCGGCGAAGAACCGCGTAAAACCGCTTTGCGATGAAAAGCCGAGGTCGAAGCTGATATCGACGATCGGAGCTTCCGTGGTGACCAGCGCGTCAAGCGCCTGCTCCATGATCAACGTGTTCAGATAAAGGTTCGGTGTCACGCCCGTCTGGTTCCGGAACAACCGATAGAAATGCGGCCGCGAGAGCCCCGCTTCGCGCGCAATCGTATCGAGCTCGATCTCCGCCCCCGGGCTTTCCGACATCAGCCTGATCGACTTGCGGACGCGAAAATCGGTCACCCCCGCCGCACCGCGTCCCTCCTCGGCGTCACAGCTCTGCCAACTCTCGTCATGGCAGATGTCGATCAGGTGCCTGAGCTCACAGTCCAGCGTGCTCAGGGACGGCGCGCCACAGACCAGCGCCGCGGCACGCCTGATCTGTTTTTCCAACGCCGCGGTGCGTTTGAAATGCGTCCGCCCGAACCGCAGGGCGCAAGTACCCGAGGCGTCGGGAGCAAACCATTCGGAATTGACATAGAGCACGAAGAACACGGCGCCGTCAGCGATATCCGCCGGCAGGAAGTTGTGCGGTTCCCAGGGATTGACGGCGACGATCGAAGTATCGTCGAGCAGCCAGCGGCGGTCGCAGACATCGATGCTCGCCGGCATTCCTCCGACATGAAAGATCAGGTGCCCTTCACGATGCGCATGCACGTTGAAGGGCTTGTTCAACTGATACACCGTCGCGCGACCGAACCGGCCGTGGAAAACGGCGAGCGCCCTGCTCATGCGCTCCCTCCCGGGGATGGACTTTTTTGTTGACCCGCAGCGTTCCTCAATGGCGGCGAGAATTCAAGAGCCGTGCACGCAGCTAAGCGCGCACGGCCTTTATCGCAGGTGCAAAAATTAGGTCAGTACTTCTTGCATTCCGGCACGGTACGGCTTGGCAGGCCGATCTTTGCAAACACCGCCGGATCATAGCCAAGCGTCTGGTTCACGTTGGGAATGACCTTCACGACCTTGCTGAACAGCGCACCCTTGCCGTCGTCCACCACCTCCGTGACGAAATTGGTCCCGATCGCCTGACGATTGGAGTCGAGCTTGATCTTGCCGTTCGGCGCATCAATCTCGATCTTCGCCAGCGCGTCCTTCAGCTTGGCCTGGTTGTCGCTGAGATCGCCATTGACCTGGCGCAAGGCCAAGATCAGCGCCATGGTCGAATCGTAGTAGTTGGTCGCGAGCAGCGACGGGCTCGGGAACCGCTTGTTGGGTGGGAACGCGTCTTGATAGGCCTTGACGAATTTCTGCCAGCCCGGATCGTCCCAGGTGTCGGCCTGACCGCTCGCGGCGATGGTGCCGATCAGCGCGTTCTTTGCGCTCCCCTTCGAGGATAGGATGGTCTGATCGATCATGATCGAGCCACCCATTAGGTGCGCCTTGCCGCCGGCCTGCTGGTACTGGTTCAGGAAATTGACCGCGTCAGCGCCGCCGAGGCCGAGATAGATCGCGTCGACATCGTCGGGTAATGCAGCGATGACGGAAGCGAAGTCCTTGGTTCCGAGCGGAACCCACTGCCGGTTCGTGACTTGGCCGCCCGCGCCGCAGAATTCCAGAACCAGACCGAAGACCTGGGTATAGATGAAGGAATAGTCCTCGCCGACCGTCGCGATCTTGCGGTAGCCCTTGGTCTCATAGGCGTATTTGCCGAGGCCCACCTGCCACTGCGCGCCGTCCATGTTGTAGCGGAAAAAATTCGGCGCCGGGTCCACGTAAGTGGTTTCCTGCGCACCGGACGCCGCATTGACGAAGGTCAGCTCGGGATGGGTCTTAGCGAAATTCTTCACCGCGATGCCCTCGTCGCCCGACAGCGGTGACAGCAGGATCTGCACCTTGTCCTGCTCGATCAGCTTGCGCACCGCGCGGACAGCGGAATCCGGCGTTGCGTCAGTCGAGGCGATGACGAATTCGAGTTCCTTGTCGCCGACAGTCTTGCCGAGGACGTTGAGCGCCGTCTGGAAGCCGCGGATACCGTCCTCGCCGAGGACGGTGTAGGTGCCCTCCAGGGTGGCAGTGACACCGACTTTGATTTTCTGCTGCTGCGCGAAGGCCGTCGTTGATAGCATGATGGTGCCGATCGCAATCAGCACGGAACTGCGTCTGACCATTCCACTCCTCCCTGTTTGCTCTTCACGTCAGGGCAAGAGGTCGCACGCCTCCCCCTGTTCAGAAGCGAGGCTAGCGCAGGATGTCGACGGCGCACCGGGCGGCCCGCCGACACGCTTGACAGGCAGTCTCATTTTGAATGGTGCGGCGCGAGCCGCCGCCGCATTGCAGCAGGTCGGAACCGCGAAGGCGACCGGCAGAGGTCAGAGCTTCAGCAGCCCCAGCGAAGCGCTGCGGTGTGCACGGGGGCGTCCCACAGTGCGGTCGTCGCGTCGTCGAGCATGGTCACGGTGAGTGAGCAGCCGGCCATCTCGAGCGACGTGACGTAGGACCCGACCAGACCGCGGCCGATGGTAAGGCCACGGCTCTGCAAGATCCGTTGCGCCGAATTGGCTATCACATAGAGCTCCATCGCCGGCGTGCCGCCGAAGCCGTTGACGAGCAGCAGGCAAGGCGCGCCGGGCTTCGGCGAAAGATCAGATAGGATCGCGCCCATCATCTCCTCGGCGATGGCGTCGGCGGACGCGAGCTTGACCCGGCGACGGCCCGGCTCGCCATGAATGCCGACGCCCATCTCCATCTCATCCTCACCGAGCGAGAATGTCGGCTTACCGGCTGCCGGCACCGTGCAGGATGAAAGCGCCACCCCCATCGAGCGGGTGCGCCGGTTGACGTCATCGCCAAGCGCCTTCAGCGCGGCGAGATCGCGCCCCTGTTCCGCTGCGGCACCCAGCACCTTCTCCACGACAAGCGTACCGGCGACACCGCGCCGACCGGTGGAATAGGTCGAGGTCTCGACCGCGACGTCGTCGTCGGTGATCACGGTCGCAACCGGTGTCTCCATCATTTCCGCCGCCATCGCGAAATTCATCACGTCGCCTTCGTAGTTCTTGACCACGAACAGACAACCCGCACCTGTTTCGACCGCGGCCGCCGCCGCGAGCATCTGGTCCGGAGTCGGCGACGTGAAGACCTGGCCCGGGCACGCCGCATCGAGCATGCCCATGCCGACAAAGCCTGCGTGGAGCGGCTCATGCCCGGAGCCGCCGCCCGAGATGAGCCCGACCTTGCCGGGCTTCAGCGTCTTGCGGCACACGAACTTGTTGTCGTCGCCGAGCTTGAGAATATCGCCGTGAACCGCGGCAAATCCCTGGAGGCTCTCGGAGAGCACGTCAGGAACGGCATTGATCAGCTTCTTCATGACTTTCCTCCTGGTTCAGCGTCGTCTTCGTTTTCATTGGCGGACATCAGTGCCGTGATGCCGCGTGCAACGCCTGCGATGATGCGATCCGCATGTGCATTGGCGACCGGATCGCCAAAATCAGGGAGCTCGACGACCAGACGCCGCATCGGCCGCTTGCTCTCGATGTCATCGAGCCGGCCGGGATGAGCGGCACGATAGGCAGCCAGGAAGGCCCGCTGCTCCTGCGGGGCGAAGTGGCAGATGTGAAAGATCGTGTCGAGGTGCTGGACGGGAATTGGCGTCGGATAGGCCGGATTGACGATCTGCGAGATGAAGCTTCTGTTCTTGCCGATCGCTTCCGCCAGCCGTTGCCGCGTGCCGGACGGCCGGCTGTCGATCACGGCACGCAGGATCGCCTTGTACTCGGCAAGCGGGCTGGCCGGAATGGACGGAGTCTCGGCGTCGCTCATGCCCTCTCCGTCAGCCTGGCAAGGTCGAGTTCACGAATGGTCTGCTTGACCATCGGCAACAGGCCGGGCGCGACCGACAGGCTCCGCACGCCCACAGCCAACAGCGCGGGTATGCTGCGCGCATCGCCTGCCGCATCGCCACAGACGGAGACCTCGATGCCCTTATCGCGGCCTGCACGCACGACATGGGCGATCATGGCCAGCACGCCAGGATGCAGCACATCGGCATAGTCCGCGACCTCGGCGCCGTCCCGCGCGGCCGCGGTGGCATATTGCGTCAGATCGTTGGTGCCGATCGAGAAGAAGCCCGCAGCAAAATCCTGCGCAGCCAGGGCAGCAGCCGGCACCTCGACCATCATGCCGAAGCTTGGCTCGGCAAAGGCTGCTCTGCTTTCGGCAAGCTCGGCCAAGACCGCGCGAAGATGCTCGTGGGCTGCCTCAAACTCGGCGGGATGGGTGACCATCGGCAGCATGATCTTCAGCGGCCCCCGCGCTGCGGCACGCGCCAGCGCACGCAGCTGGATGCGGAAGATGTCCGGGTGCCGCAGTGAGAGCCGCAGGCCCCGCAAGCCGAGAAACGGATTGCTCTCGCCATCGACCGTGTAGCCTGGAATCGGTTTGTCGCCGCCAGCATCGAGCGTGCGAATGGTGACGGGGCTCCCCTCAGCCCAGCGTACCAGTTCGGCATAGGTGCGATATTGCGCATCTTCGTCGCGGAGCAGGTTCGCGGTGAGGAACTCGGTGCGCGCAAGGCCGATGCCGTCGCACGCCGCCGCGGGCAAGCCCGCGATGTCGGCGGCTCCCGAAACATTGACCAGCACGGCAATCGCAACGCCGTCGACAGTGACCGCCGGCTCGCATTGCCATTCCACTGCACTTGCCTTGCGGCGCGCCAACCGCTCGCTCGCATCCCGCGCCATTGAAACGGCTTCTGAATCCGGGTCGATCATGACGCTTCCGATCTCGCCGTCAACCAGCACCGTGCCGGCGAGCTTCTCAACCTCGCGGCCGAGACCGACGACCATCGGCACCCCCCTGCTCCGTGCCAGCATCGCGACGTGACTGGTCGGACTGCCGTCGCCGAGCGCGATGCCGCCGCCTCGCGACCAGTCAATGCCAAGGAAAGTCGAAGGTGGCAGGTCACGCGCCACCACGATTGCGCCCTCGGGCAGATCGGCCTGCTGAAGGCCAAACAGACGACGCAGCACCCGATCGCGGATATCGGCGAGATCGGCGGCGCGCGCGCGAAAGTATTCGTCCTCGGCCGTCTCGTAACCTGCGATCTCCTCCTGCATCGCAGACAGCCAGGCAACATCGGCAGCAACGCCGGCCTCGATCTTCGCATAGGCTGATACGGTCAGCGCGTCGTCCTCCAGCAATGCGAGCTGAAACGCGATCATATCAGCGGCGTCGCCAACGAGCTCCGACGCCAAGCTTGCCACCGCATCGCGGGCGCCTGCGACCGCATCAGCTAGCGCTGCACGCTCTTCCGCAACCGTGCCGTGCTTGCGCTTCGATGTCTCCGGCGCACGCAACAGCAGGGCGGGCCCCACAGCGAGGCCACTCGAAGCTGCGCGACCCACCAGTCGCCGCTGCATGGCAGCTACTCCTCCTCGAATTTGCGGTTCACCAGGTCGACCAGCGCCGTGACGGCCGCCTGGGCATCGCTGCCGTTCGCGCGCATGAACAGCGTCTCTCCCTTGGCCGCTTTCACCCGCATGATCTTCACCGGGCTCTTGGCATCGGTCCATGGTCCGTCGGCGCGGATCGCGACTTCCACCGTGGCGGCAAAGCGCTTCGCGAGCTGGGTCAGCTTGACCGACGGGCGCGCATGCAGTCCGACCTCATTGGTCAACAACGCATGCGCTTTTACTTCCTGCATCGCGAGCTCCTCCTTCCGATCTGCGCGTTCATGGCCGCCCCTCATCCCCCCATCAGCTCCTCTGCAGTAGCGCGCACCACGTCGAGCGGGGACCCGCCCGACGCTTCCGCCGCCGCCATGACAGCACCTTCCACCAAGGGCGCGTTGCAGATCACGATCCGCTCCCGCCGCGCCTCCGGCATCATTTCGACCGCCATCTCGCTGTTGGTCTCGGCGCCGCCGAGATCGACGAGAATGGCTACCCCAGCCTCCGACCATGCTCTGTCGATGGCGCCCATGATGGCGCCGACGTCGGTCCCGAGCCCGCCATCGGCATTGCCGCCGACGGCTGCGAGCGGCACCCTGTCGCCGACCATCTGTCGCACCATGTCGGCCGCGCCTTCCGCCACCTTGGCGGAATGCGAGACGATGACGATGCCGACATTGTTCCGTTGATCCATATTCAGGCCTCGTTGAAGACATTGCAGACCGCCTGCACCAGCAGGCTGGCGGAACGCGCGCCGGGGTCCATGTGGCCGATCGAGCGCTCGCCGAGGAAGGAGGCGCGGCCGCGGATCGCCTTCATCGGCACGGTCGCGTCGGCAGCTTCGCGTGCGACCGTCGCAAGCCGGTCCGTGAGATCCGCGCCGCCGGTCGCGAAGGCCGCCTGCACCGGGACCAGCACGTCAAGCATCGTCTTTTGCCCGGCGTCCGATTTGCCACGCGCCTTCACCTCGTCGATAGCGCGGCCGAGCGCGGCGGCCGCCTCAGCCGCCGTCGGGTCAGGCGGCAAAGCCTTGCCCAATCCCATCGCGAGCGTGCCGTAGAGAGGGCCGGACGCCCCGCCGACCTTCATCACCAGCGCCATGCCGACCGCCTTCAACCCATCCGGCAAGGGTTTGGCCGCGATATTGTCCGCGTCGGCAAGGACGGCCTCGAAACCACGCTTCATGTTGAGGCCGTGATCGCCGTCTCCGATCGCCTGGTCGAGTGAGGTCAGCTCCTCGGCATGAGAGACAATGGTCTCCGTCATTGCCAGGATCAGTCTGCGTTTGAAAGCATCATCCATGGTCTATCTCACCCGCTCACCAGCGCGATCGAAGCAGAGCGGCCGAGTCAACTCGATATCCACGGCATCGCCGACGTTCAACCCGGTATCCGGTTCGACCAGGCTCACGATGGCATGGTTGTTAAGATCAATATGCAGATGGTTCTGGTCGCCGAGCCGCTCGATCCATTTCACGCAAGCAGCTGCCGTTTCGCGACGCGCGCGGCGCACGGTCATGTGCTCGGTTCGCGCGCCGATTGTGATGGCCTCTGGCGGCGTCGCAATGTTCGGAAACAGCGCGCGCGGAAGCAGATTGATGCCGGGGCTGCCGAGCCGTGTCGCGACATAGGCATTGGCCGGATCCTCGTAGACCTCGCGCGGAGTGCCGACCTGAACCAGCCGGCCCTGATCCATCACGCCGATGCGGTTGGCGAGCGTCATCGCCTCGACTTGATCGTGGGTCACATAGAGCATGGTCGCGCCGAGATCCTGCTGGATGCGCTTCAGCTCGATTCTCAGGTCCGACCGCAGCTTGGCATCCAGCGACGACAGCGGCTCATCCAAGAGCGCGATGGCGGGACGACG
>NZ_CAFK01000292.1 GCF_000239815.1 Bradyrhizobium sp. STM 3843 | reverse complement strand
GCGTGCTGCACGCCCAGGACATCGGTATCGGCCTCGCGCGGGCGATTCGTGCCGCCGTGTCCGGCCGTCCCGGCGGCGTCTATCTCGACCTGCCGGCAAAACTGTTCGGCCAGGTGATGAACGCGCAGGCCGGCGCGGCCTCGCTGGTCAAGGTGATCGATCCGGCGCCGGCGCAGCTCCCTGCCCCGTCGGCGGTCAAGCGCGCGCTCGACGTATTGAAGAGCGCAAAACGTCCGCTGATCATCCTCGGCAAAGGCGCCGCCTATGCGCAGGCGGACGAGGCGATCAAGACCTTCGTCGAGAAGAGCGGCGTGCCGTTCCTGCCGATGAGCATGGCCAAGGGCCTCCTGCCTGACCTGCACCCGCAATGCGCGGGCGCTGCGCGCTCGACCGTGCTGAAGGACTCCGACGTCGTCATGCTGATCGGCGCCCGGCTCAACTGGCTGCTGTCGCATGGCAAGGGCAAGACCTGGGGCGATGCGCCCAAGAAGTTCATCCAGGTCGATATCGAGCCGAAGGAGATGGACTCCAACGTCGAGATCGCGGCGCCCGTGGTCGGCGACATCGGTTCGGTCGTCTCCGCCTTCGTCGATGCGATGGGAGCGAACTGGCCGGCGGCGCCGGTCGAATGGACCAGCGCGGTGCAGAAGAAGCGCGAGGACAACGTCGCCAAGATGGCGCCGCGGCTGATGAACAACAACTCGCCGATGGACTATCACGGCGCGCTCGGCGTGCTGCGCACCATTATCAAGGAGCGTCCCGACGCGATCCTGGTCAATGAAGGCGCCAATACGCTCGACCTCGCCCGCGGCGTCATCGACATGTACCAGCCGCGCAAGCGGCTCGACGTCGGCACCTGGGGCGTGATGGGCATCGGCATGGGCACGGCAATCGCGGCCGCTGTCGAGACCGGCAAGCCGGTGCTGGCGATCGAGGGCGACAGCGCGTTCGGCTTTTCCGGCATGGAGGTCGAGACCATCTGCCGCTACAACCTGCCGGTCTGCGTCGTGATCTTCAACAATGACGGCATCTATCGCGGCACCGACGTCAATGCGGGCGGTGACGATCCTGCGACCACCGTGTTCGTCAAGGGCGCGCGCTACGACAAGATGATGGAAGCCTTCGGCGGCGTCGGCGTCAACGCGACGAGCCCCGATGAGCTGAAGCGCGCCGTCAACGCGGCGATGGATTCGGGCAAGCCGACCCTGATCAACGCGGTGATCGATCCCGCCGCGGGCTCCGAAAGCGGCCGCATCGGCAACCTCAACCCGCAGAGCGTTCTGAAGAAGAAGTAAGGCAACCCGCCGGCATCAACGCCCGCTCGCGCGGGATGACCATTCAGTTACGGAGAGAAACACATGACCAAGGCGCTTGAGGGCGTTCGTATTCTCGATTTCACCCACGTTCAGTCGGGGCCGACCTGCA
The DNA here is from genome assembly GCF_000239815.1 of Bradyrhizobium sp. STM 3843. Classification (GTDB taxonomy): domain Bacteria; phylum Pseudomonadota; class Alphaproteobacteria; order Rhizobiales; family Xanthobacteraceae; genus Bradyrhizobium. Next base: position 40,445 of record NZ_CAFK01000292.1, on the reverse strand, counting down.
CGCAGTTGCTGGCCTGGTTCGGCGCCGACGTCGTCAAGGTCGAGCGTCCGGGTGTCGGCGACATCACCCGCGGACAGCTGCAGGACCTCCCGAACGTGGACAGCCTGTATTTCACCATGCTCAACCACAACAAGCGCTCGATCACGCTCGACACCAAGAACCCGAAGGGCAAGGAGGTGCTGACCGAGCTGATCAAGAAGTGCGACGTGCTGGTCGAGAATTTCGGCCCCGGCGTGCTCGATCGCATGGGCTTCCCCTGGGAGAAGATCCAGAGCATCAACCCAAAGATGATCGTCGCCTCGATCAAGGGGTTCGGCCCCGGCCCGTACGAAGACTGCAAGGTCTATGAGAACGTCGCCCAGTGCACCGGTGGCGCGGCCTCCACCACCGGCTTCCGCGACGGCCTGCCGCTGGTGACCGGCGCTCAGATCGGCGATAGCGGCACCGGCCTGCATCTGGCGCTCGGCATCGTCACCGCGCTCTACCAGCGCACCCAGACCGGCCGCGGCCAGCGCGTCACCGCCGCGATGCAGGACGGCGTGCTCAATCTCTGCCGCGTCAAGCTGCGCGATCAGCAGCGCCTCGATCACGGGCCCCTGAAGGAATACAGCCAGTTCGGCGAAGGCGTGCCGTTCGGCGACAGCGTGCCGCGCGCCGGCAACGATTCCGGCGGCGGCCAGCCCGGTCGCATCCTCAAGTGCAAGGGCTGGGAGACCGACCCCAACGCCTACATCTATTTCATCACCCAGGCCCCGGTCTGGGAGAAGATCTGCGACGTGATCGGCGAGCCGACCTGGAAGACCGACCCGAACTACGCCAAGCCGGCGGCCCGCCTGCCGCGCTTGAACGAGATCTTCGGGCGGATCGAGCAGTGGACCATGACCAAGACCAAGTTCGAGGCCATGGAGATCCTCAACGAGTTCGACATCCCCTGCGGCCCGATCCTGTCGATGAAGGAACTGGCCGAAGACCAGTCGCTGCGCGCGACCGGAACCGTGGTCGAGGTCGACCACCCCACCCGCGGCAAGTACCTTTCCGTCGGAAACCCGATCAAGCTCTCGGACAGCCCGGCCGACGTGAAGCGGTCGCCGCTGCTCGGCGAGCACACCGACGAGATCCTGCGCGAAGTGCTCGGCTTCAGCGACCACCAGGTGGCCGAAATCCACGACTCCGGCGCGCTGGATCCGCCGCGCAAGCAGGCCGCCGAGTAAGGCGACGGCGTAGCGTCAGAGAAGACAGTCGCGGCGAGATCGCCGCCGAATACGGCTATCGTCGAAAAAAAGCCGCCGGCATCCCGGCGGCTTTTTGATTCCGCTATTCGGAGGATCGATCTCTCCCGCGTAAGCTCGTTACAGAGGTCAAGTCTACAGAGATCACGTCGCGGCCCGTGAGCTTGCTGATCCGGTCTTGAGGATGGAGCGGAAGCGGCGCAATCGTTGTGACCCTAACCGGAAATTTATTCAACGTCGTAAGAGCGACCACCGTCCTGCAACGATTTGCAAGAGGCGTGAAAACTTGGTCAGCAACGTTGACCAAGTGAAGCCGCAAAAACTCTGCTAGGCTTGAGCATCCGGGCGTTCGGCCCCTCCGGGAGGCTAGGATGACGAACTCGGAATTCTCCAACGACCTACCGGACAAGCCGGCATCCGATAATGGCCCACTGAATGAAACGCCAACTGATAACGCGCCAACGGACGCATCGGCATCGAATCTCAACCGCAAGGATCGCCTCCGAGCGCGATTGCAGTTCATCAGCGGGGCGCTCGCTTCGATTGCCGCAATAGGCGCGATCGCAGGTGGCCTCATCGGCTACTGGACTGTATGGAAGACGCTCCGCACCGACGTGTTTCCGGACAAGCACCAGACTCAGAGGGAAGCGACTGCCCGGCCCGATATCGCTCCCCGCTTGTCACTCGTCGTCCTCCCGTTCGCAAACCTCAACAATGATCCGGAGCAGGACTATTTCGCCGATGGCATTACGACCGATCTGACGACCGACCTCGCGCAAATGCCCGGCGCGTTCGTTATCGGACGCGGGACGGCCTTTACATTCAAGAACAAGCAGATCGACTTCAGGACCCTTGGCAAGGACCTTGGCATCCGCTGGGCAGTCCAGGGCGCGGTGCGGCGTAACGGGGATCAGGTCCGGGTCAACGTGTCACTTACGGATGTGGCGAGCGGTCGGGACGTCTGGTCCGATCGTTTCGACGGCGATCGCGCGAACCTCGCCGCCTTGCAGGACCAGATCACGGCGCGGCTCGCCCGCTCGCTGAACATTGAACTGATCCAGGCCGAAAGCCGCCGCAGCGAAGTGGACCGGCCGACGAACCCAGATGCCGTGGACTTCACGATGCGTGGCTGGGCAAAGCTCTACGAGCCGCAGTCGAAAATCCAGAATGCCCAGGCACAGGACCTGTTCGATCGTGCACTACGCCTCGATCCGGATAACGTGGAGGCCATGATTGGCAAAGCGCGGTGTTTAGCGGCCGGTGTGAACAACCGATGGTCTGCGTCCGTTGTTGAAGACAGAAAGCAAGCCATCGATCTCATCGACAGAGTTCTGTCAAAAAGCTCGACAAGCGCGAGTGCTCATTTGACCAAGGGAACCATTCTTCTATTTGGACATCCTGAGGAGGCATTGGCTGAATACGATGCAGCGCTTGAAATTGATCCAAATAATCCAGCTGTCTACGCTGGCAAAACAATTACACTTGTCGTCACCGGGCGGGCGCGCGAAGCCTTCTCGCCGCTCCAGTTGGCTCTCCGTCTCAGTCCCAGAGATCCTCTTGCTTTCCTTTGGCGCTTCTGGCTTTGCCACGCCCACTTGCACCTGCATCAATATGGAGAAGCCATCGAGGAATGCAGGCGGTCGGTCAATCTGAATAACTCGTACTGGTATGCCTATGTCGATTTGACATCGGCTTATGGCGCCACGGGGCAATTGGAGCAGGCACAGCAGAGCTTGACTGAATTGAACAAGCTCCGTCCAGACTTCACGATCCAATGGTACCGTGATCTCACATACTCAATCTCGACCAACCCGCAGTTTCGGCGTGAGATCGACGATATCCTCGACGGGCTGAGAAAGGGAGGCGTCGGGGAGCAATGAGCCGGAGATGCGGTTTGCTTGCTGACGTTGACGGTCTATTCCATCTCGAATGTCACCTATTGGCCGGCCCATATCGGACCTGCGAGTTGCCCCGTTGCGAAGGCCGCTTCAGAAGCTGAACCGGACATCTGGCGCAACGAAGGAACTGGCCGAGGACCAGTCGCTGCGCGCGACCGGAACCGTGGTCGAGGTCGACCACCCCACCCGCGGCAAGTACCTGTCAGTCGGAAACCCGATCAAGCTGTCGGACAGCCCGGCCGACGTGAAGCGGTCGCCGCTGCTCGGCGAGCACACCGACGAGATCCTGCGCGAGGTGCTCGGCTTCAGCGATCACCAGGTGGCCGAAATCCACGACTCCGGCGCGCTGGATCCGCCGCGTAAGCAGGCGGCCGAGTAAGGCCTCCGGGACCACCACGAACAAAAGTTGCGCAAAGCCACCCGTTGGGCGGCTTTTTCGTATCGAAAACTCTAAAATCGATTGGAAATCCAAATCGTGGCATATGTGCTGCACCGCAAACAGATAATGGTGCTATGCAATAAGATCCGTTGTATCTGGCATCTGGTATACGTAGATTATGCTCAATCAGCGTCACACAGTGCAACTTGATTGAGAGACATGACCATGGCCAAGACCGTCGCCCTCCCCCTTGTTCAGCCCGTGAGCCTGATCGGCCGCATGATCGCAACCCTTGATCGCGTCCTGATGGCGAGCGCCCGCGCCGCCGTCCGCAACGGCGACCTCCCCTATTTCGGGCTTTGATGCCCCGGCCGCCGTTGCGGCCAAGGCAACCACCCAAACCTCCCGACTGATGGCTCCGGGCTTCCCCGGGGCCATTTTTTTCGTTCTCCCTTAAGCGCGGCACGACTGGCTCAACCAAAGAGCGATTGACGGCTGTGCGGCAAATTGGCGCTGTGTCCGGGTCGGCGCTTGATGCCTCGGGATGAGGCATAAGAGGATACCCCAGACGCGCCAACCGAGAAGCGCTATGGGAGGACGAATGACAGACGTGGTTCACGCGGGGGCTCCCGCATCGGCGCGAGCAAGCGAAGCCTATCGCTGGACGCAGCTCGCGGTCGGCGTCGCCGCCATGGTGATGATCGCCAACTATCAGTACGGCTGGACCTTCTTCGTCCCTGACATCGCCAAGACCTTCGGCTGGGATCGCGCCTCGATCCAATGGGCGTTCACGCTGTTCGTGTTGTTCGAGACCTGGCTGGTGCCGGTCGAGGGCTGGTTCGTCGATAAATACGGCCCCCGGGTCGTCGTTCTCGTGGGCGGCATCCTGTGCGCCGCCGGCTGGGCCATCAACGCCCAGGCCGCGACCTTGAACGGCTACTATCTCGGCATGATCGTCGCCGGCATCGGCGCCGGCGCCGTCTACGGCACTTGCGTCGGCAACGCGCTGAAATGGTTTCCCGACAAGCGCGGCCTCGCCGCAGGCATCACCGCGGCAGGCTTCGGCGCCGGATCCGCGCTCACCGTCGCCCCCATTCAGGCGATGATCCGCGACTCCGGTTTTCAGACCACATTCCTGTATTTCGGGCTGGGCCAGGGCCTCATCATCGTCATCCTCGCCTTCTTCCTGTTTGCACCGAAGGAAGGCCAGGTCCCCGCCGTCGCGCAGAACGCGAACCTGGTGCAGAGCCGGCGCAACTACAATCCGACCGAAGTCCTGCATCAGCCGATCTTCTGGCTGATGTATTTCATGTTCGTGATCGTCGGCGCCGGCGGGCTGATGGTGACGGCAAACCTCAAGCCGATCGCCGGCGATTGGCAGGTCGACAACATCCCCGTCACCCTGATCGGCATGACGATGACGGCGGTGACCTTTGCGGCAACCATCGACCGGGTGCTCAACGGCTTGACGCGGCCGTTCTTCGGCTGGATCTCCGACCAGATCGGACGCGAGAACACCATGTTCATCGCCTTCGGCCTGGAAGGCATCGGCATCTGGGCGCTCTATATGTTCGGCCACGATCCGGTCTGGTTCGTCATTCTCTCGGGCCTGGTATTCTTCGCCTGGGGCGAGATCTACTCCCTCTTCCCCTCGACCTGCACCGACACGTTCGGCGCCAAATTCGCCACCACCAATGCGGGCCTGCTTTACACCGCCAAGGGCACGGCAGCCCTGCTGGTCCCGCTCGCCAATTATGCGCAGCAGTCGACCGGTCATTGGGACCGCGTTTTCGTCATTGCCGCCGGCGCCAACATCCTGGCGTCCCTGCTTGCAATCGCGGTGCTCAAGCCCTGGCGCAAGGTGGTCGTTGCCAAATCCGCCATAGACAGCACATACGGACGGACCGGCTGAACCGCTCAATAATAAAGCAGCCCGACGTGACCAATCAAAGGCTCGGCAATTTGCCGAGCCTTTTCTTTGACTTACGCAAAAACTACCGTAGGCTGCTGCGGCGCTCGTGTTGCACCGCAGCTGAAGTCGATGTTGCGCACTGGAATATATTATACCAGTATACAACGACGCGCGAACGACAAACCCGCCTGCACCGGTTTCGACCACAACAGAGCGCGGTCATGGGAGGACTCATGGTTTCCAGTGAAAGGGCGGCACCGCCCGCCCAAGCACCACAGCAAGTACAACACAGTGGCTCTCGATGGCTCCAGCTCGCGATGGGCATCGTCTGCATGGCGATGATCGCGAACCTGCAATATGGCTGGACACTGTTCGTCGACCCCATCGATGCGAAATATCATTGGGGTCGCGCGGCCATCCAACTTGCATTCACGATCTTCGTGGTCACGGAAACCTGGCTGGTCCCGGTCGAGGCGTGGTTCGTCGATAAATATGGCCCGCGCATCGTCATCATGTTCGGTGGCGTCATGATCGCGCTCGCCTGGATCATCAACGCCAATGCCGACTCGCTGACCCTGCTTTACGCCGGCGCTGTGGTCGGCGGCATCGGCGCGGGAGCCGTGTACGGCACCTGCGTCGGCAATGCGCTGAAATGGTTTCCCGATCGCCGCGGCCTCGCCGCCGGCGCCACCGCCGCCGGCTTCGGCGCCGGCGCCGCTCTCACCGTCGTGCCGATCGCCAGCATGATCGCGTCCAGCGGCTACCAGAGCGCCTTCCTCACCTTCGGCATCGGACAGGGCGTTATCGTGTTCGTGCTGGCGATCTTCCTCCGCCCGCCGTCGGTCGTGGTGCCTGCACGGAAGAAGCAGCTGAACCTGCCGCAGACCAAGATCGACTACACCCCGCCTCAGGTGCTGCGCGCCCCGATCTTCTGGATCATGTATCTGGTGTTCGTGATGGTGGCCTCCGGCGGCCTCATGACGGCGGCGCAGATCGCGCCGATCGCCCATGACTTCAAGATCGCCAACACGCCGGTGAGCCTGGCCGGCTTCGAAATGGCGGCGCTGACCTTTGCGATCTCGCTCGACCGCATCTTCGACGGCTTCGGCCGGCCGCTGTTCGGCTTCATCTCCGACACGATCGGTCGCGAGAACACGATGTTCATCGCGTTCGGAACCGCGGCCCTGATGCTGCTGACGCTCTCGACCTACGGTCACGTCCCGATCGTGTTCGTGCTCGCCACCGCCGTCTATTTCGGCGTGTTCGGCGAGATCTACAGCCTGTTCCCGGCGACCTCGGGCGATACGTTCGGTGTCAAATACGCGACCACCAACAACGGCATGCTCTACACCGCGAAGGGGACTGCATCCCTGCTGGTGCCGCTGGCGAGCGTCATCTCCGCCAGCTATGGCTGGCAGGCGGTCTTCGTCGTCGCGGTTGCCCTCAATGCGACGGCAGCGCTGATGGCGCTGTTCGTGATCAAGCCGTTGCGGCGGAGCTTCATTCTCGGCAACGAGGCGACCGCAACCGAGCCGGCCGCGAAGGATGCGCGCACGGCCTGAGACGCTCGTCGCTCGAACCCAAAAGGGCGCGCCATGGCGCGCCCTTTTTTTGTGTTTTAGTGTGCACCGCTTCTCTTGGTGGACGCTGAAAGCTTGGAGCAGCTTCGATCTCACTGCACTCCAGTCCCGTCACCGCAATTCCTGGCGTCGGCGCCAGGGCAATCAGTCCACGACTATCAGTTCACACTCGACAGGAAGCGCGCCAGAATGGTCCGGCTCTGGGTGAGCATGTCGATGCGGTCATCGATCAGGCCGACCTGCTGGGCGAGTATCCTGCGCAGCTCGTTGCACGGCGTAAAATCCGGCCGGGTGTTCTGCACGCACGGAAGCAACTGCCGGATCGTTTCAAGTGTCATCCCGGCCGAGCCGAGCACCTTGATCCGGCGCACGACTTCTTCTTCCGCCGGACCATAGTCGCGGTAGCCGGCATCGGTTCGCTGCGGAGAAAGCAATCCCTCCTCTTCGTAGTAGCGCAGCATGCGAACGCTGACCCCCGTCCTCCGGGAGAGTTCACCGATCTTCACTGAAACCTCTTGACCCTAACAGCGCTGTCAGACCTTACAGACTGTGCTCCTGCAAGTGAAGACCCCTGCAAAGGAGCAACGATGAAAGCCTATCATCTCCACGGCGATGCCGGCGTCGGCAGCCTTGTGCGTGCCGACGTCACCAAGCCCGAACCTGCCAAGGGCGAGGTTCGCATCCGGGTCGAGGCGGCAAGTCTCAACTACCGCGACCTCCTGACCCTCGATGCGGCCGGACAAGGCGGCCTCAACGGCCGCGTGCCGCTCTCTGACGGCGCGGGGGTCGTCGATGCCGTCGGCTCCGACGTCACGCAATGGCATGTCGGCGACCGCGTTGCGGCCTCCTTCTTTCGCGACTGGATCTCGGGGCCATTCAAATCCGGCTATGTTGCGTCAGCGCACGGTGGCCGCACGCTGGACGGACTCCTGACAGAGTACGTTGTGTTGCCGGCCACCGCGCTGGTTGCCGTGCCGGAGCATCTCAGTGTGATGGAAGCGGCGACCCTGCCCTGTGCCGCCGTGACGGCCTGGCACGGCCTCATCACGCGCGGGGGCTTGAGCAAGGGCGACACGCTGCTGGTTCAGGGGACGGGGGGAGTCGCGCTGTTCGGCCTTCAGTTCGCCGTGGCGCTTGGCGCACGCGTCATTGTCATCTCATCCTCGAACGCGAAACTCGACCGCGCCAAGGCGCTGGGAGCCTCGATCCTCATCAACTACCGCGACACGACCGACTGGGATGTTGCCGTCATGAAAGCCACGGACGGCCAAGGCGCCAGTCATATCCTCGAACTCGGCGGTCCCGCGACCTATGACCGATCCATCCGATCGGTCGCTTCGGGTGGCAAGATCGTTCAGATCGGCGTCTTGACCGGGTTCGGCCCGAAGCCTGATCTCGCGCGCCTTCAATGGGAGAATGCCGACATCATCGGTGTCACCGTCGGATCGGTCGAGCATTTCGCCGCGATGAATCGCTTCCTGGCGGAACACGCGATCCACCCGATCGTCGACAGCACCTATGGCTTCGACGACGTCCCCGACGCGTATGCCGATCTCCGGGCCGGATCGCATTTCGGCAAGGTCGTCGTGAAGCTGTAGAGAGCGCCCCTGGCTTGAGGGCTCATGGCCGATGTGCGGCGGCAATTCATGCCGCCGCAGCGAGGCTCGATCGATCAATCCAATGCTCACCATCCGTTCTGGCATGCCAGTAACTCGCCTCCTTTGCTATTCTTCCAAATGTACCAGACAGTCCGACAGCATTACTTACGTTATCTCAAAGGCTTCTCGGTCGTGAATTCCCTGCTAAAGCAATTGACAATTGGCATTTTGTATACCAGGATTTGATCCGTCCAATATCAATAAACCAAGGAGGGTGCCGTGAACGTCGGAGACATCCTGCGCAACAAGACAGCGCGCGTGGTTACAGTGCGGATGAACGAGACCGTTGGCGTGGCCGCGCAATTGATGCGCGCCAGCAACATCAGCGCCCTCGTCGTCAAGGACGTGGTGCGGACCGAGGGCAATACGGCGGTCGGCATGTTCACCGAGCGCGACGTGGTCCGCGCCGTTGCCGAACATGGCGCGGCTGGCGTGACCATGAAGGTGTCGCAGCTGATCTCGGTGCAGCGGCTGATCTCCTGCAGCACCACCGATACGCTCGATCACGTCCGCCATCTGATGAACGTGCATCACATCCGGCATCTCCCCGTGATCGACGACTTCGCGCTCGCCGGCGTCATCAGCATGCGCGACGTCTCGGCGGCGTTCGACGAGGCCGCCGCCGTCGCCGCGTGAGCGAGCGCTGACCGCCGTGGGCAGGCTGCACCGATGAACGACTGGTGCAGTCGCCATGCCGTGTTGGCCGGTGTGCATTGGAGGCTGCCGCAGTAGAGTCCCTGCTCCTCTCGCCTGACAGGGACAAGCTCAATGAAGGCCTATGTCTACGGCGCCAATGGCGCCGCGATTTCAGACGTTCCGAAGCCCACGCCGAAAGGCACGCAGGTCCTCATCCGCGTGCGGGCCTGCGGCCTCAACCGCGCCGATCTCGGCATGACCAAGGGCCATGTCCATGGTTCGGCCGGCGGTGTCGGCACCGTGCTCGGGATGGAATGGGCCGGCGAAGTGGCCGAGCTCGGCCCTGAAGCCAGGGGCATCAAAATCGGCGACAAGGTGATGGGATCGGGTGCGGCCGCCTTCGCCGAATATACGCTCGCCGATCACGGCCGGTTGTTGCACGCGCCGTCGAACATGAATTTCGACGAGGCCGCGACCCTGCCGATCGCGCTGACCACCATGCACAACGCCGTGGTCACCAATGGCGCGCTGCAGCCCGGCCAGAGCGTGCTGGTTCAAGGCGCGAGCTCCGGCGTCGGCCTGATGGCGATGCAGATCGCCAAACTCAAGGGTGCTGCGCGCGTGATCGGCTCCTCCACCGATCCGGCGCGGCGTAGCCGGCTCAAGGAATTCGGCGCCGACCTTGCAATCGACTCCAAAGATCCTGCCTGGGTCGACGAGGTGCTGAAGGCAACCGATGGCGCGGGCGCCGACCTGATCATCGACCAGGTCTCCGGCCAAGTGGCCAACCAGAATCTCGCGGCAACCAAGGTCAAGGGCCGCATCGTCAATGTCGGCCGCCTCGGCGGAACCCATGCCGACTTCAACTTCGATCTGCATGCGGCGCGACGCATCACCTATATCGGCGTCACCTTCCGCACGCGCTCGATCGAGGAGATCCGCGAGATCTTCGACGCGGTCAAAACCGATATCTGGAGCGCGGTCGAATCGCGCACGCTGCGGCTGCCGATCGATCGCGTCTTCGCCTTCGACGACATCGGCCGGGCGTTCGCGCACATGGAAGCCAACAAGCATCTCGGCAAGATCGTCGTGACGCTGTGACAACGCGCTTCTGACATTTAGACGCAGTAAAAAACGGAATGCGCGGGGAATAGTGGCTTCCCGCGCGATCCCGGCTTTCAACGCCGGAAACGGGCTGCTAAATCCGCGCCCATGACGGATGCCCTCGCCCATACCGACCACGGCAAGACCCGCGTCGCGGCAATCTCGATTGTCGCCAGCGCCAGCATGGCCACTGCCAAGCTCGTGGTCGGCGTCATCATCGGCAGCCTGGCCCTGATCTCGGAGGCCCTGCACAGCGCGGTGGACGTCGTGGCCACCGTGATCACCTGGATGGTGGTCCGCGTCTCCGATCGCCCGGCCGATGAGGAGCATCACTACGGGCATGGCAAGCTGGAAAGCCTGTCGGCGCTCGGCGTCATCGCCCTGCTCTACGTGCTGGCCGGCGGCGTGCTGGTCGAATCCTACAGCCGGCTGCGGGAGGCCGCGCCTGCTCCGATCATCTCGGCGATTCCGTTCCTGGTGCTGCTGGTCGACATCGCCGTGAACTTCTGGCGGGCACGCGCGCTGCACCAGGCCGCGCACAAGACGCATAGCCAGGCGCTGGCGGCGGACGCGCTGCACTTCGCATCCGACGTGCTCGGCTCGATCGCAGTCATCATCGGCCTTGGGCTGTCCGCGCTCGGCTTCTGGTGGGGCGACGCGGCCGCGGCGATCGCGGTCGCGTTGATGATCTCCGTCCTCGGCTTCCGGCTCGCCCGCTCCACCGTAGAAACACTGCTCGATCGCGCCCCTGAAGGCGCTGCCGACAAGGCGCGCGGCGCGATCCGCTCGGTGGCGGGCGTGGTCGAGATCGAGCGGCTGCGGGTCCGGCTGGTCGGGGCCACGCATTTCGTCGACGCAACGGTCAAGGTGCCGCGCACCTATCCGATCGATCGGATCGACGAGATCAAGCGCAAGGCCCAGGCCGCCGTCGACGCCAGGCTCGGCGGCGCCGACGTCACCTTCACCACCGTGCCGGTGGCGCTGAGCAATGAGAGCGTGCGCGAACGCATCATGGTGATCGCGCGCAACTCCGGCCTCGCCATCCACCACGTGACCGTGCACGATGTCAGCGGGCAATTGATCGTCGCCATTGATCTCGAGGTCGACGGCAATATGAGCCTGATGGCAGCTCATGACATCGCGCATCGGCTCGAAGTCAGCATTCGCGACGAATTCGGCGCTGATGTCGAGGTCGATACCCATATCGAGCCGCTGGAGCCCGAACTGCCGTTCGGTGCCGATGCCGCCCCCGACCGCGTCAACGAGATCGCCGCGGCGCTCCAGCGCTTCGCGGCGGAGACCGAGGTCTATGACGTCCATAACGTCCGCGTGCGCAACACCGAGGCCGGCGAGATCGTCAACTTCCATTGCCGCGCGGCGCCGTCGATGAGCGTGCTCAAGGTGCACGACAATGTCGATCACATCGAGCGCAGCCTGCGTCGCGCCTTCCCCAGCGTGAAACGTGTCATCAGCCACGCAGAACCGCCACATGCTTGAAGCGAACGTCACACGACGTTCCCGCTTCGGACTCGTTCAGCCGGCTTTTCGCCACCGCGATTCCTCATTGGATAAGATTTATTCGCCTTAACCAAATCGTTGACTCTCGACAGGCCACAAAAACTGGATTCAAATCAGGTTGATTCGGAAGTGCTGGGGGCTCTTTCGAAACTTAGGTGTTCATCGAAGTTTTGCGGGGGTCTTCAGCATGGCGCGTGCGCATGCCGCGAACGCGTATGTCCAATCTTCTGACTCGATCAAAGGGTTGGCGCAGTCGATTGCGAAACCAGCCTATCAGAGGCTGTTGACCGCTGAGCCGGTCTTGCGTCGTGCCGTCCCAACCTTGATCATCGCCTTTCTGGTCACGATCTGCCTCGGCGCCTTCGTGCAGGTCCTCGACCAGAGCCGGCAGAAGCGGACAGCCAACAAGCGGGACCTCGCCGCCGTCGCCGATCTGTTGGCCGACCGGATCGGCCATCTGTCGACGCGGCCCGACCGCATCAGCAATATCGAGCGTCTGCAGACCTTGCTGCCGGATCTCATCCCGGCCTGGGGTATCGCCGCCGGCCGCCATGTCATCGTCACCGGCGCCGATCACCGTATTCTTGCGCGGGTTCCGATCGATTCCAGCCTCGGCGAGAACGACCGCATCCTCGACCTGATCTCGACGGCACAGCTGCTGGCCACACCGGGCCTGCAGGGCACCGTCACCGAGATCATCCTGCCGAACGGCCGCAGCGCGCTCGCGATCTCGCAGCTGATCAAGGCGCTGCCAGGCCGCGTCGTCGTGATCCAGGAGAAGCTCGAGCCGATCTGGGGATCGGATGCCGCGCTCTCGGTGACGCTGTCGGCCACCACCGGCTTCGTCGTCCTGATCCTCGGCTTCGCCTTCCATTGGCAGTCCACCCGCGCCCGCGAAGGCGATCTCATCAACGACGCGGTGCGCGGCCGCATCGACACCGCGCTCAATCGCGGCCGCTGCGGGCTGTGGGATTGGGACCTGTCGCGCGGCCGCATCTTCTGGTCGAACTCGATGTTCGCGATGCTCGGCCTCAACAATCGCAGCGACCTCCTGACCTTCGGCGAGGTCAATGCGCTGGTGAATTCCGACGACATCGATCTGTTTGCGATCGCCGACCAGCTGGTCGCGGGCGAGATCGCCCAGATCGACCAGAGCTTCCGCATGCGGCATACCGACGGCCACTGGATCTGGCTGCGCGTGCGCTGCGAGCTGGGCCAGGGCGCAACCGAGTCCGGCCTGCACCTGATCGGCATCGCCGTCGACATCACCGAGCAGAAGAGCCTCGCCGAGAAGACCGTCGAAGCCGACCTGCGGCTGCGCGACGCGATCGAGACCATCCCCGAGGCCTTCGTGCTGTGGGACGCGAGCAACCGGCTCGTGCTCTGCAACTCCCATTTCCAACGGCTGCACAAGCTGCCGGAGTCGGCGGTCATTCCCGGCACCTCCTATGAGACGGTGATCGAGGTCGGCAAGATGCCGGAGGTCCGCACCCGGCTGCATGACAGCGGCCCGCACCTTCCCGGCGCTCGCACCTTCGAGGCCCAGCTCGACGACGGCAGCTGGCTGCATATCAGCGAGCGCCGCACCAAGGACGGCGGCTATGTCTCGGTCGGCACCGACATCACCCGCATCAAGGAGCACGAGCAGAAACTGGTCGACAATGATCTGCGGCTGCGCGCCACGGTCATCGACTTGCAGCGCTCGCAGGCGGTGCTGGAGCGGCAGGCCATCGAGCTGGCCGACCTCGCCGAGAAATATGCCCAGGAGAAGAACCGCGCCGAGGAAGCCAACCAGACCAAATCCAAATTCCTCGCCAATATGAGCCACGAGCTGCGCACGCCGCTCAACGCCATCATCGGCTTCTCCGAGATCATGGGCAGCGGCATGTTCGGCTCGCTCGGCTCGGAGAAGTATCAGGAATATTGCCACGACATCCTGACCTCGGGTCAGTATCTGCTCGAGGTGATCAACGACATCCTCGACATGTCCAAGATCGAGGCCGGCCGCATGAAGCTCGACATGGAGCCGCTCGATCTCTCCAAGACGCTCGCGGAATCGCTGCGCGTGGTCTCCGGGCGCGCCCAGGACAAGAGCCTGGTCCTCGATGCCGACATCGCGGGCAGCATTCCGATCATCGCCGATCGTCGGGCCACCAAGCAGATCGTCGTCAACCTGCTCTCCAACGCCGTGAAGTTCACCCCGGACGGCGGCCGCGTCACCATGCGCAGCCGCATCTTCGGCGACAGAATCGTGCTCGTCATCGCCGACACCGGCATCGGCATTCCGCCGCAGTCGCTGGCACGGCTCGGGCGGCCCTTCGAGCAGGTCGAGAGCCAGATGACCAAGACCTATCACGGCTCGGGCCTGGGGCTTGCGATCGCGCGCTCGCTCACGCAATTGCACGGCGGCTCGATGCGGCTGCGCTCCAAGCTCGAATCCGGCACGGTGGTGCGCGTGACCCTGCCGCGCGATGCCTACAAGGCCGCTGCAGCGATTTTCGCTGCAGCGTGAGCTGCGCGGACCGAGCTTGGTCTGATCTGCGATTCAATACGCCCACGCCCCACCGTCATCGCCCCGCTCGGCCGGGCGATCCAGTATTCCAGAGACAGCGGTTACTAGCAGAGACGTCTCGGCGTACTGGATCACCCGCTTTCGCGGGTGATGATGACCGCGATTGATGCAACGACGTTGCCATCTCGGAGATCTGGATAACGCGCTTCGCGTTGAAACGGCGGACGAACTCCGCATTTCGACGCAGGCCTCTTTGCACATATTTGCAGCTTGACGCGACTGCCGGATAAGCCACTTTTGACGCGCAGCTGGCGCGCACCATACTTGGCGCCTCGGTTCATGATGAGGTCCAATGATGGCCGAGCCGACACCGCTCCGCGATCTGTTCGACCGATGGGAACAGGTCTGGCATGAAGGACGCTTCGACCTCGTCTCCGCATGCGTCTGCCCGCACTACATCAGGCATGACGAAGCCGGCGACCGAACCGTGACCCGAGAGGCCTATGCAGCCGAGCTCGCCAAGCTGAGGCAGGCCAGGCCCGATATACGGATCATCGTCTATGATCATGCGCTCCATGGCAATCGGGCCTGGTATCGCTTCACGATGAAGTGGACCGATCAGGGCGAGGGAAAGATCTGCACCCGGGCGGGCCTGCAGAGCTACCGCGTCGAGAATGGCAAGCTCGCCGAGACGTGGGTCACGCTGCAGCCGATCGGCTCGGCCTGGAGCGATCCGCTGGCGCAGGAGCGCTGGACCAGCCCTCCCCCGATGGCGTGACGCAGCGGCTCGTTGCGCGAGCATCGCAGATGACAATTGACGATCCGATGGATCAGCAATTATGGCTGCGCATCCAAACCATCGGATTGTCAGCGTGATCTATCTCTTCATCGTCGCCGCCTTTGCATATCGCTTCGCGATGCTCGCGGTCTCCATCAGAAACGAAAAGCGCCTGCGTGCCGAAGGCGCCACCGAATATGGCGCTCCGGTGTCGCGCTGGCTCGCCATCGCCCACGTTGCATTCTATCTCGCTGCAACGGCCGAGGGCATTGTCCGCGCAGCCGCCTTTGACGCGATCAGCGCGGCAGGCTTCGCCATCTACCTGTTCGGCGCGGTGATGCTGTTCGTGGTGTCGCGGCTGCTCGGGCGGTTCTGGACCGTGAAACTGTTCATCGCGCGCGATCATCGACTGGTCACGCATCCGCTGTTCCGGGCCGTGCGTCACCCCAATTATTTCCTCAATATCCTGCCCGAGCTGATCGGTTATGCGTTGACGCTCCACGCCTTCGCGACGCTGATCGTCGGCCTGATCGTCTATGCCGTACCGCTCACCTTGCGCATCCGCCAAGAGGAGACGGTGATGCGCGAGGCCTTCGCGGAGTATTGAAGCTGCCGCGCCACCGCGCGCCGGCCGTCATCTCCTCGGCATGCGACGGAGCTATGCGATTGGCGGCCCGTTCGGCCGGTAGACTTGCAGATCGACAATGCGTCTAATCGGCGGCGCCTGATCGGCCGGGACGCCAGAGCGCAGAAAATCGACAGAGGAACCCCATGAGTTTTTCCAGCATCTTCGCGCGCAGTGTCGCGCTGGTGGGTGGTGCGGCGCTGCAATGGCGGCGGTTGCAGGGCGACACGCCGAAGCCGGCCTGGGGCCAGCAACCGGAGATCCCCACCGCCAAGCCGCAGGGCGCGCTCCCGACCCTGAAGATGCCGACCGCGCAGGGCTGGAGCGCCGGGCACGTCCCGACGACGGCAGCGGGGCTCAAGGTCAATGCCTTCGCGACCGGGCTGAAACACCCGCGCTGGATCAACGTGATGCCCAACGGCGACGTCCTCGTCGCCGAGGCGACGCAGGTCGCCACGCCGCCCCGGAACGTCTTTCAGTACGCGATGCAGGCAACGATGCGCCGCGCCGCTGCGCTCGGCATCAGCGCCAACCGCATCACCCGCCTGCGCGACGACAATGGCGATGGCGTTGCGGAGGTTCAAACGACCTTCATGGAAGGATTGAACCAGCCGTTCGGCATGGCGCTGATCGGCGACACCTTCTATGTCGGCAACACCGATGGCATCGTCGCGTTTCCCTATGCGGCCGGGGCCGACAAGATCACCGCGCAAGGACGGCGGCTCACCACCTTCAAGCCCGCCGGGCACTGGACGCGCAGCCTGCTGCCGAGCGCGGACGGCAAGAAGCTCTATTGCGGAGTCGGCTCGCTCACCAATATCGCCGAGCTCGGTTTCGAGGTCGAGCAAGGCCGCGCCTGCATCTATGAGCTCGATGTCGCCAGCGGCGAAAGCCACATCTTCGCCTCAGGCCTGCGCAACGCGGTCGGCCTCGCCTTCGAGCCGACCACGAACGTGCTCTGGACCGTGGTCAATGAGCGCGACGGCCTCGGCGACGAGACGCCGCCCGACTATCTGACCTCGGTGCGCGAGGGCGGCTTCTATGGCTGGCCCTATTGCTACTGGGGCAAGACGGTGGATGACCGCGTACCGCAGGATCCGGCCATGGTGGCCAAGGCGATCCAGCCGGACTACGCGCTCGGCGGCCACACCGCCTCGCTCGGTCTGTGCTGGATGCCGGCCGGCCACCTGCCCGGCTTTCCCGACGGCATGGTGATCGGCCAGCACGGCTCCTGGAACCGCAGCAAGCTCAGTGGCTACAAGGTCGTGTTCATCCCGTTCGAGAACGGCCGCCCATCCGGTCCGCCACGCGACATCCTGTCGGGCTTCCTCGCGCCCGACGAGCGCGCCTCCTATGGCCGGCCGGTCGGCGTCACGCTCGGCCCCGACCGCTCGCTGCTCGTCGCCGACGATGTCGGCGACTGCATCTGGCGCGTGACGGGGGCGTGAGGCGAGCGAGGCGTCTCCGCCGACATGCCGCGCCATCGCGCCCAGCGATGGCTCTCATCACAGCAAACCATTTTTCGCGCATGCTCGGAACGGCTAGCACCATGCCATGTCGAGCATCCGTCTCAACCGTCATCCTGAGCCAACAACACGTCACCGCGCCCGCGCACCGCTGTGGCCCTTGGCGCTGGCGGGCTTCTGCGCGTCCCTGGTCGGCCTCGGGCTGGCGCGTTTCGCCTACACGCCGCTGATCCCGGCGTTGATCGCGGCGCATTGGTTTGCGCCATCGGATGCGGTGTATCTCGGCGCGGCCAACCTCGCCGGCTATCTCGGCGGTGCCGTGCTTGCGCGTCAGCTGGCCGCGCGCGTCGGCGCGGTCTTCAGCCTGCGCGCCATGATGGTGCTGGCCTCGCTCTGCTGCATTGCCTGCGCGTCGCCGCTATCATTCGCCTGGTTTTTTGGTTGGCGGGTCCTGGCCGGACTGTCCGGTGGCGTCATCATGGTGCTGGCGGCGTCAACCATCCTGCCGCACACTCCGCCTGACAAGAGGGGCATCGTCGGCGGGGTGATCTTTGCTGGCGTCGGCCTCGGCATTGCCGCATCCGGCACGCTGGTCCCGCTGCTCCTGCAGCAGGGACTGATGCAGACCTGGTACGCACTCGGCGCGCTCTCGGCGCTGTTGACGCTCGTGAGCTGGCGGGCCTGGCCGTCCGATATAAGGGGCGCACAAGCGCCTGCCGGTCATCAATCCAGATCGCGCAAACAGTCGTCATTGGTGTTGCTGCTGAGCGCGGAATACGGCCTCAACGCGGTGGCGCTGGTGCCGCACATGGTATTCCTGGTCGATCTGGTCGCGCGCGGGCTCGGACAAGGCATCTCGGCCGGATCGGACTATTGGGTGCTGTACGGAATCGGCGCCATGATCGGACCGCTGCTGACGGGACATGTCGCCGACCGCGCGGGCTTCGGCCCGACGCTGCGCGCCGCCTTCCTGATCGAGGCCATAGCGATTGCATTGCCCGCGCTCACGGTGACGCCGGCCGCACTGATCGTCTCCAGCGTCATCGTCGGCGCCTTCACGCCAGGCATCGTACCGCTGGTGCTCGGCCGCATCCACGAGGTCATCCCCCATAACGCTGCCAACCAGCGCGCTGCATGGGGACAGGCGACCACGAGCTTCGCGCTGTTTCAGGCCATCGGGGCCTACGGGCTGTCCTATGCCTTCGCGCGAACGGGCGGGAACTACACGGCGCTGTTCGCCGTCGGCGCCGTCGCGGTGACCGCCGCGCTCGCGATCGATCTGATCGTGCCCCTGCTGCGTCGGCACGCCTGAGGCGCGGCCGCGCGGCCCGTCACGCCTGCAAACTGGGCGCGACCTCGCGGGCGACGTGCACCAATGCTGCGATCAGCGGCGTCATCGGGTCACGCTGGGGAATCACCAGCCCGATCGAGTAGTTGATCACGGGATCGACGATCGGGATCGAGCGGACCTTGTCGGCCAGGCCGAGCGTCTCGGCGAGCTTGGCCGGCATCACGCTGGCCCAGCGGCCGGTCTTCACATGCGTGTAGAGCACGAGCAGTGAATTGGAGGTCAGCGTCGGCGTCACCTCGTTGCCGGCCGCCCGCAGCGCACGGTCGATGATGCGGCGGTTCTGCATGTCGGGAGTCAGCAGGCAGAGCGGCACCTGCCCGACCTCCTTCCATGTCACCTGCTCACGGTCGCCGAACATCGCATCCGGCGCGGTCAACAGCCGATAGCTCTCGTTATAGAGCGGGATGGTGCGGACCTTGCCGATCGGCTCGTTCTCGATATAGGTCAGCCCGGCATCGACCTCGAGATTCTCGAGCAGCCCGAGCACGTCGGCCGAGGTGCAGGACATGATGCGGAAGCGCACGTCCGGATGACGGGCGCGGAACGGCGTGGTCAGCGACGCCACCATGCCGAGCACGGTCGGCACCGCGGCAATCCGGATCTCGCCCGAGAGCTTGTCCTTGAGCCCGTTGATCTCCTGCCGCATCGCCCGGAAATCGCCGACGATACGCCGCGCCCAGTCCAGGGTCCGCTCGCCCTCGGGCGTAAAGCCCTGGAAGCGCGAGCCGCGCTGCACCAGCATGACGCCGAGGATCTCCTCCAGCTGCTTGATGCTGGTCGACATGGTCGGCTGGGTGACGCCGCAGGCCTCCGCGGCGCGGCCGAAATGTCGCTCCTTGGCGAGCGCCAGCAGAAGTTCGAGCTTATCGATCAAAAACGCGGCCTTCCGGGAGGTTGTGGTGCGGAGCGCTTTTCCTACACTGGTTTCATTACCATGGCGAACGCGGTCGCAACATGGCAAAGCTGCGACGCAGAACCGCTAAGGGCCTGTTTTCCGTCCAATTTTAGCAATGCTTCGATTGCCTTTCGCTATCGCAGCACGGGACAGCTTTATTGATATTTGGATCAATTCCAATTCTCATCAAGGCAAGCCAGCAACATTGATTGGGACAAGAATGACGTCGGTCTACGAACCTTGGGAGGCGGCGCGCGGCGCCGACATCATCGCCGAACACAGCCAGATGGAGGGCGCGACCCTGCCGATCCTCCACGCGCTCCAGGAGGCGTTCGGCTATGTTCCGGAAGAGGCGCTGCCGATGATCGCCTCCGCGCTCAATTTGTCGCGCGCGGAAGTTTACGGCGTGTTCACCTTCTACCACGACTTCCGCAGCCGGCCGGCCGGCCGCCATGTGCTGAAACTGTGCCGTGCCGAGGCCTGCCAGGCCGCCGGCGGCGATGCTTTGGCCGCCCGCGCCGAGGCCAAGCTCGGCATCGCCCTGGGCAACACCACGGCGGACCAGCGCGTCACGCTGGAGCCGATCTACTGCCTGGGGCTGTGCGCCACCGCGCCATCGGCGATGCTCGACGGTCGCCTGGTCGGGCGGCTCGACGAAAACAGGCTCGATGCACTCGTGTCGGAGGCCCAGCGATGAGCCTGCGTCTGTACGTTCCCTGTGATGCCGGCGCCCTTGCGGTCGGCGCCGATGAGGTCGCGCAGGCGTTGGCCTCGGTCGCGAGCCAGCGCGGCCTCACGATCGATATCGTCCGCACCGGCTCGCGCGGCCTGTATTGGCTGGAGCCGCTGATCGAAGTCGCGACCCCGGCGGGCCGGATCGGATTCGGCCCGGCGACATCGGCCGATGCGGCCTCGTTGCTCGATGCCATCGTCTCCAGTGGTCAGCATCCGCTCCGGCTCGGCGCGGTCGAAGACATCCCTTGGCTGAAGCGGCAGACCCGCCTCACCTTCGCCCGCTGCGGCATCATCGATCCGCTCTCGCTCGACGACTATCGCGCCCATGGCGGCTATCGCGGGCTGGCCCGCGCACTGACGCTCACACCGGACGAGATCATTGCCGAGGTCACGACCTCGGGCCTGCGCGGCCGCGGCGGCGCCGGTTTCCCCACCGGCATCAAGTGGAAGACGGTGGCGCAGACGGCAGCGGATCGCAAATACGTCATCTGCAACGCCGATGAGGGCGACAGCGGCACCTTCGCCGACCGCATGCTGATGGAGGGCGACCCCTTCGTCCTGATTGAGGGCATGACGATCGCCGGCATCGCGGTGGGCGCCACCAAGGGCTACATCTACAGCCGCTCCGAATATCCGCACGCGATCGCGGCGACCGCGAAAGCCATCGCGATTGCCAGGAAGGCCGGCCTGCTCGGCGACAAGATCGCCGGCTCGAACTTCTCCTTCGATCTCGAAGTGCGCATGGGCGCCGGCGCCTATGTCTGCGGCGAAGAGACCGCGCTGATGGAGAGCCTCGAAGGCAAGCGCGGGCTCGTCCGTGCCAAGCCGCCGCTGCCGGCGCACCATGGGTTGTTCGGCAAGCCGACCGTGGTCAACAACCTGCTCTCCTTCGCTGCAATCCCGTTCATCCTCGACGAGGGCGCCAAGGCCTATGCCGATTTCGGCATGGGGCGCTCGCGCGGCACGATGCCGATCCAGCTCGCCGGCAATATCAAATATGGCGGCCTGTTCGAAACGGCGTTCGGCATCACGCTCGGCGAACTGGTGGACGAGGTCGGCGGCGGCACCTTCACCGGCCGCCCGGTGCGGGCGGTGCAGGTCGGCGGGCCGCTCGGGGCCTATTTCCCCCGCGCGCTGTTCGACACGCCGTTCGACTATGAGGCCTTCGCCACGCGTGACGGCCTGATCGGCCATGGCGGCATCGTCGTGTTCGACGACACCGTCGACATGGCGAAGCAGGCGCGCTTCGCGATGGAGTTCTGCGCCATCGAATCCTGCGGCAAATGCACGCCTTGCCGAATCGGCTCGACCCGCGGCGTGGAGACCATCGACAAGATCCGTCGCGGCGACCGCGTCGGCGAGAACATCGCATTGGTCGAAGACCTCTGCGGCACCATGAAACTCGGCTCGCTCTGCGCGCTTGGCGGCTTCACGCCCTACCCGGTGCTGTCAGCGCTCAAACATTTCCGCGAAGATTTCGGACCGCAGCAGCCGCGCCTGCAGGCTGCAGAGTAAGGACATCACCATGTCGCTCATCCAGGAAACCGACTACGGCACGCCCCGCTCCAAGTCCGAGACCATGGTGACGCTGACCATCGACGGTCAGAGCATCACGGTACCCGAGGGCACCTCGATCATGCGCGCGGCCATGGAGGCCGGCACGCAGATCCCCAAACTGTGCGCGACCGACATGGTCGACGCCTTCGGCTCCTGCCGGCTGTGCCTGGTGGAGATCGAGGGCCGCAATGGCACCCCGGCCTCCTGCACCACGCCGGTGGCGGCGGGTCTGGTCGTGCACACCCAGAGCGAACGGCTGAAGAAGCTGCGCAAGGGGGTGATGGAGCTCTACATCTCCGACCATCCGCTCGACTGCCTGACCTGCGCGGCGAATGGCGATTGCGAGCTCCAGGACATGGCCGGCGCTGTCGGCCTGCGCGACGTCCGCTACGGCTATCAGGGCGAGAACCATGTGTTCGCGGAGGCCAAGGGCGACGTCAATCCGGCCTGGCTGCCGAAGGACGAGTCGAACCCCTATTTCACCTATGATCCCGCCAAGTGCATCGTCTGCTCGCGCTGCGTCCGCGCCTGCGAGGAAGTGCAAGGCACCTTCGCGCTGACCATCTCCGGCCGCGGCTTCGACAGCCGGGTGTCGCCGGGCATGAGCGAAAGTTTCCTGGGCTCCGAATGCGTCTCCTGCGGCGCCTGCGTGCAGGCCTGCCCGACCGCGACCCTGACCGAAAAGTCTGTGATCGAGATCGGCCAGCCCGAGCATTCGGTGGTCACCACCTGCGCCTATTGCGGCGTCGGCTGCGCCTTCAAGGCGGAGATGCGCGGCGAGGAAGTGGTGCGCATGGTGCCGTACAAGGACGGCAAGGCCAATCGCGGCCATTCCTGCGTCAAGGGCCGCTTCGCCTGGGGCTACACGACGCACAAGGAACGCATCCTCAAGCCCATGATCCGCGAGACCATCGCGGAGCCCTGGCGCGAAGTGTCGTGGGACGAGGCGTTCAATTTCGCTGCGCAAAAGCTGCGCGGCATCCAGCAGAAATACGGCCGCGACGCGATCGGCGGCATCACCTCCTCCCGCTGCACCAATGAAGAGACCTATCTGGTGCAGAAGCTGATCCGCGCGGGCTTCGGCAACAACAATGTCGACACCTGCGCCCGCGTCTGCCACTCGCCGACCGGCTATGGCCTCGCCACCACCTTCGGCACCTCGGCCGGCACCCAGGACTTCGATTCGGTCGAGGACACCGACGTCGTGATGGTGATCGGCGCCAATCCGTCGGACGCGCATCCGGTGTTCGCCTCGCGCATGAAGAAGCGTCTGCGCCAGGGCGCACACCTGATCGTGGTCGATCCGCGCCGCACTGATCTCGTCAGCTCGGCGCACGTCAAGGCCGATCACCATCTGCCGTTGATGCCCGGCACCAATGTCGCGGTCCTGACCGCGATGGCGCATGTGATCGTCACCGAAGGGCTGGTCAACGAGGCCTTCGTGCGCGAGCGCTGCGACTGGAGCGAATTCCAGGACTGGGCCACCTTCGTTGCCCAGGAGAAGAACAGCCCCGAGGCGGTCGCGCTCATCACCGGCGTCGATCCGAAGGAACTGCGCGGCGCGGCGCGGCTCTACGCCACCGGCGGCAATGCCGCGATCTACTACGGCTTGGGGGTCACGGAGCACAGCCAGGGCTCGACCACCGTGATCGCGATCGCCAATCTGGCGATGGCGACCGGCAATATCGGCCGCCGCGGCGTCGGCGTGAACCCGCTACGCGGCCAGAACAACGTGCAGGGCTCCTGCGACATGGGCTCGTTCCCGCACGAACTGCCGGGTTACCGGCACATCGCGGGCGACGCCGTGCGCGACCAGTTCGAGGCGATGTGGAACGTCAAGCTCAACCCTGAGCCGGGCCTGCGCATCCCCAACATGTTCGACTCCGCGATCGAGGGCACCTTCAAGGGCCTCTACGTGCAGGGCGAGGACATCCTGCAGTCCGATCCCAACACCAGCCACGTCGTCCAGGCACTTTCGTCCATGGAGTGCGTTGTCGTCCAGGATCTGTTCCTGAACGAGACCGCGAACTATGCCCATGTGTTCCTGCCCGGCTCGACCTTCCTGGAGAAGGACGGCACCTTCACCAATGCCGAGCGCCGCATCCAGCGGGTGCGCAAGGTGATGAGCCCGCGCAATGGGCTCGCCGACTGGGAGGTCACCATTGGCCTCGCCAAGGCCATGGGCTTCGAGATGACGTACAGCCACCCGTCCGAGATCATGGACGAGATCGCGGCGCTGACCCCGACCTTCACCGGCGTGTCCTACGCCAAGCTGGACGAAATGGGCTCGGTGCAGTGGCCCTGCAACGACAAGGCGCCCGAGGGCACGCCGATCATGCATATCGACGGCTTCGTGCGCGGCAAGGGCAAGTTCGTCGTCACCGAATATGTCGCGACCGACGAGCGGACCGGACCGCGCTTCCCGCTGCTGCTGACAACCGGGCGCATCCTGTCCCAGTACAATGTCGGCGCCCAGACGCGGCGCACCGACAACGTGGTCTGGCATGGCGAGGACCGGCTGGAAATCCATCCGCACGACGCCGAGCAGCGCGGCATCCGCGACGGCGACTGGGTGCGGCTGGCCAGCCGCGCCGGTGAGACGACGCTGCGCGCGCTGATCACCGAGCGCGTGGCGCCGGGCGTGGTCTACACCACCTTCCACCACCCGATGACGCAGGCGAACGTGATCACCACCGACTATTCGGATTGGGCCACCAACTGCCCCGAATACAAGGTCACGGCGGTGCAGATCTCGCCGTCGAACGGTCCGTCGGACTGGCAGAAGGCCTATGACGAGCAGGCCCGGAACTCACGCCGGATCGCGCCCGTCGTGGAAGCCGCGGAGTGAGCTGATGTCGGATGCGGTGCGCATCGCAGATCGTCTGGTCTGGCGCGACGGAGCCTTCAGCGAAGGCACCCGTCGCGTGCCGGAGGAGACCGCGATTGCGCTGACCTATAATGGCGGCACCCATGCCGTCATGATGGGGACGCCGCAGGACCTCGCCGATTTCGGCATCGGCTTCAGCCTCAACGAAGGCATCGTTGCCTCGCGCGACGACATCACCTCACTCGAGATCGTCACGCTCGATGACGGCGTCGAGATCAGGATGTGGCTTAAGCCCGAACTCGCTGCGCGCATGGCCGAACGCCGCCGCCATATCGCCGGCCCCACCGGCTGTGGCCTCTGCGGCATCGATTCGATTGCGGAGGCGGTCCGTCCACCTTCGCCGGTCCCGACTGGGCGGCGGTTCTCCCCGCGCGAGATCATGACGGCGCTCGGTTCGATCGAGCCGCTGCAGAAGCTCAATCATGAGACCCGCGCCGTGCATGCTGCGGCGTTCTGGACCGCAGGGCGTGGCATCGTCTCCCTTCGCGAGGATGTCGGCCGCCACAACGCGCTCGACAAGCTCGCGGGCAGCCTCGCACAGGCCCGCACGCCGGCGCACGATGGCATCGTCCTTTTGACCAGCCGCGTCTCGGTCGAGATGGTCCAGAAGGCAGCCGCGATGGGCGCGCCGGTCGTGGTCGCGGTCTCCGCGCCGACCGCGCTCGCGATACGAACGGCCGACGCCGCCGGCATCACGCTGGTGGCGGTGGCCCGCAACGACGGTTTTGAGATCTTCACCCACCCCGAACGGATCGCCGCCGCTATCGATGCAGACGCGCGATCCAGCCAAGCGGATACAATGCATGTCGCATGACACCCACGATCGCCTGATCTACATGGCCAACCAGATCGGCAAATTCTTTCACGCCCAGGGCCGCGACAAGACGGTTGCCGGAGTCGCCGAGCACATCAAGAAATTCTGGGACCCGCGCATGCGCAAGTCGATCTTCGCCCATCACGATGCCGGCGGCGCCGGCCTCGATCCCGATGTATTCGAGGCGATCGCCACGCTGAAGCAGGCCGCGAAGGAAAAGGCCTGAGAATCTGTCGCGGCGTTGAGCGCCGAAGCGATCAGCCCTCCAGCAGCGCCACGAACACCCTGCGCACCTCGGCCTGGGTCTCGCGCACGCGCGCTTCCAGCGCCGAGAAATCCGGCGCGTCGCCGGCGCGCGCCATCACGCGCAACAGGTCCTCGCCGGCCTGCTCCGGCTTGAACTTGCCGCTGACGCAGAGTCTGACGATCTGGGTGAGATCCTGATAGAGCCGCGCCGCCTGGCGCAGGATATAGGCATCCGCGCGCGGCAGCACCTCCAGCCGCTCCGCGTTCTCGAGCACCTGGAGCGAAGAGACGTCGAGGATCTCAGGCCGCCTGGCGGCGTGCACGAGTTGCAGATATTGCGCGATG
This sequence comes from Bradyrhizobium sp. STM 3843, assembly GCF_000239815.1. Taxonomy (GTDB): domain Bacteria; phylum Pseudomonadota; class Alphaproteobacteria; order Rhizobiales; family Xanthobacteraceae; genus Bradyrhizobium. The sequence goes on along the minus strand of NZ_CAFK01000292.1, from coordinate 14,320 downwards.
AAGTCGATATCGACCATGCCGCCGGCGGCCTGCTTGAGATTCCAGAGATCGCCCTCGCCCTTCTCCATCGCGATCGCGCGCCGCATGTCGGCGACGTCGCGCGCGATCGCCGCAGCATCACGCGGCCGCCGCAGCGCGGTTTGAATGATCTCCTCGATCCGGGCCCGAAACGCCGGCGAGGCCGAGATCACCCGCGCGCGGGTCAGCGCCATGTGCTCCCAGGTCCAGGCCTCACGCTCCTGATAATGCGCAAACGACGAGATATGCGAGGCCAGCGGCCCGGCGCGGCCCGAGGGCCGCAGCCGCATGTCGATGTCATAGAGCACGCCGTAATTGGTGCGCGAGGTGAAGGCCGAGATCAGCCGCTGGGTGAAGCGGGCGAAATAATGCGGTCCCTGCAGCGAACGCTCGCCATCCGACTCCGGCTCATCGGGATCGAAGTCGTAAAGCAGGATCAGGTCGAGATCGGAGGACGCGGTCATCTCGCGCGCGCCGAGCCGGCCCATCGCGATAATCGCGGTCTCCTGATCCTTGATGCGGCCGTGCTGGGCGGCGAACCGCTCGGTGACGAGGCCGTGCACGGTGTGGACGATGCCCTCGGCGACGTCCGCGAAAGCAAGGCCCGCCTGCTGCGCCGATACCGTGCCGGAGAGGATGCGCGTTCCGATCAGGAACAGGCTTTCCTGGCCGAACAGCCTGAGACGATCGAGAAACTCTTCGTAGGTTCCGGCGTCCGCGAGTGTCGCCGCAAGCCGCTCCGACAATTCACGCTTGTCGGGCATGGCGCCGAAGAAGCGCGGATCGATCAGCCCGTCCATCAGCTGCGGAGCCCGCGCCAGCATGTCGCCGAGCCGCGGCGCGGCGCCGAGCACCAGCGCCACCAGCGCGACCAGATCGCGGTTCTGCCCGAGCAGCGTGATCAGCCGCCCACCCCGCTGTAGCGCCTGCAGGAAGCGGTCGAACGCGGCGACCGCGCGGTCGGGCTCGTCGGCACGCGCCAGGCAATCGATCAGCGCCGGCACGAAATCGGTGAAGGCTGCACGCGTCGTCTCGGTCCTGAACACGCGATACTCGCCTGCCAGCCATTGCTGCAGCGTCTTCGCCACCGTAACGGGATCACGGAAGCCGAGCGTGACGAGATGCTCGAGCAGCCGCGGCTCCTCGGGGCCGACGCCATATTCGACCGGCGGCAGGCTCGCCGTTCCCGTGGGATCGCCCTCGAACAGTTTCGCGTAATGGCCCTGCACGATGTCGAGCTGGAACAGCAGGTCCTTGGCAAAGGCGTCGCGATTCTCATAGCCGAAGAACTGCGCGAACCGCTCCGCCGCCTCGGGATCCTCGGGCAGGCTATGGGTCTGCTCGTCCGCGACCATCTGCAAGCGATGCTCGACCCGGCGCAGGAACTGATAGGCCGTAGCCAGCTCGTCGCGCGCCTGATCGGTGATCCAGTTGCTGGCCGCGAGCACGTCGAGCGCCTGCAGGGTCTGGCGGACGCGCAGGTCCGCGTGGCGGCCGCCCGCGATCAGCTGCTGAGTCTGAGCGAAGAACTCGATCTCGCGGATGCCGCCGCGACCGACCTTGACATTATGGCCTTCGACCGAGATCTCGCTCTGGCCGCGATAGACCTGCATCTGCCGCTTCATGTCGTGGACATCGGCAAGCGCCTGGAAATCGAGATGCTTGCGCCAGACGAACGGCGAAAGCTCCGCGAGCAGCGCCTCGCCGGCCTCGACATCGCCGGCGCAGACGCGCGCCTTGATCATCGCGGCGCGCTCCCAGGTGCGCCCCTCCCGCTCGTAGTAGTGCAGCGCGGCCTCGGTCGACATCGCCACTTGCGTTGAAGCGGGATCGGGCCGCAGCCTCAGGTCGACCCTGAAGACGTAGCCGTCAGTGGTGCGGCTCTGAAGCAGCCGCGCCATCGCCTGCGTCACCCGCACGAAGAACGGTTGCGGCTCGATGTCGCGCGCCAGATTCGTGACTTCGGGATCGAAGAACACGATCAGGTCGATGTCGCTGGAATAATTGAGCTCGCCTGCGCCCATCTTGCCCATGGCGAGCGCGAACAGGCCGCTGCCTGCTTCCGGGCGCTCGGCATCCTGAGGCAGCAGCCGGCCGCGCATGGCCTCCTGCCGGAGCAGATAGCGCAGCGCCATCTGCACCGAATTCACCGCAATGTCGGTCAGCCCCGCCGTGACCTGCATCACCGGCCAGACCCCGCCGATGTCGCACAGCGCGATCAGCAGCGCTGCCTCGGATTTCATCCGCCGCAACAGACGCATCACGTCGGCCTCGCTGCTCGCGGCGAACACCTCGCGCGAGGTCCCCTCGATCAGACCGGCAAGATGCGATTGCGGCTCGCTGCGGAGAAGGCGCAACAAGCGCGCGGCGTCGGCGCGGATGAGGTCGAAGAGATAGGGCGAGTGCTCGGCGATGCCGAGCAGGATGGTTCGCGCAACACCCTCTCCCAGCAGAGCCCGCAAGCCGGCCGCCTGGGCCGGCTCCAGTTCGGCGAGCCAGTCATTGAGGCGAGCTTCGGCTTTGACGGGCGTACGGACATGCGGGCCGCTCACGAAGCGCGCGGCCAGCATGTTTCCGTCCGCGTGTCCCGGCGCGGATGAGATCATGCGGCCTTCTGTGGCACATCCGCGGTTTGAGCTGCAAGCCTTGCGGGAAGACCTGCGGCGGCAGGTAGCAGCAGGGTTGCGACCAGGCCGGGATTGGCGTCGCTGAGCCGGAGTTCGCCACCGTGCAGGGTGGCCACCGCCGACGCCAGGCTGAGGCCGAGGCCGGAACCCGGCAGGGTGCGGCTGGCCTCCAGACGCACGAAACGCTCGACAGCGTGCTTACGCTCGGTTTCGGGAATCCCCGGACCACGATCGGTCACGCTCAGGAGCACCTGATCGCCCTGGCGCCGCGCCTCGATCCAGATCTCTTTGCTAACAGCCGCCGCCTCGGCACCGAGCGGCAGCGCAGCGGGCTTGCCGTATTTGATCGCATTCTCGACCAGGTTGGCGAGCGCCTGGCTGATCAGCTCACGATTGCCGTGAAGCGGCGCCGCCACCGCTTTGACACGCAGGACCATGCCATCGTCCTCGGCGAGCGGCTCGTAAAGCTCATGAATACCATTCGCAACCTCGGCGGCGTCGAAATCGACCATGTCGCCGCGCGCCTGGCCCGACTCGGCGCGCGCGATCATCAAGAGCGCATTGAAGGTACGGATCAGGCCGTCGGATTCCTCGATCGTGCGCTCCAGCGCGGAGCGATATTCGCCCTCGGTGCGCGACTTCGCCAGCGCCTCCTCGGCGCGGTTGCGCAAGCGCGTCAGCGGCGTCTTCAGATCATGCGCGATGTTGTCGGAAACCTCCTTGAGGCCGGTCATCAGCGCCTCGATCCGCTCCAGCATCGCATTGAGGTTTTCGGCGAGACGATCGAGCTCGTCGCCGCTGCGCCCCACCGGCAGTCGGCCCGACAGGTCGCCTGCCATGATCCGGCGCGTGGTGCCGGTCATCGCGTCGATCCGGCGCAGCACCCGGCGCGCAACGAAGATGCCGCCGCCGATGCCGAGCACGACGACCACCAGCACCGACCATTGCGCGGCCTTGGCCACGATGCCGAACATCCGCCTGCGCTCCTCCAGGTCCCGCCCGATCAGCAGGCGGAAGCCGTTACTGAGCTGTGTGACATAGACCAGCGCGCGATGGTTCTCCTCGCCGCGATCATCGAAGCGCCGGTAGAACGTCTCCGACCAGCCGGATGAGCCCATGACGCCCGGCGCAAGCGAGCCGACATTGCCGGCGATCGCCTGGCCGGTCGGCGTGGTGACGAGGTAAAGATTGGCGCCCGGGCGCAGCGCCCGGCTCTCGATGGTGAGCCCCAGCCCGTGCAGGCCGCGCCGCGAGTAGATGTCGATCATCTCGCTGATCTCGGCGGTGACGGTGGTCGAGATCTGCTCGGTGATGAGGCGGCGGGTGTTCCAGGCGAAATAGCCGAGCAGCGAGGCCGCAAACAGCGCAAACAGCGCCAGATAGACCAGCGTCAACCGGAACGCGGTGGTTCGGATCAGCTTACCGAAGGCCGTCACGGATCATGTACCCCGCGCCGCGGATGGTATGGAGCAGCGGGCGTTCGAAGCCCTTGTCGATCTTGGAGCGCAGCCGCGAGATGTGCACGTCGATCACATTGGTCTGCGGATCGAAGTGATAGTCCCAGACGTTTTCCAGCAGCATGGTGCGGGTCACCACCTGTCCGGCATGTTTCATCAGGTATTCGAGCAGCCGGAACTCGCGCGGCTGCAAGGTCAGCTCGTCCTTGCCGCGGGCGACGCGATGGGACAGCCGGTCGAGCTCGAGATCGCCGACGCGGTAGACCGTTTCCTCGGCCGGACCGCCATGGCGGCGGGAGAGCACCTCGACGCGCGCCAACAGTTCGGCGAAAGCGTAGGGTTTCGGGAGATAATCGTCGCCGCCGGCGCGCAGGCCCTTGATGCGGTCATCGACCTGGCCGAGCGCGGAAAGAATCAGCACCGGTGTCCGGTCACCCTTGTCGCGCAGCACGCCGATCAGCGACAGCCCGTCGCGCTTGGGAAGCATGCGATCGACGACCAGGACATCATAGTCGCCGGTCTCGGCCATCGCGAGCCCCTCCTCGCCATCGCTGGCGAGATCGGCGATGTGCCCGACCTCGCGAAACGCCTTCACGAGATAATCGGCGGACTCGCGGTCATCTTCGATGATCAACAGGCGCATTTCGGAAACGGGGCCGGTCACGGGTTCTGCTTCCATCTACATGGCGCGGCCGCCGTTTCGGTGCAAGGCGACCCGCGCCAGGGGGTTAATCGAGGCAGACGAAGTCAAGAAAGGTGGGCGGTGAAGCTTGGGGGGACTTCACCGCCCGAGTTCCTTCCGACGGAGGGGGGCGTTGTCCAACGGAAGGTTTAAGGGAGCGGGCACGAAGCCCGCCCCCCGAAGGAGCCCACCGGCGCGGGGGCAACATGCCGGCGATCTCCTCCGTCTCGAAAGAACAGCCTGACGCGCCACTTAGCCCTTGGCGATCGGCACCGCGACGAAGCGCGACTGGCCGCCGCTCTTCACGCGCATCAGCACGCTGTTCTTGTTATCGTTCTTGGCCGCGGCGAGCGCATCGCGCACGTCACCCGCCGAGCTCACGTTCTTGCCGGCGACTTCGAGGATGACGTCGCCTTCCTTGAAGCCGCGCTCGGCCGCCGCGCTCTTCGGATCGACCTCGGTCACGACCACGCCTTCCTTGCCGGCGCCGGCCACGCTGTTGGCCGGGGCGACCGTCAGGCCAAGCTTCGGCACGTCGGTACCGCGGGTCGGACCGCTGTTGTCGTTGCCGGTATCGGCCTTGGCCTCGATGGTGTCGGGCAGCTTGCCGAGCGTGAGGTCGATCGCCTTCTCCTGGCCCTTGTGCAGGACGTTGAGCTTGACCGCGGTCCCCGGCGCGAGGCCGCCGATGGTGCGGGCGAGCTCGCGCGCATCCTTCACCGACTCGCCGTTGACCGAGGTGATGACGTCGCCGGATTCGATCCCGGCTTTGGCGGCCGGGCCGCTGGCCTGGGGCTCAGCGACCAGCGCGCCTTCCGCCTTCTTCATGCCGAGGCTGTCGGCGATATCCTGCGTCACCGGCTGGATCTGGACACCGATCCAGCCACGGCTGACCGAGCCCTTGTCCTTCAGCTGGGCCACAACGCTCTTCACGGTCGAGGCGGGAATCGAGAACGCGATGCCGACGCTGCCGCCGGAGGGCGAATAGATCGCGGTGTTGACGCCGACCACGTCGCCGTCGACGTTGAAGGCCGGACCGCCGGAGTTGCCCTTGTTCACGGGCGCGTCGATCTGGATGAAGTCGTCATACGGCCCGTTGCCGATGTCGCGGCCCATCGCCGAGACGATGCCGGCCGTCACCGTGCCGCCGAGACCGAAGGGGTTGCCGACCGCCAGCACCCAGTCGCCGATCCGCGGCTTGCCGTCGGCCAGCTTGGCGAACGGGAAGTTCGAGCCGCCCTCGACCTTGATCAGGGCGACGTCGGTGCGCTGGTCGGTGCCGATCACCTTGGCGCTGTAGGTCTTGCCGTCGTCGGTCGTCACCTCGACCTTGCTGGCGCCGTCGACCACGTGGTTGTTGGTCACGGCAAAGCCGTCGGCCGAGATGAAGAAGCCGGAGCCCTGCCCGGTGATGGCACGGCGGCCATTGCCGCGCAGGCCTGGGATACCATCCTGACCGCCGAAGCGGCGGAAGAAGCGCTCCATCGGCGAGCCCGGCTGGAACGGCGAATCGTCATCGTTGCCGCTGTCGTCCTTGGCGACCTTCTCGTTGATGTTGACCTTGACCGAAATCACCGACGGCTTCACCCGCTCCACGATGTCGGCAAAACCGATCGGCCGGGCGACCTTGCTCACCTCATTGGCCACCTGCGCATGCGCCGGGCTCGAGAACAGGTCCACCGGACCGTTCGACGGGCTCAGGCCATAGGCCGCGACACCCAGCCCCGCAACCACCGAGGCCATCAGCGCGAATTTGCGCGCCGAGAACAGGGACAGCCGCGACTTGCGGTAGGATGGGAAGGAGGACAGGTCGGTCGGACGTTCGGTCATACGGCTTTCTCCAGAAAGGGAAACTTTTGACGTGCTGAGGTGAAGCACCGTTCAGGGATGAAAATGGGGAGTCCCGCCTTACGGCGTGCTGGCGAACGCGTTAAACTTCTGTAATGGACCGACATAGACCTGCGTCAGAATGGCGCAGGCCGTAGATTCCCCGTGAGACGGCCAGGTCACCCCCGTGGCAATGTGTCCTGGAGGTTGCGGCCTTGGCCGTCATCTCCGTCATTGCGAGCCACCCGGTCCGCGCGAAGGCGCGGCCGGACGATAGTCGGCGTCGCAATCCAGGGCCCTTGCGCGCGCGACTCTGGATTGCTTCGGCGCTCCGCGCCTCGCAATGACGCCCGTGCGCTTGCGTCGGGCGGGTTAGCCGAAGGCGTAACCCGCCGCGCCAAGCTCCACCGCGGCGAATGACGCCGCGCTGCGCAGCTTACCGATCCACAATCTCGAACAGCCACTCCACGACGACATACGTCCGCCGCCTCGCGGCGCGCTCCGCGCCCGAGCTTTGCGTCAATGTCGCCCTCTCCAGGACAGAGGGCACAGGGAAGGCCGGGCGCTGGCCGCGCCCGTGGCCCCCGTGCGGGAGAAAATGCACGGGGCAGGAACCACAGGTCTGGCCGAACACACCCGGCCTTCCCTGCGCGACGGTGTTAACGCTTATACGCGCTCTCCTTGGGGACCGGCTCTCTTGCCCCCATCATCGGCGGATCATCACCACCGACTCGGCCTCAGCACCGGGAGGCCAGGACCACACGATTTCACGTCCGCGGTCATGCCGTTCGTCGGCGAAGCGAAAGCCCCGCTGCGGCAGCCCGCGTCCATCGCATTCCGACTCCGACGTCCGTGACGATCGCGATACGTCCCCTCAGCGGAACGGAACGGGCAGAGGATACGGCTGATTTGGGGGCAGCGCCAAGCGATTTATGTTTTCCCGAAGGTCTTGACGGAGTTTTCAGGTGATTTGCCCGACGAGGGATTCCACCGCTGGGATACTGAAACGCGTATATCGATTTATCGTCCTGTTAGGAATCTTGCCTGATCAAAGTCCGCCTTTGCCCGCGCGCCATCTCCCTTCGCAGCGTATGCGACGCCCCGATTATGAAATGCAACGGCATTCCTCGGATCAATACGGATCGCCTCGGTAAAGTCCGCAATCGCGCGCTCGGATTCCCGCAGACGAGCGTGAGCGAGACCACGGTTCATGAACGCTTCTGAATAGCTTGGATTGAGCCGGACCGCATCGTCCAGATCTTGGATCGCGCGCTCGTAGTTCTGCACATAGATCATTGCCGCGCCGCGGTTGTTGAAAGCCGAAGCATCTTTCGGATTGAGACGGATAGCCTCATCATAGTCCGAGATCGCGCGATTGAATTCTTTTTTCATACGGTATGCACGACCACGGCCCAGAAAGGCCGACGCAGAGCTAGGATCGACTGCGATGACTTCGCTTAAGTCGCGAATCGCGTCCTCCACAGAGCCCTTTGCGAGATTTCCGTAGCCGCGGCACAGCTTGCTACTAGCGCTATTCGGCGCGATCCTGATGGACTCCTTGTAGTCCGCCATGGCACGATCGACTTGGTCCCTGGCATGATAGGCGACACCGCGAGCACAGTACGCAGCGGCCAAATTTGTCGGCGTTTCGCCACCCGCCTCGATTATCGCGGTACACGCTGCCACTCGTTGATCGGGCTGAGCGGCGGGAACTTTGCCCGAACACACCATCCATTCTTGCGACATCTCTGCTGCAGCCGGCGTGCCGAACAAAGCGCCAGCGAAAAACTCAGCAACGGCTATGCATTGAATAGCACGGCAACTCATTGATCATTCGATCCCGTCATCTAGCAAATGTAGCCCGCATGAGCGACAGCGACATGCGGGACCGAGAACCCGGACATCGCTTCGCTCATCCGGGCTACAGGCTAACCGCTCATCGAGCTTTTGCAACTTCTCTCCGCCGTCATTCCGGGGCGCGCGATAGCGCGAGCCCGGAATCCATAACCACTGCCGGCAATGGTCGGAACGAGATGCACCGACGGCTTTCGCCGACAATGATGGTTCGAGGTTATGGATTCCGGGCTCATGCGCTTGCGCGAATGCCCCGGAATGACGGGGGAGAGATGCGGCATGGTGGATGGGGCTGCGCTTCGTGCTAATTAATCCGTGCCTGCATACTCGAGCTACCGCACCATCTCAATCTTCACATTGGGCATCGCTGGGTCCCGGCTCTGCGGCGCAGCACTCCGTGCTGCACCGCGTCCGGGACACGGAGCGGGTGCGAAGTCGCAAAACGGCGGAGTATTTGAGCGACGGATATCTTGTCCCGGACGCGGTGCGGCACAAAGTGACGCACCGCAGAGCCGGGACCCAGACGCGCTTGGGGGCCGCAGGCGTAAGCCGCTGCGCGGCGGTCTCGGCCGACGATGGCGGATTACGCTGCGCCAATCCGCCTACAAACTACTAGCTCAGCTTGCCTTCACGCGGACGATGAACGCGTCGACCTCGCGCTTCAGGCGGCTGCTCTCGGCCGACAGCGACCTTGCGGCCGTCAGCACCTGCGAGGAGGCCGAGCCGGTGTCGGAGGCGCCGCGCTGGACGTTGTCGATGTTGGTCGAGACGCGTTGCGTGCCGCTGGCGGCGTGCTGGACGTTGCGGGAGATTTCCTGCGTGGCGGCGCCCTGCTCTTCCACCGCCGCCGAGACCGCCGCCGCAATCTCCGACAAGCGCCCGATGGTGCTGCCGATCTCCCGGATCGAGCCGACCGACTCTTCCGTCGCGGCCTGGATGCCGGAGACCTGCTGGGCGATCTCGCCGGTGGCCTTCGCGGTCTGCTCGGCCAGCGCCTTGACCTCGGAGGCGACCACGGCGAAGCCGCGGCCGGCCTCGCCGGCCCGCGCCGCCTCGATGGTGGCATTCAAGGCGAGCAGATTGGTCTGGCCGGCAATGGTGCTGATCAGCTCGAGCACGTCGCCGATGCGCGTGGCGGCTTTCGAGAGCGCGCCGACGCGCTCATTGGTCCGGCTCGCCTGCGCCACCGCCTCGCCGGCGATGCGCGCCGATTCCTGCACCTGGCGCGAGATTTCGCTCACCGAGGACGAGAGCTCTTCCGCCGCGGAGGCGACCGCCTGCACGTTGGCGGACGCCTCCTGCGACGCCGCCGCCACTTCCGTCGACAGGTCCTGGGCGCGCGAGGCCGTGGTGGTCAGCGAGCCGGCCGAGGCTTCGAGCTGGCTCGAGGCCGAGGACACCGCGCCGACGATATCACCCACGGCCTGCTCGAACTGCTGCGCCAGAGCGACCATGTCGGCCTTGCGCTGCGCGGCCTGCCGCCCCTCGGCGTCCTTCTGCTCGGCGCGCAGGCGCTCGGTCTCGACCATGTTGTCCTTGAACACCTGGATCGCCTTGGCCATCGCGCCAATCTCGTCACTGTTGCCGCGGCCGGGAATCTCGACGGCGACGTCGCCGCTCGCGAGCGATCCCATCGCTGTTGTCATCGACGCCAGCGGACCGACGATGCCACGGGCGATCAGGAACGCGACCAGGCAGCCGAACAGGACGGCAACCGCGCCGACCTTGATTTGCATCGACGTCGTACTGGCAATGGCGCGCTCGGCGGTCGCGCGCGAGACCTGAGACTCGGCATTCATACTGGTCTCTGCGGCCTTGAGCGTCTCGATGCTCTTGGCGATCAGCGGCTCGATATTGTTGAGGTAGATGTCCTCGGACTTGAGCGTTGCGGCGGCCGTCGCCTCGAACGCGTTCTTGTTGAGCTCCAGCGAGACCTTCACCGGCGCGATGGCAGACTGGACGTTCGCCGGCGGCGTCGCACTCTCCAGTGCCGCCAGTCGCTGTTCGACATTGTCGACACCCGCCCGGAAGGCCGAGGCCGACTTGGTGTCGCGCAAGGCCAGGAAGCGCCAGGTCGCGATCCGCACCAGCTGGAGCCGGGATTCGATATCCGCAACCGCGGTGATGATCTCGGCGTCCTTGGAGCCGCGCGCCGCGATGCCGAGCTTGGCGGACTTGGCAGCGAGGTCCTCGCCTCCCGGAAGCAGCGTCGCCCGGCCCGTCTTGGTCTGCTTGACCGCGTCCTGGAGCGCGTCGCGCTGCGTTCGCATCTTGGCGATATCGCTGAGGAGATCGTCGTAGAGCTTTCGGCGCTCCGCGGACAGTGATCCGCTCGCGGCGGCCTGCAGCAGCTCGGTTACCGCAGTCTCGCGATCCGCAGCCTCCTTCAGCGCGGGCTCGTTGCCGTCATGGATATAGCGCAAATTGGCGCGCTGGATCGCCTGCAGATGGTTCGAGATCTGCAGGATCCGCGCGGTGCTGTCGGAGAGCGTCGACAGGTTGGCGACCTGGTCGCGGACGGCCCACAGGTTCCAGACCGCCACGGCCGCCATGATCACGCCCACGGCCACCAGCGCTGCAAAGCCGGCGTAAAGACGCCCTCTGATCTTCAAACGGAAGCCCACCATTTCCACCCACTGTCCGCTATTTTTATGAGACGCGGAGGCAGCCCAGCGAGCCGAGGTCGCCAGGCGCCCTTCTTGCAGCATCGATCGCCGGGCGGCGATGAATGCTGAGCAGCGTGCACAATGCGCGACATTTGCTAATAGCGGGTTAGAGATGCCCCCGTGGGCTGAGCGCGGGCTACGTGATGGATGGCGGTTCCGCTGGCGTCACCAGCATCGTCATTCCGGGGCAATCGTCAATGCGCAGACGCGAAGCGAATGCGCGTTGGCGATTGAACCCGGAATCTCGAGATTGTTGCGCAAGACAATGTCGAGATTCCGGGTTCAAGGCCTGCGGCCTTGCCCCGGAATGACGGTGATAGTGGCGACAGCGCTTAAGACGGCTAAGCCGCGGCGCCTGCGCGGGGATGACACGGAATAGGTCGCGCGTCAGCTCGCCTTGACGCTGATGATGAACGCATCCACCTCGCGCTTCAGCGTCTCGGCCTGCTGCGACAGTTCGCCGGCAGCGTCGCGGGCGTCGTTGGCCATCTTGCCGGTTTCGGCCGAGGTCGAGGTGATCTGGGCGATGTGGTTGGAGACATCCAGCGTGCCGCGCGCGGCTTCCTGGACGCTTTTCGAGATATCCTGGGTGGCGTTGCGCTGCTGCGAGGTGTCGACCTCGATGCCGGACATGATGGCGCTGATCTCCGACAGCGTGGTCGAGATGCCGTCGATGGCGCCGCGCGTCTCCGCGGTGATGCCCTGGATGCTGGCGACGTGCGAGGAGATTTCGTCGGTGGCCTTGCTGGTCTGGTCGGCGAGGTTCTTCACTTCTGATGCGACCACCGAGAAGCCCTTGCCGGCTTCGCCCGCGCGCGCCGCCTCGATGGTGGCGTTGAGCGCCAACAGGTTGGTCTGGGAGGCGATCGCCTGCACCAGCTGCACCACGGCGCCGATCTTCTCGGCCGCGTCCGACAGCGCGTGAATCGTATTCTTGCTCTTCTCGGCCTGCGACGCCGCGCCTTCGGCGCGCTGGGTGGCATCGGAGACACGGCGGCTGATGGTGCCGATCGACTGCGTCATCTCCTCGGTCGAGCCGGCGACCGTCTGCACACTGCGATTGGCGTGGCTCGCCGCAGCCGCGACCGCGTTGGCCTTGGTCGTGGTGTCGTTGGCGGCGCGCGACAGCGTCTCGGCATTGCTCTTCAGCCGCACAGCCGAGGAGGCAACGCTGCCGACGACATTGGCCACCATGTCGTTGAAGGTCTCGATGCGGCCGTCGAGATAACGCGAGCGCTCGCCCTGGCGCTGCGCCTCCTGCCGCTCGCGCTCGGTCAGGCGCTGCCGCTCGATGCCGTTGGTCTTGAACACTTCGAGCGCGCTCGCGAGCAGGCCGATCTCATTGGAGAGGCCGAGGCCCGGAATCTTCGTCTCGAATTTCTGATCGGCGACGTCGCGCATCGCGCGCACCATCGCGGCGAGCGGCCGCAGGATGCCGTTCTGCACGGCCGCATAGGTGGTGAGGCAGACGGTGCAGGCGAACACGGCGATCGCGGCGCAGGCGATCAGGAAATAGGAGAAGGCCGACTGCGCCTGCTGATAGATCAGCGTCGCGTGCTCCCGCGCCGGTCCGCTCAGGCTCGCGAAATCCGACGACAGGCTCGTGATGTGGTTGTTCAGATAGAGCACCGCGATGAAGCCGGTGCCGCCGCCGATCGCCAGCAGGAACAGAAGAGACGCCACCACGCCTCCGACCAGGAAGCGGATCGTCAGATTGCTGTTGGAGAACATCGGCTTTGCTCAGAGCTACGTGGACGCATAGCCCGCAAAGTTCCAGAGAAAGGTAAAATAAGCGGTAAGTTTGGCCGCGTGACAAGCACGGAGCTGCCCTCCGTTGCGCGCATCGCGCCGCGCAATACCGCTCACGACAGCGGCGGCTTGCCTTCGGCCGACATCAACGCGGCGAGCCGCGCCTCCTCCTCGGCGGACAGGCGGGGCGTTGCATCGATGGCGCGCTGTCCGCGCCGCCGCGCCTGCAGCCAGAGCGCGATGCCGCCGCCGAGTAAAACCAAGGGCGGCAGCAGCCAGAGCGCCAGCGTCTCGCGCTCGAAGCGCGGCTTCAACAGCACGAACTGGCCGTAGCGGGCGACCAGGAAGTCAATCACCTGATGGTCGCTGTCGCCGGCCGCGATCCGCTCGCGCACGAGCAGGCGCAGATCGCGCGCCAGCGGCGCCTCGGAATCGTCGATCGACTGGTTCTGGCAGACCATGCAGCGCAGTTCGCGCGACAGGTTGCGCGCCCGCGCCTCCTTGGCCGGATCGGCCATGATCTCGTCCGGCTGCACCGCGTGAACCGCCGGCGACGCCAACAGAGCGAGCATCAGGAACATCGCCGGGAACATCCGCCGCATGGTCGCTACTCCGCCGGCTGCAGGCCGCGCAGGCTGCGCGCCGGTTGCGGAGCGCCGACGCGCAGACGCCGGTCGGACAGCGACAGCAGACCGCCAAACGCCATCAGCACCGGGCCGAACCAGATCAGAAGCACCAGCGGCTTGTGATAGGCGCGGACCGCGATGCCGCCGTCGGCGGTCGTATCGCCGAGCGAAATGTAGAGCTGGCTGACGCCGCGCGTCATCAGCGCGGCTTCCGTCGTTGACATGCCGCGGGTGGTGAAGCTGCGCTTCGACGGCGTCATCACGCCGATCCGGCGGCCGTCGACGCTGACCGAGAACGAGCTGATCAGCTCGTTGAAATTCGGGCCCTGACGCTGGCTCATGCCGTTGAATGCGATCTCGTAACCCGCAAGCCCTCTGACGTCGCCCGGACGCATGGTGCCGATGAGTTCGCTGTTCCAGGTGGTCTCGCAGACGATCCCTATCAGGGCCACGCCGAGGCCGGCATGGGCGAAGGCGGTGCCCCAGACCGCCCGCGGCAGGCCGCGCGCCCGGTGCAACGCGGTGTTCGCAGGCATCCTGAACAGGCCGATGCGCTCGGCAAGATCCGTCACCGCGCCGGCGATGACGAAGATGCCGAGCCCAATCGCGATCGGCGCCAGCGCGCTGCCGCCACGCGCCCAGGCCCAGGCCAAGGCGATCGCGACCAGCGCGACGATGCCAGCCGCCAGCAGACGCTGGGCGGCGCCGAGCAGGTCGCCGCGCTTCCAGGCCAGCATCGGCCCGAACGGGACGGCGACCAGAAGCGGCACGAACAGCGGACCGAAGGTGAGATTGAAGAACGGCGCCCCGACCG
>NZ_CAFK01000293.1 GCF_000239815.1 Bradyrhizobium sp. STM 3843 | reverse complement strand
AGTTCCAGGAGGCGCACACCGTTTCGACCCTGAAGGGCGCACCGCCCGGCTATGTCGGCTACGGCGAAGGCGGTCGCCTCACCGAGGCTGTCCGGCGCAAGCCCTACAGCGTCATCCTGCTCGACGAGGTGGAGAAGGCCCATCCCGACGTCCATGAGATTTTCTTCCAGGTGTTCGACAAGGGAATCATGGAGGATGGAAACGGACGGCGGATCGACTTCAAGAACACCCTGATCATTCTGACCACCAATGTAGGCACTGATCTGATCATGGGCTTGTCGCGCGATCCGAAGTATCGCGACCAGCCGGAAGAGCTCGCCAAGATGCTGAGGCCGGAACTTCTGAAGGTGTTTCCGGCCGCGCTTCTCGGACGCATCGTCTCGATCCCATACTTCCCGCTCTCCGACGAGATGCTCTCCGGGATCGTTCGCTTGCAGCTCGACCGGATCGGACGACGCCTCCGCGACAATCACAACGCGGCCTTCAGCTATGACGATGCCGTGGTGGAGCACATTGTGTCACGCTGCAACGATCCAGATTCCGGCGGGCGCATGATTGACAATATCATCACCAACACCTTGCTGCCGGCGCTGGCGCGCGAATTCCTGAGCAGATCGCTTGCCAAGGAGGACGTCAAGCAGGCGCGCGTCTCGATCGAGAACGATAATTTCGCGTATTCGTGGAACTGAGAACCATGAACATTCAAACCGAGCATCGCCACCCGACTGCCGTCCCCACCCCCTACGACGAGGTCTACTACCCCGGCCATGTCTACGGGCTCACACACCCGAACCATCTCGCAACCGTCGCTGCGGTTTACGGCATGCAGCCCGCGCCGGTCGAGCGCTGCCGGGTGCTGGAGCTCGGCTGCGGCGTCGGCGGCAACCTGTTGCCGATGGCCTTTCAATATCCGGGGAGCGAATTCATCGGCGTCGACCTCAGCGGCGTGACGATCGAGCGCGGTCAGCGAAACATCGCCACCTTAGGCCTGAGCAATATCAAGCTCCTGCATTGCGACATCATGAATGTCGACGCAAGTTTCGGGCAATTCGACTACATCATCGCCCACGGCGTGTATTCATGGGTACCGCCAGCAGTGCGCGAGAAGATGATGACGATATTCAAGCAGAACCTTGCACCGCGCGGGGTCTGCTATGTCAGCTACAACGCGCATCCGTTCTCGCATCTTCGCGACATGGTCCGCGACATGATGCGGTACCACACCCGCCGTCTCACCGGGATGAAGGACAAGGTTGGGCAGGCTCGCGCGATCGTGAAATTCCTGAGCGAGGGCTCGAAGGCCAATTCGGTGCACGGTGCTGTCATGCGCGATCAGTTGCATCGCGTTCTCAACGCTCCTGACGAACTGTTGTTTCACGACGATCTCGACGAGGGCGCCGAGGCGTTCTTGCTGCACAAGGTTGTCGAGGACGCCGGCCACCATGGCCTGCAATATCTGAGCGACGCGGACTTCTCGCGTCGCTACCTCGCGGGTTACTCCGAGGAGGTCCGCGCGACGCTGCAGCGGTTTCCCGACAGTGAGTTCATGGCGCGAGATCAGTACCAGGACTTTATCGACGGCAACGGCTTTAGGCGTACCTTGCTCTGCCACGACGATGTTTCCCTCTCGCGCCAGATCGACCCCGATCTCGTCCCTCGGTTCTATCTGCTGAGCACCTCCAGCCCGGTCCAGCCCGATGGCTGCGTGACTGACGATTCAGCGATGGAATTTGAGAGCCAGGACGGCAGCAGAGTCACGGTGACCAACCCGCTTCTGAAGGCTGCGCACCTATGCCTCGGGCGGGCGTGGCCGCGCGCATTGTCATTCGGAGAACTGCTCGATGGGGCCCGCGCGCTCTTGGCCGGCCGGTGCGCAGATGACGATCCGAAAGTGCTGACGGAGGCAATGTTTATCCTGGCTTGCAGCGGCGAGGTCTCCTTCCTGCTATCGCGCCCCTTTGTCTTGAAAGATGCCACCGACCGCCCGCAGGCGAGCCTGCTTGCGCGAAGACAGGCGCAAACAGGTCGGCTGGTCACCAATCTCCTCCATCAAACAGTGCAGTTGGAGGACGATCGGACACGGGATTTTCTGCAGCTGCTGGACGGTACGCGATCGATCGATCAGATCGTTACCGAGATGGCCGAACGATTCGGCCCGACCATTCGGCTGGACCAAGCCGACGATGCCGGGCAGCCTGCCGAGCCGTTGGTGCTGTCAATTCGAGAGAGCGTTCAACGTTCGCTTGCGATGGTCGGCAAGCTCGGCCTATTAGCCGCCTGATGCGCTCAATCGCACGAGGAGCCGAAACTCCTCGCGCTTGTGAGAACGGTTCACCCCCGCTGGTCAGCCATCGTGGGTGTATTGCTGGCCAAGCAGCCATCCGGTGAGAATCCCGGCGGGTCCGCTGGTATAGACCGGGTCAAGACCTACTCCAGCGCGGAGCAACCGCCACTCATGTTCGCCGACCCAGGGAATTCCTGGATCACCTTTCTGATATTGCGACAGCAGCGTTCGGGCCACCTCAGCAGCGTTGGCATAGATCGGGCCGTTCGCCCAACGAGGGCGCGGCAGGCCCGTCATACGGCAGTAAAGCGCCGTGCAGACATAGGCGGACGCTTCTTCGGCATTGGCATCAAGACCGGTGCGCAAGAGGTCGTAGGCCGCATGCAGGCTTTCGTGGACGATATAGGCCTCGTCCAGCCGCCCTGCGGCTGACACAACCTCGAGCGTATTCGCTGCCACCGCTGTACCGTCCGCCCGGGTCCGCGCGACGTCGTTATATTGCGCAGCAACGCCGGCCGGGAGATCCGTGGGAACGCGGACGCTGACCTGCCCGAGCCGGATCGCCCGCGCGACGTGATGAAACGTCTGAGGGGCAATCGTGACATGGCTGCCGCGGATCGGAAACCGGAAGCGAATGCGCGCGACAGCCGGACCGTTGAGCACGTCTAGAACCCTGCTTCGTAGTGACATTCTGATCGCCTCGCTGCGGACACCGCCCCCCGCGTATGATGGTCGGTATTTCGAGCTCGGAGGTTCAAACGATCTCCTCCCGAGTGCGGCCGGAACCATTACTCAGCCGGCAGGCATTGAACCGGACTCGCCCCCCATTTGACCAATCAGAGACTAGGCCTGACTCGGAGCCAGCCCCGCGATGACCACCAGCCCGACGACGACTGACACGTATCGGAAGATCGCAGCGCGCCTAACGATGTTTCGGCCGCAGATCGATCTGGCAAAATACTTCGCGGGACCCAACCCCGACGTGCGCCTCTACGACGAAAAGCCCTACATCCGGCATCAACTGGAGAGGTACGGGGTCGCTGCAGCGACCAATACGCTCGACGGCGTCACCTTCCTCCCAAAGGACTGGAAAGACCTGATCGAGAAGCTGCGCATTGCCAAGACGACGGACGGCTTCGACGCTTTCGCCGAAGGGAAAAGCCCGGAGAAGCCGTCGCATTGGGCCCTCGATCTGTCGATGGCGGCGACGATCGGCACGGGGTTTCGAGAGATCTGGCGTCCAAAACTATCCGAGAGGCCTCTCTCCACACGGGACCTTCCGGGCCGCCACGGCTTCGGGCTTGGACGCGACCGGGGACAATGGAACGATGCCTATGGCGCGCAATTCGGCAAGGATCCACAGCCGCAGGACATCACCTCGCTGCATTTCGCAGTCGCGCCCGACCGGGTCAACGTTCACATCGACGAAACAGGCTTCGTGTTCGAGGGCGTCGACGGCGCGCTCACGGTGGGCCCGAACTTTGCGCACCACGCAGGTAATGAGCTGTTCTGGAAGAGCAACGCGCGTCTGCCGCGTTGGGCCGCCGAACACATCGACCTGATCCTGCCGAACAGCGCCAACGACTTTTCGCGCGTCGGCGTTTCGATCGACATGTACCAGCGAAAGGACTTGCGCGTCACGGTCACCGGCTCATGCGGGATCTTCGGTGGGTTCGAGTGCTCGGGAACCCTCAGCATCAGTGGGACGCACGATCTGTTGGGCTCGAAGCCGAAGGGCGCACGCTGAGCTGGATGGGGATTTCCGGCGGGTCGACGATTCAATGACCGACACGGCATGAACAACAGATTCCCGTTTACTTGGCCGATCAATCGAATATCGTTTCAAGCTGATATCGACCTTATTTTTTGCGATGATTGTACTCTCGGGGAGGCTTTAATGACCAATAGGTTTGCGACATCGTTCGTCGTGTCGCTCTTTGGACTTGTTGTTTTGAGCGAGACTGTAATGGCGCAGGCTCCGACCACCACTCCGACATCATCTGCGCCAGGCTCTGCGGTCTACTTTGTCGGCCTGAAGGACGGCGACACCATCCCCACAAAATCGACGGTCCATTTCGGCTTGCGTGGCATGGGAGTAGCTCCCGCAGGCTCCGACCGTGCCAACACTGGGCATCACCATCTCATCATCGACGCCCCGACTCCACCGCTCAATGCAGAGATCCCGAGCGATGCTCAGCACGTGCACTTCGGCGCCGGCCAGACCGAAGCCGAGTTGACACTGACGCCAGGCGAGCACACCTTGCAGCTCGTCTTCGGCGACAAGAACCATGTCCCGCACAGTCCGCCGCTGGTTTCCGATCGCATTAAGGTCAAAGTGGTTGATCAAGTGCCGTCGCCCCCGCCGCAGGCCTCAACGACCAGCGGACGAAAGCCCTCCGCAAAGGACGCCAAGGAGTATTTCATCTATCCCAAGGACGGCTATTACGTTAAGCCGAGTCTTGTGGTCCGCTTTGGCCTGGTCAACATGGGCATTGCTCCGGCTGGGTTGGACAAGCCCAACACCGGTCACCATCATCTGCTGATCGACTCCGAGCTGCCGCCGCTGGACCAGCCGATCCCTAATGACTTGAATCACCTTCACTTCGGCTCTGGCCAAACCGAAGCGAAAATTACACTGCCACCCGGAACCCACAAATTACGCTTGCTGTTTGCCGATGCCAGCCATGTTCCTCACGACCCGGCGATTTACTCGGACGTGATCACCGTGACAGTGACGCCATCGGGCCGTCCACCAAAGCGGCATCGCCATCACCGACGGTCATCAGAGTAAGGACGTAAGGATCTGATAGAGGCGGGCTTCTAAGGGACACGCATCAGAGACTCAAAAGGCGCAAACCGGTCCTCAACAACGCCGCACATTGAAGTCGACACGCCGGTCGATCGCATCACTGGCGTCGTCCCGGCCCGTGCCAACGATTGGCTCCCTGGATCCGACCCCGATGGCCTTGAGACGACTTGCAAGGCTTGGGGCGGCTCTCTGGAGGAGATCCTTGACAAATTGCGCTCGCAAAACCGAGAGTCGCTCGTTGACCGGCACAGGCCCGGTGTTGGAGGTGTGGCCGACGACGTCGATGCAGGCATCGCGCTGCATGGCCTGGATGGCGATCTGGCTCAGCCACATGGGATAGGACGCGGTGATCTCAGGATCATCCAAAAATTGTGTGGTTCCCGGTTTGAACAAGAGCCGCACTGATAGCTTCTCTCCTGCCAGGCTGTAGTCGACCAGCCTGCCAAAAGCTTCCGTTGCGTCCGCCCTCCGGTTCAGCTTCCAAGTGGAAAGATAAATGCCGGAGCGGACACGAAGCTGATCGCCTCCCGGCATTTGTAACGCCGTGCGATAGAAAGCCAGAGCCTCGCGGTAGCGCTTGTCGTCGTATTCAAGAATGGCATCGCTGACGTAGGCAGATGTCGCGATCCTCTCGATGTAGACAGCGTCCAGCGGATCGCCCGGCTTCGATCCCTGACACGCCTTGATGTAGGTCTTTGTCGCCGGATCATTGGCCCAGATGGGACTGTCTGCGAAGGCTGGGGAGGGGGTCGCATCGACGCCATCTGGTTTTGCGCGCGCAACCCCCTTGGAAACAATGCTCCCCTTGCGCAGATCGGCCAACGCCAAACAGATCCTGTAGGCGTCCCTCACGCCGTCGGGCGCCCCCGCGTTGTTGATCGCAGTAAACGTTCCGATGAGAACCAGAGGCGACCGGTCCAAGGCTTCGCTCGAAAAGGGAGCCACGACAATGCGCGGGTAGGACTTCGTGACCAGATCCTTGATGCGCTCCTGCATCAACCGGGTGGCGGTGGACTGGGCGCCAGTTGCGGCATCGATCAAAGGATCAATCACGAGTTCCACCTTCGTGGGAGCTGACGGCAGGACGAGCTTGGAAAGCAGGTCGTTGGCGGCTCTCAATAGCGCTTCATCAAATGGAATTGGCGCTGGCGCCGGCGGTGGCGCAACCGAAGTTTGAGGCGAAGTTTGAGGCGGTGACGTCGTTGGTGGATTTTGGACCGCCTGTGCAAGCCCGTTCTGCCCGGATGCTCCGAGCAGGCCGGCCACGCAAACAATGAAAGCTGTGCAACGACAATTCATGAACCATTTGCCCCAAATTAAGCCTCGTCCTAACGGCAGAGCTTGAGCGCCGATCGATCCGCTTCTGCAATGTCACCCAATTGAGCGCGCGCGGTCAGCTCCTGGCAGTTTGCCGACGATCGTTGGTGCGTCGGCGCCGTGGTAACCCGCTTCTCGGTTGCAGTCGACGGCAGTCGCGCATTCTCAATGGCGACACGCCGATCAGCCTGCTCGCGGTCGGACTGGGTTTTGAACAGCTTCTCTTTCAACGCCTCTTCCAGCGAAGCCCGCTCCGCTTCCAACCTCTTCTTGTTTGCCTCGAGGGCGGTGACCTCCGCCGCCAGCCGATCTTGCTCCTTTTTTTCTTGCTCCTTCTTTTCGCTAGCGGGAGGCAGATTGGCCGCCGACACCTGATCTGTCGATTGATTTTGGGGCATCACATGCTGTTCATCCACGCGTCTGGCTTCGTTGCGCTTCCGCAACTCATCCAGCTCGGCGCTGGTTTTCCGAAAACCCGCCTCGGCTTGTTCCAGTTCAAGCCGCAGCTGCCGCTCTTTCTCGGCATATTCCCTTATAAGTCGTTCCCGTTCGCTGGTGATTTCAAGCGCAGCGATCCGGGCACGAGCGGCGTCTATAAGACTGCTCGTAGGAAATTTGGCAATGAACTCCTTGAGTGCGTCCGCATTTGCGGACGGCCCCAACCTTTTCCAGGCGTCCAGGTCGCTCTCCTGCGAATTCAGGTAGAACTCTCCAAGCAATGAGAAGGAGAGTTCGGGAGTTTGCCGACCCTGGGTGTCACGGTTCACGTCGATGGCCACATGTCGGAACAGAGTTCCTACCTCAAGGCCGGGCACTTGCATCTCCTGCAAGAGGGCTTGCGTGAAGGGGCTGTTACGTCCGGTACCATCGGCCGCAACCATATTTGGCTGGGTCGAGTAGGCGATCAGCATGCCTTGTGTTCGCTCGATTCGAGCGAGGCCTCTGGTGAGCTCACCACCGCGCGTCGAACCATGCTGGGCCACACGCTTTGCAAATGGACTGTTGCGGCAGGCATCCAGAATGAGGAGGCGGATCCCGCTCGTATATCCGAGGGCCTCGATCACCTCGTCAAGTTTGACAAGGTCGAAAGGCATCATTGAACCCTCGTCACCCGGCGCATCCACCGGGACTAAGTAATTCTGCCCCTCGATCTGCAGGCCGTGTCCCGAATAATAAAAAAGGGCTGCTTCAGAGCCCTTCAATTTCTGAGCGAAGCGCGTGAGCGCCATCCGCATACCTCGACCATCCAGATCGCGGCCATCGACGACATCAAAGTCCAGGCGCCGCAATTGCTGGGAAATGTCATCCGCGTCATTCTTGCTGTTGCGCAACGGCGGCGCATTTAGATAGGTCGCATTTCCAACGACCAGAGCGACCCTGCCCTCGGCCCGAACCTCAGTCGAAATGCCGAACGCCGTTGCGAGCAGAAAAATGAGCAAACCAACAAAGCGAATAATCTTCACAGCACCAGCTTCCGCGAGATCATTGCCAGTCATAAACGAACATGACAAAGTATATTGCGGGCCCGGCGTCCCCGCAACTTTTTGTTGGAAATTCGTCAGCGTGTTAGCATAGTTCAATGCCGCGAGTTGCCTACGAGCTAAGTGCCGCGGGTCGAATTGAATCGGCCCGGCCGGAATGTGCATCGTAACGGCGTCGCGAATATTCAAGGCAGATGGCTCATGGCTTTCGTGACTGGAAATCGCACGTTAGTGCTGCTCTTCGCTATATTGGCAGATCTCGCATTCTTTGCTGCCTCGTCTGCTTTCGGACAGGACGCAACAATGTCAGGACCAGGAAAGCGCGTCGCCCTGGTCATTGGGAACGGAGCGTATTCGCTGTCTCCCCTCCCTGCAGCAACAGGTGATGCGAAGAGAGTGGCGCAGCTGTTAAGAGACGGCGGCTTCGATGTGGTCTATGCCGAGGATACGAAGCGAGCCGACATGGAGGCGGCGATCAAACGGTTTAGCCAAAAGCTGGGACGAGGTGACACGGTTTTGGTATATTTTGCGGGTCATGCGGTTCAAAGCCAGGATCGAAATTTTTTGGTCCCTGTTGACGCATCGGTGTCTTCCGATGCGGACATTTCCTCACAAGCGGTGGATACCGACCTTATTCTCGATCCGTTGATCGTTGACCGCCCGAAAGGAGCGGCGATCATTCTTGACGCGGCGAGAAAGAACGATTGGCAGCAAAAAGGCTCCACACGCGCAGCCGGCCTTGCAAATCTGCGTCCGATCCATGGAATAACCCAGGCCTACTCCGCGGCGCCCGGCGAGATTGTCGACGACCAGACGGGTTCTCAAGGCCTCTTTGTGAGCGAATTCTTGAAGGCAGCCAAGGTTCCGGGGCGGACGTTCAAGGATGCCTTCCGGCTCACCCGGACGGGGGTCGCCAAAGCGACGCGCAACAAGCAAGTGCCGTGGGAAACTTCGATCGATACGGCCGATTTCGTTGTTATGCCACAGGGCGGATCGAACAGTCTTGCACTCCGAGGGCCCACGCATTCACCTGACTCCTTGGAACAGGGCTTCTGGGACACCATCAAGAGCAGCGACAGCGCGGCCAATTTTCAGGCTTACATCGATGCATATCCGAATGGCGCCTTTGTTTCGGCCGCGCGTGAACGGCTTCAAGCCCTCGTTCCCAATACCCCATCAAAGCCGCAGGCTACCGCTGAGCGCGCCCCCTCCTCCACGCTCCAGGATTGCGCCGAATGTCCGGAACTCGTTCTGATACAGCCGGGCACCTTCGCCATGGGTTCGACGGAGATCCCCTTCGAAGGTCCAATCCATGACGTCTCAATTCGAAACCCGTTCTACATAGGGCGCTATGAAGTGACCTATGCTGAATGGGACGCCTGTCTCGTCGATAAGGGCTGCACCTATCGGCCAGACGATCGAGGACTTGGACGAGGCCGACGACCCGTGACAAACGTCGATTGGAATGACGCGAAAGCTTATATCGGATGGCTGTCCCGAAAGACTGGAAAAACCTACCGGCTGCCGACCGAAAGTGAATGGGAATACGCCGCGAGGGCGTCGACGACTTCACCCTATTTCTGGGGGCGGACCATCGAGAAAGATCACGCCAATTGCTGGGGATGCACAACCGAACCTCGCAAAAGCACGATCGAGGTCGGGTCTTTCAAGCCAAACAGCTTTGGCGTTTA
The DNA here is from genome assembly GCF_000239815.1 of Bradyrhizobium sp. STM 3843. Lineage (GTDB taxonomy): Bacteria > Pseudomonadota > Alphaproteobacteria > Rhizobiales > Xanthobacteraceae > Bradyrhizobium. Next base: position 60,790 of record NZ_CAFK01000293.1, on the reverse strand, counting down.
CGACATGGCCGGCAATGCCGCCGAGTGGGTGGAGGATTGCTGGAGCGAGGGATATCGCGGCGCGCCGAGCGATGGTTCCGCGTTTGTAAAAAGCGGATGTTCGGAGCGCGTGCTCCGCGGGGGTGCCTTCAATAACGATCCCAAATATGTGCGGTCAGCGGCGCGATTCAAATACGACTACGATGTAAGGTACCCATCGAACGGCTTCCGTGTCGTCCGCGAGCAGTAGCCACGGCTCGATGCGGTGCCTGCCTCCCAGTTGTTGCCCGGCCGCAGCGATTGCACATGCAATCAGTAAACCAGCTCTCCTGACTGCTTGCGCAGCTCCATCACCGTCTTGAAATTGAGCGCGATTTGTTGACGCACGGCTGCGTATATTTCCGCGCTGTTTAGAGTTTTCCTGCCGAGATGCCTGAACCAATGTCTGGCGGCTTTCTTGGCGAACGATTTTACTATGCTCGCGAGATCGGTAAAGCTGCCAGGTATCTTGCCATAGAATTGATCGTAGACAATGTGCACGTACCCCATTTTGTACGAAGCATCGATAGCTTCCAACAGAAGCCCCTGTGCGAAGTTAATATCCTCATCAGTAAGACTGGTTTCTGAAATGCCGTTCCCTGGCCAGAAAAACTTCAGGATCGACCAAGCTTCATGCTTTGAGATGTAGATTTCAATCTTGGAAAACCTCCGCAATTCGATTGACATCGCAAATCCCCTCTCGATAACAGTCGAGATTCAATAACTAATACTACTTCGTTCCTGGGTGCGTAATACTATCATTCGCGGCGCGACCGCAGCTACTCGACTTTGTGGAATGCCGAGCGGACCAGACCTCGCTCACCTCCCCTTCTTGAGGGATATGGCAGTGCGCCCAGTCTCCCACCCTTGAATACCGTTCAGCTCCTGGACTCTTATGTGTTTTCGCGGCCGCAGCGTGCCGAACACGTTGTTGCCGGAAATATCATCCTGGCGCTTGCGCCCCTGGTGGAATGACGTAGAGCGTCATCGCGAAAATGACGTAGACAAAGAGGAGCAGCGCGCCGATGAACCATGCCGAGCGTCCGCTGTTGGTGATGAAAGTGGCCATGACGGCGGAGATCATCACCATGGTCACCGCACCGGGCCAGAACTGCAGATTCATCGGCGCAGGCCCCACGATGTAGCTGAGCAGGACCAGCACCGGCGCGACGAACAGCGCGATCTGGGAGGCGCTGCCAAGCGCGATCGAAACGCTCATGTCGAGTCGGTTCTTGCGTGCGGCTGAGAAGGCCACCGCCATCTCGGCCGCGGCACCGACGATCGACACGATGATGAAGCCGACAAAGGCCGGACTCATCCCGAATGTTTCCGCCGCCTTCTGCACGGACTCGACGAAGATTTCGCTCACAAGCGCGACCAAGACTGTGACGACGAGAAGCGTGCTGACCGCAACCCCGATCGGCCAAGGAGCCTCCGCCTTGCCATGTTCCTCGCTGGCAAAGAACTCCTTATGGGTGTGGAGCGAGAACACGAGGCCGAGGCCGTAGGCGATGATGAGGAGTACGGCGAGGCCGGTCGAGAGATTTTGTGTGAGGAGCTCGCCATGGGTCAGATCGAGGTCTGCAACCGCCGACGGCGCCAGGAGCGCGACGGTCGCCATCAACAGCAGCGCCGAATAGAGTCGGCCGCCGGCACGGTTATATTCCTGAACGTGGTAGTAAAGGCCGCCCAGCAAAAATGATGCACCCAGCATGAACAGCGTGTTGGTAACGATTGCGCCGGCGATCGATGCCTTCACCAGCATGTACTGGCCCGCATGAAGCGCGGTTACGGCGATGATGAGCTCGGTGAGATTGCCGAGCGTCGCGTTCAGCAGGCCGCCGACCGCATCGCCAGTCTTGGCGGCGACGGCCTCGGTGGCGTGGCTGAGCAGTGCTGCCAGTGGCACGATGGCAAGCACCGCAAGCACGAACAGAACCGTATGCGCCTCGGGCGCCACCTTTTCGACGACCAGCACGATCGGTACGACGACGAGCAACCAGAGCAATGGATTGTGCCGGATTTCTTTCAACAAGGATTGCATCGTGCCCACCTTTCCTTTGCAGATGCGATGGCGGAATGCTCGGCGAGGCCGATGGGCTGACGTTGATCTGGCTCAAACGATGGCAGGCGCGCTACGGATTGCTTCCGTCAGGCCCGTGTTGAGGCGACGACTCCGATGCCATGACTGGCACAGGGCCACTTCTAGCGAATACCGAAGACTGAGCGGCGATATCCGCTCCGCTGTGCTTCGATCATGCATACGAAGCTGCCGCTATGCCCTTTGGCAAAGTGCCTTTGTCCTTGTACGTAGTAGATACCTTTGGCGAAATCGAGCCAGACGACGCGATCGCTGGGGCAATGCTTCTCGGCCTGCCATTGATGACGAAAGGCGGTCAGGGGCAGCGCAACAACAGGCTCGGTATTCGACGCCACCAAGAGGATCGCGAGCGTGGACAAATGCGCCAGTCGTTGCGTCTTCTTTCCAAAAAGAAAATCCCGACCGGAGCTCATTTTCTAATCCCGGGCCGCTCAATCAATAGATGTGATCACGTTCCGACGTATCATCCGAATCTTCCAGATGACAGCGTTTCGTTCCATTGATCCAAATCAAGACCCGCTCGGCGGGTCCAATTGAACTGTAGGCGTTGTAGATGCAACGCAGCATGCCTGCGGCGCGGTCGGCCGATGATGTCCGTGGCAACGGCCTCAAAGGTCGGCGGATGAGCGATGGAGACTAGGATCATGCGTCTTTCGAGCACGACCGCACAATGGAATGAAAGTTCAAGCCTTGACCAGGTCAGCGGAAAATGGGGCTGGATCGTTGCACTCGGGGCCGCGTACATCATCGCCGGCTTCGTGGCACTCGGCAGCATGGCGATGGCCACTGTCGCCAGCGTCCTGGTCGTTGGGCTGATGATGATCGTCGCCGGGATCGCGGAGCTGATCGGCGCGTTTCAGATCAAAAGCTGGGCCAGATCCATCCTCTGGGCCTTACTGGGCGTCCTTTACATCGTTGCCGGCTTCCTGACCTTCGACAATCCCTTGCTTGCAGCGGTCTGGCTCACGCTCCTGCTCGGCGTGTCGCTGCTCATCTCGGGCATGGTCCGCATTCTGCTAGCTTTCAGCATGACCAGCCAGGCATCCTGGACCTGGGTCCTGTTATCGGGTCTGGTCACGCTGCTGCTCGGCTTCATCATCGTGCTACGCTGGCCGGTCAACAGCATCTATATCTTGGGCTTGTTCCTCGGCGTCGATCTCATCGTGGCCGGCGTTGGCTGGGTCGCAATCGGTCTCGGACTGCGCAAGGCTGGGCAGCGGGCGCAGCCGCGTAGCTCGTAGCCTCCCGGGCGACAAGCGAACCGCGCGTTCATGATTTCGGCTTTTCGACCTTTTTCCAGGTCTGATCCGGATCGAACGATATCATCCGCCTGGCGATCGTCGTGGTACGCTCGCCAAGGTCCTTCTGATAGATCGTTCCCGCATGGTTGACCAGAAAGGTCATTACGCCGGAGTTGCCATACTCCGCGGGATAGGCGACCAGCGCGAACCCACCGATCATCTTTCCACCGACCACGTATCTCAGCTCGCCGCCGGGCGCGTTCGGCCCCTGCCGAGTCAGGATCTGATAATAGTAGCCGTGATAGGGCTGCGGCTCGCTTCCCTCCTTGTAGCCTTCGGCCGAGGCTTTCGCGTACAGTTCGCCGAGCGGACTCGCTTCGCCATTGGGCGGCCAATAGAGGCCGTCATGCTTCCCGGGGTTGCTGAAAAACCGCTGCGCATAGACCCCGCGGCCGGCCCCGGTGCGATCCTCGTCAGCATATTCGTTCTGGGCATCGACGTAAGCCAGACAGGTTTCAATCGCGTCGAGCTCGTTCTGGCCGATGCGGCGATACAGGATTTCGATGCGTCCGGCCCCGGTGTCGAACTCCCAGCCGAAACGCCGCCGCACCAGGGGTATCGGAAATGGAAAGTCATCCGGTCCTATCATCAGGGTCGCCTTCTTGTCGCCAGCGAAGCTGATCGCGTGCTTGGCGTCATAGGCGGATAGAAACTTCTGACGTGTCTCTGCATCCTCGATCCGATCGCCGGATTCGACGATCTCCGCAGAATCCGATCCGAGCACCTCGATCATCTCCCTGGGCTCGCCGGATTTCACCGCAGTGACCAGGGCCGCGACCGCCTTCTCTGGCGTCCTGTAAGTTTCCTGTGCGGAGACTGCGGAGATCCCGAGCAACGCAGCTGCCGTGACCGCCAATGCCGTGGTGCGGCGACAATCAGTCAGCTTCTGAGCAAGCGGTGTCATGATCAGAGCCTCCCTGCCGACGGGATCCGTCCGCCTGAGGCGAGCCAGTCATGATAGGTCTGGAACCTGAGCCCCAGCTTTTCATAATACACCCGAAGATAACCATCGGCGCCGCGTGTGACAGCATCCGGCCTCAAAGCCTCCACCTCCTGCGCGATCACGCCAACGTAGGTCTGCGGACTGTTCAGATAGCTGAAGCGGTAATAGCCGAGACCGTTCTCCAGATGCCCGAGCAGGACGACATCGCGCTTCAGCAGGAGATCCGAGCGCCGGCCCCCTCCTCCGCCGCGCCCACCACCACCGCCACCGCCACGAAAACCGCCGCCACCGCCGCCCCCGGCGCGCATGGCTCCGCCACCTCTTGCCACGGATGCGCTCGCGAAGCTAGCGCGGCCGCGCGCGGATTGTGCGCTTGCCGCCCGACCGGATTGCACCCGCAGCGCATTGTCGCGGCCGCCCCGGGCGGCCTGCCCGCCACCGCGATTGCGATCACCGCCGCGCGCCTGCTTGGTCCCGCCGCCCTTGCTTCGGTTGGCGCTGCCTTTCGATTGCCGGTTGCCGCCCGCACGGTCACCGGCCTTACCCCGATCGCCACCGGCTCGATCACCCGCAGCGCGATCACCCGTACGCGCTTGCGCCCCGCGGTCGCCGCGGTCACGATCACCTGCACGATCACCTGCACCCGCGCGGTCCTTGCCTGGATTGAGCACCTGCTCTCCACTGCGGCCGCGGAAGTCCATGCGGTCGGCGCTACCTGCGCGCGGGCCATTGCCGAAGCGCTGCTGGACCGCAGCGCTGTTGTAGCGAACGCCTTGGCGGTGCGCCGGATTGTGCTGCCAATTATTGCCGACATTGTTGATCGTGTTCGAACGATTGATGAAGAAGTTCCTGTTGCCCCAATTGCAGCCGCCGCCCCAGTAATTGCTCCATCGACCGAGCGCAAAGCCGGCGCCGAAGGCCAGCCCCGTCGCGACGATCCCGGCACCGATATAGGACGGATAGCCGAAATAATACGGCGGATAGGCCGGATACGGCCATTCACCGTAGACGACCGCGGGCTCGTAGTACGGAACATAGACGATATCCGGATCGGTCTGTTCGATCACGATCACCTGCTTCTCGCCCTGGGTCTGCACGCTGACCTTCTGCTCCTTGGTCGAGCTCAATTTGTTGTTGGCCTGGGCCTTGGCGCGCAGGCGCTGTATCGCATCCATGACGTCAGGCTGCTGCGCCAGAACGGCATCGCCAAGTTCCTTGGTCCAGTCGAGCTTGTCATTCATCATCGCGAGGACGCTCGGCGTGGCCGTGAGCGCCTTGACGCTGTCGTCCCAGCCCCGCTTGTCGACCTCCTTTTTCAGCGCATCGCCCTTGAGCTTGCTGTGGTCTTTGACCCATCGATCCGCTTCGACCACCTCCAGTGGATAGGTTGAGGCCGCCAGCATGTTGGCAAGCAGCGCGTCGGGATAAAGCGCGATCGGAGCTACCAGCGCCTCGAGCTGCTCGGGCTTGAGGAGCAACTGCTCGTCTTGCGATGCCGCTGTCGGCGCTGCCTGGGCCAAAGCCGCAGCCGGACTCATCAGCACAATCGCAAAGATCAACAACGTCATTCCACGACGTACCATCGTGCTCTCCATTCAAATCTGCGGCGAGCGAACTGCAGGCGCGCTTAGTGACCTTTGACAAAAATCAAGGGTCTTGCGGGTTCTGCCGGACCGATGCCGGCGGCATCTCCGCGGTCAATGGCAGTTAGGACGCTTGACATAGATCAAGAGAGCGCCCGGCGCTCGCTTGAAGGATCGCCGTACAACCGGAGGACAGTCATGAGCAGCAAGCATCGCTTTCGAAACGGGCTATGCGCCGCGATAGTCACTGCGCTTACCGCAAGCGGCGCCGCGCGCGCAGACGACAGTGCGGCAATTCTCAAGGCCTCGACCGACTATGTCGCGGCGCAGTCATCGATCACGGCAAGTTTCGACAGTGACGTCGAGGTGGTCACACCGGAGCTGCAAAAAATTCAATTCGCCAGCTCCGGCGATTTTCGGCTCTCTCGTCCGGACAAGCTCCGAATTCACCGCACGGGAGGATATACCGACGCCGAGCTGATCTATGACGGCAAGACGCTCACGATCTACGGCAACAACGCCAAGTCATATATCCAGGCCGACGAGCCTGGATCGATCGACCATATCGTCGACGTCATACAGTCGCACGCGGTCACCTTGCCGGGCATGGATCTCCTGGTCAGCAACGCCTTCGATCTCCTGACCAGCGACGTCATCGAAGGGAAACACATCGGTCCGGCTATCGTTGACGGCGTCGAATGCGAGCACTTGGCATTCCGCGGGACCGACACGGATTGGCAGATCTGGATCGAGGCCGGATCGAATCCTATCCCGAGGAAGTATGTCATCACAAGCAAGACCCTTGCAGGCGCACCGCAATATACATTGCGTGTGAAGAGCTGGAACACCGACGCCATCAGCGATGCCAACGCATTCGCCTTCAAGCCATCGGCCAATATGACGAAGGTCAGTCTCGCACCTGAATCCATGTCCGAGTTCGATGAAGTCCCAGCAGGCGTTTCCCCAGGAGGACACCAATGACAATGGCCACTCGCAAGACTATCGCCGGCATCGGGACCGTGGCCGCATTGCTCGGCGGTCTCCTGTTCGATCCGATGCCATCGGCCCCGCAGGGCTGGGTGTCCACGGCAGCGGCCCGCGTCGGTCGTCCGCTGACGCCGATGAGTTACGCCGGTGTCGCACGCAGGACGACCCGGCGGGCTGTAGTCTATGGTGGCGCCGCGGCAGCTGCCGCAGCAGGCGCTTATGCGGTCAGTCCGGGCTGCAGGCAGGTCACGGACGCTTATGGCCGCGTCTATACGCAGTGCTGAATTGACACCGTCCGCTCCGGCCGGACTGCCGCGGCGGACGCGCATTTGGCGGTGGCGGGGTCTCCCGCGACTGCCGTGCTCCTGGTGTTGCCCCGGTGTATTGGCGGCTGCACGTGAAAGAGAGCCCGACCGCGCTCGAGGCCGCGCGAGCACTTTTTGACGAAGCCAACCTCGCCCTCGTGCGCGGGGTCGCCGGCGAGCTCTCCACAAAGCGAAAGCGGAGGCGGTTATCGCGCATTCGACGCGGTCGTCCTGCCCGCGCCGCACGGTTCCGAACAGACGGTGCCTAACGTGACCAGCCCCAAGGCCACCGCTTCGGCGGCATCCCGGAATCTAACGCGGCCTCTCAATGGCTACTCAGGACCAGCGTCTTGATCGGCATGAGGAGCGCCTGAATCCGGAGCAGCATCGCATGCACTAGGCCGACCGTATCGATCGTGTGTAGCACAATACGTTGCGAGGTCGTCGTGTCCTTGGCTGCGATCTCCTCATGGTTGCTGGTGTAGGCATTGACGATGCAGCTGCTGCCGGCGGTCACATCTGCCAAGCCGTTCGGGTCAAGCGGCTCCAGGAATGCAAGAATGGTCCCCGGCCGGGCCGCGCTCGCGTCAACCAGCTGCTCGCCGCCCCGGAACTGCCCCGCTGCGATATAGTCCTGCACATTGACAACGACCATCGGAATGATGGTCCACGGCAGCGACGTGCAGGCGGCTTCGGCGACCATGCCGGGCCTCAGCACCTGTGCTTCGATCTGCCCAAAACCCGCCTGCAGCCCGCGCTGGCCAGAGCCTGCCGGAATCAGAATGCCCGCCGGCCGCATCAGCGGGTTGACGATGTCGCCAGGTCTCAGCAGAAACTGCTCGACGCGGCCATCGACTCCGGCGCGAACGATGGTCTTGTCGTACTCGACCTGAGCCTGGGCGAGTGCAGCTTCCGCGCTCGACCTATCGGCCGGCAGGGACGTCGTCACCCGAGCCTCGGCCGCTTCTTTCGCCGCCACTGCAGCATCGATCGCCGCCTGCCGACCGTTCACCGCAACCTGGAGCTTGTCGATGTCGCGCTGCGGAACGATGCCTGGGTTGCGTCGCTGCAGCTCGGTCTTGACATCCAACTCGTCCTTGGCCTGTTGATAGTCGCTCTTAGCCTGGGCGATCTGCGCCTCCGCCTTGACGACATCAGCCTTTGCTGCAACCAGATCGGCATCAACCTCGGCGATTTTTCGGCGTGCTGTCTCGACAGCCGCTTCCTGCTTCGCGCTGTCGAGCCTGAACAGGACCGTCCCCTTGGTCACCGGCGCGCTGTAGCCGACGTTCACTTCAGCGACGCGACCGACTGTTTCCGGCGCAATCGGAATTGTGCGGAAGAACAACATGGCCGATGTCGTCGAGGGATGGAAATAGAAGATCAAAGTTATGAGCGAAATGGTCAGCATCAAACACGCCGTGATGCCCCACCGCAACTCGAACCAGACCGAGAATAACGTAATTTCCTTGCCAATGCGCTTGCCTTGCACGTAGCGCCGATAGAGGTAGTCCGGGAGTACGGTGAGCATTGAACATAGAAGCAGTTCAAGCATGACTGTGCGCTCCCTGTTTCGCCCCCTTCTGAGGCTCCACTTCCGGCTTGCCCCGATCCGCCCGGGTCGATACCTCTTCGAGCTCGCCGCTCTCAGGCTCGTTTGATCGAGGGGGACTGTCAGCGGAATCCGCGATCCTCTCCACCGAGCCCGCGATATTGCGCAACGGCGTTCCGAAATCCGGCAGATCGACGAGGGCAAGCAGCAGAGCGGCGATCCAGAACAGATGGATGTGGGTAAAGAGAGCCAACAGTCCGAGCACCGCGACGATCTCGAACTGCAGTTTTTGCGATTTATGCGCCATTCGCTCCGGGAGCGAGTGGAGTTTAAGATAGAGGTTTCCCACGCAGAGCACTGCTGCGACAAGGAACACGCCCATGACGATCATCAAGACGTCCGTCTCGCCGGGCCTGGCGATATAGAACGGAAGGTGGTGCGGGGTCATCGGATGCAGCTGATCGGTCAATTGATGCTCCCTTGCGCAAGCACGCCCCGACTAAATCTGGCCGCCATGCTGCTGGCTCGCTTGATCTGGATCAAAGGTCACTGAGCCAAATCCCCCAGCCTTTGGCGCTACCGCACTCTTGGACGGATCCTTTAGGAGATCGAGCCATGCCCGAAAATATTGACAGCCTGTTGCCGACAGCGAAGGAAATCCAGCGCCAGGCCGCGTTAAAGGAAGCGGAAAAAGCCGATCAATATGCGCGCACGGCAGCGGCGGCAGAGGCCGAGAAGCGCGCATTACTCGAGAAGCTCGGCAAGCCATCCGGCCTCTCGGAAGACGAAAAGGTCAAGCTTGCGTCCAGCGTGATACAGCGCGCCGTCCGCAACGGCCTGACCGAAGTCCAGGTCTACCGGTTTCCGAATGTGCTCTGCACCGACCGCGGCCGCGCCATCAACCAGATGGAACCGGGTTGGGAAAAGACATTGACCGGCATCCCGAAGGAGATTTTTCAGCTCTGGAACGACTATCTCAAGCCGCGCGGCTATCGCATCAGCTACCAGGTCATCGATTTCCCAGGAGGCTTGCCGGGCGATATCGGCGTAACCATCCATTGGGGTGAATGAGTGCGCCAGCAGCCCGTCGCGACCATGCCGAAGATGAAGCGAAAGGCTTACGAACAGGAGCTGCGCAAGCTCCAGGTCGAGCTTTGCCACCTGCAGTCATGGGTCAAGGAGAAGCAGCTCCGCGTGATCGTCGTATTCGAAGGCCGGGACGCCGCCGGCAAGGGCGGCACGATCAAGGCGATCACAGAGAAGGTCAGCCCGCGCGTGTTTCGCGTCATCGCCCTGCCAGCGCCATCCGATCGGGAGCGCTCGCAACTGTTCATGCAGCGCTACATCCAGCATTTCCCTGCCGCCGGTGAAGTGGTGATCTTCGATCGCAGCTGGTACAATCGCGCCGGGGTCGAGTATGTGATGGGTTACTGCTCCAAGGACGAGCACCAGCGGTTTCTGACGCTCTGTCCGCAGATCGAGCAATACATCATCGAAGCCGGCGTCATCCTGGTCAAGCTCTGGCTCGAAGTCGGCATGGCCGAGCAGGAGCTAAGGTTCAGAGCGCGGATCGACGACCCCTTGCGACAGTGGAAATTGAGCCCGATGGACATCGAATCCTATCGTCGCTGGTACGACTATTCACGCGCTCGCGACCTGATGTTCGAGGCGACAAATTCCGAGCACGCGCCATGGCGCATCGTCAGATCCGACGACAAGCGGCGCGCGCGCCTGAACTGCATCGCCTATTTGTTGGAGGCGATACCCTTCCGAAAGCTCGGCAAAAAGAAGGTGCGCCTGCCGGCACGATCCGGCAAGCGCCGCTATGACGATCAAGCCAGTCTGCGGGGAATAGACCTTGTCCCCGATCGATACTGAGATCGGAACAGAAGTGATCGCGCTTCATCGAAGCGCGATCGTGACCCCACCGACTGCCGCCGACACCTCCGCCCCGACCTTGGGACCGCTCAGCTGAAGAATGACACCCCTTTCATTCTGGAGCTGCACTCCGCCGGCGCCCGCCGCCAACGCGCCGCCCGCGCCGATCACGGCATAACTTCCCTGGATATCCCCAGGACTACGCAGATTGAATGCCCGGCCCACGAGCTTGGTGGTCGACGCACCGATCGTGAAGCCCACGCTCATGCCCGACACCGTGAACGGATAATTGCGGCCGCGGAAGTGCAATACACCCTCGCCTCCACCGACACCAACGATGAAGCCGCCCTTCGTGAACACGACGCTGACGGCGCCGGTTTCCGCTCGCGACGGCGCGGCCGATGCAAACAAGACAGCTAACGCAGCGAACACAATCTGAACACGACGCAAGACCATGGTAACCCTCCGATGATGTTGTAAGTTTAATGGCGGTGTTAGTTCGGTGACGATCGGGACTCGTCGAGCGTGATGACGACTTTTGTGATGTTGGCGGAGACTTCGAGCCCACCCTTTGGGCCCTGCAGGGTAATGATCACGCCTTTGGGATTCTTGAGCTGTACAACGGCAACTCCTGCTCCGACCGCGCCTCCAGCGCCAATCACCGTGTAGGTCCCCGGAAAATCACTCAGCTCGTTGATGTAGGCAGCCCTGCCGACATATTTGTTGAGCGACGCACCGGCGGTCAGCCCGACGCTGAGCCCCTGCACGGTGAACGGATAGTCGCGGTGACGAAACGTCAGGACGCCACGGCCACCACCGGCGCCGATCAGAAACCCGGCTTTCGCGACGGTCACGGAGACCTGGCCCGTGACCGCCTGCGACATCGTTGGGGAAATCACGAGCATCATAGGGGCAACGAGCGCAATCAGTAAACTTCTTACCTGTTCCATGAAGACCTCTGCGAGCCGGGCCGCCGCCGCGCCCCGGTTGCTGCGTTTCCCTATTGCGCCAGGAGCATCGCGAAATAGCCGAATACGGTGAGAAGGATTCCGGAGACCGCGTAGCCGACCGGAAAGCCGATCCACGGGACGCTGCTCTGGATCTCGACGGCCGCTTCCCGGCACGGGCCGGAATGCGATCGTGCGCCGGCAACGCCGCCCATCAGGACCGCCGGATTGATCTTGAATCCGTGATATCCGATCGCCCAGACGATGAAAGGCGGAATGGTGCAGGCGATGAATCCGACGATAAAGATCTTCAAAGCCACCGCGCCCGTGAGCTGAGCCAGAAGGCCTGCGCCGGCGTTGACGCCGACAATCGCAACGAACACGACCAGCCCAAGATCCTCGAGCACGTTTCGAGCCGCGTTTGGGGTGTTGCCGAAGAAGCGCAGGCGCGAAACGACCGACGACACGATCACGCCTGATAGCAGGAGCCCGCCGGCATTGCCGAGGCCGATCGAGGCGCCGAACGCCGGGAATTGCACCATCCCGATCAGGAGTCCCAGGATCATGCCTGCGGACAACGTCAACAGGTCCGTCGAGGTATTGGTCCGGGCTATTCGGCCCCACATGTCCGCGAGCTCGTTGACGGCCGATTTGAGGCCGACCACCGAGATGATGTCCATCCGCTGCAGCTGCGTCTTCAGTCCTGCGGGATACGGCACGCCGCCCCGCTCATAGCGCACAATCTGAAGCTGCCCCGCCAGCGCCAGATCGCGGAAGCTTTCGAGCGTCTTGCCGACCTGTTTCTTGTTCGTCACCAGAATTTCAGCCTGGTCGAGGGGAACTGTCAGGGCCTTCTGCTCGGCGACTTCCGGGCCGATCAGTCCCATCTTGTCGGTCAACGCCCCGATCGATCCGCCGAGCGCGATAACGTCACCATTCCGCAGGACGAGATCGGCCCCGGCGCCGAGCAGCTCATCGCCGCGCAGGACATTGAGTATCCGGTATTCCGGGTTGCTCTGCCGAAACTGCGCGATGCTTCGACCCACTTGCTTGGGATTTTCCAACCGATAGGCGCGCACGCCAAACGGACGGTACCCTGTCAGGCCGCCACCTTCGACATTGGAGACGCCGAACTCCGCTTCATAGGCCTTGGCAGCCGCTTTCGCGTCCACGCCCCACCACCGCGGCAAGTATTTACAGATCAGGATGATGCCGACCGTTCCCCAGATATAGGTGATCCCGTAGGAGAGCGCGATCATACCAACGGCATCTTCCGGCTTGGCGCCGGGCGCCAGCCTCACCACGCCCGACGTAACAGCCTGTTCGGCCGAGCCGATCGCGGCCGACATGGTCTGCGAACCCGCAAGCATGCCGCCTGCAGCACCAGTCGGCAGGTTGAACAGCTTGGCTCCGGTGACTACCAGCGCAAGGCCGAGCACGCTCGAGACCACCGCAAGCACGGTGAACTTCAGCCCATCACCTTTGAGGCTGTTGATGAAGCTCGGTCCGACACGTAACCCGACCCCGTACATGAAGAGATAATAGAAGAGGCTCTTGACGAAGTTGTTCAGCTCGAGCTTCACGCCATACAACGATGCCGTCACCGAGATGGCGGCTCCCACGACGATCGCCCCGGCCACCATGCCGAGGCCGTAACCCTTGATGCTTGCGCGGCCGATCCAGACGGCAAGACCGACGACAAAGAACAGCAGCAGATACGGATTCTGCTGGAGGAACGAGAAAAAGCCCTGCATCGCCCTCTCCCTTACTCAGCCGCATCGGCTGGCCGCAATCGCGGAGCCGGCGGCCGGCGACGTTCGCCCAACCTTGCCAGCGCTTCCGGACGGACCAGCTTCAGACCTTGGACCGCGTTGTAACCGTGGATCTCCTTCACATCGAGCTTACGCATGAAGTCGATGGCTTCCTGTGTGATCACCTGCCCCGGCACCATGATCGGGAATCCCGGCGGATACGGAATGACAAAATTGGCCGACACCAGCTCTGGCCCGTTCCTGAGCCGCCGATCGATCTCGGCATCGGCGAGGCGAATATATTCACAGCCGGCGGCGTCATAGGCACTATAGAAGCCGCTGCGAATGTCGCCCTCGTTGGTCTTCTCCCCGGCATCGGCGCGGAAGCTGTCATGGAAGCGCGAGAAGTTTGGCAAATCCGGTACGTCGGTCATCAGGCTTCTCACCCGCGCATCGAACGCCTTCACCGCGTTGACGCCACCCTGGCTGAGATCATGCTCGATCTCGCCGGCGATCTCGGCCAGCACCCGGATCAGATGCGCAACGTCGCTGCGGGTATTGTTGATATTGGACTGCAGCAGCACTGAATTGCGCGACGTCTTGTTGACTTGGATGCCGTAGCGGCTCGCCAGCAGGCCCTTGAACTGCGTTCCGTCGTAAGCGGCCGTGCCGCAGACCAGCGTTATTCGCGTCGGATCCAGGCAGAATTCGTCGTCGTGCAGACTTCGGAGCACTTGGCCCCAATTGACGCCATCGGCCAGGAAATCAGTGAAGCCGCTTCCCCGGAACTCGGCCGGCACCATCTTATCGGCACCGAGGACACTGAAATATTTCGATATCAGCGGATTGGCCGCCACCGCCTTGCGGATCGCGAACGCAATCTCGATGGCGTTGGCAACGAGCCCATAGCCCTCGAGCTCCATCTGCCGGCGCGCGACATCGAGACTCGCAATCAGCTGCTGGTTGGGACTGGTGGATGCGTGCGTGAACACGGCTTCGCGGAATTGGGCTTCGACCGTGTGGAATTCGACGTCTTTGACGAACAGCATCGATCCCTGTCTGATCGCCGACATCGACTTATGGGTCGAGTTGGTCTGGTAGACGCGGAGCCGGATCTTTCGCGGATCCGGGATCAACCGGGTCTTTAGCAGCACCTCGGCGGACGGATTCTCGCCAAGCTCGGCGCGCTGTTTGTCGTAGGCCTGGGCTGAGCCCGGCTCGCGCATCCAGGCTTCGATGTCGTTCGCAGCGCCCATCGCCGTACGCGGCCGCAGGAACGGCGAGAAGCGTGCGAAGCCGAACCAAGCCTCATCCCACAGGAAGATCAGATCAGGCTTGATCGCGAGACATTCCTCCATCACGCGACGCGTGTTGTAGATGTGGCCATCGAACGTGCAGTTGGTCAGGTCAACCATCTTGACGCGGTCCAGCCGGCCTTCGGCGCGCAGGTTCAGCAAAGCCTGCTTGATGGTCCGCAACGGCACTGCGCCGTACATCGAATATTCCGTCATCGGGAACGCTTCGACATAAAGCGGCTGCGCGCCGGCAAGCACCATGCCGTAATGGTGAGACTTGTGGCAGTTGCGGTCGACAATCGCGATGTCGCCCTGCGCCAACAGCGCCTGCACGGCCATCTTGTTCGAGGTCGACGTTCCATTGGTGACGAAGAAGACCTGGTCGGCTCCGAATGCGCGCGCCGCCTTCTCCTGCGCTCTTTTGATATTGCCGGTCGGCTCGAGCAGGCTGTCGAGGCCGCCTGTCGTGGCGCTGCTCTCAGCCAGGAACAGGTTCGGACCATAGAACTCGCCCATGTCGCGGATCCAGTCCGACTTGAACACGGATTTTCCGCGCGCAATCGGCAGCGCGTGGAAGGTACCGATCGGGCGTTGCGCGTATTTCTTGAGATTGTCGAAGAACGGTGTTTCGTAACGATCCTGAACCCCTTCGAGCACGGAGAGATGCAGTTCAAGCAACTCTTCGACCGAGTAGAAGATGCGACGCAACACGCTGGTTTCGGGACGGCCTGCCAGCTCCTCGACCCGCTGATTGGACATGAGATATAAATCGAGCTCCGGGCGCACGCGCTTGAGCGTTTGCGCCAACATCAACGGCGAGTCTGTTTCTTTGCTCTGGATCGACGCCGTGAGCTCACGCAACACCGGCGCGTTGTGTCGCGAGCGGTATTGGAAACCTTCATTGATGATGACGGCCGCCAGATCTGGATTGAGCATGGCCGCACAGAATGCATCTTCGGCGCTGCCAACGAACACGGGTTCGTAGATGAACGAATCCACCGGTCGCCTCAGCCTGCGCCACTCGGCGGCAAGCCCCGCCCAGCTTGTGCTCGGAACACCGGTGACGATGAGCACCTCGAAATATGGTCGGCGTGCGCCCGTATGGCCCAATGCCGGCGGCAGCAGGTCTGGAATTTCACCCTCGCTCTCGCCGTGCACATCCCAGTCACTGGTGTGCTGTCGGAACGAGCGGGTCTGCAACGCCTGGGTCAATCGCATGACCAGCGCAAGCGTCCCCGCCGCATCGCCAGACGCTGCGCGCTCCCTGAGCTCGTTCATCAACCGGCTGCCGGGATAAGCATGAAATTCTTCCGTTGCCGCGATATCGGCGAGAAGCCCTTCAAAGCGAGCCCGATCCTGCGTGCCGTCCTTCCATGCCCGCGCCGCATTGACCAATTCGCGCCAATCATCCGCCCGCGCGCCAGGGCCTGAGAAGAACTGATCGATCCGTCGCTCCGCGTGCTGCTCCTGCATGGGCCTCTCCCCAATACTGATTGTGTTTGATTGCGAGTGAGGGACCTGCGGCTCATCGGAGGCTTGATTTAAATCAAGCCTCCGATCGTCTCGGCGAGGGTTCATCACGGCGTTCCAATTACTCCATTCGCAAAGCAGCAGAACGATCGTCAGCGTCGCCACAGGAATAATGAGACTGATGGTGCGCGCCATCTCCGTCACGAGCGCGCCGAGTGCGGCCCCGGCCCCGAATGCGACGCACAGCGCACCGAAGACTTGCGCGCGGCGAAACTTGTCAGGTTCTCGCCTGCCGCCGGCCAATCCGGCAAAAACTCCCTCGATGGCCTGACGAAAATTGCTCGTCGCCATCACCGAGCTGTAACTCCAGTTTTCGACCCGCGGGAAGCTCGCAGTCTGCATTGCAGCAACAAAGGAGATTCCCCAAGTACCGGCGAGCTCCGTCAGACGATTGTGCAAAATCGCGATGACGAAGAGGAACACGATTTCACAAAGGATGCTGATCCGCGGCGACTTTGGCCCAGCCGCATTGCGAAGATAGGACGCCATGATGACGCCCAGCATGAACGCCAGCAGCGGCGGCACGTAGTGCAGTGCCTTCAGCCACTCTCCCGCAATGACGTAGATCCATAGGAAGATGAGATTGGCCGTCTGCGCATTGGCGAAGACGCGATGGACGATCCAGGTGTAGGCGTCGATATAGCCGCCGGTAAAAGCAAGGCATAGCGCGACATAGAGAGTCGCCTCTCGTGGAAACTGCGCGCTGCCGAGGCGCTCCATCGTCCAATCGCTCCCTTTAGCGCAGCCTGCATTGCGCAAAGCAGCAAAACACAAGGAGGAAGGACGTGAGCTGCCTTGATCTGGATCAAGCCTCCTCATTCCGGCAGCAAGAGGTTTCAGAGGCGTTGGCTGGGGGATACAGGATGACGACGACACGCTGGATCATCGCGACCGCGCCAGAGATCTTTCTTCTGCTCGCGGTTGCCGTCGGAACGCTTCTCGGCCGCGTCCGGTTCAAAGGATTTGCGCTCGGGACCACGGCCTGCATCCTGATCGTGGCGGTGATCCTGGGCCAGCTTGGCACTTTCGTCATTCCGCCCCTATTCCGGTCGGTGCTCTTCAGCCTCTTTGTGTTTACGATCGGATACCGATCCGGCCCGCAATTCTTTGCGTCTCTCAGCCTGCGGACCTTGTCTCAGGTCGCAGTTGCATTGGTCGTCGGGATCACCGGACTGTTTGTCGTTCTTGTATTTGCGTTCGCTTTTCACCTCGATCCCGGCACTGCAGCCGGCATCGCCTCCGGCGGCCTCACCCAATCCTCCATGATCGGCACCGCGTCCGGCGCCCTGGCGCAGTTGGGCCTGCCGGATGAAGCTCTCCGCCAGCAGCAGGCCAACATCGCCGCCGGCTACGCCGTGACTTACATCCTCGGCTACGTCCTGACGTTGCTTTTCGTCCCACTGGCCGCACCCAAGCTGATGGGCATCGATCTCAGGAAGGAAGCCGCCGAGCTCGAAGCGTCGCTCTCCCACGGGACCAAGCCGGCCAAGGGAAGCCTCGGCTATCGCAAGTTCAAGGCCAGGGTGTACAGCGTGACGGTCGCTGCGGGGCAAAGCGTCGACACGGTCGAGACCCGCATCGGCCATCGCGTCGCAATCGAACGCGTGGTTCGCAATCGCGAAAAGATCGAGCCGCACCCGGCCTTGGCGCTTGAGCGGGGCGACGAGGTCGTGCTCACCGGTCCCGCCGCAGCACTGATTGGCGCGGCTGCCGATATCGGGCCGGAAATCGACGGCGGCGACGTCCTTCGCGACATGGCCGGGGAGATTCTCGATATCCTTGTCAACGAGAGAAAGCTCCACGGACGCACGCTCAAGGAGATCGTCGATCTTGTCGGCGACGACGCACATGGCGTCTTCCTGCGCGACCTCAAGCGCGGCGGACGCGAAGTGCCGCTGACACCAGAGACCCGGATCTATCTTGGCGACATCATGACGCTGGTCGGCACCGAGAGCGATATCGAACGAGCGGCTGCTCATGTCGGGCATGTGCTGCGCTATAGTGAGCGGAGCAACATTGCGTTCCTGGCGGGAGGGATTGCGGCGGGCCTGCTGATCGGGCTGATCAGCCTGAAGGCCGGCTCGTTTGCTATCACGCTCGGCGGAGCCGGCGGAGCGCTCATCCTGGGACTGGTCTGCGGCTGGCTCGCGATGCGGCGTCCGGATATTGGCGCCTTCCCGCCGGCCGCACAGCAGACGATCGGCGATCTCGGGCTGGGCGGCTTCATCGCGGCGATCGGGCTGGCCAACGGGCCGGCCGCATGGGCGGCCATCCAGACGCATGGTCTCCTCCTGCTCGGGATCGGCGTCGTGGTGACCCTGACGCCGCTCATCGCCGCCACGATTTTCGCTCATCGGATATTGCGCATGAATCCGGTCATTGTCTGTGGCGCGCTTGCAGGAGCGATGACGGTCGATGCCGCCGTGAGCGGTTGTTGCGATGTTGCGGAAAGCCAGACGCCTGTGCTCGGCGTGGCGGTGCCCTACGCGGTCGGTAATGTCGTCTTGACCATCCTGGGCCCCTTGATCGTCACGCTCACATTCCCGGCCTGATGCAGCTGACGGCGGCGATTCTCCTGCGGATCATTTGATCTAGATCAAGCACCGTCGACGCCAGCTGCCGAGTCTGCATTCATGTGTGCCACTGAGGCGCTGCGTCCCAGACTTCGGTGGCCGGATCGGACGCTCCATATGTTCCGTTCTTTCGCATCATCTGTGTTGCTGATCGCGCTGCTCGCATCCGCCCCGTCGCGCGGTGTGTCGGCCGCTGATAGTCCTGATGCGCGCCCAATTCAGGAAGAGATCTGGGCACTACCAGTGGTCCATCCGACATTGGCCTACGTGGTCCGTCCGGTCGGAAAGGGTCCATTTCCAATCGCCGTGATGAATCACGGTGTCGCGCTCGATGCACGTGAGCGGAGCTTCTTCCCACTGGTCGAGTTCAGGGACGCGGCCATGTGGTTCGCCAGGCAAGGCTATCTGGTGGTGGTGCCGACCGGCCCCAGCTACGGCGCCGCCGCGCTCGACGAGCCGGAGAAGGGATTGTTCAGCGTCTTCTTCTCCAAGGTCGGCAGCTGCGACAATCCTAACTTCCACGACGCCGGCCTTGCTGTGGCGCTGCTCGACAGCCGGATCATCGAATACATGGCCAAGGAAGGGCCGGCTCTGGCCGATGATGCGATCGTGGTCGGACAATCGGCGGGCGGCTGGGGCGCCATCGCGCTGTCGAGCGTCAACCCGCCCTCGGTCAAGGCCATCATCACCTTTGCAGCCGGGCGCGGTGGCCGGGTCGGTGGCAAGCCCAACAACAATTGCGCGCCCGACAAGCTGGTCGAGGCAGCAGCCGATTTCGGCCGGACCGCGCGCACCCCGATGCTCTGGATCTATGCTGAGAACGATACATTCTTCGGGCCGGAGCTGACCAAACGGATGCACGACGCCTACACCGCTGGCGGCGGCCACGCCGAATACCGGGTGTTGCCGCCGTTCGGCAACGACGGCCATTTCCTGATCGGCTCCCCGGATGCAATCCCGCTGTGGGCTCCCTTGGTTGTTCAATTTCTCGCTCAACATCGGTAATCGCACTGCGTGAGGACGCCATGACCAACCTGACGCCACAGTCACCCCCGCGCTCCGGCGCCCTTGTGCCGTTCCTGCTCAGCCTCCTGATGCTGCTCGCGTTGTGGGCGACGGCGCTGGCTCAATCTTCGAGCCCCGACAAGGACGCGAAGCCCGCAGCGCCGGAGTCGGAGTCACGCGGTCAGCGGTCAACGATTCGCGACATACGTTATGGCGAGTGGCGCAAGGTCTGCTTTCAGGCGGGCGGCGCCAAAATGGTTTGCAGGACCACGCTCGGCGGGACTTGGCAAACCGGACAGTCGGCTGTCCGTGCCGACCTGATCGAACGCGAAGGAGAGCCCACGGCGAGGCTGCAGCTCTTTCTCCCTGTCGGCCTCTATCTCCCTGCCGGCGTCAAGCTCAGCATCGATCATCAGTCAGACTATCGTATCCCCTTCGTCTGGTGCCTGACCAACCTGTGCATCGCTGGCAAGCCGGCGGATCCAACGCTGCTGCAGGCCATGGAAAACGGCCAGACTCTCACATTGGAAGTGGTCGATTCCAATCTGCTCACAGTCAGCACCGATATGCCGCTCGCCCTGTTTGCCGGCGTCCGGCACAGCGTCCCTAGCCGGATTTACGAACAGGATATCGAGGAATAGCGATCCGAACCGGACGCTTGCGCCCTACAACATTGCGGCGGCCGCGCGCTCGATCGGTTCGATCAGCGCGCGCGCGGGAAATGGCTTTGTGAGATATGCGATGCAGCCCGACTCCAGCGCAGCTATTCTCACAGCGTCGTTGTCGTTGGCGGTAATGTAGATTACAGGCAGCCCGACACCTGCCGCAGAGAGGCGGAGCCGCAGATCGATCCCGGATTCGCCGTCCAGCTGAATATCCAGGACGATACAAACAGCGGGGTCGCAATCAGCATGGAGCTCAAACGCCTTGGCGGACGCAAAGAGCTCGCTATCGTAGCCATGCTGCTTCAGCAGGCGCCCCAGCCCCTTGAGGGTACTCGGATCGTCATCAACGACCACAACGAGTTTCCGAGACGACACTGCGAAATCCCATATATTCCGACCAACGAGTTCACCTCCTACACCGTATCTGAACCGTCGGCACTAACGTAAGGTACTCCCCTTCTGAGTTATTTTCCAAACTGAAGAATATCTTTCTTGTGGCGTCCCAACCGCCAAATCAGGTTCATTTTCCGTCCCGCTATTGTTGGGATGGTGGTTTTAGAACACCTAAGCGCTGAGCAATCGACACGAGCTCAGCAAGCGAACGAACGCCCATCTTCGCCATTACCTTCTGACGATGCGCTTTGATGGTGCGTACGGCCGCACCCAATCGTTCCGCGATCTGCTTGTTCATTTTGCCTTGCACCACCAGCTCGAAGACCTGTTCCTCGCGCGGGGTGAGCTTGTCGAGATGATCCTGGAGCGCTACGAGCTCCAGCCTCATTGGGCGCGTTGCTTCATGACGCGCGATCGCTTGTTCGATCGCTTCGAGCAGCCTCGTCGAACTGATCGGTTTGGTCAGAAAATCTTCCGCGCCGGCCTTGATTGTCTTGACCGTCGTTCGAAGGTCCGGGTGTCCCGTCAAGAATAAAATCGGTAACCTGAACCCCCGTTTGACCAGGCGCTCCTGTAGCTCGGGACCGCTGATGCCGGGGATGCAGACGTCGAGGAGAACGCAACCCGGCGTATTTTCATCCGGCAGGCGGTCGAGCAACTGCTGCGCCGAAGGATAGATCGTGACCGCATATCCGGCCTTCTTGAGGCGGCGCTCCAGCGCCGTCCGGAATGATGCGTCGTCGTCGACAATGTGGATTGTACCCGGCACACATTCCCTCCTATTTTGTCAACGGCAAGGCCAGGAAGAAGACCGCGCCGCCTTGCTCCTGGTTGTCAGCCCAGATCCTCCCTTTGTGCGACAGCACAATGGTACGGGCGATCGATAGTCCGATTCCCATGCCTTGCTCTTTTGTACTAACAAACGGCTCGAAAATTCCGGCTCTCCTGTCTTTAGGAATCCCCGGACCAAAATCAGCGACTGAAACCAACGCGTCCTCCTCACTGATCTCCGTCCTGCCAATGATCGCGCGTCCGAACGGCATATCCGCCATAGCATCCATCGCATTGGCGATGAGATTGATAATGACCTGTTGAAGCTGGATCGTATCACCTTCGACCCAAAGCGGCGTGCTATGGGCCTGGAAATAGAGCGCGACATTTCTGGCCGCGGCTTGAGGTTTCATCAGCTCGAAGGCGTCGTGCACGATAAGGTTCATATCCTGTCGCTTCAACTCGAATGGCGTGCGCTTCAGCAGACTGCGCATGTGAAGAATGACTTGGCTCGCACGCTGATCATCGTGCCTGATATCCGCAAGGATCTGCTTGACCTCGCTCAAATCCGGATTTTCAGAATTTAGGATCAATTCGGCCGTTTCCGCGTTCGTCAGGATCGAGCCAAGGGGCTGGTTGATCTCGTGCGCGATCGCCGACGACAACTGACCCGCAATGGCCTGCCGATGCACATGCGCGAGCTGAGAGAGACGTCGGCGCGATTCGAATTCAGCAAAGTTTCGTCTTCGTCGCTCCAGGATCAAGATCCAGATCAGCCCGGCTTGAACAATGATGGTCGCAGCAACGAGCAAAGACGGCCATCCGTAACCGTCCCACCGGCTGCCTTCACCGAGGCTCGTTGTGTTATCGGTCGAAATTCTTGCCGCATAGACGCCCCATTGAACGATCTGCATCGACCCGTCGCTCGGACCAACCAAGTCGGCAAACACCACGGCAATTTCAGCCGCTAATTCCCAAGAGATCACTCGAAATAATCCGCGCACAATCTCCGCGTCGAGAGCTTCGCATGGAGCTGACAGGAGGTTTTGATAATAGCTGGGACACAGATCACACTGGTCCGAGATCGAGGTGGCGCGGGCAGAGGTGTCCATTGCCAGCAGATCGGCCGGAACTATCAACGCGATCCAAACGGTAAGAGCGCCGATCCGCAACACCATGCCAAGCGCCAAGTCTGTTTATGCGATCCATCCTAGCATCGGACCGATCGTGCGCAACATCCGCGTGTGCGACCGCACGACACAAGCGGGCAACATGTCATGCGCTCAATTTGATGCAATTTTGAGGGGCATCCCTGCCCTCAAGGACAATGGCCTTAAGGGCGATGGACCTAATCCGTATTGTCCCTAGGGACAATGCCTCCCGGTCCAATAGCCCAGCCGCGCCGCCAGGTCCTAGGCTCGCCTTCGTGACCAGCGCCCGATGCAGAAACTTTGGTCAGACAGGGAGACGATTCCATGTTTGTCAACGTCAACGCCCGGCGGCCCCAGCAGGCCCGATTCAGCGGCGTGCTTGGCGGGCTTTCCCGTTCTCAGGTCGCTGCCAGCGAGTTCAGGTATCGTCGCGGCACGGAAATTTACGGGGAAGCCGAACCGGCGGACTATGTTTATCAGGTCGTGGACGGTGCGGTTCGCAGCTACAAACTGCTCTCCGACGGCCGCCGCCAGATCGGCGCATTCCATATGGTGGGTGACATATTCGGACTTGAGAATTGTGCATCACACCGATTTACCGCCGAGGCCATCATCGATACGACCGTGCGGCTCATGAAGCGCGAAAGTCTCGAACAAGTCGCCGAAAAGGATGCCGTTGTCGCCCGCGATCTCCTGAACATGACCACCAGCAATCTGCAGCATGCTGAGGATCATATGTTGCTGTTGGGTCGGAAGACATCGCTGGAGCGCGTCGCAGCCTTCCTGCTCGAAATGGATCGACGGCTGCAGGCTGCGGACGTGATGGCGCTTCCGATGAGCCGACGAGATATTGCCGATTACCTTGGATTGACGCTCGAGACGGTATCCCGCGCCCTCTCTCAACTCCACGCCCAGGGGATTCTCGAGTTCCTTGGCCAAACGCAGCGGCAGATCGTACTTCTGGACCGGGTTGCGCTGGCACAACTGGACCTTTAGGGCCCGGCGGCCTGGATCAACTCACCGGCCACTCGAGTTGCTCGGGGAACCTGAGGCAGCCACACTGTGATCGATCAGCCCGCAGACGGCCGACTGCGGAGGCGGCGATTGCTGCCGATCAATCGTCTTCAGCAACACCTCGAAGATGAGGGCGGTCGACCAGCCGAACATCAATATTCCATTCATCGCGGTCATCGGCCCCAGCAGCCGCCATTCGGGCCGCGGCACCACGTCGCCATAACCCAGTGTCGTGTAATTGACGAAGGCGAAATAGACGAGGCTGGCGCCCTCGGGAGCTACCTTGGTCAGAACGTAGCCGACCGACCAGACAAAGATCTCGAGCATATGGGCGAGCATCAGCACGAACGCCGTTGCCGTCATGACCCCGGCCAAGTGAAGTGCACGATAGGATGCATTCAAGGTAACGGCCGCGCGGGCGATCTTCACTGCACCGACGGTCACAAATGCATGCACGACGATGCAGACCGCACTGATCGCCAGACCGACCAACAGCTGGACGAGCATTCAAGCTCCTCGTGCGCCGCGGGCCTGTCGCTGTGCGCGGTCAAAGCCGGGCTCTAGCCCCCCGAACCAGGCTCCGAAGTAGCCCGCATAGAGCGCCGGCATTTCCAGGATCATGGAATGCCCGATACCGGGCACAGTCACCACTCGGCAATCCGGCATCGCGGCGGCCATGGCCTTCAGGTCCGCGGACGGAATCCAGCCATCCTTGTCGCCCCAGAGCACCAGATGCGGATGCGTGATGTGCCGCATCTGCTGCTCCAATTCGCCATTCTCTTTTTCCAGGTTCAGATTGAATGGCGTGCCGAGCCAAATGCCCTCAGCGACGCCAAAGGTCTGTTCCAGCATCCGTTCATAGAACGGCTGCAATTCGCCCAGGCCTTCGCGATAGCGGGGCATCGTGCCGGACGCCATGCTCTCCGGCGTGAAGAGCGTCACTGCCGCGGTCGCCATGACCGCGCGCGCCACGTCATGGCTGAGCATCATCGACCGGAAGAGCTCGATCTGTTCCGCATTGAAGGCCATTCCAAGCGGCGTCACCGGATCGAGCGCAAACACCCGGCCGAACCGCTGCGGCTGCATCAGAAGCATCCGCGCCGCGATGATCCCGCCGGTCGAGTGCGTCGCAAGATGGCAATAGGACAGCTCCAGAGCATCGAGGGCCGCCAACATGTCGAGCGCATGCTGGCGCATGGAATAGTTGGAGAAATCGGGTGCTGCCGGCGGACGGTCGCTCTCACCGCAGCCGCGCCAGTCGATCCCGACAACACGCACGCCTTCCGGGAACAGCGGCGTGGCGAGTTCGATCCAGTCCTTGCAGGCGAGGTTGCCGTGGATGAAGACGACGGTCACATCGCCCTCACCCCAGGCACGCCATCCCAGCTGAACCTCTCCGGCCTTCACCCGCGGCATACGGACCCACCTATTTGTTGAGGCCTGCCGTCGGCGACGGCCCCGGAGGGGTTGGCGCAACAGCTATCCCCACCGTGGTTGCTCCATTAATGAGCCGGTCCACAGCAACCGGCGAGGGCTCGACCCTGCCGAGCGTGATGAAGTCGACGACATCAGCCGCAAACTCCACCGGATTGTCGGTGTGGATGAAGTGTCCGGTATCGGGATAGATCTTCAGCACCGGCCGATTGCCGACCTCGCTCATCCGCATCATGAAGGGATTGATGATGTCGCGGCCGAGATCCTTGAGCCCGTTGAGCGAGGTCCCCGGAATGAATGGCTCCTTGTCACCGAAGGCCAGAAAGATCGGGGCCTTGATCTGTGTCAGCCGCTCATAGAGGTTCTTGGGATCGTCCTTCTGCAGCTCCGCAACCATCGCATAGATGTCGAAGATGAAGACATTCGCCCACTGCTCGAGCTCCTTGGGATTGCCCTTGATCAGCCCGATGCGCTGATCGGTGTGGAAGCGAGCATATTCGCTGTCGTTCATGAAATAGCCGCTCTGGCTCCGTGATACGGCGCCGGTCACGGGATCGCGCTTCTTGAAATAGAAGAAGTCGCGCACACCCTGCTCGGTCCGCCCGATCTCCGACGCCAGCACGCCGGTCTGATCCCACGCCGCCTTCCACTTGGTGAAATCGCGCGCGAACGACGGGTCGAACAGCGCGGCAGTCTTGCCGGGAGCGACGACAACGTCGCGCGGGTACTCTTCGAGCCCCGCTGGCGCCTCGAGGATGAGGTCCTGCACCGCGTCCGGCCAGGTTAGGGCATAACCCATCACGAGCTGGCCGCCGAGCGAATGGCCGAGATACGCCGCACGCTTGACGCCGAGTTGATTGACGACAAGCTCGTGCACGACGTCACGCATGTCCTGCATCGTGCGGGCCGGACTCTTGTCGAGGTTGCCAGGTCCGGACATGCCGTAGTGCGGCAGATCCGGCGCGATCACGCGGAAGCCGCTGCGCAACGCATATTGCATGACGTTGCCGTAATGACCGGCGAACGCACCTTTGCCGTGAATGATCACCAGGACCTGCGGGTCCGGCTTGTCGCCGGCATACTCGTCCATATAGCCGATCTGCCAGGTCGTGCCGGTGCTGTCCTTCACATCCGCATATTTGACCGGATAGGGATAGGTCACGTAGTCCTTCCAGAACGACTTCTTCGGGTCGATATTGGACGCTACGCCGGGCACGCGATAATTCTTGTCGACGTATTTCTGCGCCTTATCGAGTCTGTCGACGTCCTGCATGAACGAGACGAACTTCGGGTCGTTCTTGCGATGGTTGACGATCGAGAACACGCCGTAATGCGCCACAGGACTTTCTTCGGCGATCAGATCGGCGCCCGGAATTCGCTCAACAGCACGCTCGGCCAGCTTGAAGTTCAGCCAATTGTCGTTCGTGATGTGCATGACGAGCGTGCGGGAGCTGATCCGCCACAGATCGTCATTGATGTTGTGCCCTTCGCCGACCTTGTTTCGCCACACCAGATCGACCGCATCGTAGAGTTTCGCACGGTTAGTGACGCTGCTGCCGGCTTTCTCGTTCGGCGGATCCCAATAGAACACTTCGGGCTGAACAGACGCGAAGTTCTGCGATGACCGGAAGGCGAAGTCATAACCGGTTAATCCAAGCACGGACCAGCCGAATGCCACGCCGGCGGCGGGATGCTTCTCCTTCGGGAGATTGTAATAATCGCCCTTGGTCGCCTGCCAGACCGGATCGGACTCGATCGCAGCGGTCATCAGCTGGAAGGTCCAGTTGCCGACCGGATCCTCCGCGTCAGACTGCGTGGTGCCGCCGATCGGCATCAGCGCGCTGACGAACTCCGGATGCATGACGCCCCACACATAGGTTTGCGTGCCCCCCATGGAGACACCGAGTGCCAGCGCAGCGTGTGAGACCTTGAGGTGGTCGCGCAGCATCCGATAGTTGGCCTGCACCATATCGAAGTAGCTGTACTGCGGGAATTTGATGCCGAGACCGTCGGAGGGTTTGCTATCACCCCACGTGCCGATCGGATCCACGAACACGACATAGTAGCGGTCGGTATCGATCGGACGCCCCGGGCCGATGACGGGATCGGTCCCCGAGAGCGCCGTGCCCTTGAACCACTGTTCGTACATATCCGTGGAATCACCGGAATAGTACGAGTTCACGATGACGGCGTTGGTGATTTCGCCAGCATCGTTGCGGCGCGGCGTACCGACAGCGATGTAGGCCGTCCGCAGCTTTCCGGCACCAAGGGACTCCAGCGTCTTGCCGCCTTCGCCGCCGAACTCCCAGCTCGCGGGGTTGGCAAGATCATAGCGGCCGCCCAGTTTGAAGTTGGGTATCTCGTAATATTTCTTCAGGGCATCGTGTTGCTGTTGCGAGGACCGTCGGGTGAACGGCGGATCTGCCAGTGCCGATGATATCGTCAGCAGCAGTACGACCAGGCTCGCGAAGCAACGTGTCATGGCGTCTCTCCCAGCAACGAAACTGTCACTTGCGCCAAAAGCTAGGAAGCGTCGTCAGCCGACCATTGATCTATCTCAAAGGTCCGGACGCGCACGAGTGGAGCTTGGCTGGGCGGCTACATCAGCGGGCTGACCTCGTGCCATTTCTGGACTATGGCTCCTATCGGATACGCTATGCGTTGGCCGGCCCGGCCGATGCGCCCGCCTATGTGTTCGTGAACGGCCTGACGCAATATGCCGAGCTGTGGGACAGCTATGGCGGCGCTCTGGTCGCGAAGGGCTTTCGCGTTGCAACCTTCGACCTGCTGGGCCAAGGCATTTCCGACAAGCCGGGTCTGTTCATTGGCCAGGATGATCAGGTCGCGGTTCTGCGGCTGCTGATCGAGGAGCTCGGCCGCGGGCCCGTTTTCCTGTGCGGCATCAGTTTCGGCGGGCTCATTGCATTGCGATATGCCATCGCTCATAGCGACAGGCTGGCCGGACTCGTGCCGATGAGCTGCTTCGCGGAGCTCTCGCCGCAACTGCTCCTTCTCGGCAATGCGTTGCGCACCGGCTTGATCCTCGGCGGCACGAGCTACCTGCAGGATCTGCTGCTGCCGATGAATCTGTCCGATGCGTGGCTGGGACCGCAGCTGACCAATCTCGACAAGATCAAGCGGCAAGGCTGGCTCACCAACGATGTTTATGCGCTGCAGAATCTGATGGAGTCATTCCTCGACTTCAAACCGCTGACGCCGCAGCTCTCCTCGATTACCGTCCCCACCATGATCCTGAACGGCGAATTCGACTTCCTCACGCCACGCGCTTTGCATGAAACGCTGCGCATCGAGATCCCCAACAGCGGACTGATCATCATTCCGCGCGCCTATCACGCGTTTACGCTGGAGAAGCCACAATTGACGGTCGACCTGCTCTCCAGATTTGCCGAGCAGGTGCTCGCCGAGCAATGGATCGGCAACCGGTCGATCTGGATCGCACCCGATGACGCCGGCGGTCCGCTCGAGCCATTCCCCGATGGATATGACCATCTTCGAGCGATCCCTGTGCGCGGGGCGGCGACATGAGCTGCTTCCTGGGGCCGCTGGATATATCGGGCCGCCTGCCTCCGAAGCAGCAGACCCGCATCGGGGCGTTTCTGATCTCTGCGCACGGCGCTCTGATGCGGCAGCTGACGCTGGCCTTGGGGATGCCGTCGGAGCGAAGCTGGCTCGCCGAACTGAATGCACAGCTCTTTCGCGAAACGGAAATCGTGTCGCTGATGCTTCAAGCGACACGCTGGGTACCGGACCTCGAGCTGCTGGCTCTGTGCCCGTCCTGGGAAGCCGCTTGGCTCATCACTCCTGTCCCGAACATTCCGGATCAAACCCAAGGCTGGATCATCGACCTTGCTGCCCTGGGCCATGCGATCCACGGCGCCGTCCGGCCGGCTGCGGTGCTTCCTGATGGCACGCCGCGCGACGACGCTTTTGCAGAGGCGCTCCGGAGAACCGAGTTCGAAAGCGGACGGCTGATCCAGGCGCAAATCCTGTTCCTGAAAAGCCCCGAGTTCGTCTCCATGCGGGACGCGGTCGGGGCCGCTGTCGACAGGCGGCATGCGCAGGTCCGCAGGCTCTGGCGGGAGGTGCTCGCAAGCATCGGAGTGGCCAGCGAAGCATCGGCCTGAGCAGACAGCCTTGCTCGCCGGATGCGAGATAGGGACCATTGATACAGATCAAAGGAAACGCCCGCCTTCGGCTGCCACTCTACCGGACATAGCAACGGCAAGTTTTGATCGGAGCCGACGCATGAAACCCATCTCTTTAGAAGAAGCCGTCGCCCTGATCCCGAACGGCGCATCTGTGATGGTCGGAGGTTTCATGGGCGTCGGTACGCCGGAGCGCCTGCTCGACGAGCTGGTCCGGCAACACAAGACGGAGTTGACCCTGATCTGCAACGACGGCGCCGTGCCCGGTCGCGGGGTCGGAAAACTGTTCGACGCCGCCCTCGTCTCGACGCTGACGGCCAGCCACATCGGCCTCAATCCGAAGGTTCAACAGCAGATGATGGCCAAGCAGGTGTCGGTCGACCTCGTCCCCCAGGGGACGCTGGTCGAGCGGATCCGCGCCGGCGGCTGCGGGCTCGGCGGCGTGCTGACCCCGACCGGCGTCGGCACCATGGTCGAAGAAGGCAAGCAACAGATCAAGCTCAACGGCAAGACCTACCTGCTCGAGACCGCGCTTCGATCCGACTTCGCGCTGATCCATGCCTTCCTGGCGGACTATCTTGGTAACCTTACCTATGCGCTGACCGCGCGCAATTTCAATCCCGTGATGGCGATGGCGGCCGACACCGTGATCGTCACCGCCGAGCACGTGGTGCCGGTCGGCGTGATCGCTCCGGATCACGTCGCAACACCCGCGCCCCTGGTCGATTACCTCGTAGCGAACGGATAAGATCATGGACCCACAAACGCTGATCGCTCGCCGTGTCGCGCTCGAACTTCGTTCGGGATATCTGGTCAATCTCGGCATCGGCATTCCGACCCTTGTTGCCAACTACGTTCCGGCCGGACTGAACGTGTTCTTTCAATCCGAGAACGGTTTGATCGGCACAGGGCCCATTCCGGAACAGGGCATGGCCCATCCGCTCTTGACCGACGCCGGAGGCCGCCCGATCAGCGCGCTTCCGGGAGCATCGACGTTCGACAGCGCAATGTCCTTCGGCTTGATCCGCGGCGGACATGTCGACATGACGGTGCTGGGTGGGCTGCAGGTCGACGCTGACGGTCATCTCGCCAACTGGATGATCCCAGGCAAGATGGTGCCAGGCATGGGCGGCGCCATGGATCTTGTCGCCGGCGCCAAGCGGGTCATCGTTGCCATGCAGCACGCCGCGAAAGGCAAGTCGAAGATCGTCCGGAAGTGCAACCTACCACTGACCTCGTCTCGACCGGTCGATCTCGTCGTCACCGATCTCGCCGTCATCGGCTTCCCCGGCGGGCGGATCACGCTGCTCGAGACCGCGCCGGGTGTCCGCGTGGCGGAAGTGCTGGCCGTCACCGAGGCAGACCTGATGATCCCGACCGAAGTCCCGGAAATGAAAATCTAGAGCATGATCCGGAAAAGTGCGAAGCGGATTTCCGAAAGGATCATGCGCAATCAAAAACCGAGGCAAACACGAGCGACGTGTCATGAAAATATTCAATGGATTCGATGACATAAAAGCGGCTGTCGGCAAGGAAATCGGCGCAAGCGAATGGGTGGAGATCACCCAGGATCGCATCAATCGCTTCGCCGAGGCGACATGCGACGAGCAATGGATCCATGTCGACCAGGAGCGAGCCAAGCGTGAATTGCCGGGCGGCCGGACCATCGCCCACGGGCTGTTGTCGCTCAGCCTGGCGCCAATGTTCATCCGCTCGGTGATGGGGCTGAAGGGCCTGCGCAACACCCTGAATTATGGCGCCGACCGCATCCGCTATCTTTCGCCTGTTCCGGCGGGATCGCGGATCAGAGGCCGCATCACTATCGCAGAGGCCGAGGATGTCCCCCCTGAGGGATTGCGGGTCAACTATCACATGGTGATCGAGATCGAGGGCGGGCAGCGCCCGGCCTGCGTGGCCGAGCTGATCGCCCTGCACTATCGCTGACGTCAGTCGATGATGTGATAGCCGCCGTCAATATACATCACATCCCCGGTGATGAGTTTCGCACCGTCGAGCGCGAGAAATGCCGTTGCAGCCCCGACATCGTCGATGCTGACCAGGCTCCGCGTCGGCGCCTTGCTCTGCGCCTTATCGAGGAGTTCATCGAATTCCGGAATGCCTGAGGCCGCGCGCGTCGCGAGCGGTCCGGGCGAAATGGCATGAACCCGAATGCCCTTTGGACCCACCTCTGCTGCGACATAGCGCACCGCGGCCTCCAAGGCGGCCTTTGCGACGCCCATGATGTTGTAGTTCTCCACCACCATCTGGCTGCCGTAATAGGTCATGGTGAACATCGTGCCGCCATTCTTCATCAGCGGCTCCGCCAGATGCGCCATCCGCAGGAACGACCAGCAGGACACGTCCATGGTCTTGAGAAAGCCGTCGCGGCCGACGTCGATCACCCGCCCGTGCAGCGCTTCCTTGGGCGAAAAGGCAATCGAATGCAGCAGGAAATCGAGCTGCCCCCATTCGATTTGAATCCGCTCGAACACGCCTTCGAGCTGTCCCGCCACATTCACGTCAAGCGGCATGAAGATTGGCGCTTCAAGGACCTTGGCCAGCGGCTCGACATATTGCTTCGCCCGCTCATTGAGATAGGTAACAGCCAGTTCGGCCCCCAGCGCGCGGAAGGCCTTGGCACAGCCCCAGGCGATCGACTGATCGTTCGCAATGCCGACGATCAGGCCCTTCTTGCCCTTCAAGGCCACCTTCGTATCAGGATACACCGGAATGGTCATGATGCTCTCTCGCTATTTGCATGTGAGCGCGCAGTCCAAAGCAACGACACGGTATGCTCGGCGATCATTCGCTCTTCATCGGTCGGAATCACGTAGACAGGAATCCGGCTGTCAGGGCGTGATATTTTGAGAGCGGCCCTTGCGTTCTCGGTTTCATCGAGGCTGACCCCGAGCCATTTCAGCCTGTCGCCTATGCGGGTGCGGATCGCGTCGGAGTTCTCGCCGATACCCGCGGTAAACACGAAAGCATCGAGCCCTTCCAGCGCGGCGGCCAGCAAGCCGGCAAAAAGCCCGATCCGATAGACGAAATATTCAACTGAAAACGCTGCGTGGGGATCATGGCTGGCGAGGAGCTCGCGCATATCATTGCTGGCCCCGGAAAGTCCCTTCAGCCCGCAATCGCGATAAAGGAACGTCTGGACCTCGTCGGGCGACATCCCTTTCGCCATGATGAGGTACAGCACCACGCCCGGGTCGAGCTGGCCCGGCCGCGTGCCCATGGCAAGTCCGTCAAGGGCCGTGAAGCCCATCGTGCTCTCGATGCTGCGACCGGCGCGTAGGGCGCACATCGAGGCGCCGCTGCCGAGATGCGCGACGATGACGCGACCGTCCGCAACGTCAGGTGCGAGCCGCGGCAGTGCTCTCGCGATATACTCATAGGACAGCCCGTGAAAGCCGTAGCGCCTGACGCCCTCCTCATAGAGGCGATAAGGAATCGCATAGCTATCCGCGACCGCGTCATGTCGGCGATGGAAGGCGGTATCGAAGCAGGCAACCTGCGGAAGCGCAGGGTAATTGGCGAGCAGCGATTTGATCGGCGCGAGATTGTGACGCTGGTGCAGCGGGGCCAGCGGTTCATAACGTTCGAGGCGCGTCACAACACCATGGTCGACGGCGACCGGCTTGGCATAGTCCGGACCGCCATGGACCACACGATGCCCGACGGCCAGCGGCGTGATGCGAAGCTCCTCCCGCAACCAGGAACTCGCGACCGCGAGCGCCGCGGGAACGTCCATGATGGCTTCGACCGGATAGGCTCGGTCCGCGAGCGTCTCACCGCTGGCCCTGGTGGCGCGCAGGCGCGGCCGGCTGCCGATTCCATCCACCTGCCCTTTCAGAACGCGCTCAAGACGCGCATTCGCATCCACCGCGAAGATCTGAAACTTAACGCTGGAAGACCCGGCGTTGACGACGAGGATCGTGTCCATGACATCCCTCCGTCATGCGGCGGCCACGGGATGGAGTCGTCGCCGCGCATCGGCATGCAAAACAGCGATCGCACAGGATGCCATGCGGGCTCGAACGCTATCGGCCCGGGACGTCAGAACGATCGGCACGCGCGCGCCAAGCACAATGCCGGCCGCGTCCGCCTTGGCAAGGAATGTGAGATTCTTCGCCAGCATATTGCCGGCTTCGAGGTCCGGAACGACGAGGATCTGAGCGCGTCCGGCGACCGCCGATTTGATTCCCTTGATCTCTGCCGCCTGCGGGTCGATTGCGTTGTCGAAGGCCAGCGGGCCGTCGAGCAAGCCGCCCCTGATCTGGCCGCGATCCGCCATCTTGCACAGCGCGGCCGCCTCGATGGTCGATGGGATCTTTGTCGTGACTGTCTCGACAGCCGAGAGCAGCGCCACGCGGGGATGCGAGCCGAGTCCGATTTCGACAAAGAGGTCGATGGCATTCTGAACAATGTCACGCTTGGCATCGAGGTCGGGAAAGATATTGATTGCGGCATCGGTGATGAACAGCGTCTCCGCGTAGGTCGGCACATCCATCACGAAAACATGGCTGATCCGCCGATTGGTGCGCAAGCCGCCGGCGCCTGCGGTGACGCATTTCATCAATTCGTCGGTGTGCAGGCTGCCCTTCATCAGCAGTTCGCCCTTGGCGGCGTGGATCATCTCGACCGCTTTTGCCGCCGCCGCCTCGCTATGCGGAGCGTCCACGATCTCGAATTTCGTGATGTTCAGCTTATGACTTTCCGCTGTGGCTTTGATCTTGCCCGCCGGCCCAACGAGGATCGGCTTGATGATGCCGAGCTCGGCGGCTTCGCAG
Organism: Bradyrhizobium sp. STM 3843; assembly: GCF_000239815.1. Taxonomy (GTDB): domain Bacteria; phylum Pseudomonadota; class Alphaproteobacteria; order Rhizobiales; family Xanthobacteraceae; genus Bradyrhizobium. The sequence goes on along the minus strand of NZ_CAFK01000293.1, from coordinate 26,634 downwards.
ACTCCGGTCAAGGAGGTTTCGTCGCAGGGGTGTACGACGATGGTCACCGCCGAAGGCACGTGCTTGGCGGCCGTGATCAACCGATCATATTTCGGACGGGGCCGCCCCTCGCCTGTGTCACCCTGTAAACTCATGGTGGCTCTCCTCTAAGATGCTTTCGCTCGCGTATTATCCTGTCCTACCACGCCGAACAGGTCCGCCACGCGCCGCAAACGATTGGCCGTCTCGCCCGACGGCTCGCCCGCGGCGGAGAGCACGTCCTGGATCACCGCGAAAGCCGCCCGCCGTGCCTCGTGATCCTGTGGCAGCAGCTTGGGAATAGCGGCGACGCTCGCCTCCTCGTCGAGCAGCAGCATGAAGAACTGCTCGCGCACCATCGCCTTGAACTCGGCCAGCGTAAGCTGCGATTCGACGTCGCTCGACCTTGCTCGCCGCAAAGCCTCGATGCTTCGTTCGTCCACCATGCCGCGCGTCATGCCGATGTAAAGCAGCGCGCGAATGAAAGCCTCGCGCAGCGCTCCGGTTCCGATTCGCGCCTTGAGCTCTTCGATCCGGGCGTTGAGGCGCCGGCGATGCTCGTCCGACATCTCTCGCCGAGGCGACGGGTTCGATTGCGGATCGATACCGACGGCAGACTGGAGCGTGGGCGAGCCATAGATCGAGAGAAATATCTTCTCGCTCAATTGCTCGGATGCGTCCCGCCACCAGTCCAGCGCGTGCACGATGTTTTGCGAGACTGCTTCCTGTATCGCGAGAAACGGATTATCGGTTGCAGCCGGCTTGCGGTCTTTCCGGACAGTGTTCGCCGCGGCCTCGATCGTCTTGGCGACCGGGCCGTCACCCGAGCATGCCTCATATTGCACGCGGAGCGGATGGGTGCGACGGGTCCAGTCGCCCAGTGCCGGCGTCGCAAAGGCCCTGACCCAGGGCTGTACAAAATTTCGATAGGCGGTCAGATTGATCTCCGATACCCGCGCCGCCGTCGCGAAGCGACGCTCATCGTCGATGTCGTTGCCGCCCATCGCCCGCAAGTCATCCAGCGTGCGCTGCTCGCAACGCATGATCCAGGCGCCCGACGCCAGGTCCGGGTTGGTCGCATCGGCAGACCTTGCTGTGAACGTCGCTTCGTACAGTCCCGGCGGTAGCACGTCGATCAGATCGATATTGCTGGAGAATTCGCTATATTGCTTCTTGGCGATACCTGCCGAGACGAAGATGCCGAGATGCCCGACGGTTTCGTGCACAGTGTACACGATGGTTTGCCCGTAAGCCCTGATCTCGTTGACATCATTGTAAAGGTCGAGAATCCAGCCGAGCGCCTGTTGCGGCGGGGTGATGTTGTCGCCTTTCGAGCAGAACACGACGATCGGTGAGCGTATGTTGCGGAGATCGACGGTCGCGCCGTCCGACATCTTGATGCGGCCGGCCGCGAGGTTATTGCCGACGAAGAGCTCATCGACGATGAACTGGATCTCTTCGGCGTTGAGATTGACATGCCCGCCCCACCACCGCTCGAATTCCAAGTAGCGGGGCGCTTCGGTATCGACCTTCGAATAGACGTTGTATTGCTTGGTCCACAGCGTATTCGACGGATTCATGTTCTCGAAATTTTGCACCAGCCAAGCACCGTCGAATTTCCCACCGCCCAGATCGCTGGTCAGCGCGGTCAGCCAGCTTCCGCCGAGCAGGCCGCCGGTGTAACGCATCGGGTTCTTGCCGCGGACACCTGCCCAATAGGATAGCGGCGCGCCGGCGATGATGATCGGACCGAACAGTTCCGGCCGCAGCGATGCCAAAATCATCACGGCCCAGCCTGCCTGGCAGTTGCCGATCACGCAGGGTTTGCCATCGGCGTCGAGATGCAATGCGATGACCTTCTCGAGAAAGACAGCCTCGGCCCTAGCGACATCTTCGATGGTCTGTCCAGGCACCGGATCGGGCAGAAACCCGATGAAATAGCAGGGATGGCCGGCCTGCATGGCAACGCCGATCTCGCTGTCGGCCTTGAAACCGCCAATCCCCGGGCCGTGCCCGGCGCGCGGATCGACCACCACAAACGGACGGCGCTTCAGATTGATCTCAACGCCCTTTGGCGGCGTGATGCGTACCAGCCCGTAATTGACGGGCTTTGGCAGGGTCCGTCCGTCGACGATCAATTCGACCTGATAGTTGAGAACGTGCGGCGCGTTTTCCGACATGTGTTCCCGGTACTGATTGCCGCGCTGGCGCATGACATCGAGGAACAGGATGCTGCGCTGGCCGGCATCGACCAGGTATTCGATCGTGGATGCAAAAAGCGCTGGCGCGCTCTTGCCCGAGATGGTCGGCTTGTCGGTGGACATGCTTCAGACCTCTTCTTGCCGGTATGCTCCCACTCAGCTTCGCGTGGCGGCGAAAGGGACCATTGACATAGGTCAAGGGTGGCAGCGGGCTCCGCCGGGTCACCAAAGTGTCTTTCTGACGCACCATGCCGATATGATCGCTCATGCCTCCGCGGACACCCGCGCGGCACGCGCAACCCGCTCTTGCCGCTCGTCGTCGCGGATCCATGCCATCATGATCTGCCAGCCCACTGCCAGGATGATCGGCCCGATAAACAACCCAACCAGGCCATGGGCGATCGTCCCGCCGAGCAGCCCGATGAAAATGACCGGCATCGGAGTTGTCAGGCCCCGCCCCATCAAGAGCGGCTTCAGGACGTTGTCCGCCAGTCCGACGACCACGAGATAGACCGTGATCAGCAGCGCGATCGCAAATTCCTTGGTCATCCAGATCCAGACCAGGCACGGAAGCAGCACGATTGCGGCGCCAAGCTGCAGGATGGATAGAATCATCACCGCAAATGCCAGCAGGCCGGCGCTGGCCATCCCGATGAACTTCAGGCCGATTCCAATCAAAATCGCCTGAAGCAGCGCGATACCGATCACGCCTTGCGACACGCTGCGAATTGTTGCGCCGGCAAGCGCGAGGAGATCCTCGCTTCGCTGCGGCAGAATGCGCGCCATAATGCGCCGACTGGTCTCGACCAGACCTGGTCCCGACGGAAACAGAAAACCTGCGAGAATGATTGCGGCGAGGAATTTGAGCGCCCCGAAGCCGACGCTGCCCAACATCGCGACGACAGAACGAAGCAGAGATTTGATGTGCGGCAACAGCGGCTGAGCCAGCGCTTCGATATTGCTCGACGCCGTGCTCCAGACGTCGAACAGCCTTTCACCAATCAGCGGCCAATCGCGGATCCTCGCAGGCGGTGACGGAACCTGAAAGCCTCCCGCGCTGAGCTGTTCAGTCAGGTATTTTGCCCCATCGGCAAGTCCAAACCCGATCCAGGTGACCGGCCCGATCATCACGGCAAGGCTGATCGCGGTCACAATGGCTGCGGCGAGCTTCGGACGCTTGCCGAGACGGTCGGCCAACCAGCTGTAGAGCGGATAGAGCGCGACGGCCAGAACCACCGACCAGGCCAGGATTGGGATGAATGGTCGCACCAGGATGAAGCACCAGGCCACCAACAGCACCAGCAAGCCGAGGCGGACGGCGAATTGGAGCATCTCCTCGCCAGACCAGCTTTGACGAAACACGCGCAGCGGCATTTTGCCCGTCCATTCCTCGGCAAGCAAATGTCCCGCTTGGCGCGGGAGCCGACGGGCCAGGACCTAGTGATGCGCCCACGGACAACGGTTGATCTATATCAAGCGATCCGACCGGGCTCGGCGATTGCTACACGCATGGGAGATGCCGCTACCTACTCTGCTTCCGAGCGCTTGCGCGAGGGCAGCACGATCCACATCCGTGCCCTGCGCCCGGCTGACCGCGACGACATGCTCGAAGCGATCGGCCGGACCAGCGCGCAGTCGCTGCGACGCCGCTTTTTTATCCCCAAGCGCGGCTTCTCGGACACGGAAATCGCATTCTTCATGAACATCGACTTCGATAACCACGTCGCGCTCGTCGCCGAATCGGATGAGAACGGACAGCCCGTCATCGTCGGCGGAGGCCGCTACATCGTGAGCGAGCCTGGACGGGCCGAGCTGGCGTTCGTGGTGGTGGACGCCTATCACGGCAAGGGCATCGCCAGCGCGTTGCTGCGCCACCTCGTTTCGATTGCGCGCAAAGCCGGACTGCAGGCATTGACGGCAGAGGTGCTGCCTGAGAACGCGCCGATGTTGAGGGTATTCGAGCGGCTTGGGTTCAAGCCCCGCTCCGCCGGCGACCCCAGTGTCAGACATCTGGAGCTGAAGCTGTCTTGACCATCGGGCCCGAGGATATGACCTGCGTGAGCCTCGAAACGCCTCACCGCACCGGTGTCGCGCCGTGCGGCGGACGGGCGCTTGCCGGAGCTTAAGCAAACGCTCAGCCGAACTTAACAGTGCTCTAAGGATTTCCGGCCGGGCCTCGCCCAGAATGCCGAGCGTGGTACTCGGAAACGGGCCCGCTCCAGCCGACCAACTTGCTCACCAAACGTGCGCGATCTAGGATTTGACCCCGCCGCTCGACCGTTACAGCCTGCGCCACGATCTGGGTAAGCCAACCGGAGATGTACGCCATGTCAGGCGATCGGTATCTTCGCTACGATCCCTCGATTGAACGGCCGCAGCCGGACGAGGCTGCTATCATCGAAACCATCGTTGCCTCGATCGGACGGACCAGCGTCGCCTCCTTCAACACCTACCACCACGGGATCCGGCAACAACATGCCAAGGGCGCGGGCTATTTGCGCGGCGAGCTGACGGTCCGAGATGGTCTGCCGGATCATTTGCGCCAGGGCCTGTTCGCAACAGCGTCCCGCTATCCGATCATCGTCCGCCTCTCCACCGCCCTGGGCGCAATCAAGAGCGATCGCATTTGCGCGCCCCGGGGCATGGCGATCAAGGTGCTCGGCGTGTCAGGCCCGAAAGCGCTGGTCGACGACAATTCGGCCAATCAGGATTTTCTGCTCGTCAATCACCCGAGCTATGTTTCGGATGCCAAGGCTTACTTGAGTTTACAGCGTGACGTCGAGCGCAGCTTGAACACGCCCGATGTCGTGCTGAGAGGACTTGGAATTGGGGCTCGTGTCGGAGTTCCACTGGCGGAGAAGATCGGCATTCCCGTCCCCCTGGTCCTGAAGGGGCTCAGCGATCACGGCGATCATCCTCTTGGGGAAACCTTTCATACCGAAGGAGCGCTCCGCTTTGGAGCCCACGTCGCAAGACTTCGCGCGGTACCTGCTTCCGAAGCGGTACACAGGTTGACCGGTCAGCCTTGCAACGACGGCGACGACATCGTGCTGGAGTCGGTCGCCAGATTCTTCAGAGAGAATTCGGCCGACTACGACATCCAGGTCCAGCTCTGCACCGATCTGCAACATACACCGATCGAGGACTCGTCGATCGACTGGCCCGAAGACGTCTCGCCGCCGCAAACCGTCGGCAGAATCACGATCCCGTCGCAGATTGCAGACAGTCCCGCCCGGCGCAGCTATGCAGATGACTGTCTGTCATTCGATCCCTGGCGATGCCTTGCGGACCACCAGCCGCTAGGCTCCATCATGCGCCTGCGCCGGGACGCCTATCGCATGTCACGAACCCTCCGCCATCAGCAGAACAAGACGCCAATGATCGAGCCTCGCGACATCTCGGAGTTACCGAACTGAGTTCACTGAAGCACTCCCGACGAGATCTGCCGGCCGGCTGCGCACGTCTACGCGTAGGAGCGGAGCGGACCGCAGCGGATCTTCAGGAGGCAGCGAGTTGGCCAGCAAGCTGATCTCACGTCGCGCGCGCTGGCGCCACTTGGCAGCCCGCCCTATCTCGCCGAGGCTCTCGTAGAACGCGGCGGCCGAGCCGTAGACGCGCCCGGCCGCATGCGGCAACCTGGCGCGACGGAGGACTGAAACTGCTTCGCGCAGATGCCGCCGGGCCGATGGCGTATCGCCCTGGCGCATCGCAAGCCTTGCCATGACCTCGTAAGACAGCGCCAAAAACGGCAGATCGGGCGCCGCCGTCACGAATTCATGGAATCGCAACGCGGCGCTATGCGCCTGCTCCATATCTTCCGTCGCGATGAAGTAGTTGCATCGGTTCAGCAGATATGGCGGGAACACGGACGTCTCCATCGGCACGCCGTCGACCTCGAGCCGCTGCTCCACGGCCGCAAGATGCTGGCGCGCCAGCGGCAGGTTGCCGAGCGCAATATACGCCCTCGCCAGCAGGTTTCGACCGATATAGAAGCTGGTCGGGTTGGATTCGATCGCCGCGTTCAGCGTCTCCTCAGCCATCCGGACCGCACGATCAAATTCCTGGGCTTCGGCATAGAGCCAGCCGAGCGTCAGCTTGCATATCGCCGTCGCCTGCGGATTCGCGTTGCGCATCGATATCTCGAGCGCCGAATTCACGACGTCTTGCGTGCCGCCCCATTCTCCGGAATAGAGCAGCGCAAATGCCTCGGCCATCGTGAAGATCACGAAGATGTAGACGTCCCCGATCAGGCGGATGACGGCCTTGCCGCGCCGGGCGGCTGCGCAGCAGGCTGGATAATTCGCGCTCGCTATTTCGAGAACCACCTCGATCGAGCAGCGCCGCAGCCGCATGCTGAGGTCCTCGGAGTCACCGATCAGCTCGGCAGCCTGGCGGGCGAACGCCGCGTCCTCCGCCGTCCATCCCTTCAACATGATGCGAAGATTGGCGGCGTTGCCCCGCACCAAGGCCCGAAATGCGGGATCATCGATCGCAAGGCTCTTTGAGAGCGCCTGCTCGGCCAGCGGCACCGATTGTCGTGGATCGAGATAGAGCACGAAGCGGGAGAGGTCCACCATGGCGTTGACCTCTTCGCGCAGCAAGCCGTTGCCGGCTGCATGGGCAATGATGGAGCGCAAATCCTCGATCGAGCGGACAAAGTTTCCGCCCGCGCGCCAGGCCCAGGCTCGCAGCAGCAGGAGCTTCAGACGCGTTTTAACCTGCATGTCGTCGGACAGATGCGATACGAGCTCCAGCGCCCGGCTCAGATAGTTGGCCGCCTCGGGCGGACTGAACCGACGCGAGGAACTTTCCGCAGCCATGGTCAGATAGCGCAGCGCCTTGGCGAAATCCCGCCCAAGCTCGAAATGATGCGCCAGCACCGAAGCGACCTCCGTCGCTTGCGACCCATAGCCTTCTTCCAGGCTCGCCCCGAGGCCGGCATGGGTCTTGACGCGGCGCGCCGGCGCAAGGCGCTGATAGAGGATCTCCTGGTACAGCGCATGCTGAAAGGCGTAGCGGCCTGACACCTCTCCGTTCGGCCATTCGGTGATGCCAGCAGCAACGATGACCCGGCCTGCCCGCGCGAGGTCCTCGTACAACGCCTCGACATCCAGGACATCAAGCGCAAGCGCATGAGCGACATGGACCGCCGAGAATTCCGCGCCGGCGGCACTTGCGACTTCAAGCAGGCTACGCTCCTCGGCCGTGAGATGATCGATCTGCCGCGCGATCATGCCCTGCAGGTCCCGCGGCATGCTATCGTGTGATGCAGCAGCATCGCGCTGGAGCCGCCACTGGCCGCTATCCTCAACCAGCGTTCCCTGCGCCACGAGGTGATCCAGGAGGGACGTCACGAATAACGGTTGCCCACCAGTACGCCCGAACACCCGTTCGGCCAGCTCGCCCGCGAGCTCGCGGGATCTGAACCGCAAGGCGAGATAGCGCTCGACCTCGGCCGAGCTGAGGCGATCGAGCGCGAGTTCGGTGCATTGCCCGTGGATCTGCAGATCCTGATGCAAGGTTCGGATCGGGTGGCCGCCGGCCATGACGTCCGCCGGCCGGTAGGTGGCAAGTACAAGGATCGCGGCCTTTCGCTCGCGTCGCGCCAGACGCGACAGCACGTCCACCGTAGCGAAGTCGCTCCAATGCAGGTCTTCCAGAACGAGAACCCATGGCCGCCTGGCGGCGAGACTTTCCATGAGCTCGCTGAATTCGCGCAACATGCGCTCGCGCGTGGCGCCAAACACCTCCTGCTGGAAAGCACTCCGCTCTCCCTCACCGAGGAGATTAGGCATCTGCACGAGCCATGTCGCCGCGTGGTCGCGGATCGCCTTCAGCAGGGATACGCCGTCGGGCCCGCGGCATTGCTCATTGAGCGCCTCGATCAGCGGCAGAAATGCCTCATGTGTCCCGAACAACTCGTTGCACGCGCAATGGAGGACTCCTACCCCGTCGCGCTTCACGCGATCCAGGGCCATTTGCACCAGCGTCGTCTTGCCGATGCCCGCCTCGCCCGTGATGAAGACGACCTGCCGTTGCCCACTGCCTACGTGGTGCAAGATGCTGTCCAGCATCTGCAACGGCACCGCGCGCCCGACCCGCCAGTGGCGACGCGGATCAACCGCGTCGTCGGATGCCTGAGCTTCCGCCTCACGCTGAACGAGCGCGGACGATGGTGACGGGACGACCGACGCAATGAAACGATAGCCGCGCCGGGTGACTGTCTCGATGTAGCTCGGCGATTGCCTGTCGTCGCCAAGCGCAGCACGCAGCGCGTTCATCGCCACCGTGAGGCTGGCATCGCTGACGTGGAGATCAGCCCAGACCGTGTCGAGCAGTTCGTCCTTGGTGACGAGTTCACCGGGCCGCGCGACCAGGCGGCAAAGCAACGCGAACGGCTTTGGTGCCAGCGAGATGCGCTCCTCGCCCCGCCACAGCAGCGCGTTGGCGCGATCAAGCCGGAACTGGCCAAAGGCAAGCTCGTCCATTCTCACGGCCGGCCCTCCGGATGCGCATTGATCTTAAGGGATAGCTCGGAAAAATGTAAAGCGGCCGAAGAGCACGCCGGGGTAACGGCAGACCTCTTCGCACACCCCTTCATCATGAAGTTCGCCACGATCCGCATTTGCACGCGCACGCCTGCGCTAATCTACAGCGAGGTCGCTCACAACACTGTGGCCTGGTTCACAAGTCCGCGTCGCCGACCTCTGTTCCAGCTTGCCGACTGCATTCCCGACCCCTGCTTCTGAACCTGCAAGTCGCACGTACAACCGCAGCAGCGGCGCGATCCGGTCCTGTGCCACGGTCCGCTGTAAGAAAACCATCAGCGAAATGTAAGGGCATCGTAAGGACTTTCGATCTCCGCACGCACTACATTGCGCAAAGCTATTTCCGAACAGCCGACGGCAGGATTCGCAGATGCGCCATGCTCGGATCACGAGCACTTTGATATCGAATTTATTGGGAGTTCATCATGACAATTTCAGAACGTATAACTAATCAGCCATCTCTGACCCACAGCTACGAGCGCTGGATCATCTGCGGTTACGTGATGTTCAGCGTCGTCATGATCGCCACGATCTATCTCACCTCGCCAGCGCCGGATGCGGCTGATACGAGCGTCGCCATCACGATGACGCTGCCATGACCAGAGATCAATTTCGGCTCGTGGCGTGGTGTGCCGGATCATCGGTTCTCATCGCAATCTGCGTCTGGAGCCTGCTCGGCCCGCCGCGGCGGGACCGCACCCTGACATCGTGGCATTTCCGAGCGCGGACCGCCGGCCTCCCTTGAGGGCGCGACTTCACGCGCGAGTTACTTTTTGAAATATGGAGCCTTTCAATGTTCTTTTTTCGTTGATCAGCTGGTGTTATTGGCGCTCTGGTGGTGCTGGCTGCCGACGCAGCAGCGGCGGATCTACCGCTCCATGACGTTGGCGGGTTTCCGATTGCGCTACACCAAATTGCGGTGCTGGGCCCGACAAACACGGAACCGAACATTTCGGCTGTGACGGTGGCCGACCCACCCGCTTGGCCAGGTCGCGGTTCCTATGCCTCGACCGAGGCTTCCTCGGCTGCAAGGCCTCTGGCGCCGCGGTGATCGCCGCCCCTCACCCGAGAACATTCTCAAAGCATAGCAGCCGTGGACGACGTCTCGAACGGACAGCGATCTTGTCCCAATTCTGTTCCCAAGAACCAACACAAGAGCCGACATGACATCGCAACCTCGTCCCTGTTCCACGGTTGACATTCATCTGCCTTGAGGAAGCTGCTTGGCATATGTTAGCGCGACGAACGCCGCCCACGTCGATACCGGTTACGTCTTGGATCTGACGGTTGCAGCGCCAATCCTCCGCGGCGGAAACCGGACATCAGGCCCGTTTCGGCGCCCCTGGCACGGCAAAGTTCTCCGATCTCATCGACGCAAACGAGGTCCGGGTTTCCATGAATCTCACCGAGATCGAGCGTCATTTTCTGGCTCGATTGGCTTCCGAGCCATGGACCAGCTCGCCGACGTTCGATCACGAGCGCGTGGCGAGACTGGTCGAACTGGGGCTGGTGGAGGCGGAGCCGCTCGCCTCAGGTGAGGTCGAATACAGGATCACGGAGGCCGGCCGAGCCGCCCTGTGAGGCGAGCAGATGACGACCGCATTGATCCGGCTCGCACGAGCTCATTCTGGTATTATCTCTCCGGAGCCGCCAAACTCGGCTGGGAAGTCCCTGAGCTTGGGCAGGCCATCGCGCATCGGCAGCACAGTCTCGGCGTAGTTGACGTGAACACCGGGCGCGAAAACCAGCGTCGGAATGGTCGCGGCGAACACATCGACCAGTCCCAGCGTCGGGTGATTGGTCATCAGGTGACCACCGCATGTCCTGCAATATTGGCGCTCGCTCAACGGCGACTTGGAAAAGGACGCGACCTGCTCCTTTCCGGCCGTGATCCGAACCGCCTCAGGCTTCCATAGGCTGAAGGCGTTGACGGGGCCACCGGACCAGGAGCGGCAAGAGCGGCAATGGCAATAACCCATCGCCTCCGGTTCCCCGGAAATCTCCAGTTCGACCGCGCCGCAAAAGCAGCTTCCAACATGCTTCACGATTGATTCCTCCTCATGGGTTTATGTAATCAAGCGGATTTGCGCCAAGGGATGAGCATGGCGACGCGCTGCCTGTAGTCACGGTACTCCTCGCCGAACTGCTCGACGAGATCGCGTTCCTCCAGGACAATGCCGAGAAGAATATAGGCCGTGCTCACCGCCGCGAACAGCAAATGCCCGGCCGTCATGCTGGGAGCCGCCCAGAACGCAATGATGAAGCCGAGATAGATAGGATGGCGCACAAACCGGTAGTAAAGCGGCGTCCTGAACCGTGGCGCCGAGGCAGCGCGATCGGCCAGGCTGTTGGCGACCTGTTGCAGCCCGAACAGCTCGAAATGATTGATCAGGAAGGTCGACGTGAACGCGAAGCCCCAGCCCAAGAGCGCGATGACGGCCACGATGGCTGCGATATCGGGATTGTCGATCTGCCAAACGACCGCCGGCATCGGGCGCCACTGCCAAAACAACAGCAGCAATAGCAGGCTCGCGAACAGGACGTAGGTGCTCCGTTCGATCGGCCGCGGGACGAACTTTGTCCACCACGCCTTGAATTGCCTGCGTGCCATCACGCTGTGCTGGACGGCGAACAAGGACAGCAGAAGCAGATTGACGACAAGCGCCTCGACATCAGGCGATTCAGCGCCGGTGTCGATCGTCTTGGGCACGAAAACGCCCATCACAAAACCGATGGCGTAGATGATTGTGAAAGAGAAGGCGATATAGGCGGCAATGCCGTAGAGAAAGGCGATGAGCTTGACTATTCGAAAACCCGGAATGCCCGGGTTGGTGGATTGAAATTGCGACATCTTCATCTCCGATACAACGCAATGCACGAACTCAGTCCGCAGCCTGCGCCCACCTGGTCCAATCGCTGGCCTGGATACGCCCAATCAGTTTGTAGCCGCCCAGCCGATCCGGTTCGAACACCGATGCTTCGCCCTCGCGGACGTCTGACCAGTCGCTCCCGAACGCCGCGACAATGTTCGGCTTGTGCGAGACGATCACGACGTTGGTTCCGGCCGGCGGGGTGGTAGCAGCGAGCTTGCGAAGTGCGAGTGCGCGCTGATTGCTTTCATCGGGAGAAGCGGCTTCGGCCAGTTCCGGTGTGGCGGCCACCGTGCCGAAGCCGAGCAGCGTTGCAGTATCGACCGCGCGCTGGATCGTACTGGTCACGACCTTGTCCACCGGAATCCTCAGCTTGCGCATCGCCTCCCCGGTCGATTTCGCCTGCGCGCGTCCCTCGGCGTTGAGCTGCCGCTCTGCGGGCACGTTTTTCCGACTCATGGAATCGGTGTTCGACTGGTCCGAGACGGTCGCACCGTGACGAATCACGATCACGTATCCGCCGTGCCGCAGATCATCGATCCAGGCAGGCTGCATCGGGGACAGCTGGCCGCCGTTCGCGGCGGGCAGGATTGCAAACAGCAGGTACAACAAAGACAATCGAATGCTGGACATGGACGTCTCCTGTCGTTGCTTGTTTTGATCGTCTTGGACTGAACGATTTGTAGCGGCCGGCCCGCCTGATGCGGAAGACTTAGGTTGGTGGGTTGAGTCGAGCCCAAATGGCTGCCTCGAACCAGCTGTTTTGGCACTTTCGCAAACCTATCGGGCGATCGCGCCGGATGGCCCCAGCGCTCCCGACCTGCCTTCGCTGTCATGACGGATGACGGGAAGAATAGCGCAATGGCTGCCGGCAACGGCTCAGCGGGGGGTGGCGCACGGCTCACGAATAGGTGTGATGGCCAACAAAATTATTCAACTAAAAATCGCAAGAAAATGAGCTCTCGACCGACGCTCTCATAGGTCGCCATATCGGCCCAGAGGCCGGCCGAGGTTGCGGTCCAGGGATCGACAGGCAACTGTGCTCTCCAGGATTTGATTATGAAAATGTGAGCGGCCTCATCAGATGCGAGGCGCCTCACGTGTCACGGTTGCGCCGTTGCAGACCATCGACGGCTCTTCATGCGAAAGCCGCGTTGAAGATACAGGATGCCGCGGCAACAGGCTTTGTGCCGAGCTTGATTTTCGCGCGAGCTGCGCTTGATTTTTGATCGAGAAGGCGTTGTCGTCCGGTGGAATTTCTCTTTAGTGATCATGTACTTGACACTGATCGACGCGAGCTGTGGCGCTCGGGCGCGCAGATTGCTGTCGAGCCTCAGGTCTTCGATCTCCTGACCTACCTCATCCAGAATCGCGACCGCGTGGTCAGCAAAGACGACCTGTTCGCAGCGGTTTGGGCCGGACGGATCGTCTCGGACTCGACGCTCGCCACCCGTATCAACGCAGCGCGGAGGGCCGTCGGAGACAGCGGTGAGCAGCAGAGGCTGATCCGCACGGTCGCGCGCAAGGGTGTTCGTTTCGTCGGCGCCGTGCGGCTTCGGGCAGCTGCCGGCCACGCTGCGCTGTCACCCGATCAACGGCCGGACGGACAGCTGAGGGCGGCACGGGCGCTGGCGTCATCGAAGCGGCCGGCCATCGCGGTGCTTCCCTTCGTCAATATGAGCGGCGAGCCGGACCAGGATTATTTTTCCGACGGGATCAGCGAGGACATCATCACCGCGCTGTCGAAGCTGCGCTGGTTCTTCGTGGTCGCACGCAACTCCTCTTTCGCTTACAAAGGCAAATCCGTCCATATCAAGCAGATCGGCGACGAGCTCGGCGTCGGCTATGTGATCGAAGGCAGCGTGCGGAAAGAAGGCGCGCGCGTTCGTATCACTGCCCAGCTCAACGACGTCACAACCGGCAGCCATCTATGGGCGGAGCGCTACGATCGCGAGGTCGCCGACGTCTTCGCCGTGCAGGACGAGATCACCGAAGCCATCGTTGCCACTATCGAGCCGCAGCTCTATGCCGCGGAGAATTTTCGGGCGCGGCGCAAGGCCCCGGAGAGCCTCGATGCGTGGGACCTGGTCATGCGCGCGTTGTCCCATTTCTGGCGCATGACCCGCGAGGACAATGTTGTGGCTCAAGAGCTGTTGGAGCGAGCGATAGGCCTCGACCCCAACTACGCACAGGCGCTCGCGGTGCTCGCGGTCAGCCATATCTTCGGTGCCCAGATGGGCTGGGAAAACGCAGCGGCCGCCACGCCGATTGCCGAACGTGCGAGCTTAGCTGCGATCCATGCGGACAGCGAAGATGCCTGGGCGCACCTCGCGCGTGGCTCGGTCAATCCCTATCTTGGACGCCTCGACGATGCACTGGCCGCGTTCGCGGTGGCGCTGCGGCTCAATCCAAATTTTTCGCTGGCCCACGGATTTTACGGCTTGGTCTTGACTTGGACCGGCCAATCCCGCGAAGGCGGCGAGGCTGCGCGCCGGGCCTTGCGGCTGTCACCGCGCGATCCGTTCTCTGCAATCTATTATGGCGTAGCGGGCTATACGGCGTTCGTGGAACACGACTATGTGGAAGCGATCCGGCTGTGTCGCGAAGCCATTCGTCAGCGCGCGGATTTTGCCGGCGCTCACCGCGTCCTGGCCGCGGCGGCCGGCATGGCAGGCCAAGGAGAGTTCGCGGCCGCAGCACTCAAGGAGCTGCGCCGTGTCCAGCCCAACATTTCGCTTCACTGGGTTGGAACCCAACTGCCGTTCCGGTTCAAAGAGCCGGAGCTCTCCCACTTTTTGGATGGTTTGCGCCGCGCAGGGCTGGATTAGCGAGACGTGATGCGATTGCGCTGCGCTCCAGTTCTTGGATCGCGCATATTCGTCTTAACGCGGCTACGTACTTTTTCCGATCATGCTGACGAGCACCCGATCAGAGGAGTTCAAGCGAACTCCTCGTCGGCGGCGGCCAATCGTTGCCGCCTCACTTGAGTCTGCAAGCGCGGTCGCGCTTGCTCCAGGTGAAGCCTGTTCCGCACGGCGGCCGTGCTTGAATTCCGGCTGGGCATTCGTTCCACACCGGTGCGCCTCTGTCCCATCCGTCCACCATGCAGCCGCCATTGCTAGCCAGGTGGCAGCCGGGCCCACAACCATCGGCCGCCTGCGCAAAGTCCACGGGCACAACAAACGCAGCCACGAACAGAGCTGCAAGGAAAGGCTTTGCCATTGTTTCCTCCTGAGGCCGACATCCGAAAACGATAAGCCTGAGCAGCGGCTCGACTCGCAATTCCGAGCCAGGCCGCTCGGTTCCGATCGAACCTTGGCACTGCTGCAACGCGGGGAGTAGCCGGCGCCGCTGGCTCGTTGCACACGCGCCGCCTCTCGGCTAGCTCTGGGCCATTAGTGAGAGGACGGGAAGAATGCGTTGGCTGTCGATGAGCGTGGCGCTGCTGCTGTACACTGGTGCTGCGAACGCCGCCTGCACCTGCCGCTGTGTCGACGGCCAGGTCCAGCCAGTCTGCGACAGGACTGGCGACCTGCCCCAACCATGTCCGGCGACGCTCTGTCCCCTCCCGGCACCACAAGTCGCGCCCCTTAATCGACCGACCTTGCCGCCACTTGGGACGTCGCAATGCCGACAGGCTCAGGTATGTGGCGCGTATAGCTGCGGATGGCAAACGCTCTGCCGCTAGCGGCGCGATCGTCGAAAAGCCAAGGCTGAGATCGCCGATCGGTTCCTCGCCTCAGAAGCCGCCGTGCCGCTGTCGCCTGTCGGTCAAGCCGGGAAACCTAAGGGCGATCGCCGATCAACTCGTCTGCAATGCAGACTGCACAGGTTACACCGGGATGTGAGTGTGGCGTGTCCGAGCTCCCGTGGTATCGAGGAACCTGCCTGCGGATTTCGGGTTCTTGTCGTGACGGCTCGAAGTCAGAGAGCGTCAAGAGGATTTATCGCCATGTCTCGCAAACTTACGCCGCGGCAGGTCATTGCCCGCTCCTACCCCACTTGGGACTATGCGATGGCCGATCGACTGATCGCTTGGCTCGCCGATTGTGGCTACGAGATCGTCGAGAAGAAATCAGTCCACGAGGACGCGAGCCTGGTCCCTGCGCAATCCGAGCAGCGGGATCACGCGAAGCTGGAGCCGGCGCACTGAGTAGAGCTTCAATTCTGGAGCCCGCGTCAGTGCGCCCCACGTTGTGTGGAATCCGACGCGCACCGGGACCGAGAGATGCACTCGGCGTCCCTGATGCCTCAACCTCCTGATACTGGCGTGGATCTTTGAGAGTTCAAGCCAAGAGCTGCTTCTCGATCTCGTAGACCGGCATTTTCACGAGGTCCTTATGGACTTCGCCATGCAGGACCCTGCGCACCGCATCGGAATAGTCCGCGCGAATCATGCCGAGCGCACGTGGCGATGCCACGACGGTCAGCGCTTTGGTTTCGCCGGCGAGAACCGCCTGGTGCAGCCGCCCGGCCAGTCCTTTCAAGAACACACGCTCCGATTCGTCGTGCCAATCGGTCTGTTCGATCGAGCTGCGAGCGGTACCAATGGACGGATGCACCGAACCGGGCGCATCGGTGCCGACGTCGGAGGTGCGCTCGTCGGGGTGCTCGTGCACTTCCTTCATGTGCAGGTTCGGAAACATGCCGTCGCCGATGTTCTCCAGGATCAGCGCCTTGCGCCCGTCACAAACGACGACCCAGTCTCCCGCCCCTACTTTGATCTTGTCCATAGCATGCTCCTCTTGCACCGCGCCAACAGCCTATCCGATCGGGGACGTAGGTGTGCGAATGTTGGCGTCGAAGTGTCTCCAGATAACTAATCGATGCCGGTAGAGCTTTGGATTTGACATTCGTATCTTGGTGTGCGGCACGCCGCAGCTGGCGAACGTCAAATCCGCTCCACTAGATGCTCTCCTCAAAATCCTCCAGCGACAGACCGAACTCCGGCAGGGCTTCCTCGAGGTAATCGCCAAGCATCGGGGTCTCGATCAGATAAGCGGCTGTGCGGTTGTTATGCGCCTGAGCGGCCTGTGCGCGCAGTTCGTCCCAGTTCTCCAGCCCGCCGTCACCGCGTCCGAGCCACATCAAGGCGACCAGATCAATCTGCTCATCGACGTTGAGCCCTTGGATGAAGCTCGCCAGTTCAGCGCGATCCGTGTTCGCGCCGCGTCCTCCCGACGAACCATGGACCGTATCGTCGTCGGTCAGGTCGGAGAGCAGCTCGGGCTCGCTCGATTCCATCTCGTATTGGTGGACCTTGTTGACGACGAAGGCGACCTTGTCCGGCGAAATCGACAGGTTTGGAATTGTTGGCATACAGCATCTCTCTGAACGACCGGGCAATGCCCGTCGGTGTCGACAACCGCACGCTAGGCGGTTCGAGGGAGCCGTACTTTGCGCAGGATCAAGGCCGCCGCGGGGCACCATTGTCGATGAGATCCGGCCCGACGCGGGTCCGGCTATCGTTGCGGCCTCACCAAAACTCACATGATCGAGAGCGGGTACCCTGTCCGGCACGCGCGCCCTTGCCGGGTGAAACTGCCCGCGTAACATCTGCCAGTCGGTGACACCGGCGATCGGCATCCACGACATCGATACAGACTGAAATGGTTAAGAGCATAGCAGCGGCAGCTGGAGTTGCCGCTCTTCTGATCGGTGCGGCGGTTCTCCCGGCATCCGCGCGCAGCCGTCACGGGATAGGCCACGGCTTTAGCAGTCACGGATCTGTCAGCGGGGTCCACGCTGCGGGCCGTACGCGGTTCGCAACCGAGGGCCGGGACGCCGATGGCCGCTATGTCAAAGCCGCCTCCGACCAACTCGACAGGCTGCTCGACACCAGGATGAAGAGCATCTGCCGCGGCTGTTAGGCCCGGGAGAACGGGCAGCTTACCAGGTCGAAGCGAACCAGCCGAAACGCGGCTGCTGTGCGACGATAATCATGGGTCGTCCAGGATGAGTCCTGGCGCTCTTCCGCTTCGGCTGCGGTTTTGGTTCGGTTGGTTTGGCCGTCGTCTCGGCAACCCGGGTTGGCGCCGGCGCCGCTGCCCGCTGCGCTTGGCCAACCCCTGGCTTCAGTTCCTTGGCCGGCATCTGTGCCAGCGCGTCGCGCACGTGCGCCATCGCCGGCCCAGCGGTAACGGGTTCGGCCGCGGCCACCTTTGCCGGCGCCGGCGTTGGGATCGACGTATCGATCACGACACGTTCAGGCCATTTGCTGTTTGATCGAATGCGAATGGCGGGCAGTTCGTAGCCGGCGCTGGACGGGGTCGGGAGCGGAGCGCTCGGAAAGACCGCATCGCAGACGAACAACAGCGCGAGCAGGGCTCCACCGACGAACACGAAATAGCGCAACAGAGGCATAACAGTACCACTCCGTCCGCGATAGACGCGGACTTATCGTCCTAACCGGGACTACAAGAATATGTTCCAGACAGAGCCATGGCGGTTCAACGCGCCTGCAACTTTGCGCAGAATTCCTAGTTTTTGCTCGCAGAGACCAGAGTGCAGTTCGCCTTGCTGGCGTTAACGTTGACGAATCCGACATGGACCGCCGCGAAGGTTTTGCGGCTCTTCTTGTCCACCTCACCGGGAACCAGCCGCCTTCGGTCGGTCACGTGGCTGCCATCTCGCCGGTTAAAGGCACAGGAGATCTCGACATCCTTCACCGCGTAGAGATTGCTGTTGCGCAGCGTAAAGGTGACCAGCGCCTTGGAACCGAGGCCACCGCGGCGCCAGGATTGCGAGCTGATCCTCAAGCCATCCAATGGTGACGGCTCGACCGCACCGGTCGGCTTTTCGTCGATAGCCGGGGCGGCCGGGGTTATGCTGGCTTGACTCTGGCTGGCCGGCGCAGGCTGCCCTTGGCCAGCAGGCGAGGCTGGTCGCGGATCAGAGGACATGGCGGTCGTGACTGAGCTGTCGTCCGCCGAATTGTCGCCGGTCAGTTGCGTCACAGTGCTGTCCGCGCTCTCGCTGTCATCAACCGACATGACGAGCCAAGCGGCAGCGCCCACCAGCAGGATCGCAAACACTGCCAATCCGATCAACGCGGACTTCCATGGCAGGATGGGCTTCGCCGCGCGGGCGCCGAATGATGTCCCGATTCCACCGAACCGGCGCCACAGCAAGCGGTAGAGCCCTGCGCTCATGTCAGCACCATCGACGGCCCAGTCAGCCGCGCTCCAAGATCCCAATGCGCAGCGGCAATATTGGTTCCACGTAAAGCCGACGATTGGAGGGCAAGCTTACTCCCGGACATGATTCTCCGCTGCCGGCAGGGATGGCCTTGGTGCGCTCCGCTCGCTAACATGACCCCCTCACCATCCTTTCTCCGCGAGAGCCGCCGAAGCGCGGTCACATCATCACGAAAGACGTCGCCCATGCCCGAGGTCACCTGGGACCACATTCACCTGCGCAGCCCCGATCCCGAAGCGACAGCGACGTGGCTCCACGATATTCTCGGGGGCGAGATCATCCGCAACCCTGGTCGCATTGACGTCAGGTTGGGCGGCGCCAGCGTGTTCATCGCCAAGGTCGAGCCCGGCGACGGCGTCGGCGCGCCTCCCGTGACGCCGCATCAGGGGCTCGATCATTTCGGCCTCACGGTGAAGGACATCGACGCCGTGGCAGCCGAACTCAAGGGCAAGGGCGTGACGTTCACGACCGAGCCCACCACGATCCGGCCCGGCGTGCGGATCTGCTTCATCCGCGGCCCGGAAGGCATCTCGGTCGAGCTGCTCGAGCGCGACAAGAAATACGCATGAACAGGCTGCAGCGACTTGCGGCGGCCTGCGCCGCCTACGTCATGCTGCCCGGCATGAAGCAGCGAATCGACACGCCCTGATAGCCGCGCATCGGCCACACCATGGTGCGGCCGACCCGGTTCGGTTCGGTGATCACGGCGTCATCCGGTACGTCGATCCATTCGCCGTCGATGCGTACACGATAGTGACCATTCCGCGTTTCCCAATCCACGTCGCTCACCGCCGAACCGTCGGCATCTGAGCAGCACGGCCCCTTGCCGCTGCGCAGACCGTCAAACCAGGCCTTCATCTCCGGCGACGAGTTGACAAACTGGCCGCGGTCGCGCGCTGAGCTGGGCGGCGCAGCAAGCGCGATCAGCAACGCTGCACCCGTCACTTGAAAGCATGGCTTCAAGCGCCTCACCTGCTGCTTCCGATGCTCGTTACGGGGGGACGCGTCACCAACTTGCCGCGGCGCATGGCCGCCGGAAAACATCCAGTTGCTCATATCGATCTAGCTCCTGCACCACCCCACGGTGCGTTGAAGAATATGCATCAACTGGGCCAGAATTAGATTCGTTCGCGGCTTCGTGACAGTCAAGACGCAACACTACGGGAAAATGCAGTGCCATCCGTTCACAGCAACGCGAGTTCCGAGTGAGCCGAAAACAGCGCAGCTCTTGCTCGTACTCCTCTTGCTCCTACTCCGCAGCCTGCTCCAAAGGCGCGATGCGCGGCAGAATGATCTGAATGCGCGTGCCGCCGCCGGGCTCGGAGTCGAGATCGAGCCGGCCCCCGAGTCGGTTGGTGATGATGTTGTAGACGATGTGCAGTCCGAGTCCGGTGCCACCCTGGTCGCGGCGGGTAGTGAAGAACGGGTCGAACGCGCGGCGGCGCACATCGAGGCTCATTCCGCAGCCATTGTCGGAGAAGATGACCTCAACATTGTCCCGCCCGGATTCGCGAACCTGGATCTCGATGATGCCAGGCCGGCCGTCGGGAAACGCGTGCGCGACCGCATTGAGAAACAAATTGGTCAGCACCTGACCATACGGACCGGGATAGCTGTTCATGACCAGATTGGGCTGGCAGTCCACATTGAGCGTCAGATTGTGCTTGCGCAGGCTTGGCCGCAGACTCATGACGACCTGTTCGGTCAGATCGGCGAGGTCGAAGCTGCGCTGGTCGGAATAGTTGCGGTCAGCTGCGACCTGTTTGAACGATTGGATCAGCTCGGCAGCACGGTTCAGGTTCGCCACGAGCTGTCCCGCCGCATTGCGGCTGGTCTCCAGGAAGTCGTTGAGACTGGAGCGGCGCAGCTCGCCGCGCGCGACCTCCTCGCCAAACCGCTCGGTCTTGCGTTCGAGGGCGGAGGCCACGGTCAGGCTGATGCCGACGGGGTTGTTCACCTCATGCGCGACGCCGGCAACCATGCGCCCGAGAGCGGCCAGCTTCTCCGCCTCGATCAGTGAGGCCTGCGTCTCGCGGAGATTGCGCAGCGCCGTCTCGGCCGCCTCCTTGGCCTTGCGCATCTCATGCTCGCTCTTCTTGCGCTCACAGATGTCGAGCGCCACCGTGACGATCCGGTCGACCTCACCGTCGGCATCCAGGATCGGCATCTTGTTGACCAGCCATTGCCGCATAGTGCCGGACGAGTCGAGATACTCTTCCTCGTAGAAGCCGAGACCGGAGTTGGTTGCGAGCACGCGCTTGTCGTTCTCGTCGGTCTTGTTCGCGCCATAGCGCGACATGAGTTCGCCGGTGGTGCGGCCGAGCGCCTCCTCGGGCGCAACGTTGAAGATCCCGGCCATATAGTGGTTCATCAGGACGTAGCGCAGATTGCGGTCCTTGACGTTGATGACGGCGGGTACGGTGTCGATGACCTGCTGCAGGAGCTTGCGCGCTTCCGCGATCGCATCTTCCGCGCGCTTCTGATCGGTGATGTCGCGCACGATCCCCTCGTAGCGCATTACTTCGCCGTTCTCGTCGCGCACCACGGTGGCGCTGTCCGAAAGCCAGCGAATGTCGCCGTCGCGCCGACGCACCTGGTATTCGAATTCGCGCACCATGCCGTCGCGCCCCATCAGCCGCTGATATTCTTCGCGCGCCGACGCATGCACATAGATGGTCTCAGCGATGTCGTTGACGCCGGTGATCAGCTGACTGGCCGAGTCGTAGCCCATGATCCTGGCGAGCGCGGGGTTGGCGTCGACGACCAGGCCGCCGGGCGTGGTGACGTAGATGCCATCAATGGACGCCTCGAACAGCTTGCGATAGCTCTCCTCGGCAAGGCGTTGTTCGGCAAGTGCCCGCACCGCGGCCTCGCGCGCGGCATCGGCCTCCTGCAAGGTGCGACGAAACACTTCGGCCGCACGCGCGATGTCACCGATCTCGTTCTCGACCTCGGTCTGCGGAATTGAGGCGTCTTTCTCGCCTGCGGCCAGCGCCCGGATCGACCCCGCGATGGAGGCGAGCGGCCGCACCGTGCGGCGAACCACGAACAAAGCGGCAAAGATGCCGATCAGCACGCCGGTCGACCCAAGAATGATGCTCTGCCATTTGGTCTCGGCGAGCGTGCGAGCGAAGTCGCGTGACAGGACCCGCCCCTGCTGGGCGCTCAGCGACCGCAGCAGCTCAGTGACGCGTCCGATCAGCCGGCCCTCGGTTCCCAGCACCTCCTTGTCGAGCCTCGCGATCTCGTCCTCCGTCCCGGCGATCGCGACAATGGAGTCAGCGTAGCTATCGGTGGCCGAGCGCAGAGCCTGGTCGTCGATTTGCAGCGCCCGCATGCTGCGCGCAGCCTGCTCGGCGCCGGCGGGATCGCGCGCGAGCAGCGCGGCTCCCACCTGGTTCTGCAAACGGAACAGCGCCCGCGCCGTCGACCGCTCCGGTATCTGGGCGATCGCCACCTCGAACTGGACCCGCGCCGCCGGCAGCGTGGCGAGAAGCTCGGCGCGATGCGCGATCAAGGCGCTGATGCGATCGATACCCTCGCGATAATTGGCGAGCCGCTGAGCGACACCGTCGATCGTCGCCTGCTGCTCGGGCGCAAGCTCGAGCCGGGTCTTCTTCAAGAGCGCCCCGAGCTCGGTTGCCGCCTGCCCGACCCGATCCGAGCGTGCGCCGGGGTCGGTGACGAAATCGCGCGCAGCGAGTCGGAGCTCGTTCATGCGCCGGTCGATCTCTTCGGCGAGATCGCCGACGCCTTGCAGCCGCTGCAGCTCGGCAAAGGTCGCATCGATATGGCGGATCGCGATCACGCTCGCCATGCTGGTGGCAGTGATCACCGCGAGCAGCAGAAGAAAGCTGCCAAAGGTCAATTGCCCGATCGATAACGACTTCAACCGAATGAATTTTGATAATGCCGCCAAGGCTGCTGGCCTACGCATGGGGTCCGCTTTTCGGACCCGCACTATATACGACCGGAGTCCGGAATATCAGAACAGATTACGAACAAAACCGCTTTCGTGCCCCCGGCACCAAATACCGCCAATCAGCCGGCCGGCCCAAACGCGAACACCTCCCCATCGTAGCCGGCCTCACGCGGGATACGCAGCTGGCGCCCACCATCGGCCGTCTTGGTCATGACCGGCATCACCGTCACGACCTCCATCTGCTGTGCGACAGCCAAAGCCGTGGCAACATCAGGCTGTTTGCCGAGCCGGATCAGGTTGCGCGTGGTCGGGAACGGCAGCTTGAAGCGGCCATCGTCGCCGCCTGCGAGCGCCTCGCGCGGCGAGACCCAGATCGAGTCGGTCGATTCCTTGCCGTCATGGGCGCCGAGTTGGTCCGGCGGCGCCGCGGCCAGAAAGAACCAGGTGTCGAAGCGCTTCGGCATGCCTTCCGGCGTGATCCAATGCGCATAAGGGACGAGCGCGTCGAGCGCGAGCACGAGATCGTTGCCGGCCACGATATCGAGAAAATGCGTGTTGCCTTCGCACAGGGCGGCACGACTGACGGCCTCGATCTCCCGCGCCTGCGACGCGCTGATCAACGCGTTTGAGCCTTGCGGCCGCGCCAGCAGGATGCCGCTTTCTTCGAACGTCTCGCGGATCGCAGCAATGCGGAAGCCGAGTGCTTCCTCGCCCAAATCCGCTCCACCCGAATACAGCTCAGAGCGCGCCGCGATCTCCTGGTCCGTCTTATCGACGCTACCGCCGGGAAAAACCAACGCGCCCGAGTTGAACTCGATCTGATGGTGACGCACCATCATGAACACCTCGATTTCGCGGGCACTTGCGCCGTCGCGCAGCAGCAGCACGGTCGAGGCCGGACGGATGGCGGCAGGTTCAGTCATGGCTCACCCCGCGGCACTTGATTGCGGCTGCAAATTGGCGCGGCGATCATAGCGCGCCACCCGCGACAGCAGATAGTCGACCTCGGCCTTTGCGGCGGCGCTGATGCCCGAGGCCGGCTTGCGCTGCGCGGCGGAGGCAATCGCGCCGCGCTTTTGCAGCACATATTTGCGCACGGCGAGACCTGCGCCCGGCTGCTGCTCGTAACGCACCAGCGGCAGATGCGCATCGAACAAGTCGTGCGCGGCATCGCGCTTGCCGGCCTTCGACAGCTTGACGATGTCGACCAGCATTTCGGGGAAGGCATAGCCGGTCATGGCGCCATCAGCACCGCGCTCCATCTCGAAATCCAGGAACAGCCCGCCATTGCCGCAAAGGATCGACAGCGGCCGGAGCGAGCCGTCCTTCTGGAAACCGCGCAAGGCTGAGATCTTCTCCAGGCCTGGCCAATCCTCGTGCTTGAGCATCACGCAGGACGGGCTGTCCATGACGATCTTGCGGATGACGGCTGGCGTGAACACGACGTTGAGCGTGAGCGGATAGTCCTGCAGCACCCATGGAATGTCTTCGCCGATCGCTTCCTGCGCCTGCTTGAAATAGCCGGTGATCTGGTCATCGGTCCGCAGATGCGGCGGCGGCGCGATCATGACGCCGGCGGCGCCCGCATCCATGGTGGCGCGGGCGAGCGCACGCATGGTCGCAAAGCCCGGCGCGGAGACGCCGACGATGATCTGCATGGTCTTCGCGCGTTTGACGAAACGCACGGCCACCTGCTCGGCCTCGGCAGCATCGAGCTTGGGTGCCTCGCCCATGATGCCAAGCACCGTGATGCCGTCGCAGCCGGCCTCGGCATAGAAGTCGACCAGGCGGTCGATCGAGGCCTCGTCGATCCGGCCGTCATCATGGAACGGCGTCGGCGCGATCGCGAAGGTGCCCTTGGCATCGGCGGTGAGTTTCATTGTCCATCCTTTCGTAGTCATTCCGGGGCGATGCGCAGCATCGAACCCGGAATCTCGAGATTCCGGGTCCGCTCGCTATCGCGAGCGGCCCGGAATGACGACCTCAATACATCAAAACCGCCGCGCAGACTTCCTGATCTCCTCTTCGGAGAAGAATATCTCCTCTGCATGGCTGACAATATCCTCCGCTTTCCAGCCGGTGAAAGGCGGCTTCCAGCCCTCCATCTCCATCATCCGCATCTCGCGGACCCCGCGCGGGCCGGAGACGCCGAGCACCTTGCCGGTCTGGTCGCCGGAGAGCCCGCTGACCATGTAGAGCACCGCCGGCGCGATGCCCTCGGGCGTCAGCGCCGAGCCGGGATTCTCCTTGTAGCGCGGCAGGTCCTCGGTCATCCGGGTCAGCGCGCCCGGCGCCAGCGTCCAGACCCGGATGTTGTATTTGCGACCCTCGATCGCCAGCACGTTCGACAGGCCCCAGATGCCGCCCTTGGCGGCGCCGTAATTGGACTGGCCGAAATTGCCGATCAGGCCCGAGGTCGACGACGTATTGACGATGACGCCGCCGCCATTGTCTCGCATCCAGCGGAAGACAGGAAGCGTGCAGCAGAAGGTGCCCTTGAGATGCACCTGGATCACCTTGTCCCAGTCGGCCTCGTTGGACTTGGCAAAGGTCTGATCGCGCAGGATGCCGGCATTGTTGACCAGAATGTCGGCGCGGCCGAAATGTTTGATGGCATCGTCGAACACCGATTGGCCGCCGGCCATGGTCGAGACGTCGGCGCGGTTCGCCACCGCACGGCCGCCCTCGTCCTTGATCGCGGCGACGACCTTCTCCGCCATCGCCTGATCGGCACTGGTGCCGTCGCGCGGACCGCCGAGATCGTTGACCACAACGGCCGCACCCTCACGCGCCAACAGCCTTGCGTAGGCTTCGCCCAAGCCGCCGCCCGCGCCTGTGATCAGCGCCACCTTGCCGTCGAGCAATCCCATCTGCGCCTCCTCATCTTGCTGTCATTCCGGGATGGTCCGAAGGACCAGACCCGGAATCTCGAGATTCCGGGTTCAGCCGCTGTCGCGGCCGCCCCGGAATGACGGCGAGTATCATCCCAACACCGTCCTGCCGTTCTTGATGACCGTGACCTCGCGCGCTTTCACTCTGGCCTCGAACGAGATCAGATCGCCATCCTTCCAGAGATCGACAGTCACGGTCTCGCCGGGATAGACCGGCGAGGAGAACCGCGCCCCGTGCTGCCGGAACGCTGATGGATCGTAGTCCGCATAGGTCTGCAGCACGGCGCGGCAGGTGATGCCGTAGGTGCACATGCCGTGCAGGATCGGCCGGGGAAAGCCGGCGCGGCGCGCGAACTCGGGATCGGAGTGCAGCGGATTGCGGTCGCCGCAGAGGCGATAGATCAGCGCCTGATCCGGTCGGGTCGCGATATCGACGCTCATATCCGGCGCGCGCGTCGGCACCGGATGCGGATCGGGGATTCCGCCGGAGGGGCCGCCGAAGCCGCCGTCACCGCGAGCGAAGCGCGAGGCCACCAGCGTCGCGAGCCGCGCGCCGCTGTCGTCGCGCAAAATAGTCTGATGGCGGATGACGGCGCCCTTGTCCTTGCCTTTGTCTGACACCGCCAGCACCGTGGAGTCGGCAGTGATCTTGGCGGCTGTTGCCAGCAGCTTGTGAAAAGTGATGTCGCGCTCGCCGTCGACGACCAGCACGCGGTTGAGCTTCATCTCGCCGGGGCCCGCGCCCCACGCGGCCACGGAAGCAAAGGTCGGCACGACCTTCAGCGGCCGTGGCTCGGCACAGGCCTCGTTGACGAAAGCGAGTTCCTTCTCGTCCATCGGGTCGGCGCCCATGCCGATGCCATAGGCATAGAGCATCACCTCGCGATCGCCATAGGCATAATTCTGCCCGATGTTCTTCAGCGCCATCAGCTCATCGTAGTTGATCGGCATCCTCGATCACTCCCCAAACGTTGCTTCAATCGCGGT
>NZ_CAFK01000294.1 GCF_000239815.1 Bradyrhizobium sp. STM 3843 | reverse complement strand
TCTCCACGGGCGCTCTTTGTGGAGACCCCCACCCCCGACCCCTCCCCGCAAGGGGGAGGGGAGTCCACCGTGCTCTCGGCTAAAGCGTTTTTCGCCCACCACCCGGATAACTACATGTCCTTCCTTGAGCTTGACCGCGTCGGCAAATCCTTCGGTCCGAACACGGCCGTCGAAGAGTTCAGCCTCACGGTGGGCAAGAGCGAGTTCGTCTCTTTCCTAGGCCCCTCCGGCTGCGGCAAAACCACGACGTTGCAGATGATCGCGGGCTTTCTCGATCCGTCGCAGGGAGCGATCCGGCTCGAGGGCAAGGACCTCGTCGCGATCCCGCCGGCCAAACGCGGGCTCGGCATCGTGTTCCAGAGCTACGCGCTGTTTCCGCATATGACGGCTGCCGAGAACGTCGCCTTTGGCCTGGAGATGCGAAAGGTCCCTCGCAAGGAGCGCGACGAGCGCGTGCGCGCTGCGCTCGCGCTGGTCGGGCTCGCCGGCTACGAGGATCGCCATCCCCGGCGCATGTCGGGCGGCCAGCAGCAGCGGGTGGCGCTGGCGCGGGCCTTGGTGATCCGTCCGAACGTGCTGCTGCTCGACGAGCCGCTCTCCAATCTCGATGCGCGGCTGCGCGAGGACATGCAGATCGAACTGCGCCAGATCCAGCGCAATCTCGGCACCACCACCATTCTCGTCACCCACGACCAGATCGAGGCGATGTCGCTGTCGGATCGCATAGTGGTCATGAGCAAGGGCCGGATCGAGCAGATCGGCACGCCGCAGGAGGTTTACGAGCGGCCTGCCTCGGCCTTCGTCGCCCAGTTTCTCGGCAAGACCAATGAGTTCGCCGCACACGCGGATGTCTCGGGTGCGTCGGCCAGACTGATCGCGGGCTCCTGGAGCGGGCCGGCGCCGGTCGGGGTCTCAGGCGCGGCCACCATCAGCATCCGGCCGGAGCGGATCAGCTTCGGCGCGAGCGGATTATCGGCGCGGATTCAGAGCCGCATCTTCCAGGGCAATCATTGGCTGTTCCAGTGCGAGACCGAATGCGGGCCCGCGATCGTCATCCGCCAGAATGACGGCCAGACGCAGCCGGAGCAGGGCGAGGCGGTGCACCTGGCCTGGCAGGCCGCCGACATGAGCGTTCGTGCCACGCGAGGCGGTTCATGAGCGCGGCTGTCACCACAACAGCTCCCGCGCCGGCCGAGACCGGCGAGACGCGCACAGTCTTGGCGCTGGCGCTGCCGGCCTTGATGCTGTTCGTCGGCGTCGTCGTGATCCCGCTCGCGATGACCGTGATGCTCTCGTTTCACGACTGGGGCCAGTACAAGGGCATCGAGCCGGTCTTCATCCTGAAGAACTGGCAGGAGATCGCCAGCGATCCTTATTACGCCGAGATGTTCTGGCGCACCTTTCGCGTCGCCGTGCTCGCCACGTTGATCACGGCGGTGTTCGGCGTGCCCGAGGCCTATATCCTGCATCGCATGAGCGGCCCGTGGAAAGGCTTCTTCCTGCTCGTCATCCTGGGCCCGCTGTTGATCTCCGTGGTGGCGCGCACGCTGGGCTGGGCGCTGCTGTTCGGCGGCAACAATGGTCTCGCCAACAAGCTTCTGATGTCACTCGGCCTGATCAGTTCGCCCGTGCGCTTCATGTTCACCGAGACCGGCATGGTGGTGGCGCTCGCGCATGCGATGATGCCGTTCATGGTGCTCGCGGTCTGGACCGCGCTGCAGCGGCTCGATCCGCAGATCGAGAATGCGGCGGCCTCGCTCGGCGCCGGCTCGCTGACGGTGATCCGTCGCATCATCCTGCCGCAGATCATGCCCGGCGTGCTGTCGGGCGCGATCATCGTGTTCTCGCTGTCGGCCAGCGCCTTCGCCACGCCGGCGATCATCGGCGGCCGCCGGCTGAAGGTCGCGGCGACGCTCGCCTATGACGAGTTTCTCAACACGCTGAACTGGCCGCTCGGTGCCGCGGTCGCGGTGCTGCTCTTGATCGCGCTGGTGCTGATCGTGGTCGGCAGCAATGCGCTGATCGAGCGGCGCTATCAGGAGATGTTCCGATGACAAGGAACGGACCGATCGCGCTCGCCTTCCACGCGCTGTTCGTGGTCTTCATGCTGGCGCCGATCGTGGTGGTGTGCTGGGTCGCCTTCACGCCCGAGGGATTCCTGTCAATTCCGACTACCAATTTCTCGCTGCGCTGGTTCAGGACCATCGCGGCCTATCCGGAATTCGTGCACGCCTTTGGCGTGAGTTTGTGGCTCGGCGCGCTGTCGTCTTTCGTGAGCCTGTTGTTCGCGGTGCCGGCGGCGCTTGCCATCAGCCGCTATCGCTTTCCGGGACGCGAGGCGCTGTCCGCGCTGTTCCTGTCGCCGCTGATGATCCCGCACGTCGTGCTCGGCATCGCGTTCCTGCGCTTCTTCACCTCGGTCGGCGTCGGCGGCACCTTCCTCGCGCTGGTGATCGCGCATGTCATCGTCGTGTTTCCGTTTGCGCTGCGCCTGACGCTGGCGGCTGCAACCGGCATGGACCGCCGAATCGAGATGGCTGCGATCTCGCTCGGCGCCGATGGCTGGACCATGTTCCGCCGCGTGATCCTGCCCTCGATCCTGCCGGGCCTCATCAGCGGCTGGGCGCTCGCCTTCATCCAGTCCTTCGACGATCTGACCATGACCGTGTTCCTGGCCGCGCCGGGCACCGAGACGCTGCCGGTGCGCATGTTCCTCTACATCCAGGACAACATCGATCCGCTGGTGACCTCGGTATCGGCCAGCGTGATCGCCATCACCATGACCGTTCTGATCCTGCTCGATCGCTTTTACGGGCTCGACCGCGTGCTCACCGCCAAAGGCGGCGAGAGAGGCGACGCGGGACGATAGGAGACACTATGAGGAAAGACTACGACGTCGCCGTCGTCGGCGGCGGACTGCTCGGCTCCGCGATTGCCTGGGGGCTCGGCCGGCTAGGCCAGCGCGTCGCCGTGCTCGACGAAGGCGACATTGCCAAGCGCGCCTCGCGCGCCAACTTTGCGCTGGTGTGGGTGCAGAGCAAGGGGCTCGGCATGCCCGCCTATACCGGCTGGACCGTGCGCGGCTCGCAGGCCTGGCCGAAGCTTGCCGACGAGCTCAAGGCGCAGACCGATCTCGATGTCGCCCTGCAGCAGAATGGCGGCTTTCATCTCACCCTCGGCGAGGCCGAATACGAGCAGCGTACGCAGCTGGTGGCCCGCATGCATAACCAGACCGGCGCCGCCGACTATCGCATGGAGATGCTGCTGGCGAGCGAGGTGAAGAAGATGCTGCCGCTGATCGGACCGGAGGTCTCCGGCGGCAGCTTCTGTCCGTTCGACGGCCACGTGAATTCACTGCGCACCTTCCGCGCCTTCCACACCGGCATGAAGCAGTTCGGCGTCGACTATCTTCCGGAACGGCCGGTGGCGTCGATCGCGGGCGATGGCGGCGAGTTCAGGCTTGCGACGTCGCAAGGCGAGATGCGAGCGGCGAAGGTCGTGCTCGCCGCCGGCAATGTCAACCAGACGCTGGCGCCGATGGTCGGCCTCTCCGCGCCGATGGGCCCGACGCGTGGCCAGATCGTCGTCACCGAACGGACCGTGCCGTTCCTGCCGCATCCCTTGACGACGATCCGCCAGACCGACGAGGGCACGGTGATGATCGGCGACAGCAAGGAGGACGAGCTCGACGATCGCGTGCAGAATCTTCCGATCAATGCGGTCATGGCCGATCGTGCGCAGCGGATGTTTCCGCATCTTGCGCGGCTCAACGTGGTGAGGAGCTGGACCGGCATTCGCGTGATGCCGAAGGACGGCTTCCCGATCTATGACCAGTCCGAGACCCATCCGGGCGCCTTCGTCGCCTGCTGCCATTCCGGCGTGACCTTGGCGGCCAATCATGCCTTCGACATTGCGCGGATGGTCAAGGGCGGGGCGCTGGAGCCGGAGCTGGTCGGCGCGTTCACTGCGCAGCGCTTCGTCAACGACGCTGGAGCTGGCGGCAGTGGCTATTACTAGGACAAAGCGGCTCGATACGGGCACGGAGATGACGATGTTCAAACGGGCTGAAGGTGACACCAGGAGATCGGTGACGATCCATGTCGAGGGCAGGGCGATCGAGGCGCGCGAAGGCGACAGCGTTTCGGCGGCGCTGCTCGCTTCGGGCCTCGATGCGCGGCGCGCCACCGCCGTCAGCGGCGCGAAGCGATTGCCTTATTGCATGATGGGCGTCTGCTTCGACTGCCTCGTCACCATCGACGGTGTCGGCAACCGCCAGGGCTGCCTGGTCCCTGTCGTCGACGGCATGCAGATCGAGATTCAGAAGGGCAAGCGGGAGATCGGCAAATGAGTGCGCCGAAACGAGAGCAATACGCCGTCGTGGTCATCGGCGCGGGCCCGGCGGGCCTCGCCGCGACCGCGAGCGCGGCCGGTGCGGGACTGTCGACCCTGCTGCTCGATGAGAACGCCGGCCCTGGTGGCCAGGTTTGGCGCGCGATCAGCTCGACGCCGGTGACGCGCGAGGCTGTGCTCGGCGCCGACTACTGGTCCGGTGCTGAGCTCGCGACAGCCGCGCGCGACAGCGGCGCCGAGATCATCCATCGCGCCACCGTCTGGAGCCTCGATCGCAATCTCGAGCTCGGCGTCTCCGTCGGCGGCGGCTCGGCCTTCATCAAGGCCAAGCGCGTCATCATCGCCACCGGCGCACTGGAGCGGCCGTTTCCGATTCCAGGCTGGACCTTGCCGGGCGTGATGACCGCGGGCGCGGCGCAGACCATGCTGAAATCCTCCGGCCTGGTGCCGGACGGCCGGACCATCATCGCGGGGCAGGGGCCGCTGCTGTGGCTGTTGGCCGCGCAGATCCTGCGCCTTGGCGGCCGCATCGATCGCGTGCTCGATACTACGCCACGCGCCAACTACATGGCCGCGCTGCCCCATGCGTTCGCCTTCATGACCTCGCCCTATGTCATGAAGGGTCTCGCGATGATGCGCGAGGTCCGGGCCAAGGTGCCCGTCGTCAAAGGCGTCACCGAGCTTGCCGCTGCCGGCGATGGCAAGCTCGCGAGCGTCAGCTACGTCGCTGGCAGCAAACGCGAGACGCTGCCGGCAGATCTCCTGCTGTTGCATCAGGGCGTGGTGCCCAACGTCAATCTGGCGATGGCGGCCGGGGTCGAGCATCGCTGGAACGAATCGCAGCTGTGCTGGACGCCGGTCCTGGATGCCGACGGCAACAGCTCCGTTCCGGGCATCGCGATCGCCGGTGATGGTGCAGGAATCGGCGGTGCGCAGGCCGCGATCTGGCGCGGTCGGATTGCCGCCCGCGCGGCGATTGCAGCGCTTGCACCCGCGGCGGTGGCAAAGCTCGACCCGATCGCCGCTCTGCGCACCGGGCTTGCGCGTGCCGAGCGCGGCCGCGCCTTTCTTGACGTGCTGTTTCAGCCGGCTCCGCAGTTTCGCATTCCCAAGGGCGACACGATCGTCTGCCGTTGCGAGGAGATCACGGCGCAGGATGTTCTGGACTCCGTCGCGATCGGCGCGACGGGGCCGAACCAGCTCAAGGCCTATCGCCGCACCGGCATGGGCCCGTGCCAGGGCCGGCTGTGCGGCCTCACCGTCACCGAGCTGATGGCGGAGGCGCGCGGCAAGAGCCCGCAGGAGATCGGCTACTACCGGCTGCGTGCGCCGGTGAAGCCGATCATGCTCTCGGAGCTCGCGGCGCTGCCGAAGAGCGACGAGGCCACCAAAGCCGTGGTGCGCGGATGATCATAACAAAGGATGCCATCATCATCGGTGGCGGCATCCATGGCTGCTCCACCGCGCTGCATCTCTGTCTCGCCGGGTTGAAGCCGGTGCTGATCGAGAAGGACTATGCCGGCCGTCACGCCTCCGGCGTGAATGCCGGCGGCGTGCGCCAGCTCGCGCGCGACGTCGCGGAGATTCCGCTGTCGATCCGCTCGATGGGGATCTGGGAAAATATCGCTGATCTGGTCGATGACGATTGCGGCTTCGAGAGCCATGGCCAGGTGCTGGTCGCCGAGAACGAGGTCGAGCTCGCGGCGTTTCGCGCGCGCGTGGCTGACCTGAATGCGCGCGGCTTCACCCATGAGGAGCTGATCGACGGCGCCGAGTTGCGCCGGCTGGTGCCGGCGGTCGCCGAGAGCTGTCCGGGCGGCGTGGTGTCGCGCCGCGACGGCGCCGCACAGCCGGCGCGCACCACGACTGCGTTCCGCCGCAAGGCGCAAGCGCTCGGCGCGACTATCATCGAAGGTGTGGCGGCGGCCAATGTGCGCAAGGAGGACGGCCTCTGGCGCGTCGATGTCGGCGCTGAGACCTATGCCGCGCCGGTGCTCGTCAATGCCGCCGGGGCCTGGGCCGGCCGCATCGCGGCCGCGCTGGGTGAGCCGGTGCCGGTCGAGACCATCGCGCCAATGCTGATGATCACCTCGCCCGTCGCTCCCTTCATCGATCCTGTCGTGATCCTGCGCGGGCGCAAGCTCTCCTTCAAGCAGTTCAAGAACGGCACCGTGCTGATCGGCGGCGGGCATCTCGCCATGCCCTATCAGGATCGCAACGAGACCGTGCTCGACTGGCGCAAATTGTCCGAGAGCGCACGCACGGTTTCCGAGCTGTTCGCCGTGATGCGCAACGCCACGGTCGTGCGCGCCTGGGCCGGTATCGAGGCGCGCATGCGCGACGATATCCCGGTGTTCGGCCCGAGCGCGATTCACGACGGGCTCTATCACCAGTTCGGTTTCTCGGCGCACGGCTTCCAGCTCGGTCCCGGCGCCGGCGCCGTGATGGCCGAGCTGGTCGTCAACGGCGGCACCCAGACCCGGATCGGAGGTCTCAGCATCACCCGCTTCAGCAACCCATCCCCTTCACCATCCACATGAGGACATGATGACCATCACCCGCAAGATCCGCTCGGCCATCCATCACCGCATCGTCGAGGCCAACGGCTTCGTTTTCATCGGCGGCACCATTGCCGACGACACCAGCGTCTCGATGGGCGAGCAGACCCGCAACATTCTCGGCAAGATCGACGGCTTCCTGAAGGAGGCCGGCACCGACAAGTCGCGGGTCGTCAGCGGCCAGATCTTCGTCACCGATTTGTCGAAGAAGAAGGAAATGGACGCGGCCTGGACCGCGTTCTTCGGCGACGATCTGCCGACCCGCGCCACCGTCGGCGTCGCCGATCTCGGCGGCGGCGCGCTGATTGAGATCGTCGTCACGGCGCTGAAGGGGTGAGCGCAGGCGAGGAGACGGCGGCTCAGCCGGCCAGGACGGCCGGCGCGAGCTGACGCCGTCCGGTCAAAAACGGCCGGACCTCTATCGATGGCCGCGCAGGGCGCGAGGCGATACGCCATACGCCGACTTGATGGCGTGCGACAGGCTGGAGCTGTCGGGAAATCCGTTGCGGAGTGCGATCGTCGTGAGCGGCGTCGCCGCCGACGGATCGCTCTCGATCTCGCGTTTCGCCTGCGCCAGCCGAACCATGCGGATGAATGCGGCGGGTGTCACCCCGCTCTCGGCGAAACGATTATAGAGCGAGCGGCGGGACAGGCCGAGGTCATGCGCCAGCCGCTCCGGCGTGTAGTCGGAGTCAGCGATGTTCTGCTGGATCAGCGAGCGCGCCCGGTACAGGCTCGGGGCGATTCGGTCCGACGGCGGCTCCAGGGGCTCGCGCGTCGCGGAACGGGTCACCAGTTCGAATAATGAATGCACCGCGAGTTCGCTGGTGCTGTCATGACCAGGCTGGCGCAACAGGGCCATCAAGCCGGCGCGTGCCGCCGCTGCCGCGTTGCTGCAGCCGAGGCGCAACTCGGTCGCGCCAGACTCGACGAGATCGCGCCAGGTCGGGTCGGCGCCGGGATGCACTCGCAGCATCAGGCATTCGTAATCGTCGCTGCCGGTCAGAACACAATCCGAAGCATGGCGCATCAGCAACGCCTGGCCGGCCTTGATCGCCAGCCGCCTGTTGCGGTTCTCAAAAGCCATGGATCCGCTCAGCTGCCAGATCAGCTTGACGGTCTCGCCGAATCCGAGCGCCTTGGCCTGTGCGATCGATGCTTCGCCGGTCCACTTGCCGGAGCGAAGATAGGTGATGTGATGGGCGCCGATCCGGCGATCGGCGATCTCGATGATGCTGCGCGGTGGGGCGTCGAACAGCACGTAAGGAAAGGCTTGAGCGAGACGTTCACGAAGCCCTTTGCCAAGCTGGCGCGCGTTGTTCACCCGTGCCTTCCGATCCAACGGCAAGCCGTCGGACTCGACGGCTGAAACACGGGCATCTTGTTCGAGCATGTGCGACCTGACTCACGCGGCCGGTGATGATGACAGGTGCAGATCGTTGCCTCAGTTTTGATCAACCGGCAAGCCAATTCCATGAGAGCAGCGGGTGCCTCGATTGCGAAGGGATGCATCAAAATATGCACGCCTTGACAATCCGCTGCACGAGACGACAAGCGGCCTCGGTCGCGCCGTGATCAATCGGCGGCAACGCAACTTCGAAGAGGTGGTGATGATGTATCACGATCGGCGTTGCCTGCAGAATCTGCCGAAGCACACCGGCAACAGCAGCAACTCGGAAGCAGGGGCCGATTTGCTCGACGATGTCGTGGTCCTTACGGATGATGGCGATTTCCGTGACCGCGTCGTCTCCTTTCTCGACGGGCGCGTTCGCAGCCTCTCGCCGGCACAGTGGTCGGATGATCTGGTGTCGCTGCTCAAGCGCGAGCCGCTGGGCCTCGTTCTGATCGATCTTTGGCCCGTGGCCGCGGACCGGCTCGACCAGCTGCGCTGGATCAGGTCGCAGGTCGCCGTTCCCATCATTGCAACCGGAAGCCGGCTCGAGGCCGCCGACCGCATTCTGGCGCTGGAGCTTGGGGCCGACGCCTGTATCGCGAAGACGAGTGAATTGCAGGAGTTCTGGGCCACCGCGCGCGCCTTGCGCCGTCGCGAGTGCTTGGCGCGCCAGACCTATGCTCCTGCCGCCGAACGCGGCATTGATCGTTTCAACGGCTGGACGCTGAACCGCGCGTCGCGCGCGCTGATCGATCCCGAGGGCAAGACGGTGACGCTCAACCGGACGCATCACGCGCTGCTGGCGGCGTTTCTCGACGCGCCGGGACGAACCTTGACGCGACTGCAGCTGTCGCAGGCGACGCGCCTGCGCACCGACATTTCCGACCGGACCATCGACGTGCAGGTGCTGCGACTGCGGCGAATCCTGGAGAGAACATCGGCCGAGGGTCCCATCATCGAAACGGAGCGCGGCGTCGGCTACCGGTTCGTCGCGTCCGTCCAGCGCGACGACGGCCTGCTCCGCAAGCCGCGCTAAACGCGCATCTCCAAACGATCGGACCAGCGGGTGCGGATCTGGCGCTCGCGCCTGCCGCGCGATCGCTGCTCGGAGCTCCGCGCGTGGCGCGCTTCAGATATTCGCTCAGCTCACGGCGAGCGCGCGCTGCGAATTCTGACCAAACTACATGAGAAAATAAGTTTTTCAGCCCTTCGAATCCGAGCTTCGCTTTCAGGAACGCTGCGACAGCGAGCGAACCTCGGAAAGCGGGGCTTACGCCTTGTTCGACAGGAATCCCCGCAAGATCCAATTGTAGCTCTCCGGCTGCTCCAGCATCGCCAGATGGCGCGCCTTGGGCATCACGACCAGATGCGCATTCCTGATCCCGCGCTGAAGCGTGAGATGGCAGTCGAGCGTCACCTCGTCCATTTCCCCGGTGAGCACCAGGGTCGGGACATCGATCGCCGCAAGCGAGCTCTCCCGGTCCCAATCCCGCAACGTGCCGGTCACGGAGAACTCATTGGGGCCGTTCATCGCCGCATAGGTTCTCGAAGTCGAGATATTCTCGATCGTCTTGGCGAAGTGGCGTGAAGGCCAGTTGTCGTGATAGACATGGGCGTCGAGAAACGCCTGCACGATCTCCTGATATTCGAACGTGTCGGTCTTGCCGGCGGCTTCCAGCTCACGGCGCCTGGCGTCGAGCCCGCCCGGCATCTGCGACAGCAGCTGCAACGCGCCGGCCACGAATTGCCGCGTCGAGGCCGAGGTTCCCGCGAGCACCAGCGCCTCGACCTTGGCCTGGTCGCCGCGCTGGGCGAGATATTCCTGCGCCAGCCATCCGCCCCAGGAATGGCCGTAGAGAATGACGCGGTCCAGGCCGAGATCGGCGCGCAACAGATCGATCTCCTGCACGAAATGATCGACGGTCCACAGGGCGGCCGAATCGGGCTTGTCGGAGCGGCCGCATCCCAGCTGGTCATAGAAGATCACGGGACGTTGATCGGCGATCGCCGACAACGGCTCAAGATAATTGTGTCCTGCGCCCGGGCCGCCGTGGAGCAGCAGCAAGGGCGTGCGCGGGCCGGCGCCCGCGATCTTCCACCAGATCCTGCCATGGGGAGTCTGCGTGGTGCCCTCGCGCGCACCCGCAACCGTTGTGGCCGCCAATGCAGCTGCGGTCGGCAACGCGGCCGCGCCCAGGAGAATTTCTCTTCGCGTGATGGTCATGACGCTGTCACATCGCACAGCGTGGGTTCGGTTCGAATCTGTGCGAGCTGCAACTTAGTGCGTGGCCGCGCATCCGCAACGCGGATCGGGCTACAAATGAAACAGATGGATGCGTTGCGCGGCTGTTGATGTCGGCTTGATGCGTTGGGGCCACGGTTCGAATGGCGCAGCAGGCCGCGTCCACCTCGTCAGATCCAGGTGTAACCCCCCGCTTACAGCGGCAACCGTTTTCCGGATGCTTGAAATCGCTCGGTCATTCGCGGGCGTCAGAACGTCACCATCCACCACGCGATGGAGAGCTACCAATGACTCACATGCCGCAAAATGGGGACAGATCCAGGCACAGGCTGATGAAGACGTTCCTGCTGGCGATGTTGCTCAACGCCCGTGCGGCGGCCGCCCAGACGGTGACACCGACCGTGATGCCACCCGCGTCCGTGACGATGTCGGACCCGTTGTCGCCGCGCACCGCACCGGTCGGCCACCGCCAGCCCGGCGTGAAGGACGTGACCTTCGACGAGGCCAGCATGATCGAACGCATCGATGCGGAGAGCGCGGCGCTCGACCGCAAGCTCAGGATCTGCCGGGGATGCTGAGCGGCGAGGCACTGCGCCTGCTGCCCCGGCGATGGTCCCGCCGGGGCAGCGCGCCCCTCACGGCCCGTATTGCGGGGCCGGCATCTCGTTGAAGTCGTGCTCATCGGCAACGCAGGTGAAGTTCGCCGCGACGCTGGTGCTGCCGCTGCCATTGTATTTCGCGACCTTGGGGAACAGGCAGAGTGGCCGCGTCATCTGCACGCCCTGCGCAGGCGTGTCGTTGACGAACTTGGTCGCCAGGATCGTCTCCGGCGCGACGCCCTTTTCGACCCAGTTGACGAGCGGGGTGAGCGCGTCGAACGTGTTCGGCCCGGGACCGCCCGAGCAGTGATACATGCCGGGGGCCATGAACAGCCGGGCGTAGCTTTGAGTCTCCCTCAGCGCGGGATCGTCAAGGCCGAATCGCGCGGGCTGCGCGAAGCCGCGGCCATCCCGCACCAGCGCATTGAAGTAGTTGATGCTCTCTTGCGACGGCAGCAGCGGATCAGCCCAGCCGTGATACATCAACAGCTTGCCGCCATGTTCGCGGAACTCGCTCAAGTCGGTGCTGGTTGCGTTCAGCACGGCCTCGAGCTGAGTGTCCACCGTCTTGATGTCGTGGTGGAAGTCGAAATTGGCAAAATTGGTCGGGCTGGTCGGAATGCCGAAGCTCGCGCCATAGACCCAGTAGAACAGGCCGTCGAAGGCGGGCTCAGGAAGCTCCTCGGAGAGGACGAGCCCGAGCGCCAGCACGTTGTCGGTCTCGGCGCCAAGCGCGACGCCGGGAACGACGATCTCCTTGGTCACGGGATCGACCGTGCCGACATAGTAGTTGCGCATCGTGGTGACCTGGTCCGGGGTCAGACAGGCCGGCGGCACTTCGCCGCCCTTGCATTGCAGCACCTTGGGATCGAAGCGGCAGTCGCGCGGATCGGTCAGGAACTGGTCGGTCTTGGCGCCGCCGTCCTGGCCGACGCATTGCGCGATTACGGCCTTGTTGATCACAGGCATCTGCGCCGGCAGGATGAACCGCGTGGCGCTCGCATGGGCGTCCTGCCACAGTGACAGCGCTCCCATGTGCAGGTGCGTGCGGTTGAAGGCGGCGGCCCCGGCGACGATGCCGTCATAGTCGCGTGGGAAGCGCTGCGCCTCCATCAGCGCATTCTGGCCGCCGGTCGAGCATCCCGCGAAATAGGCCCGGTTGGCGCCTTGCGGATAGAACGCTTTGACGACCTCCTTGCCTCGCACGGTCATCAGGTGGATCGCGCGATAGCCGAAATCCTTGATCCGTTCGGGATGCCCGAACAGGCCGGTCGACGGAGTGGCCGGGTCGCCGAAGGCTGCGGCGAGCTGATTGCCCTGGTTGCCGTCGGAGCCGCAGAACAGCGGATTACAGCCGGCCGTTCCGGTGCCGAGATCGGTGTTGGCAGTGGCGTAGCCGGTCTGGATGCCGATGGCGAGCTCGGAATAGGTGATGACGCCCTGGAAGCCGCCGCCGCCGGTGCCGAGGAAGCGTCCGTTCCAATTGTTCTCCGGCAGCCATACCTCGATCTTGATGTTGGAGTCGGCCGTCGGCGTCAGCGTCGCAGTCACGCGGCAGAACGGCGGCAGCCCAGTGATCGGCGCAGCGCCCGGCGGCGTGAAGGTCCCGCCGGTGACATCGGTCGCCGAGGTGATCGTGGTGTGCACCAGGTTGAGCGTCTGCAGATTGGTGCACGGTGACGCCGCCGCAGGCGTACTGGCCAGCGCGAACAGGGCCAATAGGCCCGACCCCGCCCCGACGAGATAGGCTCGATGCATGATAGTCCTCCCCGGATCATTATGTTGTGTAGGACGATCATGCTAACCCGCGCCGCATAACCGGTCGATGACCATCTGAGGTTGCTGCGATGCGAAACGTTGGTGTGCCAGGTGAGGGAGCAGGCGAGGGAGCAGGTGAGGGAGCTTATCAGCTGCCGATCCCGTACCTGCGCGTCAGGGCGCCGCGGCCGAACCGAAGACGGCACGCGCCCGTTCGGCGCGCCTGCTGTAGACCTACTGACGGATGCTCGATCAGGCCCGCCCTTGGCGTCCCATCACCAGGCCGTAGACAAACAGCAAAATGATCGAGCCGACAATCGCCCCGATGAAGCCTGCGCTCTCTCCGGGTCTGTACCAGCCAACGGCTTGGCCAAGGTAGGTCGCGACGAACGCGCCGACGATTCCCAAAACCGTGGTGAGGATGAAGCCCTGGGGCTCTAACTTGTCGCCGGGCATGATGAATTTGGCGATCACTCCGACAATAAAGCCAATGATAATCGTCCAGATAATGCCCATACATCTCCTCCGTTGGCTCCCGCAGCAGACCTCCGGGATGGAGAGCTGCTGGCTGTTCCTACCCGTACCCGACGCTACTACCCGACGAGATCGACCGGAAGTGTATGCCACCAGCTTCGGATCGCGCGGGCACACTCTTGTAGCGCAGCGAACGACCCCGGCCTCCGTTGGGGGGTGGATGGCCGGGGTCGCCCAGCGATGCGGCGCGCAAAAGGGGGCTCGAGCGCGGCCGCAAGGCACAGATGGGCAGCAGCGCCCGAGCTGGGTTTGATCTATGTCAACGGCTCCCACCGATCTTAAGGCTGCAGAAGAGCGGGGATCGCGTAAGGCTTTCACCGTCATTGCAGCAGGTCTGGAGCTACAGATGTGGGTCCTGATGTACGTCTTTTCCTACTCAGTCAGTCCAGCGGCGACAAACGACCGGGCGGATTGGAGACTTATGCCGACGGTGGTGTTTCAAGAGTTCTCAAACGAAGAACGATGCAGAGCCGCCAAATCGACGCTCGAGGGCAGCCTCAAGGACGCAGGGGCGAGACTGAGAAGTGGTCTGGAGGACTTGAAGAGCTTGGGCAAGTCCGACCCGGCCCAGATCATCATTGCCTACAATGTGGAATGCCTTCCAAAATGAGAGGCGGCTGCCGCCAGTTGGTGCAACCTGCCGCCGCCGCTGTTCACGCGCTCACAAGCTTGTGCCCTCGTACTTTGTCAGAACTCGTCAAAGAGAGTGCATCCCGGCGGGCTCAACTTCTGATGTGGCCGCCGGGATACTCCTACGCTTGTTGCGTTCACAAGAATGTCCCCTGTGACAGTAACGATCGTTCTTAACGTCCCGCGGTCTGGGCCGGCTGCATGACGTTACTGACAACGTATTCACCGATTTTCAGACCCATATCCGTGCCGACGCGAGTCGAGAATCGGTAATGGAAGCCGGCCCAAATGCGAG
Source organism: Bradyrhizobium sp. STM 3843 (assembly GCF_000239815.1). Taxonomy (GTDB): domain Bacteria; phylum Pseudomonadota; class Alphaproteobacteria; order Rhizobiales; family Xanthobacteraceae; genus Bradyrhizobium. Next base: position 6,505 of record NZ_CAFK01000294.1, on the reverse strand, counting down.
CATTTGCAACCTCATCGGCGAAAGCCGTCATATTGGTGTAGTGGTGGGTCACGCCGGGCATAGCGGGGCTCGTGATCGCGATCTCCGGAATCTCCTCGGTTCCGAGTGCCGCCTTGACAATGCCCGCGATCGTGCCGCTGAGGATGCAATGCGCACAGGGGTATTCCGGGTGCATCGGCGTATTCTCGATCGGCTGCCAGCTCGCCTCGCGCTCCGTGAGGTCGTTGCCATCAATATCGCCGTTGCGAATGGCGGTGATTGGGCGCCAGAAGTTGTAGTGATACTTGGCGTCGAACACGGCGATGAGCGCATCGTTGAGGCCGACAGAGGCGAGCGCCATGAGCCGCGCGCTTTCGCTGACATTCATTTGTTTGGCAATGACGAGCTGACGGACGAAGGGATGATAAGCCGGTGGACCAACCATGAGCCAGAACCGGGCGTTCTCCGTCTGTTGAGGCGAACGCTTTGCACTGGTCCTGCCGCCATAGTCCTTGATCTCGTTGTAGTCGGTTGCCCATTGCTTGCTCGACAGTGCAATCGGCGCATCTGGCCGGAATTGCGATGCCGCCGTCATGGCAAACGGCTTCACCTTCGACCAATACGAGCCCGCGGTGATCGCGGTCGGCACATACACGCCCGGCGACGTTCTGGGCCGGTACTCGTCGACGGCATCATGGCCGTCGTTTGCGCGGGCATCCAAGATCTTGGCAGCAACGGCCTCGCCGAGTTTGACACCATCCGCTTTGGCCGTGTCATCGTCACGGATGGACGCGAGATAACTCGCGAGGGCTTCTTTCATCGCGCTTGCGGATTTTGCATCAATCGCCGCCAGGATTGTCGCCGCGGCCGCCGCGGCTGCGGCGTCCTTCGAGGTGGCGCGGTCCGCGGGCAGTTGCACGAGGTATGGTTGATAGCGCCGCTCGATCGAATTGACTGCATCGAACATCGCGGCGTGGACCATTCCCATTGTTCGCTCTGCTGCGTAGACCGTCTGCGACACGCCAGCAGCCCCCGCGGGCATGACGACAGCGACGGCCTTCTCGTCCCAGTCGGTGATCACGTTCGCGCTTGCCGAAATGGAAACGCCGATGGCAAGCCAGGCACTTGGTATGATGGCGGATGCCAAATGGCTCAAACGCATGTGTGCCTCCTTGAGCCTGTTGCAGATGTGGGGGAGATCACGCAAGGCCAGACGGCCGTGACAGCGCGCCAGCAAATGGTGCCGCCCGGAAGAATAAACAAAGTTATGTCGATCGGCCCGGTGAGTCGCCATCTGCTTCCCTGCCAGAACTGACGACCTTGCGCTTGACGTTGAAAATATCACAACTCGGGTAAGCGGTAATGTGAACCTGTTCACGTCGCGGCGTTTGGTCGCGAGCACGGAAACGGCAGGGGGTAGTGGGGGCCGGCGACGCCGGAACATCAATGGGCTAGACGGTCTGAGTAAGGCGACGTGATTCATTGCATTGCTTGACGTCGCAGCTGCTAACAAACTGATATGAGCAGCGTGCAGCGCCAGCAATGGATCGGCTTTCATCCGCCCCGGTGTCACCGTGCGGGATCATGCTCCCAGCGCCTTGCGGATTCTCCGCGACAGCTCCGCTTTGCGGTAAGGCTTTTTCAGCAAATTGACCCCGGGCTCAAGATGACCCTCCTGCAAGATCGCGTTGTCGGTATAGCCTGACGTGTAAAGCACTTTCGTCCGGGGGCGGCGCCTGAGAACCGCGTCCGCCAATTCTTGACCATTGATTCCACCGGGCATGATCATGTCGGTGAACAAGAGATCGAATTGAGCACCTTGGTCGAGGAGCGCCAGCGCCGCCGCTCCATCGTCCGCGACCAGCGTCTTGTATCCGAGGCTGCCAAGCTGGGCGATCGCACAGCCACGTACCAGCGCGTCGTCCTCCACCACGAGGATCGTCTCGTGCCCACCGAGCACTGCGGGCGCCGCCATCGACTCCGCTTTCATCACGGACTGCCCTGCAAATCGCGGCAAATAGAGCTTGACCACCGTCCCGCGGCCTTCCTCGCTGTCGATGGTGACTGTTCCGCCGGTCTGCCGCGCGAATCCGTAGACCATGCTCAGCCCCAAGCCAGTGCCGCGGCCAACGCCCTTGGTGGTAAAAAATGGCTCGAACACGCGATCACGGATATCGGCGGGGATACCTTGGCCAGTATCGGTGACCGCAATCACCACGAACTCGCCGGGCTTTATCTCGCCATTGTCGGGCACATCGGCGTCGTCAAGTCGCGCATTGGCAGTCTGCAATGTAAGCTTGCCGCCGTCGGGCATGGCGTCGCGGGCATTGACGGCGAGATTGACGATAGCGGCCGAAAGCTGTGAGGGGTCGGCAACCGCGAGCCAGGCCTCGCGCGCGAGCACCGTTTCCATTTCAACGTGCTCCCCCAGGATCGGTCTGAGCAGCTTGGTCGTCTGGGCCACGAGGTCGTTGACATCGATCTCGCATGGCTCCAGCGGCTGGCGGCGCGCGAAGGTCAGAAGTTGCGAGGTGATCTTGGCGCCACGCGTGGCCGCATCATCGATGAGCTGGGCGATCGCCGCGAGTTGTGGCCGGTCCGCCACGCCGTCCTGAATGATTTCGATCGTGCCGGTGATAACGGTAAGGACATTGTTGAAGTCGTGCGCAACACCGCCTGTCAGCTTTCCGATTGCATCCATCTTCTCGGATTGGCGCAGCCGTTCCTCCGCCTCGCGCTGCTTGGTCAGGTCGGTTGCTGTTCCGCGATAGCCAAGGAAACAACCGTCGGCGGCAAAAACGGGTTTGCCGTTGACGCTGACGTGCCGCGGCCGACCGGCCCGATCGCGGCTGAGATACTCGAACTTCCGGAACGGCTCATGCCGATCAAGCATGGCCATGTGCTCACGCCACCTCTGCGGCTCGGCCGTGGTGTCGGCCGCCGCATCGATCCGGCGTTTGCCGATCACTTGCTGCCGATCCAAACCGAAAGCGCCGAACTCCGACGAGAGATAGGTGAAGACGTGGTCCGGTCCGGTCTCCCAGAACCAGTCGGACGCGGTCTCGGCGTAATCGCGAAATCGTTGTTCGCTCGTATGCGCGTCCTCTTCCGCCTGCCGTCGAACGACAAGGTCGCGCTCGAGCTGCAGATTAGCCTGACGGAGTTCGCCATAGGCGCGCTCCAGCTTCGCACACATCCCGTTGAACGATTCAATGACCTTGTCCAGTTCATCGGCCGCGCGCGGCCGCCGCCGGTCCAGACGGAGCGGCGCAGGTGGCCGCGCCAGATTGTAGCCGCTGACAAATCCAGCAATGGCGGCGAGGTGGCGGGTAACCAGCCAGTGAAACACATAAAGGATAAAGAGCGAGACAAGAAACGTCTTGGCCGCCTGGCTCGCCAGGATCACCAGGGCCCTGGTCATCAATTGTCGATAGACCTCAGTGAGCGTCGCTTCGACGTAGAGCACGCCGATCTGGCGATTAGCTCCGTGCATCACGTAGGAGACGGGATACTCACGGGCTATGATTGACCTTGTGGACCGCTCGCCGACCGCAAAGCGGATCGGATTGGGCCGATCGGCGATTTCGCGGATTTCGGCTGCCCGGATGTCGGGCAAGCGGAGAATCCCGTCGAGCTGGAGCTTCAACTGGTTCTGGTCGAGATTCCAAAGGCTCTCGCCGAGGCTGCCGAGATAGCTTCGGCCGATCTCGTCGAGCCGCGTCTCGATGATACCGACCTCCCGGTCGTAATCCAGGTAAAGCTGGACGGCTGTCAGCACCAGCGTCACCACCGAGCTGAAGAGCAGGACGGCCGCGAGAAGCCGGAAACCGATACTGCCGCGAAACGCTTGGATCCGCTCGGCGAGCCGCGGTCCAAGCAACAAGTTAGCGAGCGATGACTTGATCCTGTTCAGGTCATCGTTCTCCGCGGCAGGCGCAGTCACGCGCTTGCCACCGAAATCACTGTCCTGGCCCATGCACCACTCCACCAAGGACTGCGGCACATTCCCAGTTCCGGCGCGCATGTCGCGGCCACAGCAGCGGCCGCCTCCGCGTCTATCGACCTGACCCCCAATGTCCCCGTGGCCGGCGCCCCGGCGAAGGCTGATCGTTGGCGGTAATTTTGCGGCCGGCACCTCGGAGCAGGCCGAGATTAGCATCCTCCGTGCTAGAAGAGTATCGGTGAAAGTCGCCGAAGGGCCGTGCGTGGGCGCAGCCGGCGGATCGTTGCGGCAGTTCGCCTCGAACTACCTTTGGTAGATCGCGGCGATCTCGGAAACCCGGTCGCGGGGACGATCAAGGAAACGCGTCATGTGGCGAATGATCTTCCTTTGCCTGTGGATGCTTCTGTGCGGTATGCCCTGCCGTGCGCAGTCCGTTATCCGGCTGGCGAGAATAGCCGACATCCCTGACCAATATGTCGGCGGCGAACTATTGCGGGCGGTCTACGCGCGGTTGAACATCACTGTCCAGTTCGAGGACGTCCCCGGCAAGCGCGCCTTGGCGCTCAGTAGTGCCGGCGAGCTCGATGGAGAAATCCAGCGCATCGGCAACCTCTCGCGCGATTATCCGACGCTGGTACAGATCTCACCGCCGATCAACTATATCGAGCCGTCGGTTTTCACGACGACGCTTCAGTTCGATGTTCGTGGCTGGGATTCGATCAAGGACTACAGCATCGGCATTGTGCGCGGCGTCGGCTCCTCCGAAGCCGGCACGCGCGGCATGAGTCGCGTCACAGCGACCACCAGTCTGGAGAACATGATCGAGATGCTGGATGCCGGCCGTTTCGACCTGATTGTCACCGATCTCTTCAGCGGGCTGGTCGCGGTGAAAAAACTGAAGCTACAATCGCATATCCATCCGCTCTCGCCGCCGATCGCGCGAATTTACATCTACCATTACCTGCACGAACGGCATCGCGAGCTCGCCATGAAGGTCGGAAGGGTGATCGAGGAAATGGACGCGAGCGGCGAACTCGCCCAATTGCGCGCCTCGTTGGTCAAGAAGTATCTCGACCAACCCTGACCAGAGATGTCAGCGCAATGATTGTCCTGCGGCGGCCGCGAGTTCGGCGATGGTGACAGGCCCACCATGGGAGAGGAGCCGCAGCAGTGCTCGGTTAAGCCCGGGTGTCGTGCGGCGCTTGCGGCTTGACCGAGACTAGCGACCAGCCGATCGGAGAGATTTCCAGATGCGAGATTGGCATGCATGGATGTCTCTCTTCTCACAATAAAGAATGCCAGAGGGAGGCGGCGCATCAGCGAAGTCTGTACAACGTGGCTCACTTACCCTCGGCAGCAACGAGCCGCGCCGGACCCGCCGGAGCGTTCGGCCTGGATAGGCGGGCACGGTACCGAACCGTAGGAACAGAATACGCAACAATCGCCTGCTTTCGGCCGTAGCCTCTCCCCACAACCGGTGCACTCATAAAAGAACTGGCAGGCGTCAGTCGGCATGGTCTCCGACTTCGCGGTGGCGCAGTGCGGGCAGGTAATCACGGATTCCAAGATCATGGCATCTTCCCAAAGCATGTAGCCGATATTGGAGGCTCCGGTCGGATAAGCAAAAACAGTCGATTGAGATCAACAGCATCCATGCGCTACCTCCACGCAGCACCTGCGCCGGTGCTTCCGAGAAACACGGCTGTCGCCCCGAGAAAGTACGGTTGCTAGGGCGAAAGCTGAGTGAAATTCCCAATCCAAGCGCCGCTGATCCCGAGACTGAACAGAACCACCGGCAGGATGCAGCACGACGAAGCGGCGAGCGCGCCCAGCAAGCCGCCCGCGGCCATCAGCGTCGTGCCGTGCTCTGAGCCGCCGACAATGGGCTTTAGCTTGATTGTCATGACAAGGCTACATCCTGTAGCGACTACTGGATCAAGGAGTTTTCCATGGGCGCGATCACGGGTCCGCGAGCGGACGGGCTGGCGATAGGCAAGCTGTCACAGCGTACCGGCGTGAACAGCGAGACCATCCGCTACTACGAGAACATTGGTGTGCTGCCCGTCCCCTCGCGCGCTGAGAACGGCGTCGTTTGTACGGTCCGATGGAACGGCGCATCGTCGCCTTTGTGCGCCCCTCGCGCGAGTTGGGCTTCTCACTCGACGAGGTGCGCGCCTTGCTGCGGCTCGGCGGTCCTGAAAAAGCCTCTTGCCGCGAAGTCCGGGAGATTGCTGCGCACCACCTCGACGACATCCGCGCAAAAATCAATGACCTCCGGAAGCTCGAACGCTTGCTGACCAAAACCATCGCACAAGCACCGGCACATGGCTCCGGAGTGCCCGGTGTTGGATATCCTCGATGTCCAGCGCTGAAAATAGTAGTTGAGCCGCGCGAGGTCGGCTTCTCGGCCCCAAGCCGGCCAAACCTTCGAAGACGCCGGTTTCCGCTCTTCAGGACCAAGCCGACTCCGGTCCATTTGGCGGTTCGAGATCGCACCTGCGACACAAATCATCCCAGATCGCGTGCGCGAAAACGCAAAGTTCGCGAGCGATTTCAACGCGACTCGGCGTGTCCAGTCCTGCC
>NZ_CAFK01000295.1 GCF_000239815.1 Bradyrhizobium sp. STM 3843 | reverse complement strand
GATACGCGCAGCCCCATCCACAGCGTGCCTCACACATCCGCCTGTGGTTCTGGGTCCCGGGTCAAGCCCGGGACGACACTGAGTTTGAGGCTTGATCTTTGCAACCCGCCTTTTGCGAGGCAATGAGTCGCCTCCGTATTGGCCCGCGCACATTTGCCCGCGTCTAATGCTTCAGACCGCGCTCCATCTCGAGTTCGGCCTTGAGGCTATCGATGTCCCGGTAGATCGAGGCGACCGCGAGCACGCGCCCGGCGCGCTTGTAGCGCAGCACGCAGTCCTTCGCCTTGATGTCGCCATCGATCGCGATCTCGTCCCACTTTTCGGCATGTCCGACATAGTTGATCGGTACGTCGTAGTGCTGGCTCCAGAAGAACGGCACCGTGTCGAACGGCTCATGAAGTCCCATCATGTTGCGGGCGGCAGCCTGTCCCTGCCGCTCGGCGACCACCCAATGTTCGACACGGATGCTGTCGCCGGTATAGCGGTCGGGCCACCGGGCGATATCACCCGCCGCAAAGATGCCCAGCAGGCTGGTTTCGAGAGCAGCGTTGACGATGACGCCGCGATCGATCTGGAGGCCGGCCCGCTCGGCCAGATCGAGCCGAGGCTTCACGCCAATGCCGACCACGACGAGATCGGCTTCAAGCGTGCTTCCGCCCTTGAGGCTCACCTTGCTGCCATCAATCGCCGTCACGCTGTCCTGCAGATGAAAAGCCACGCCATGCTGCTCGTGGAGCGCACGCACGAAGTCGCCCATGTCGGGCCCAAGAATGCGCTCCATGGGCCGCTGCTCGGGCGCAACCACATGCACCTCGATGTCACGGTCGCGCAGCGCGGCCGCAACTTCGAGACCGATGAAGCTCGCGCCGATCACGACCGCGCGCTTTGCCGTCGCGGTGCTTGCGATGATCGCGCGGCAGTCGGCCAGCGTGCGCAGCACGTGAACATGCGGCTGGTCCGCACCCGGTATCTGCAGTTTGACAGGCTCGGCGCCGGTCGCGAGCAGCAGCCGATCAAACGGCACGGTCTTGCCGTCACCGAGCACGACCTGCCGCGCTTTCCCGTCGATGGCCGCGACCGGCGTGCGTAGCCGCAGATCGATCTTCGATTCGGAATAGAAATCATCCGGCCGGAGCGGCACCCAGTCCTCAGGCGCCTTGCCGGCCAGATAGTCCTTGGACAGGTTCGGACGATCCACTGGCGGCGCCTCATCGCTGCTGAGCATGGTGATCTCGCCGCCGTAACCGTCGCGGCGCAGCATTTCTGCCGCCGCGAAGCCTGCTGCGCCGCCGCCGACGATGACGATGCGACGCGGTGCATTGGCCGGCGCCGTTCGGGCTGGACCTGCCTGATCGCGCTTGCGCCGCACGACGACGCGGTCGGCCGCCTGTTCGACCTGCCAAACTGACAAAGGCGAGAGCGCAGGGGCTCGCGTCGCCTCGCCGGTGCGCAAATCGAAACAGGCGTGATGCCAGGGGCAGCGGACGCTGTCATCGACGACGAGGCCCTCGGCGAGCGGGCCGTGATAGTGGCTGCAGAATGCGTCGATCGCGAAGACGTCGGAGCCCGTGCGCACCAGCAGCACGGCATCCTTGTCCACGCGACCAAGCAGCATGCCGTTCTTGAAATCGCTCAGGGACACGCCGAGCGTGAGATCCGGGCCTTCCAGCTTGCCTTCTTCGTCGGACATGGCGGATGTCTCCTTTGCTGGAGCATGATCCGGAAAAATGCCAGGCGGCTTTTCCGAACACATCATGCTCAATCAAAACCTGGAGCGTGAGGGCGATTCGACGCGATCCCGTTCCAGCGCCGGCTCCGGCAGATCAGAGCTGCCTCGCCACCAAGCCCCAATCTGACAATCGGTTCCCACGGGATTCAAAGACCGCCCTGATGCATTTCGTTCGAAACTTGCGGACGCGCACAAGCTTCCCGCGGCGCATGAGGCGCCCGAGTTTTGCAGATCGTTGCCCTCGACAAA
>NZ_CAFK01000296.1 GCF_000239815.1 Bradyrhizobium sp. STM 3843 | reverse complement strand
CGAAGATCGAGCGAGCGTCAACGACTCCCAACTACTGATCAAGGCTTCGCGTTCGGAAAGAACAGCTGCTGGCCGTCGATCTTGTAGTTGGCGATCGCGCTTTGGCCGTCCGGCGAGATCAGCCAGTCGACGAAGGCCTGCCCGTCTTCCTTCTTCACATGCGGGAATTTCTCCGGGTTCACCAGCATGACGCCATACTGGTTGAACAGATGGGTGTCGCCCTCGACCAGGATCGCGAGATCGCCGCGGTTCTTGAACGAGATCCAGGTGCCGCGATCGGAGAGCACATAGGCGTTCATTGCGCTGGCGGTATTGAGCGCTGCGCCCATGCCCTGCCCGATCTCGCGGTACCACGGCCCCCTCTGCGCAGTGATGTCGATGCCGGCGTCCTTCCAGAGTGCCAGCTCGGCCTGATGGGTGCCGGAGCGGTCGCCGCGTGAGACGAAGGGCGCAGCCTTGGCGGCGATCGCCTTGAACGCCGCCAGGATGTCGTTGCCCTTCACAGCCGCCGGATCGCTGCTCGGTCCGATCAGCACGAAGTCGTTATACATCACGTCGTAGCGCTTCACGCCAAAGCCTTCGGCCAGGAACTTCTCTTCCTGCGGCTTGGCGTGGACGAAGACCACGTCGGCATCGCCGCGCCGCGCGGTGTCGAGCGCCTGTCCCGTGCCTTGCGCGACCACCTTCACGTCGATGCCGGTCTTGGCCTTGAACAGCGGCAGCAGATAGCCGAACAGGCCGGAATCCTGGGTCGATGTGGTGGAGGCGACCACGATCGAGCGGTCCTCGGCGCTCGCAGGCGCAAGTGCGGCCCAGGCCGCGACCAGGCTGACGACGAGGAGAGAGGCGAAGCGAGAGCGCATCACGATAGCCTTCTTGATCTTGATGATGAGCGTTCAGAGCACGAGATCGCCGCGGATGAACGCCGCGGCTTCCGGCGTTACTGGATCGTCGAGGAAATCGATCACGAGACTGCGTTCCCGCACCGCGCCGCGCACCATGAAGATCACGTCGCCGGCGAGCCTGCGCACCTGGCCAAGATCATGCGTGCTCATCACGATCTTGATGCCGGACTGCGCCGCGGTCAGCACGATGTCTTCCAGCGCACGTGTCGCGGCCGGATCGAGGCTTGCGGTCGGCTCGTCCAGGAACAGGATTTCGGGATTGCGTGCCAGCGCGCGCGCCACGGCCAGCCGCTGCTGCTCACCGCCGGATAGCCGTCGCGCCGGACGTTCGGCAAGATCCGCCAGGCCAACCCGCCCGAGCAGCTCGGCGATGCGCGCGGGACGTTCGGCGCGCGGCACACCGGCTTGGCCAAGCGCGTAGTCCACATTGGCGGCGGCGCTTCGCCGCAGCATCACCGGTCGTTGAAACACGAAGGCGCGCCGCGCCGGCGCACTGACCTCGCGCCCGCCCCAGAAGACGTGCCCTTCGCTCGGGCCCACCAGGCCCATGCACAGCCGCAACAGGCTGGTCTTGCCGGAGCCGTTGGGACCGACGATCAAGGTCGGGGCACCCGGTGTGATCCGGAGGCTGACGCGGTCGAGCAGCGTGGTGGCGCCGACCCGCAGCGACACCTCGTCAAGAACAAGCGGCAAGTCGCTCGAGGGCGCACGCATGATCTAACCCGCCTGCCGTTCCGACCAAGCGCGCATCGCCCAGGCGGCTGCGTTGATCGCCACCACGATGGCAAGAAGGACGAGTCCCAAGCCCAGCGCGAGCGGCAGATTGCCCTTGGAGGTCTCGAGCGCCACCGCCGTGGTCATGGTGCGCGTGAAGCCATCGATATTGCCGCCGACGATCATGACGGCGCCGACCTCGGCGGCGGCGCGACCGAAGCCGGCCAGCAGCGCCGTGAGCAGGCTATAGCGCGCGTCCCACAACAGCGTGGTCACCCGCCCGACCGGACCGACCGCCATCGCCGCGAGCTCATCGCGATATTCGACCCAGAGGTCGGCGATGGTCTGGCGTGTCAGCGCCGCGATGATCGGGATGATCAGCACGGTCTGCGCGATCACCATCGCACTCGGCGTGAACAGGATGCCGAGCTCGCCGAGCGGACCCGAGCGCGACAGCAACAGATAGACCGCCAGCCCCACCACCACCGGCGGCAGACCCATCATCGCATTCAGCGCGACCACGACCGCCTCGCGACCGGGAAAACGGGTCAGCGCCAGCCAGGCGCCGAGCGGCAGGCCGATCAATGCTGAGAACGCGACGGCGGCGAGGCTGACGATCAGCGACAACCGGACGATCGCGAACAACGTCGCGTCGCCGTTCGCAATCAACTCCCAGGCACTGCCGTGATCCGTCATCCGCTGCTCCGGATGGTCTTGTTCGGCACAGATTCCAGACCCTGTCAAATAATTGAAGAGGACCAGAAATATGCATATAGGTGCAGGATGGAGTTCCTCACCACCAGCGAAGCAGCCGATTACCTGCGCCTGGGCGAGCGCAAGCTCTATGAATTGGTGACATCGGGTGCAATCCCCTGCAGCAAGGTAACGGGGAAGTGGCTGTTCCCGCGCCACGAGCTCGACCTTTGGGTGCAGGCCGGCATGGCGCGGCCGCCTGGCATGCCGGTGGCCGACCTACCGCCAATCGTTGGCGGCAGCCAGGACGATCTGCTCGAATGGAGCCTGCGCGAATCCGGCTCGGCGCTGGCCTCGCTGAACGAGGGCACGATGCGCGGCGTCGAACGGCTGCAGCGCGGCGAGGTGATCGCGACCGCTATCCACTTTCACGGCGGCGAGCCGGGCCAGGATGACGCCAACGTCGCAGCCGTCAGGGCGATGCCGGGGCTTTACGACGCGGTGCTGGTCGGGGTTGTCAGGCGGGAACAGGGGCTGCTGGTGGCGCCGAGCAATCCGCGTCACCTCGCGAGCTTGGCCGACGTGCTTGCCTCCGGCGCGGTCGTCGCCATGCGCCAACCCGGCGCAGGGGCGCAGCTGCTGCTGGAATCGCTGCTCGCTCGCGCCGGCGCCAGCCTGAAGGATGTGAAGCGAGGCGAGCCGCCCTGCCTCACCGGCCCTGACCTGGCTGCGGCGATCCGCAATGGCAACGCCGATTGCGGCATCGCGACGCGCGCAGCGGCCAAGGCGGCCGGGCTCGATTTCGTGCCGCTCACCTGGGAGAACTTCGATCTCCTGATGCGGCAGCGCAGCTACTTCCGTCCGCCCATGCAGGCGCTGATCCGCTTCCTGGCGGAGAAGCGCACCCGGGAACGCGCCACCGAACTCACCGGCTATGATACCTCTCCCGCCGGACAGATCCGCTTCGCGGCCTGATTGACTGACGCGGCAGGTTCACTGCACAAAGGGACGACCGGCCGAAAGAGCCGGACACATCGGGGAGGACGGATTGCCAATCATCGACGTCGAACGAGCGAGCAAAGCCGCGCTGATGGCCGCGGCCGTGCTCTTGATAGCACCAACAGCGCGCGCCGAGATTTCCGACGGCATCGTCAAGATCGGTGTGCTCTCCGACATGAACGGCCCGGCGTCGACTCCGACCGGACAGGGCTCGGTCACGGCCGCACAGATGGCCGTCGACGATTTCGGCGGCAAGGTCCTGGACAAGCCGATCAGCGTCATCGTCGGCGACCATCAGCTCAAGGCGGATATTGGCGCAGCGATCGCCCGGCGCTGGTACGACACCGAACAGGTCGACCTGATCGTCGATGTTCCGGTCTCCGCGGTCGGATTAGCGGTGCAGACCATCGCCAACGAGAAGAAGCGGCTGTTCATCACCCAGTCGACCGGCGCGGCCGATTTCCACGGCAAGTTCTGCTCGCCCTACGCCATGCAGTGGGTGTTCGACACCCGCGCGCTCGCCACCGGCACCGCCAAGGAGGTGGTGAAGCGCGGCGGCGACAGCTGGTTCTTCATCACCGATGACTACGCCTTCGGCCATTCGCTGGAGCGTGATGCGTCGAGCGTCGTGACCTCCAATGGCGGCAAGGTGGTGGGCTCGGTGCGGCCGCCCTTCGCCACGCCAGATCTATCGTCCTTCATCCTGCAGGCGCAGGCCTCCAAGGCCAGGATCATCGGCATCGCCGCTGGGCCCCCGAACAACATCAACGAGATCAAGACCGCGGCCGAATTCGGCGTGATGAAGGGCGGCCAGCAGATGGCGGCGCTGCTGGCGCTGATCACCGACATCCATTCGCTCGGCCTGCCCGCGGCGCAGGGCCTGCTGCTGACCACCTCGTTCTACTGGGACATGGACGACAAGACCCGCGAATGGTCGAAGCGCTATTTCGCCAAGATGAACCGGATGCCGACGATGTGGCAGGCCGGCGTCTATTCCGCCGTCACGCATTATCTGAACGCGATCAAGGCCACAGGCAGCGACGACCCGCTCGCGGTGGCGGCGAAGATGCGCGAGACGCCGGTCGAGGATTTCTTCGCCCGCCGTGGCAAGCTCCGTGCCGACAATCTGATGGTGCACGATCTGGTGCTGGTGCAGGTCAAGTCGCCGGAGGAGAGCAAATATCCGTGGGACTATTACAAGATCCTGGCGACGATCTCCGGCGAGGACGCATTCGGCCCGCCCGATCCGGCGTGTCCGCTGGTGAAGAAGTGACGCTGGCGCAGCGGTGAAGGTACCGTCCCCGCCTAAGCGCGCAATTGCGCGCGAGACGCGGGGACTGATAACGACCGGCGGCGACGATGGAGAGAAGGCAGCGCGATCAGCGTCACGCGCCAGAACCGGCATCACGCGGTCTGGGTCCCGGCGTTCGCCGGGACGACGGCGTGCTATTTGGCGGCGCCAATCTCCTTGAAGTACTTCAGCACACCCGGGTGAATGAGATCGACACTCGGCGCGGCCGCAACCGTATTCGCGGCCGTGGTCTCGCAGGCCTGTGCCAGCGTCTGGCATAGCGTCGTTTCCGCACCGTGCAGCGTGCGGGCGAGACGATAGGCGACGTCATCCGGCAGGGTCTCGCGCACCAGGACGAAGCTCCAGGAGCCGAGCGACGCGATCGGTTCGCGCTGCCCCGGATAGCTGTTCGCCGGCACCGTCAGCGGCTTCAAGAAGCTGTGCTTGGCGCGCACCATTGCGATCTCGTCCGCCGAAGGCGCGATGAAGCGCGCGCCGCCGGCACTGTTCGCCATCGCGACAAAGCCCGGCCAGCCGATGCCCGCGCCCCACAGCGCCGCCGCGCGACCATCCTGCACCATGGCCGGCCCATCGCCGGCGCGGTCGAGATAGATCGCCTTGAAATCCGTATCCTGCTTCAGGCCGAGGCCGTCGAGGATGTAGCGCGACATGATCGGCAGGCCGGAGCCCTTGGCTCCGAACACGACGGTCTGCCCGACCAGATCGCGAATGGTCTTGTAGGGGCCGTCGGCGCGCACCACGAACAAGCCCGGACTGGAAAAAATCGCGGTCAGGATCTTCAGCCGCGTCGGCGGCCGGTCGATGCCCATGAAGGCCTGATAGGCCGGCTCGCCCGCGACCAGCCCGAGGTCGAGCTCGCCCTGCTCGAGCAGCGGGATGTTCTCATTGCTGCCCTTGGTGTTACGCGGAACGATCTCCAGCGACGGATCGCCCGCATTCATGGCTTTAGCAAAGGCATCGCCGTAAAGCGGGAAGCCGCCGCCCGGTGTGGCGGTTCCCAGGCTGATCGTGGCCTTGCTGGTTGTGGCGCTGGTGATGGCGGTCTCTCCCTGTTGCGCTGCAGCGCTGCCGCCGAGCAGCGCAAGGATCATGTAGAGGGTTATGCAAACGACACCGACACGCCTCATGATCCACCATCCGCTTTCCGCGACAGCGAGCTTGTAGGCAACGGCGCCGCTTTATGGAAGCATGAGCCCGATCACAACGACAAGAGTTTCGAGGAGGAAGACCGATGAGGAGATCGCGTGCGATTCTGTTCGGCCTCGTTGTCCTGATCGGCATCACCTTGCGGCCGCTGCCGGCCGCCGCCGGCTATCCGGATCATCCGGTGCGCTGGCTGATCGGCTTCGCGCCGGGCGGTCCGGTCGACGTGGTCGCGCGCATCATGGCGCAGTGGCTGTCCGACCATTTCGGCCAGCAATTCGTGGTGGAGAACCGCACCGGTTCGGGCGGCAACATCGCCGCGGCGGCCGCGATCAATTCGCCGCCCGACGGCTATACGCTGCTGTTCGTCGCGCCCAACAATGCGATCAGCACCTCGCTCTACAAGAAGCTGTCCTACGATTTCCTCCGCGACACCGTTCCGGTCGCCAGCATCATGCAGCTCACCAACATGCTGGTGGTCAGCAATGCGGTGCCGGCAAGAACGGTGCAGGAGTTCATCGACTATTGCCGCGCCAATCCCGGCAAGATCTCCTATGCCTCCTCCGGCAACGGCACCTCGGTGCACATGTCGGCCGAGCTGTTCAAGGCAATGACCAAATGCGACATGCTGCACGTGCCCTATCGCGGCTCGGCGCTCGCCTTTCCCGATATCATCTCCGACAAGGTGCAGCTGATCTTCGACAACCTGCCGAGCGCGCTGGAGCAGGCCCGCGGCGGCAGCGTGCGCGCGCTCGGCGTCACCTCGCCCCAGCGCTGGCCGACGGTGCCGGACGTGCCCGCGATTGCCGAGACCATTCCGGGCTACGAATCGGTCGGGTTCTACGGCATTTCGGCACCCAGGGGCACGCCGGCCGAGATCGTTAGCATCCTCAACAAGGCCGTCGAGGAGGCGCTGAAGGACCCTAAACTGGTGGCGCGGCTGGCCGAGACCGGCGGCATCCCGCGCGCCATGGCGCCGGAGGAGTTCGGCAAGCTGGTGGCTGACGAGACCGAGAAATGGCGCAAGGTGGTCGAATTCGCCGGCGTGTCGGTGGATTGACGTGCCGGGCCGTTGCGGCCGTGGTTCGGCCCGGCGGCGGCATTGCGGGATCGCCGCCCACACTGTAAACGAGGCCGGCACCGTCGCCCGGTTTCCCCCGCCGGCAGCTGCCGATCGGCCCGTGCTGGTCCGCGGAGAGGCTTGATGCGGGGCGCCCAGCGTCGCGGGGCCTGTAGCTCAATGGTTAGAGCCGGCCGCTCATAACGGTCTGGTTGCAGGTTCGAGTCCTGCCGGGCCCACCAAATCAGTGGCTTACTTGTGCGGACACTTTGAAAACGACTCGATTTCCGCTTTAAGAACGACTCGATTTCGTTTTGAGAACGACTCGATCTCGGATCTCCCTGAAACGCCTGTCAAATTTCTCCTCGATTTTTTCGCCGAATTTGCGACCCGAAAAAAGTGAGGGGGTCTTTTCTCGTCGAGGGCTGTCCGCTGCATCTCCAAGGAAGATGGGTGCCGCCGATTGACCGGACGCCCCTTTTCTTCCCAACTGACAAGAGCAGGTGGGCGCGCGGGAATGATCGTGCGGACTGGTATCGCAACCGATAGTTCAACAAGCGTATTTTTCCGCGATCTTGTCACCAATCGAAGGCTCTTCAGCCTCCATGATTTCAACCGGTCCGGTTATTTTGACAACATCGGTCTCGCACGATTCAAATTTTGTCTTTTGACCTTGGGGCAGGCAAATATCCGCCCGCGTGGTCGTTGCCACCGTGCGCGGCGATGAACATGGCGACGGCCGACCGGCAATAGGATTCGATTTCGTTGTCGTCCTCTGCTCTCGCCTGATCGAAGCGTGCGATCATCAGGAGATCGGATCCTTTGAAAAGCGCGGCAAACAAGCGGGCGGACCGGAGAGGATCGGGCACGTTCAGAACCGCCTTCGCGTGCAACTGACGCAACAGGGCCTCGATTTCGGCGATGACATGGGCCGCGCCGGCTTCGTAATGGAGCTTGCTCAACGACTCCTGGTTCGTCTTGTCGGCCATGACCATGGCTTCGATACCGCGGACGTCTGATCTCAACAGCGTGCGAAGCAGTAATGATCCCACCGCCGTGAGCTGATCTTCGACCGAACTATCGACGCCTTCAAGAAGAGCCTGTGGTGCAAACAACTGATGGCAGCCGGCCGCCATGGCCGCGCTGAACAGCGCCTCCTTGTTCTCGAAGTGCCTGTAGATGCTGAGCTTGGATATCTTCGCCCGCTGCGCGACCTTGTCCAACGTCGTCGCTTGAAAACCCAACTCCACAAAGAGTTCGCGCGCGGCGTCGACGATCGTTTGGCCAAGCGCCTCGTTGACGGGCCGGCCCCGCCGACCCTGGCTGTTTTCGGTCACGACAATTCCAGTACTTGACAGTATTCCAATTCTTGCATTACGATACCATACAGTATCGGAATGTGCAAGCCAATGGGCAGGTTTCAGCCTGCCCTCCAAACGGAGCCCATCACCATGGATGACGTCATCATCATCGGCGGCAGCTTTGCCGGTCTCGCCGGCGCCCTGCAGCTCGGCCGTGCGCGCCGCAAGGTCACCGTTCTCGATACCGGCCTGCCACGCAATCGCTTCGCCGGCCACTCGCATGGCCTGCTCGGCCACGATCACAAGCCGCCGCTGGATATCCTGGCCGAGGCGCGGCAGCAGCTGGCGCGTTATCCCGCGATCAAGCTGGTTAGTGCCCGGGCCGAAAGCGTCTCCGGCGCGATCGACGATTTCTCCGTCCTCACGTCCGATGGCGAAAGCCTTCGGGCGCGTCGTCTGATCCTGAGCTATGGCGTCGCCGACCAGATGCCTGATGTTCCGGGCTACGCCGAAAGCTGGGGCACGTCCATCGTGCCCTGCCCCTATTGCGACGGCTTCGAAGTCGCCGGCCAGCATTGGGGCCTCGTCTGGTCCAGCCCGCAGTCGCACAATCAGGTCAGGCTGTTCCACGACTGGACCGACAAGCTGACGCTCTTCGCCGATGGCCACGACATTCCGCCCGATATCCGGGCCGATCTGGCGGACCGCAACGTACCTCTCGTCGATGGCCGGATCGTCGAGATCGCCCATCACAAGGGCCATATCGCCACCGTCAATCTTGATACCGGCCGCAATGTCGCGGTCGACATCCTGTTCGCCAATCCGCGCACCAAGCCGTCCGCAAGCCTGCATCAATCACTCGGCCTCGCTACCGTGGATACGCCCGTCGGCATCGTCCTCAAGGTCGACGAGCGCCGCCAAACCAGCATTCCCGGCATCTACGCCGCCGGCGACCTCGCCACGCCCTTCTTGCCCTCGGTCACCCAAGCATCATCGCAGGGCGCGATGGCGGGCATCTTCGCCCAGCAGTCGATGGTGATTTGAGAGCAAGCAGCATCGATCACGCCAGTTTCAATTTCACAATAGGCGGGAGCGCCACCATGGCCGACCAAAACCCATTCACGCCCTTAGACGATAAATTCCCGCTTCAGCGCCAACTCGGCATCGCGGCATCGCCAGTTGTCCTCATCAACCTCTTCACGGTCGATCTCGCCGACGAAGCAGGCTTCCTGGACGCCTTTACGGCGGCTGCCGGTATATTGACGAAGCAACCGGGCTTCATTTCTACCCAACTGCACCGAGCGATCGGAGATAGCCCCACCTACCTGAACTATGTGGTGTGGGAATCTACCGAGACGGTCCGTGCTGCCCTCACCGGTCCCGAGTTCGTCGCGAAGCTTTCGGCCTATCCGTCATCCGTCGTAGCCCGCCCGCACCTGTTCCAGAAGGTCGCCGTCCCCGGCTTTTGCACGGCCTGACTCCGGAAATGACGACTTTTGGGCCGACATGCTGACGTTCTTCGCCGATGCTCAGGACATTCCGCCCGATATCGGGGCCGATCTGGCGCGCCACTGGGCCTCGCCACGTCGATACGCCCCTCGGCATCGCCCCCAAGCTCGAACGGGCGCCGCGAAACCAGGATGCCCGGCATTTGCGCCGCGGGCGACCTCGCCAACCCCCTCATGCCCTCGGTCACCACGGCCTCATGTCAGGGCGCGACGGCGGGTATCTCCGCCCAGCAGTCGATGCTGGTTTGGGAGCACAGATTGGAGATGAGCATGGCCGTCGAACCGGACAGCGCGGGTGTGCGCTTCCCTCCGCCCTTCGTCTATCTGGGAGCGCTGCTGTTGGGGCTGGCGACGGAGCGGTTCGTCACCCCGCGCTCTTTCGGTATCGACTGGCGGTTGCTGGTCGCGACGGGCGCGCTGCTGTCCGTTGCCGGCGCGGCGATGATGCTTGCGGCGGCGGGTCTGTTCCGGCGGCTGGGCACCAACGTTTCACCGTCGCAGCCAACGACCCTCATCGCAACGACCGGTCCTTATCGGTGGACCCGCAATCCCATGTATCTCGGCATGGCGCTCATCTATGCCGGCCTTGCGATCGGCTTCGACGGGCCGATCGCCTTCGCCTTGCTCCCGTTGGTGCTGATCGCGATCCAGACGCAGGTGATCGCCCGCGAGGAGCGCTATCTCGAAGCCAAGTTCGGCGACGACTACCGCAACTACAAGGCCGAGGTTCGCCGCTGGCTCTGACTATTCCGCCGCTGCCGCTGAGGATTAGAACGATGTCGAAAGAACCAAGGAACAGCTTCGCCGGAAAATGGGCTCTGATCACCGGGGCGTCGAGTGGCCTCGGCCTTGAATTCGCAGATCTGCTGGCTGCGCAGAAAGTCAATCTCGTATTGGCGGCCCGACGGCAGGAGTCGATGGAAAAGCTTGCCGCCGATCTCCGCCGCAAATACGGGGTGGATGTGCTGGTCGAGGCGATCGATCTTGCCGCTCCCGGCGCGGCCAGCCACTTGAAAGGCAGTCTCGACGCGAGGTCGGTGACCGTCGACATCTTGCTGAACAATGCTGGATACGGCTTGCACGGCGACTTATTGGAAACGCCGATCGAGCGCACCGCGAACATGATCCATCTCAACATCACGACGCTCACAGAGCTGACCTATCTCTTCGGCTGCGATATGGCCAAGCGGCGATCTGGACATATCCTTCTCGTCGCCAGCCTCATGGCCTTCCAAGCCGTTCCCAGCTACGCGGCCTATGCGGCGACCAAGGCCTATGTACTCGCCCTTGGCGAGGCTCTGCACGACGAACTCCGCCCGCATGGTGTGGTTGTTACCACTCTCTGCCCGGGG
Source organism: Bradyrhizobium sp. STM 3843 (assembly GCF_000239815.1). Lineage (GTDB taxonomy): Bacteria > Pseudomonadota > Alphaproteobacteria > Rhizobiales > Xanthobacteraceae > Bradyrhizobium. The sequence continues at coordinate 50,327 of NZ_CAFK01000296.1, read as the reverse complement.
CACACCGAGACGGGCTTCGACGCGGCAGCCGGCGCAACCACATCGGCCTTGCTGCGCCTCCTCACCATGCAGCCTCGTCCGGTCGCCGTGAGCGGCATTCGGGCGTTGTTGCAAGGAAAGGCGATGGTGATCGCGGGCCTGTCGAACAAGATGGCAGCCTTTTCAAATCGTCTGACGCCGCGATCAATGCAAAGGGCCACGTTGAAAAGAATAGTGGACGCTTAACTCCTTCCTGCGAAGGCCGACGATGCAGACGGGGCTTCGATTCCGGATCTGGTCGTTCCTCCCAAGGATCAGCGGAGAATGGATCGCTTCATCCCGTTCGCCCTGGCCGCTCGCTGGAGACGATGCGCGCTTTGGCATCGGACAGCTTAGTTAAGAACGAATGAGAACAAGGATGTGTCATGGCACAGCACAATGCCGATCGGGTCGCCGGCTGGAATGACCAAAGCGGGGAGCGCTGGGTTGCCCACCAGGCCAGGCTCGACGCCAGGCTGGCGGTGTTCGGCCAGGCCGCGATCGAAGCCGCAGCGCCCGCGGCGGGCGAGCGCGTGCTGGACATCGGTTGTGGCGCGGGCGCGTCGAGTCTGGCTCTGGCCGCCCGCGTCGGCGCGGGGGGCCAGGTGCTGGGCGTCGACATATCCGAACCGCTGATCGCCCGAGCGCGCGTGCTTGCGCCACAGGATACGCCGGTCCTGTTCCGCTTGGCCGACGCCAGCAGCGCCGAGCTGCCCGAACAGGCGTTCGACATCCTGTTCTCGCGTTTCGGGGTGATGTTCTTCGCCGATCCGACGGGGGCGTTCGCCCATATGCGCCGCGCGCTCAAGCCGGGCGGGCGGGTCGCTTTCGTCTGCTGGCGTGGCGCGGCCGAGAACGATTGGATGCGCCTGCCGATGGGCGCGATCAACGGTATCGTCCCGCCGACGGCGCTGCCCGATCCCGAAGCGCCCGGTCCATTCTCGTTCGGCGACCCGGGGCGGGTGGCTCGCATCCTGACGGCGGCCGGCTTCACCGATATCGCTATCGCGCCCTTCGATGCCTGCGTCCCGTTTGGCGAGGGCGCGACGCGGGACGCGGCGATCGATGACGCGGTGAAGATGTCGTTGGAGGTCGGGCCGCTGTCGCGCGCGCTTGCTGATCAGCCCGACGACATCCGCGCCCGCGCCTCGGCCGCGGTTCGTGCCGCCTTCGCGGGCCGCGCCGGCGAGCGGTCGGTGATGATCGACGGCGCGACGTGGATCGTCACGGCGCGCAATCCGGCAAGCTGATAGCGATTAGCAGGGGAGACGCCCCGCTCGGTGGAGGGGGGCGTCTTTGGCCGGTCAGCGGGACCAGATGAGGGCGTATTCGCCGGCGGTCTCGGAGAGTAGAGAGTTAGTTAGTTGGCCAATCGGTCAGGGTACGCAGACCTGGCGAGCCGGAGCGAATTCGATCGAGCGATCGCCGGCAACATCGTGCGAATACGGCTTTCAACTTCGTCCTGAGCCAGGGCTATCAGCGACTGAGCCGAAGCTGCCGGACCGGGCGCCCGCCGACATAAAAAACGGGGCAAATTCCGCAGCGCCTCGAACGACTTGCAGGATCGAGTCGTTTTCAAAACGAAAGCACCGCCGATCGAGTCGTTCTTAAGGTCAAGATCGAGTCGTTTTCAAGATGCAGGAATCAGCAAACTCAAGCACTTAGCCGAGTCGTTTTCAAAGTGTCCCCACATTACCCGGTACAGCCCGGTTGTTCCGCTGAGTTGTCCCACTGGAAACGCCCCGTGCGATCGCTCGGCGCTGCTTCGGTCGAGGGACTGCATTCTCACCTATGGTCTTCGCTCTCGATCATGAATGCGGTGGGGGCTCTCGCACGAACTGGCCGAGCAAACCAGTTGCCCACTCTGCAGAACACCTCAAGGTTCGACCCGATACAGGCGCCATCGCTTCGGCACGCCTTTGAGTTGATGAACGCCGCGATCCTTGAAGCGGATTCCAGACTGCGACATCAGATCCTTCACTGCGCTCGAGACGAGCACTTCGCCGGCACGCGCTTTCGCGGCGACGCGCGCGCCGATGTGAAACGCGAGACCCACGACCTCGGCTCCGCTCACTTTGTATTCGCCCGCATGAAGCCCCACCCTGATCTCCAGGCCCAGCGTGCGCACCGCCTCCTGGATCGCGGTCGCGCAACGGACCGCGGCAACCGGCGCCTTGAACGTCGCGAGCATTCCGTCTCCCGTCGTCACGACCTCCTTTCCGCGTAAGGTCTTCAGCTCTCTGCGGACCGCGGCGTAATAGTGACTCATCACCAGCGTCCAGCGGGAATCGCCGAGTCGCGCGGCTTTTTCTGTGGAGCGAACGATATCGACAAAGAGAATCGTCGCGAGCGCTTGTTCGAGTTCGGCGCCACGGCCGGCGGATTTGCGGCGGATCGCAATAGGTCCTGCCAGCGGCTCATAGCGATGGTTGCGTCGCCGCGCGATCGCGGCTTTTGCATAGTCTTTGGCACGCTCCGCCGTGCCGCACTTGATTGCTTTCACCCTCGGTGCAAGCGTCCAGTAGACCTTTCGCCCATCGCCGGCGCCATGGACCTCCACGGCGCCCCACTTCAGGAAAACCGTCGAGCCAACCCGTCGAACACACCATGCCTTTGACGTGTATCCGGAAACGTTCGACTGATGGACTCCGATGCGAAGAAACTTGGACATGAACGTGCGGCCGATCGAAAGACCGTTTGGGCATACCGACGGTCAAGCGTAGTCGGACATTTCCGTGTTGGCAACAGCCCTGCTTTGAGCGGCTGCCAAGCGTAGAGCCCGCGCTGAGCTATCGCCCCAGACTGAGATGCCTCCGCTCCCGATCACCCGACAGACTTCAAGGCAGTCGGCAGACGTCGGGATGAAGCAAGGGCGCGTCCTTCAACCAGAATTTGGCGCCGTCCGAGCCGGCGACGGCGCGCAGCGCGTTGCCAGCCGGCAAGCGGATCCAGCTTTGCGATGTCAGCATCTGATCGCCAATCGACAAGCTCCCCGCGAGAACGAGCGCTTCAAGCCCGCGTACATTGTTGATCATGATCGTCTCGTCGGGTGCCCAGCTCTCGAAACGTACGTTTTCGAATCCGTCGTCGAACAATTCAATCGCGCTCGCCGTGCCCGGTCTCGGCTTCATCAGACGATCCTCCGCGGGCCGCCACACGATCTGCTCACGATCGCCGTCCCGGAATTGCCAAAGCCGGACGAAGATCGTGCAGCCGTCCTTCGACGCGGGAACGTGCGAGGTCCCCGGAGGATTGCGGAAGTAGCTGCCGGCCGGGTAATCGCCGTGCTCATCCTGGAACACGCCGTCGAGAACGACGATCTCCTCGCCGCCGCCGTGCGTATGGCGGGGAAACGCGCTGTGCGGTGCGTATCGCACGATGGAGGTGGCGCGCGCCACCTCGTCACCGATGCGGAACAGCATCCGCCGATCGACGCCCGCCGCCGGGCTTGCTTTCCACGGGAGCTCCGCGGCGTGAACGATCACAGGAACCGTCAGATCATCATTGATACGCATGGCACCCCTCCTTTCGTGGTCAACGTGATTCTCAACTTGGTATGGCCGGATCTCATCTCGTCAGAGGTTTCCTTCGAATGAGGCTCGACCGCCGACGCGCGTCGTTCGCAGACGTGCGACTAGCGAAGCGGCGGCGCCTTCCGCTGCATGGACGGCACCGGCGAGATATCCCGGATCGCGAGCGCTCGTCTCGCTACCGGCTAGAACGATGCGGTCGCGCCATCCTTCACCGACCCATGGGCCACGATCCGCGACGGGATGAACGGCCGCGATTCGGTCCCGGTCCGTAGCCGTGAGGAGATCGGCCGCCCAATCCTTGAAGAGAGTAGCGCGAACGTCGGCGGTCTTCGAGTCGAACAGGAGAGCCAATTGCTGGATGCAGGACGCGATGATCGCGGCCTCTCCCAGCGAAGCGCGGTCTTCCGCGGATAGGCCGAGAAAGCCGAACAATGCGGCTTTGCCGGAGGCAGTCGTGGCATCGTGCACTTCGGCGAGCGGTCCCACCATGCTTTGCGCCGTGCCCGACAGACCCTTCTCAAGCCAGAATGGCCGGTCGTATAGCGCGAAGAACTTCGCATGCGGTGCCATCCACGTCGGCGTATCGCGCCAGCGTCGCGCTGACGTTTCATCAATTCGAGGGGTAAACGAGACGGTCGCTTCGAGCAGACGCGGCGGGAGCGCGAAGACGACTTGCGATGACCGGCAACTCTGTTCAGCGCCGCCAGCGTCGATGAAGGATAGCTCGACATCATCGCCGTCCAGCATCGCGCCAGTCACTCGAGCGTTGAGCTCGATATTCCCGCCCGGAAGGCCAGCGGCGAGCGCCGATACGATCGAGGCCGTGCCGCCGACGAGCCGCATGGAAGGGGACGCTCGGCCTACTCCCCCGAACCGCCGGGGAGCTTCAAGAGGCAGTCGATGGAAGACGATGTCACCGCCACTCTGCTGAGCGAAGCTGGCCAGTCCAAGGCCGTCGACGAGCCGACTGAAAGACGGCTGCACGTCGGGCCAGAACCAGGACGGACCGAGATCGAACCCATCGCACGAGGCTTGGCCCGACTCGTCGACCGACAGGATACGTCCGCCGAGCCTTCCTCGCGCTTCCAACAGTCGAAAATCGATCCCCGCACGGTGGATCAGATGGGCCACGGTCAGACCGGCAAGGCCCCCTCCGACGATCAGAACAGCAGCATACGATGACGACACACTGAATTCTCCCTAACTGCTGGTCCAATTATTGGCGGCCGGCGGTGACGCCACCGTCAACGGGAAGTATGGTGCCGGTGATCCAGGACGCCTGGTCAGAAGCAAGAAACAGAATGGCCTCGGCCACGTCCCGCGGTTGGCCATTGCGGCCGAGCGGATGGAAGGCGTCGAAGCTCGGAAGCACTTGCTTCACCTGCTCGTCGGACATGAAAGTATTGTAGACCGGAGTTTCCACGACGGCAGGCGCGACGGCATTGATGCGGATCTTATAGCGAGCCAGTTCGATCGCGAGATTGCGCACCATCGCATGAACGCCGGCATTGGCGGCGGAGTAAGCCGCCGAAGGCGTAGCGCCGATTGCCTGGATCGCCCACATCGAGCCCGTCTGGACGATGGCGCCACCCCTGTCCTTCATGGCTCTTGCTGCGGCCTGGGCCGCGAAGAACTTCCCCTTCAGGATCGTGTCGAGACACCAGTCGTAGTCCGCCTCGGTGAGTTCGAGGAAAGGCTTCGGGTTGAAAACCCCGGCGTTATTGACCAGGACGTCCAGCTTTCCGAAGCGGGAAACCGCAGCCCCCACCAACGCCGCGCCAGTTTCGGGATTGGCGATATCGCCGGCCGATATGATGACGTTCTCACCACTCGGATCGATCTCACGAGCGGCCGCCAGCAATTTCGCGGCATCGCGCCCGTTGATCGCGACCTTCGCGCCTTCGGCGAGGAAGCGCGCGGCGGCTTCCTTGCCGATACCTGAGCCACCGCCGGTGACGGCGACCACTTTTCCTTCGAAACGCATCATATTCCCGCATCTCCTCCGCGCATCTCTCGGCTTGCCGACCCCGGCCAGCGTCGGATGACGCCTCATCTAGAAGAAAAACTATTTGGTGCACTGGCCGCCGCCGAAGCAGGACACAATCCACATCTCGGCACCTCTGCCCTTTAAATAAGCTTCAAGCGGCTGCCGTTGACTGTTATTGACAGACGCGCAGCGCGTCGCAAATCTGAAGTTCTTTCCGCCCGCTAAAGAAAATCTTTTTGGATGAGATCACCGATCTATTTGAACGCGCTCCGTGCTTTCGAGGCCAGTGCCAGGCACGAGAGCTTTTCCGCCGCGGCATCGGAACTCAACGTGACGCCCGCGGCCGTTGGACAACTCGTGCGCAGTCTCGAGGAGTGGCTCGGGACATTGCTATTTCACCGAAGTCCCAGCGGGCGGGCCAGGCTGGTCATGACCGAGATCGCTCAGCGCGCGCTGCCGGACATACGCGCCGGGTTCGACCGCTTGAGTCTGGGCCTTGAACGCCTCAAGGAGGGCTCGGCAAACGGCGTGCTGACGGTTACGGTCAGCCCCGCCTTTGCGGCCAAGTGGCTGCTGCCGCGCATCGATCGCTTCCAGGCGTTATGGCCCGATACTGACGTGCGGCTCGATACCAGCCTCAAGCTGCTGGATTTCGTCGCGCAAGGGATCGATATCGGGGTGCGGTATGGCGCCGGGATTTGGCCCGGCTTGACTGCCGAAAAACTCATGGACGAGGAGATATTTCCGGTCTGCTCGCCGACGCTGTTGCGCCGGAACCGACGGCTACGGACGCCAGCCGATCTGGCCACTCAGACGCTCATTCATGATTTATCAGTGGATGCCCGAGCCGGTTTCGCGACATGGAGTACCTGGCTGGAGAAAGCCGATGCGCCGGATGTCGCAACGAAACGGGGATTGCGGATCAATAATTCGGCCGCGGTGCTGCAGGCAGCGATCGACGGACACGGCGTCGCGTTGGCTCGCAGTATCATGGCGCGTGACGACCTGGCGGCGGGCCGCTTGGTGCGGCTCTTTCCCAAGGTCGAGTTGGCCTCGGCGCTTGCATACTACGTGGTCTATCGTCCGGAGTGTGCCGCGTTGGCGAGACTGGTTGCCTTCCGCGACTGGCTCGTCGCGGAGGCGTCGACGGCATAGAGGCAGGCCGCTTTTGACCGGCGATCCGACCTCTATTCCTGCTCTCGCTCATTCGAGAGCGCGCGGACGAGCTGTAATATTTCCGTCATGCCGTGGCGACGCACTGGAGCGTCCAGCCTTTTGATCTCCCGCAAGATGGTGCGGCGCAATGATGATTGTATGGCTCTTGTCAATCTCTCAGCGGATACAACACCATGCACTTGCTGTCGAAGCCGATGAAGAAGATTGACCACCATGGCGCCGATGCAGCGGTGAACGGCGGCTGGCTTGCCGCAATGAGCCGCCTCGAGCCCGGCGAAGCCTGCACGGAGATGGGCTCGACACCGGAAGGGATGCTCGCTGCCGAAGCAGCAGCGCGGCTGAAGAAGGTTGGACCTAACCTCGTTGCGCGGGAACGCAAGCCAACCATCCCCGAGGAGATCTGGAATCGCGCGCGCAATCCATTGAACGCGTTGCTCCTGACGCTGGCCGTGGTCTCTTATTTCCTGGGCGACGTACGCGCTGCAATCGTGATTGCTGCGATGGTCGTGCTGGCGATTACAACAGCCTTCATCCAGGAGCACCGTTCCAACGAGGCTGCAGCCCGGCTGCGGGCCATGGTTCACACCACCGCCAGCGTCAGACGCAGACCCAGCCAATCGGATGATCCGTTCACCGAGATTCCTATCGATCATCTCGTGCCGGGGGATGTGGTGCGGCTCTCCGCCGGAGACATGATTCCGGCTGATCTGCGCCTGCTCGATGCCAGGGATCTGTTCGTCAATCAGGCCGTCCTGACGGGTGAATCCATGCCCGCCGAGAAGCACGGCAAATGCTGCACGTCAGAGCACGAGGACCCCCTCGACCTGCCGAATGTCTGCTTCATGGGAGCCAATGTTGTTTCGGGCTACGGCACCGGGGTGATCTTGCGAACCGGCCGAAGCACCTTCTTCGGCCAGCTTGCCCACGAGATTGCAGGCCGCCGCGTTCCGACCGCCTTCGACCAGGGCGTCAACAGGTTCACCTGGCTGATGATCCGCTTCATCCTGGTGATGGTCCCTGCCGTTTTCCTGATCAACGGCCTGACCAAGCACGATTGGCTGGAGGCGCTGCTTTTCGCGGTCGCGGTGGCCGTCGGCCTCACGCCCGAAATGCTGCCAATGATCGTGACGGTGAATCTCGCCAAGGGCGCGATCGCAATGTCGCGCAAGAAGGTGATCGTCAAGCGGCTGAATGCCATTCAGAATTTCGGGGCGATGGATGTGTTGTGCACCGACAAGACGGGCACCCTCACGCAGGATCGAATTATTCTCAAACGGCACATCGATATCGAGGGAAATGACTCGAATGAAGTGCTCCAATACGCGTTCTTGAACAGCCATTTCCAATCCGGATTGAAGAACCTCCTCGACAAGGCCGTGCTTGCGCACGCCGAACTCGATCAACGATTGCGGGCTGACGGAGGTTATTCGAAAGTCGACGAAATCCCCTTTGACTTCACTCGTCGGCGCCTTTCCGTGGTGGTCAGGCGCGATGGCACGAAGCATCTGCTGATCTGCAAGGGCGCGGTCGAGGAGATTTTCGCCGTCTGCTCGAACTACTCGCTGAATGGTGAGGTGGGCCGGCTCGACGAAACCCACTTTGAGACAGCCAAACAGCAGACCAGCGTCTTGAATTCCGACGGATTTCGTGTCGTTGCGGTGGCCTACAAGGAGATGGCCCCCTCGAAGACGGTGTATTCGGTCGAGGATGAGGCAGACCTGACGCTTCTCGGATACATCGCCTTTCTGGACCCCCCAAAGGAAAGCGCGAGGGAGGCCATCGCGGCGCTCGCGCGAAAAGGCGTTCAGATCAAGGTCCTCACCGGCGACAACGAGGTCATTACACGCAAGATCTGCCATGAGGTTCAACTGGAGCCAGGCGAAATTGTGCTGGGCAACCGTATCGGCCAGATGAGCGACGCTGAACTGGCCGAGGTCGCCGACTGCACGACGGTTTTCGCCAAACTGAACCCGGAGCAGAAGGAAAGAGTGGTGCAGGCCCTTCACGCCAAGGGACACGTCGTCGGATTCCTCGGCGACGGCATCAACGATAGTCCAGCCCTGAAAGTCGCTGATGTCGGCATCTCGGTGGACACCGCCGTCGATATTGCAAAAGAATCGGCGGACATCATCCTGCTCGAAAAGAGTCTCCTCGTGCTTCAGGAGGGCGTAACGGAAGGTCGCAAGATCTTCGCGAACATCACCAAGTACATCAAGATGGGCGCAAGCTCGAATTTCGGCAACATGTTCAGCGTGCTCGGGGCAAGCATCTTCCTGCCGTTCCTGCCGATGGCGCCGATCCAGGTCCTGACCAACAATCTGCTTTATGACTTCTCGCAGACGACGATTCCGACCGACAATGTCGACGATGAGTATGTGGCTCTTCCGCGAAAGTGGGACATCGGCAACATCTTCAAGTTCATGATCTTCATCGGACCGATCAGCTCGATCTTTGACTACGCGACCTACGGCATGATGCTCTTTATCTTCGATGCCTGGAATAATCCGCATCTGTTTCAAACCGGCTGGTTTGTCGAATCGCTTCTGACTCAGACGCTGATCATTCACATCATCAGAACCGCAAGGATTCCGTTCGTCGAGAGCCACGCAAGTCCTGCGCTCATTGCGACGACAGTGATCATCTGCACGATCGGCATGACGTTGCCCTTTACCTGGGCGGGCGCCGCCCTGGGCTTCGTGCCACTGCCGTGGGCCTATTGGCCGCTGGTGGGAGCCCTGCTGCTAACGTACGCAGTACTTACGCACTTTGTGAAAGTCTGGTTCACGCGAAGATGGGGCCTTTGACGGGTGTGCGTCGTGCGATCCAAGTTAGTCCAGCCGGCCGAGCGCTGGGCCCCCTAGCGTCCCCAACGATCCTGCCAGATCTTCTCGCCGATCGCGCAGCTGATGCGCGGCGCCTTTTCGGCGATCGGAACCATCCGGTGTCCGGGCGTCCTGTCCGCGACCTCCCGGATCAACTTGGCGCGGATCGCCTCCTTGAAATTATCGCGATCCTTGATCGGCACCACAAAAGAGCCCGGTCCGCCGACGACGCAATCCTCATAATACCAATCGAGATTGTCGATATCCATGGTCGAGTAGGATGGCTCCTTCACCATGACCGGCAAGCCATTGATGACGATGCCCTTCGCCAGCGCCTCATCGCGAACGGACGTGACCGGCGGACCGTTGTTGTTCGGGCCGTCGCCTGAAATGTCGATGACGCGGCGCAGTCCTCGGTACGGGTCCTGCTCGAACAGCGGCATCGCGAACAGGATGGCGCCCGAGATCGAGGTACGCGACCCGCGCCGGACCGGCGTCTGCAGGATTTCGTTTGCGATGGCGTCAGCCGTCTCCGGCCCCTCGATCACGCGCCAGGGAATGATGATCTTCTGGTCGCTGGACGCGGACCATTCGAAATAGGTCAGAGAAATCCTGGCGTTCGGCCCCGTCCGCAGGGCCTGCAAGAATTCCGTGGAGGTGATGGCCTGAGCATATCCCTCGCGCTGAACGGCGAGTTCGTCCAGATCCATTGAATAGGAGACGTCGACAGCAATGACAAGCTCAACATCCACCGGGGTCGCGGTTTGCTTGTCTGCTACTTCGGATCTTTGGCCCGGCGCCGCAACGCTCGTGATATCGGCGCCAGCAAGCATGCCAGCGACCAGCACCGTTCCGATCGAGATACACCGTCGCATAGTGGACCTCCGCATCTTGAAACGATGGTGACACGCGAGCTGCGCCGCTGCAAAGCGGAAGTTATGCTGCTCACGTTGAAGTTAATGGCAGTGCAGCCACAATCGTGGCGGTATTTCCAAACGCCCCGCACGCCCGCCGATAAAGCGCCCGAAGCGCCGTTCACCTGGGGTTGCGGTCCATCCATCACGAAAGGTGATGCCTGCCTCTGGTCAATGCACGAAGCAAGACGTAGCCATCTTCGTGTCCAATCTGGCTCCATCCAACCTGGCTCAACCCATGACGCAAAGGGCCAGCTGCTCGCGAAGCCAGATATGACCGGGCTCCTTGTTAAATCGCCGATGCCAGCTCGCGCTCAAGACGAAGCGTTCCATACTCTCGTCGATGAAACCGCGAAATCCGCCGCCATCGCCACGACGATGTGTTCGAGAGCGTCATATTCCTCAAATGTCTATACCTCGTATACGCGATATTGATTTCAAATTGATCCCGAGGTTCTGCATGAGGCGTGTGTGTCGCCATCACGCGGCAAGCGGATTTGAGGAGGACCCGGCGTCATGTTGGAGACTGTGTATCGGCATCACGCATGGCGGATCTCATGGCGGGCGGCGGCGTTGGCCTGCGGGCTTCTGATATGCGGAGGCCGCGGTCCTCTCCCGGTCAATTCGGCCTCAGCTGCGGCCCCCTTTGCGAAGGTTGCGGCGCCGGGCTTCTTTCGCGCGATGTTGGGTCGCTTCGAAATCACCGCTCTTTATGACGGAGCGCAAGCTGTCGACCTGGTCAAGCTCCTCGATGAGCCCCCGACCAATACCGAAGTCGCCCTCAAGAGTGAGTTTCTGGAAAATCCCGTTCCGACATCCGTCAACGCGTTTCTCATCAACACCGGATCAAGGCTAGTTCTGGTGGACACCGGTGGAGCGGGATTCTTCGGCGGGCGGCTCGGCAAGCTCCAATCGAACCTTCGCGCCGCGGGTTACGAACCGGACCAGATCGACGACGTCCTGCTGACTCACATGCACCGGGACCATATCGGAGGCCTGGTATTGAACGGTGCGCGCGCATTTCCGAATGCGATGATACACGCCGACAGACGTGAGTCGGACTATTGGCTGTCAAAGGACAATCTCGACAAGGCTCCGGACGGAGCGAAGGCCAGATTCCAAGGTGTGGTGGCCAGCCTCACGCCCTACATCGACGCCGGACGGTACCAACCGTTCGAAACCGACTCCGAAATCATCCCTGGAATCCGCTCGATCAGAAGCTACGGGCACACGGCGGGGCATACGGCCTACGCCGTCGAAAGTGAAGGGCAGCTTCTGTGGCTGACCGGCGATGAGATCGTAGCCGCTGCGGTACAGCTGGCAAATCCCGAGGTAGCGACCGCCTTCGATACGGACGGCGCTGCCGCCGCGGCGACTCGCGAACACATGCTTGAGAACGCCGCAAAGCAAAGGGCATTGATCGGAGCCGCGCATCTGCCCTTTCCCGGGCTCGGGCACATCGGTACGAGGGGTGCCGAATGGCAATGGGTGCCGCTGGACTATTCAGCCGCCGCTCCATGACCCGGCGCCGACATTGGCTGTCTATCGCGGCAGGAACGAAGATCGCTGCACCGCGTTCATCCGCATCTCGGAGGACCGCCCCAGATGAAACTTGTGTGGCATGCCGACAACCTTCTGGAAGTTGACTGGCTGCGTGATGTCTTAGGGGATCTGGTCGAGGAGGAATGCACGGACCTCGCGCTGACCTGCTTCGATGACGACTGCATTCATGTCGTCAGCAGCAATTGGCAGCCACTACCTGCATACGAAGACTATTTCCAAGAGTGCCGAGCGAGGTGCCGTCGCCTGGTGCTACTTCATACCAGTGACGAATGGTTTTCGGGAGGCTACGCGCTCTACCGCCATTTCGACGCGGTGATCCGGAACTTCGCAACCGGACTGGCACGGCACGAGGGGATATGGACGATCCCGGAGGGGTATGCCAACGGCACGAGAACATCCGGCGCGGTGCGTCCCATCACGGAGCGACCTTACGTCTGGTCCTTTACCGGGGAGATCAAGGCCTCTCGAACCGACATGGCTGCCGCCTTCGCAGGGTTGGAGCCGAGCTTCCTGACCGGCACCGCGTCCATTTACGGAAGCGGTGGCAGAAAACTGAGCAAGCCCGAGTTCGATGACGTTCTCGACAATACAATGTTTTCGCCTTGTCCGATGGGGAACGCCATTCTCGAGACGTGGCGGCTCTATGAGAGCCTCGAGCTCGGATGCATCCCGATCATCGAGACCAGAGCCTCGATCGACTATTTTACCCGGCTGTTCGGACCGCACCCGATCCCGTCATTCAAAAGCTGGGAGGCTGCTCGCAACTACGCGCAACATGCGCTTGTAGACAAATCTTCCCTGCTCCGAAAGCAGTCGGAGATTTCGAGCTGGTGGACGGCAAAAAAGCAGGACGTTCGAAAGCAGGTGCGTCGCGCGGCGACCGGCCCATCGCATCGGGCCGCCCTGCAAAGATTTGGCGCTCTCACCCGCAACCGCTACCCTCCGGTGCATGAACCTCTGCGTCTCCTGGAGCTCCTGCGCCATCAAAGCGGCGGCAGCTTGATGCGGCGGATCAAGCGTCCGGGCGGTCCGCTCAGACGCATCGCGCGCGAGAGCTTGCGCAACCTTCGGGCCTGACAACCTTCCTGCCCGAGATGTCAGATTTCGCCGGTCCCGACCTGTAACTTTTCCGGAGATTTTTCGCGCGCGCTCTTGTTCCGCAGCGAAGAACTCAACGAATATAGACACTCCGCGTAGAGCACCGAGCCCGCTCCATAGACAATCACATAGGCGACGATGAAGGTGTCGATCGTCCAGTGAAGCAGCACCATCAGCGTGCTGATCAGAACCATGCCGGCGAGCGTGAGACATGATCGGCGGGCGAGCTCCCCGAACCGCCCCACGCCGATCAGCACGATCTGGCAAGTTGTCTGTACCAGCATGAAGGCGAACATCGCGCAGATCGCGATGCGCATGACCGGCGAGACGATCGCGTTGTGGTTCAGAATGAGGCCGAAGAGCCGTTCGCCGAACAGCGCGATCGCGACGATGCCCGCCGTCATCGGCATCAGTCCAATCATTACCCCTTTGGCTGTTGCGCGGGCCAATCCGGCGGCATCCTCATTGTGGACCGCGCGGGTCTGCTGCGGCAGGACGGTCTCGGCACCAATCAGATAGCTCATGACGGCGAAGCGGGTCACCTTGTAGAACATATCGAATGCGACAATCGCCGTGGCATCGCCTGCCGCGGCGAGCAGATAGTATGGGAAAACGCTGATGATGAAATCGGTCAGCGACAGCAGGACAGTCGCCCCTACCCCGCGGATTTCATTCCGAAGCAAGCGCACTCCGTTGAGAAACGCGCCGGGCCTCGGCGTGAAGCCATAGAGCCTTGCCAGCCAGAGCAGCCCGGCAATCGACAACACCCATATCGCCAGGCTGATCGCGCTATAGGACACAAACGAAAGACCGAGGAGCATTGCCAAGGTCACGGCCAGGAGCGCAATGCGCCTGCCCAGATCGACGGCTTCCGTCCACACGAAGCCATCCCTGGCATTGACGGCCACCCGAAGGGCCATGCGCGGCAAGGCGCAGACTGCGCCGGCAAAGATCAGGAGATAGGCGAGGCCGTGAGGGGCGACCTTGAGGAGACCCGCGGCGAGCGTGGCCGCCAAGATCATGACCGAAACAACGCCGATCGCGATGTACAGCGTCACGATGGTCGCAACCAGGTCCTGGTCGTCCTGGCTCGCGTCGTCTCTGTCGGCTTCCGAGAGATAGTGAGAGCGAAGTTTGAAGAATGTCAGTCCTGTGATCCCGAGGTCGCTCTGCACGACAAGCGCCGCCGCCGCAAGCAGGCTCGCGATCACGGCATAGGAATTGAGGCCGATCGTCCGGACCAGCACATACGCCAGGACGAAATTGGATATCGCGGTGAGCGCCGAATTGACTCCCTTGAGCGTGAAAAGTGCGAGTGAGCTGTGAGAGATCCGATTCAACCGGGAGCGGATCGTGCTGCTCAGATATGTCTCGGGGCCGGCAAATGGCCGGCTCAGTCCGGATTGAGACACCGTTCGCTCACCTTCGCCCGATGGGAGACGTTCGTAGTCGTTCGCGGTCCGTGTCGGCCGGCCGGTCATCTCGTCCCCAGCGCCGGCATGAACATGTGGCCGGTCTCCTCGGGTGCTCCTTCGCGCGCCCGATCTGTTGCGGGGGCCGTCTTGCCAAGCCAAACCACCAGAGCTGCGAGCTGCATCAGAATCGACGGATTCAGCAGGTAGCCACCGAGGAACAGGTAGGTATAGCCAAGCGCAAAACGCAGGCCTCGCGGTCCCCTGCAGAAGGCAACATAAAAGAACCTGAAGTAAGCCAGCGCGCCCAGCAGGCCATATTCATAGATGACCTTCCCCCAGGTCGGATCGAAGGCGTAGAACGACAGCAGCCTGAATTGCTCCTGCACCGTGCCCGGACCCCGTCCAAGGAAAAACGTCAGGTCGTTGGCGAACACCACCTCCTGCAGCACCCTGAACATCGACAGGAAGCGCGCCCAGCCGCTCGACTGCACATCCGAAAATTCACTGATTCGCCGTGTGAATGCATCGAGGGACAAGGCGTCACCAAACATGATCAACACAAGGCCGAGCAGCGCCGCGAACACAAACAGCCGAGAGTGCCCGTGACGCAGGAAATAGAACGGAAGGAACAGCGCCAGCATCGTCAATCCTGTGCCTGAATAGCTGCACAGGAGGCCGGCGGTGAGAATAACCAGCCGGAGCGCCGTTGACCCGAGCACCAACTCGGCGACCAGTGCAACAGCGAGAAATTGACAGAAGAACGATGGCTCCAGGAAGAACACCCCGTTGCTCTTGTACACGGGCGACGACCAGTAGAGCGGAATCAGCGAATTATATCCGGCCACGGTCACGTTTTCCGGCAGGTGCTTGTCGAGAAAAAACGCGACGTCAGGTCCGACGACGAACTGTCCCACGAATTGCAGAACGCCGATCAGCGCGCAGACGCAGCCGACCGTTGAGAGAAAGCTCATCATGCGGCGCTGAAAATTCTCGGACGAGGCGTTCCGGAAGACCAGCGGAAACTGCGCAACTACGAAGAACCCCAGCGACAGCGCGGAAACATGCGGGCTGGGTGACAGCGCGGTGCTCAACGCTCCCAGCGAAACGAAAAGCGCGTACCAGACCAACGCAATCGTATTGATCTCGAGCACGCCCGCGAGAAAGGCGGCGATCGTCACAGCAGGAAAAACGAAGAGGTTCAGCGGATATAACCCGCCGGTCCCAGGCAGCGCGATCTTTTGCAGAAAGACCGCGGACACAAGTGTAAGCGCGCAGACCGCAAAGCCCGACCGTACGGCCAGACGCGCGGCCGCTCCTGCTGGCGCGACCTCCAGCATCAAGTTGCCTGCCTCGCAGCCTCGATGTGCCTCATGCGACAGGACCCTGGCGGCGGAAGCGATAATCGGCCATCTCATAGTCGGCCATCTCATGGGCGGGCGTCCACTCGTCCGGCTCGGACGCAAATCGATCGCTGAGGCGCTCGTCGACCTCTGGCTGCTGCCAGCACCTATACGCGCGTCGACGCCGCGCGCTGATCGCTTCGAACATCACGCAAACAGCCGCCCCACCCACCAGCCCGATCACGGCGCCCAAGGCGATGAAAAGCGGCTTGGGCGGAAACACCGGCTCGGTGGGCGCCGTGGCGGATTGCGCGACCTTCACGTTCGAGAGCTTTTCGCTGGCATCCCAATCGGCGTTCATCTGGGCATCTGCAGCGCGGCCGACATTTGCTTCCATCACCTTGGAGATCTGGTCGAGCTGATCCTTGAGGCGACTGAACTCCGCCGTGATCGACGACAGTTCGCTGAGCTTGTGCTCGACGTCAGCAACTGCGTCGGTCTGCGCCTTTTCCAGCGATCGCAGACCCACGATCTCCGAATTGAGGTTCACAAGCGATTGTGCGGTCTCCTGGAACACGCGCACCAACAGCAACGGCGATTCGTTTGCCGGCACCTTGTTGGTGTCGGTCAACGCATCGCTATTCCCTGCGGGAACGTTCTGTTTAGGGCCCGTGATCTCGCCAGGAAGCGAGATCCGGCGACGGAGCTGTGTCAACGTGTTCTGGAAGGTCGCGGCCTGCGCCTCCTTCTCCGCAATCGAGCCGCGCGTCTTTGCCAGCGCGACGAGCGCATTGTCGCGCCGCGTGAGCGCAAGCTCAGTCTCCTGGCTCACCGAGTAGGTCGAATGCTTCTGCGCAAAGTCGCTCAGTTCGGCGGAGGCCCGCCTGTACTCGTCGCGGTAGCGCGCAGCCTGCTGGCGAAAGAAGGCGGGCGCTTCGGCATTGCCGCTGAGATCGGCCTGGCGCTGGAGAAAGTCACGTACGACGAGGCCCAGGAACTGTTCGGCAATCTTCGGGTCTTCATGCCGGAACGTCAGAGACAATATCTGCGAGTCTTTCTCGAGCGTCACCGCGAGGCGCTTCTTGACCTTCAACAGCGCGCGATCAGCATCGGAACGCTCGTCGTCAGGATTCCTGGATCGAACCGAATCCAGCATGGGTCTGACCGGATCAAGAACTCTCGAAATCGTTGCCGACAGTTCAGGAGGCAAGATATCCAGAGCATGCCACGAGGTCGTCTGCTTCCGGTCAGGAAACAGGCGTTGCGCGCCAAATTCGCCGATCGCCTGCCGAAGCACGTCCTCGCTGTTAATGATGTAGATCTGCGAATTCAGCTGGTAGCGGAGCGTGTCGGGAAACTGAGCCTGTTGTCGCTGTGCCCGGTCAAGGGTGGTCATCAACAAGGCTTCTGACTGGAACATCGGCGTCACCGCGAACGTGAAGCCGATTGCGCCGGCGACGATCAAGGCGAAGACCGTCAGGAAGGTGAGCCGCCTGGCCCAAACAATCTTGCTGAGTACACTGAACGACATGCACGTCTCGCGGTTAGTAGGCCTTGGGCAGGTGCGAAAGAGGCATGTGGCAAGTGCGAAATGCCGCCTTGGTTCCAAAATTTTGTTGGCCGAGGCGATCAGATCGGCTGCGCCGGCGTGCCGAAAAACACGCTCACAGGAATGGGATTTTCTCATGTTTCTGCGCACCTCGATTGCCGCTTTATTGTTCGTCTGGTTCGGCGCCCCATGCTCTGCGGGCAGTCCGGCGCTCGGCGCCTACGTCGGGAACAGCACGTCCAACATGCAGCAATTCGAGAGTTGGCTCGGTCGACCGGTCGATCAGATCCCGGCGCACACGGGACGCGCGGACTGGAACGACTGGATCAACAGCATCAACTGGTCAGTGCAGCTCTGGACGCCGCTCAACAAGCCGATCTGCTGGACCATCCCGCTGTTCGCCGACGGCGGGTCTTTGTCGGAGGCCGCGGCCGGCGCGTATCAAGCCTCCTACGTTCAAGCGGCACAAATGCTGGCGGTCACTCGACCGTCAGATAATGTGATCTACGTGCGAACAGGAGAGGAATTCAACGGGAACTGGATGCCGTGGTCGGCGGCGGGACACGAGCAGGATTTCATCAAAGCGTACCGAAACTTCGTCGCGGCTTTTCGCTCAGTGTCTGACCGCTTTCGCTTTGAATGGAACGTCAATGTCCGCGAAACGCGCATGAACCCGGCCGATGCCTATCCCGGCGATGATGACGTCGACGTCATCGGAATGGACTTCTACTACAACATCCAATGGAACCCGACGGATCCCATCAAGGCGTGGGATGAAATGGTCAACAACCAATATGGCCTGCAATGGCTCGAGGATTTCGCCTCGGCCCACAAGAAGCCATCGGCCTATCCGGAATGGGGCGTGAACTCTGACGGAGCCGGCCCCTACATTGCAAAAGCTGCGCAATGGTTCTCGGATCACAATGTGCTCTATCAAAACATCTGGAATTCGAACGACGCTTTCCCGGGCAAGCTCAGCGACGGGCAATATCCCAATGCGGCGGCGGCCTATATCGCCGCATTCGGCGTAACGACGTCGGGTGCCAACATGCGCGCGAGTCCTAAGAGGTGACCGACGTTTGACGCTTGAACATTAGCGCAGAACTTCGTCAGACACAGGGATCCGGGGTCTTTTGGAGACTGAGACGCGCAATGCGCGGTAAACGAAGCCAGCTGCCCAACTTTGATGCATGATCATTGCGGCAGGACCGGCTGCGCATCCGGCCGGATCGCGCTGTGATACGGCCAAATATAGTCCCCCGGTCAGGCACGCCCCCGCGTAAGCCACACTGGGCAAGAAGAACAGCCATCCAAAGGCCACACCAGAAGCCAGGCTGAGCATGTTCATTCCAAGCGCCCCCAAGGGCAACAATTGCCTGGCTTTCGGTCGATGGCGATGCTTGAGCATTGTCCTTGCGCGGCCGGAGCCATGGTTGAAATATTGGCGAGCGAGCGCGCCGAGAGAGCTGCGCGGAAAATAGCTGATGGCGAGTTCCGCGCACAGCCAGATCTGCGCACCTGACTTCCTCAGCCGGACATCAAGCTCAGCATCTTCATTGTGAGTGAAACTCTCATCGTAACCACCGATAGCCAGGAACGTCCTGCGCGCGAAAGCGGCATGGTGACCATGGTCCACATAGCACGAGCGATTTCCGACCCGGTGCGAGGCCCCGCCATTTCCCAAACGACTGTTCTGCGCGGCGGCGATCCCACGCTGCAGAAAGTTGTTTCCGCGCGTGCGCATGGGCACCACGACAGATGCCGCGTCCCGCGCTTTCAGCTCTCGCACCAGCCCGGCAACAAAGCCGGGCGGATATTCGGCATGAGAATCGGCGCGAATGATGAATTCGGAGTCCGGCCTTGCCAATATTGCGCCACGATTGACCGCCGCCGATTGATAGCGCGCCGGGTTCATCTCCAGCCGAATTCTCGGATTAAGCCTTGCCAATTCTTCGACGATCAACGCTGTGTGATCGGTGCTGCCGCCATCGAGCACGATCAGCTCATAGTCCAGGCCTTCATCCTCCGGAATCAGTGAACTGATCGCCTGCCGAATGTAGTTCTCCTCGTTCAACGTTGGAACGATTATCGTGACGGACGGTTCAGGTGGCATGAGATGATCCCGAAGCGGAACTCAGGTCGACGCACGCGAGCACGCTAGTGTTTGTGATGGGGTCGGTGTCGCGGGGCACAATGCCAGTCAGAACTCCAGGTTCCAATCGATGAACGGCCCGGCTGCGCTTGATGTCGTTCAGCAACGGCTTGGACTGGGCTGTGCGCGTCTCGGCTCCGTTCTTGGCCGCGATCGAGCCGGCGCATTCACGCTGGTTCAGGCGGCATTTGATCGCGGCATTCGCCTCTTCGATACCGCGAACATCTATGGCCAAGGCGAAAGCGAACGCATTCTGGGCGCGGCGCTCGGCAGCCGACGCAAGCGAGTCACCCTCGTGACCAAGGCCGGACAATATTTCCCCGCATGGATGCGCGTCGCCAAGCCGTTGAAGAGCGCCGTCACGCCCCTGATCCGTCGAAGCGGCGCCGGTCGTCACCTGATTTCAAAGGCGCGTGAAGCGCCTTTGCCGCAGAATTTCTCGGATCACGGTCTCCGTGCATCCATCGACGCCAGTCTCCGGCGACTGAACACCGACTACGCGGACATTCTTCTCCTGCACAGTCCGCCCGCGGACGTGATCGCAAGAGGTGACGCGCTCGGCTTGCTGGACAAGATGCGTGAAGCCGGCAAGGCCATCAAGATCGGCATATCCTGTGAAGACATCCAGACAGGTTTGCTTGCGTTGAACGATCCGCGCGTCGAGGCCGTCGAGCTCCCATTGTGGCCGCCCACGGAGGCGATGGATCGCTTCCTTGATCGCGCGCGACGTCAGGCCGTGTTTGTCATCGGCCGAGGACTTATAAATGCTGCACAGCCGGCCAGCAGCAACGATCGATGGCCAGCCGCGCGGACCGCGCTCACGGCCTCGCTGGCGCGAAGTGAGATCAGCCGCGTGCTCATCGGCACGACCCGCCTTGCGCATCTCGACCAGGTGCTGGATGCCGTTCGGAGAGCGGAAACGTCGTGTTCATAGACGGACGTCAGATTCCTTCGGGATCGGACCTCGACACAGAGGTCTGCATCATCGGCGGCGGCCCGGCGGGCATCGCAATCGCGCGGGAATTGCTGGGAGCGTCACGTTCGGTCATTCTGATCGAAAGCGGAGGATGGCGGCCCAACAGGCTGACCCAAAGCCTCAATGCAGCCGAACTTGCTCCCGACAGCCGGCATCCGCCGCCGGAGATGTATCGGGAGCGGCGCTTCGGCGGTTCTTCCACGATCTGGGGAGGCCGCTGTGTCCCGCTGACACGCAGCGATTTCGAACCGCGATCGCACGTCGCCAACAGCGGCTGGCCGATTTCTTACGGCGACGTGGTTCCGTACTATTTGAGGGCACTGACGTACTGCGAAGCCGGCGAGTTTGCATTTGACCCAATCTGCCTGGATGCGCCGGAGGCGCTCATCGACGGATTGGACAATGAAGCGATCATGGTCGGACTGGAGCGCTTCAGTCCACCGACCGACTTCGGCCGGCGTTTCAAATCGGATTTGATCGGATCGCCCACACACCGGATCTTGCTGGAATCGACCTGCGTCCGCTTATCGAGCGATGCCTCCGGTCGCGCGGTGGACGCCGTCGAATGCGCGACCATCGCGGGCAACCATTTCCGGATTCGCGCAAAATACGTGGTGGTGGCAGCCGGCGGATTGGAATCCGTGCGTCTGTTGGCGGCATCCAACCTTGCCAATTCGAGTGGAACGCTCGGCCGGTATTACATGTCGCACCTCGAAGGCACCTTGGGATTGCTGCAGGTCGCCCCCGGACGCCAGGTCGCCTGGAATTTCGCCCGAACACGCGATGGCATTTATGCCAAGCATCATCTTCGACTGTCCGACGAGATCCAGCAGCGCCATCGGCTGCGGAACATGATCTTCCGCCTCCACCATGCGAATCCGATGGATCCCCAGCATGGTGATCCGGTGTTATCGTTGATGTACATCGCCAAGCGATTCATCCTTCCCGAGTATCGCCGCAAGATTTCCACGGTCGAACTGGAGTCGTTGGATCGATTGCCAAAAGGCCGCGCGCTGACCGCCCGTCACGTCGCCAACGTCGCCAAGAACCCGTGGCCGTTGATCAAATTCCTGAGCTCCTGGGTCTACAAGCGTCACGCCTGCTATCGCCGCATCCCCTATGTGGCGCTGTACTCGAAGGCCGGCTC
The DNA here is from genome assembly GCF_000239815.1 of Bradyrhizobium sp. STM 3843. Lineage (GTDB taxonomy): Bacteria > Pseudomonadota > Alphaproteobacteria > Rhizobiales > Xanthobacteraceae > Bradyrhizobium. The sequence goes on along the minus strand of NZ_CAFK01000296.1, from coordinate 28,637 downwards.
CTACCCGCTCGACTACAATGCCGAGCAGACGCCCTCATACGAAAGTCGGCTTTCTCTCACCCATGAGAAGGACCGCTTTGGCGTTCCCAGGCTTTACATCGATTGGCGAGTCTGTCCCGAGGACATCGCCTCGATCGCGGCAAGCTACCGGCAAATGCACAGCATCCTGGCGGATACGGGCGTCGCTGCGGTCGTCTATGACGAAAACCTCCTGGACGAAAGCGTGAAACAGACCATCCCAGTCGGTGGGCATCACATCGGCACCGCTCGGATGAGCGATGATCCGAAACACGGGGTCGTGAACCCGCAGTGCCGGACGCATGATCTCGAAAATCTCTACTTGGCTGGAAGCGCGGTATTCCCGACCAGCGGCTCTGCCAACCCCACGCTGACGATCGTCGCACTGGCGATCCGCATCGCCGATCACCTCAAAACCGTCTTGCGGAGTTCCACGTGACAATTTCGATCCTTTGGCTTGGGCGAACGATGCCGATTCCACTTAATGCGGGTGATCGGATCTATTCCGCTCAGCTCGCCGGAGCGGCCGCGCGCCAGGGGGCGAATGTCGTTTTCCTGGGTCTGCAGAATCCCGACGATCAAACCGGCAGCCTCGCTCATCTCGAGCCTCGGGTGCGCTGGAGCGTGGTGCCTGGCGCTCCCAACGCGAAGCTGCTCGCGTTAGCAAGCAACCTTCCGATGGTAGGAGCGCGATTTGCGACCAAGCATTACCGGGCCGCGATCACGCAGGAACTTGAGACGACCGACCATGACGTCGTGGTCTTGGATCAATATGGAATGAGCTGGGCGGTTGCTGAAATCAGACAAATCGCCCGGAATCGTCCGGTCCTGGTTCATGTGTCGCATGACTTCGAGACCAGCGTCACCGATCAAATCGCCAACAACTTTTCCGGCGACATGATTCGCAAATTCCTGCTCAAGCAGAATGCGCGGAAGACCCGCCACGCGGAACAGTGTCTCGCACGTTCCTGCGATTTGCTGGTGACCCTGACGGACGAGGACCGCGCTGCATTCAATGACATCAATCCCACGCTTGGCTGTGTCGTTCTGCCGCCGGGCTATGCCGGGACCAGGCAGCGCGCCCGCGCCCTGGACAAGACGGTGCCGCGACGTGCCATCATTGTCGGTTCCTTCAGCTGGATCGCCAAACAGATGAACCTCGAGCGAATGCTGGAAGCGGCGAGCGGCACCTTCACGCAGCATCGCATCGAGCTTCATGTCGTCGGCATCATACCGGAGCCGCTTCTGTCGCGTTTGCGGCTGCGGTTCCCCTGGGTCGTATTTCGCGGCTTCGTCGATGATCTCGGCGAAGAATTTCGAAATGCGCGGATTGCCTTGGTTCCAGAGGAGATCGGCGGCGGGTTCAAGCTCAAGATCTTGGATTACATCTTCTCGCGCGTGCCGGTCGCGGCTGTGGAAGCAGCGCTCGGTGGAATTCCCAAGCAGCTGAAAAGCTGCTTCATCGTCGAGAACAGCGTCAGCAAGCTGCTAGCAAGCGTTGCAGCCATGATGGACGACGTCGACGCTCTCGACAGGAGGCAGAGCCTTGCCTTCGAGGTGGCGGATGGTCTGTTCAACTGGGACGCCAACGGGCGTCGCCTGCTGGACAAGTTGGAGTGCGCTCTCAGCGAGAGGCCGATCAAAAGGTCATCTCAGATCTTGGCTGTGCCAAATCCGGCACATCGTTCTGCCTGAGCGGATTCCGGTCGCGCATGTTCCGATGCCGACATTCGCTTCGTCTGCCAACGACGGTCTGAAGTTCCTGACATGAACTTGTCGCGAGTGAGCTCGAGTGAGCCAAGGACTCTCGAGCGCCAGAACCTGATTGGTCGGTCGCGACGCTTACGATCAAAGTTCACGTGCTACTCACAATTCATCTACTTCTCACAATTCATCTACTTCACATGCACAACAACGGATCACGCTGATGCCTAATTGGGCGAGCGAATGGCTTTTTTCTGGTGACTTCCAGGACGCGAGGAACCGTCGCACAAATTTGGGAAAAATTGGAACGATGATTAGCAATACGATTTTGTTCGCATTGCAGCATTCACCTGTGCGTCGGAGTGCCCACTCATGAATGGAATGGCAAAAGCGAATAGGGTCGATGAAGACACACTATTTGTTTTGGTGCAGACCACACGTCCAATAGGGCTCGCTTCCAAGCGAGTCACAGATATCATTTTGGCGTTGTGCGGCATCGTTGTGCTCGCGCCTTTTCTCGTGATCTGTTGCCTGGCAACAGCCCTGTTCTCTCCCGGCCCCGTGCTGTTCCGACACAAGCGCGTCGGGTTCAATGGAAAGCAGTTCGATTGCCTGAAATTTCGCACCATGGCGACGAACGCATCCGAACGCTTGCGCCGGCATCTTGAATCGGATCCCGCCGCCGCGGCGGAATGGATCGCGACGAGAAAGTTGCGCAACGATCCTCGTGTGACCGCCGTGGGCGCCTTGTTACGGAAATCCAGCCTGGATGAGTTGCCGCAACTCTTCAACGTTCTCAAGGGCGATATGAGCATTGTGGGACCGCGACCGGTGACGGAGGAAGAGCTGGGCCGATACTCCGACGCCCTCAACGCATACTATGCGTGTCGTCCCGGGATCACCGGGCTTTGGCAGGTCAGCGGACGCAGCAGCACGACCTTCCAACGGCGCGTCGTCCTCGACAGCTATTATGCGCACAACTGGTCGATGATCCTCGACGCCAAGATCATCATGGCAACGATTCCGGCGGTCTGTTTCTCGAACACGGCCTATTGACGTGTAGCTGGCACCAAACGCACGTCCTCGCTTCATCTGCGCCGCTGACCGGCTGAGCCACAATCGATCGGTCCGGCGAAACGAGGCGTAAGCCGCCTGCAAAGCTCAGCCGCCAAGCACTCGCCCTCAATCGGCCGATCGCGAAGCGATCGACGATGACGCGAAATCGACCGCATCCGGCACTCGCATAGTTCTGCCGCGTGAGGCTCGTGTCCGGATGTATCCGGACCTGGGAGCTGTCCGTGGATACGGACGCACGGCCCTTTTCGGGTCAAGACCGGCGATCGAAACCGCCACTTTGCCTAGAGGGCCGTTTGCACGGCACTTCTGCAAGTTCCGAATCTCACGTAAGCTTGTCGCGCTTTCGCTGTCGCCGATGCCTGGAGCAGAGCCGAATTGGTCCCCGATCATTTCTCGACAATCGACCAAATGGAGATGCGCGCCGCCTCGTGGGCTCGATCTCGAGGGGCACTCATATGATATATTTTGCCGTTGGACTGGCATTGCTGGGAACTGCCATCGGGCTGGTGTTCCGATGGAAAGTGCTTTTGCCAATCATCATCCTCGTGCCTTTCGCGGCGGTCGTCTTCTCGGTCGCTCGAGGAGCAAGTCTTGAAACTACGGTGATAATTGTCCTCGCCGCGGAAGCCATTCTCCAGGGCGGCTATTTCTTGGGTTTGCTGATCCGCTTTCTTGCCACCGCCGGCAAACGATTGGTGCGTCCTTCAAGCTTGATCGAGAGGGGTCATGTTCCCGAGACCCGCGATAATGACCGCCACCCCGCTCCGCCCACGCAACCGGGATCATCGACGCTCAGCTAGAGGTGGTCGAACCAGTTTCGAAAAAGACGCTTGTCGCGCGACAGTCATTTCCAGGCGTAGAGCTTGAATTCCTGTAAATCGCCTTCTCCCGGCTTTCTCAACACCCAGAGATTATAAGCTGCGAGATCTCTCAGGCCTATGGCATGCAACGTGCTGTCGTACAGGTATGAGATCATGTAGAAAGGCAGAAAGAATTCAAGATAGGAGCTGCTGTTGTAGCCTGGCAGATGGTAGACGGCCTTAAAGCCGGAGGCGTGCACCATTTTACGGAAGGCGGAATAGTTCGTCCTGTCATAGTGCGCAACAAAGCCAAGGTGCTCGGCGGTCTCGCCCATCGCCGTCGCCAGCAGTCTTTTCGAGGCCGATTTGGGCAGCAGCCTGTTGGCCACGGCGAACGGCGCATACCTTCCCGGAAACTGGGCGATCAAATATCCACCGGGCCGCAACACGTCGAACGCATTGTTGAGAAACCGTTGATTGTCGCTGAAGTGCTCAATGCCAGAGCTGATCATGACAAGATCGACACTGCCTGCAGGAATCGGGATCTGCGCGACTGCATCGCATTCGATCTTCTCATCGAGCAGCGGGTTGTCCGCCATTTCGGCGCCATCGATGTCAAGCCCAATGAGCTTGATGCTGTACCAGGTCTTGTAATGCTTCGGAAAATGCCACTGTTGTCCCGCCCCGACATCGAGCACGATTTTGGTATCTGGATGGGATAACAGGATGGCTCCTATCTTATGATAGGCGGCAAAGACATTCGCCTCATGAAAATGGTCGGGGGTGATCGCCCGTGAAACCTTTCGGTTGAGCGCCAAGAACGACCGCAACGGTTCCATTGAAATTCTCCCCGGCAAATGGTCCGGCTTAAGGAGTTGCGCGCCAACGGATTGCTGGCGGAGCCCCGACGGTCATGCAATCCGATCGCGTTTGCGCAGCCGAGCGAATGGCGGACGCATCTACGAACGAAGGGGATGACTCGGTGCTGATGAAGGCATCATCAATCGACCAGAAACGCCCCGCATCTCAATCATTTCAGGATCATTTTGTGCCTCTGCAGCATCGCTTTTGGCGCGGTCCGGCCCGAACCCAGGTTCCGAACCCAGACGCTCAGGCGGTGGCGAGAATTGGGGGACGACGTCAGGACAAAGCCAACAGCCAGAAGGCTCAAGGGAACAAGCGTCCTAAAACCATCACAGAATCATCATCAGAAATTCTTATCCTTCCGATCATCAATCTCGATTTCCCCTGATGGCGCAAGCTCCTTAGAGTGCGCCCACCCAAGCCAGGGAAACCATCTACAGCACGGCAGGAGGCAACGATGGACGACGTCAGCAAGTGCCCGTTTTCGGGCGGCTCGAAGGGATTCACCAACAAGGAATGGTGGCCGAACCAGCTCGACCTCTCGGTCCTGCATCAGCATTCGAACCTCTCCAACCCGCTGGGCGAGGCGTTCGACTATGCCAAGGAGTTCAAGAGCCTCGACCTCGATGCCGTGATCAAGGACCTCAAGGCCCTGATGACGGATTCGCAAGCGTGGTGGCCGGCCGACTTCGGTCATTACGGGCCGCTGTTCATCCGCATGGCGTGGCACGCAGCCGGCACCTATCGCATCGGCGATGGCCGCGGCGGCGGCGGACGCGGGCAGCAGCGCTTTGCCCCGCTCAACAGTTGGCCTGACAACGCCAACCTTGACAAGGCGCGCCGGCTGCTCTGGCCGATCAAGCAGAAATACGGCCAGAAGATCTCCTGGGCCGACCTCTTCATCCTCACCGGCAACGTCGCGCTGGAGTCGATGGGCTTCAAGACGTTCGGCTTCGGCGGCGGTCGTCCCGACACCTGGGAGCCCGACGAGGACATCTATTGGGGGCCGGAAGGCAAATGGCTCGCGGACGAGCGCTACAGCGGCGACCGTGAGCTCGCCGGCAATCTCGGCGCGGTCCAGATGGGCCTGATCTACGTCAACCCGGAGGGGCCGAACGGCAACCCCGATCCGCTCGCGGCCGCGCGCGACATCCGCGAGACGTTCGCCCGCATGGCCATGAACGACGAGGAGACGGTGGCTCTGATCGCGGGCGGCCATACCTTCGGCAAGACCCACGGCGCCGGCGATGCCACGCTGGTCGGTGCTGAGCCGGAAGGTGCAGACATGGCCGAACAGGGCCTCGGCTGGGCCAGCAAATATGCTTCGGGCAAGGCCGGTGACACCATCACGTCAGGTCTCGAAGTGATCTGGACCACGACGCCCACGAAGTGGAGCAACAACTTCTTCTGGAACCTGTTCGGCTATGAATGGGAGCTGACCAAGAGCCCGGCCGGCGCGCACCAGTGGAAGCCCAAGCACGGCGCTGGCGCTGGCACCGTGCCGGACGCGCACGATCCGTCGAAGCGTCACACGCCGTCGATGCTGACCACCGATCTCGCGCTGCGCTTCGATCCGGCCTACGAGAAGATCTCGCGCCGCTTCTACGAGAACCCGGATCAGTTCGCCGATGCCTTCGCCCGCGCCTGGTTCAAGCTGACCCATCGCGACATGGGCCCGAAGGTGCGCTACCTCGGCTCGCTGGTGCCGAAGGAAGACCTGATCTGGCAGGATCCGCTGCCGGCCGTCGATCACGCGCTGATCGACGAGAACGATGCCGCGGCGCTCAAGGCCAAGATCCTGGCCTCGGGTCTTTCGATCTCGCAGCTGGTCTCGGCGGCCTGGGCGTCGGCGTCGACCTTCCGCGGCTCCGACAAGCGTGGCGGCGCCAATGGCGCGCGCGTTCGCCTCGCGCCGCAAAAGGACTGGGCCGTCAACCAGCCGGCGGAGCTTGCAAAGGTGCTGAAGAGCCTTGAAGGCATCGCCGCGGACTTCAACGCGACGGCAGCCGGCGGCAAGAAGGTCTCGATCGCGGACCTGATCGTGCTCGGCGGCAATGCCGCGGTGGAAGCGGCGGCCAAGAAGGCCGGTGTGGACGTGAAGGTGCCGTTCGCACCGGGTCGCGCCGATGCCTCCGAGGCGCAGACTGACGTCGAGTCGTTTGCGGTGCTGGAGCCGAAGGCAGACGGCTTCCGCAACTATCTGGCCGGCACGCAGTGGCTGTCGGGCGAAGAGCTGCTGGTCGACAAGGCCCAGCTCCTCACGCTCACGGCGCCGGAGATGACGGCCCTGGTCGGCGGCATGCGCATGCTCGGCACCAATGCCGATGGCTCCAAGCACGGCGTGTTCACCAAGCAGACGGAGACGCTCAGTAACGACTTCTTCGTCAATCTGCTCGACATGAGCACCGCCTGGCAGCCGGTCGATCAGGGCGAGCACACCTCAGGCCGCGATCGCGCCACCGGCGCAGTCAAGTGGACTGCGACCCGCGCCGACCTGATCTTCGGCTCCCACTCGCAACTGCGCGCGCTCGCCGAGGTCTATGCGAGCTCGGATGCCAAGGCGAAGTTCGTGAAGGACTTCGTCGCGGCCTGGACCAAGGTGATGAACCTCGACCGCTTCGACCTGAAGGCGTGAGCGCAGCAGCTACTAGCTGATCAATCGTACTAACAAGAGCGGCGCTTCGGAAACGAGGCGCCGCTTTTTTCAATGGCCATTGCGAGCGAAGCGACTTTGTCCGCCATAGCCCGAAGGGCAACGGCGGAAGTAATCCAGAGCCAAGAAGGAAGACTGGATTGCTTCGGAGCTATCGCTCCTCACAATGACGTTGCTGATGACCACTCGTGGCTTAACGCGACCGTAACCTAACGCCGCCCCTGTTACCGCTCCGCGGCGGAGCCGCCGCCGTCGATCTGCCGGCCCATCAGCGCGATCGCCTTCTGATAGACGCCCGCGGCGTTCCAGGCTTCGATCGCGGCAAAGTTCGGCTCGCCCGGCTGATAGCCGGCGCCGGAGCGCCAGCCATTGGCATGCAGGAAGTTCGCCGTGGACATCAACGCATTGGCGGCGTTGTCGAGATTGCCAGTGCCGTAGTTCAAGATCGTCTTCGGCATGAACTGGGTCTGCCCAACCTCGCCATGCATCGAGCCGCGCTGCGACGGCGACAGCTGGCCGCGATCGATCAGCTTGAGCGCGGCATAGAGCTGATCGGTGAAGAATTCCGGACGCCGGCAGTCATAGGCCAACGTCGCGATCGAGGACAGCATGTGCTGATTGCCGCGCTGGCTGCCGAACGCCGTCTCCATGCCCCAGATCGCGATCAAGGGGCCAGGCGGCACGCCATAGCGCTGCTCGATCGAGGCGAACAAGGCCGCATGCGATTGCTTCATCGCGCGGCCGCGCGCGACGATGCCGGCGGCACCGCGCTTGGCCAGGAACTGATCGAGCGACAGGCCGAAGCTGCGCTGGCTGCGATCGGCGGCGATGGTGGCGGATGCGTAGTTGGTCTGCATCAGCGCGCCGATCGCGCTCGCCCCGATGCCCTTGGCGCGGGCCTCCTCGCCGAACTGTTGCTTCCAGGTTTCGAAGCCGCCCGGCCCATTGCCGCACTGCGCGGCATCGGCCCGCACCACCGTGCCTGCCACAAGCACCAAAGCCAGCACGGCCGCCTTCGCAACATTTCCGCCCTTGGTCATCCGGCTATCTCCCTCGGCCAACCTGCGGTCTTCCCGCGGAAGGAAGCTCTTAGCACCGGGCGGCGCGCGATCCTACCCTCCAGAGCCGCACCACGGCCGAGTTCAAACCGCTACCGGCTTCTTGCGTTCCCGGCCCTCGGCGAGATTGCGCACCACCACGTAGAAGATCGGCGTGAACATGAGACCGAACAGCGTGACGCCGAGCATGCCGAAGAACACGGCGACGCCGACCGCCTGGCGCATCTCCGAGCCGGAGCCCGTCGAGATCACCAGCGGCAGCACGCCGAGAATGAACGCGAAGGAGGTCATCAGGATTGGCCGCAGTCGCAGCCGGCAGGCCTCGATCACGGCATCGAGCCGCTCGCGGCCTTCGTTCTCGATGTCGCGGGCGAACTCGACGATCAGGATGGCATTCTTGGCGGCAAGCCCGACCAGCACCACGAAGCCGATCTGGGTCAGGATATTGATATCCTGGCCCATGATGCGGACGCCGATCGTTGCGGCCAACAGGCACATCGGCACGATCAGGATCACGGCAAACGGCAGGGTCCAGCTGCCATATTGCGCGGCGAGCACCAGATAGACGAACAGCACGCAGATCGGAAACACGTAGAGACCGGCGCTGGCGCCGTTCACCTGCTGAAACGACAGGTCGGTCCACTCGTAGCCGAAGCCGCTCGGCAGCGTCTCATCGGCCAACCGCTTCATGATGTTGATCGCCGTCGCCGAGCTCACGCCGGGCAAGGTATCACCCTGCACCTCCGACGACGGATAGAGATTGTAGCGGGCGACGCGGTCGGGGCCTGCGACATCCTTGAAATCGACCACGCTGCCGAGCATGACCATGTCGCCGGCCGCGTTGCGCGTGCGCAGCCGTGCCAGATCCGCGGTCTCCTTGCGGAACGGCAGGTCGGCTTGCGCGGTGACGTGATAGGTGCGGCCGAACAGGTTGAAGTCGTTGACATAGGTCGAGCCGAAATAGGTCTCGATGGTATCGGTGATGTTCGCGATCGGCACGCCGAGCTTCTCGGCCTTGACCCGATCGATGTCGACAAAAACCTGCGGGGTGTTGGCGCTGTAGGGCGAGAACACCGCGGTCAATCCCGGCGCCTTCCGCGCCGCCCCCACCAGCTCGTCCGTCGCTGCGGCAAGCAGCTCGCTACCGCGTCCCTGCCGGTCCTGGATACGCATGGTGAAGCCGCCGCCGGTGCCGATGCCCGGCACCGCGGGCGGCGGGATCACGATGATGAACGCGCCTTCGATTCCCGCAAGGCGCTTGCGCAGCTCGGCCGTGATCGCCGTGGCGGTCAGCCCCTTCTTGGCACGAACCTCTGGCTCGTCGAACACGGGAAACAGTGCCGCAGAGTTGCTCGCCTGCGTGCGTGTGGCGCCCGACAGACCCGCCAGCGCCGGAACCCGCACGACGCCCGGGGTGGCCAAAGCAATGTTCTCGATCTTGCGCACAATCTCGGTGGTGCGCGCCAGCGAGGCCGCACCGGGCAATTGCACGGACACGATGACGTAGCCGCGATCCTGCGCCGGAATGAAGCCTTGCGGCGTCGTCGCCAGCAGCCATCCGGCGCTGCCGATCAGCAGCGCATAGACCAGCAGCATCACCACCGAATGCCGGATGACGAAGCCAGCGACGCGCGCATAGCCGTGCGACAGACGATCGAAGATCCGGTTGAACAGACCGGTGAAGGCGTCCCAACCGCGCGCGATCAGATTCCAGCGCGCCGGCGGGCGTCGCTCGCCATGCGGCTGCAGGATCTGCGACGCGAGCGCCGGCGACAGCGTCAGCGAGCAGAAGCAGGAGATCGCGGTCGCGACCGCGATGGTGACGGCGAATTGCTGGAAGAACTGCCCCGAAATGCCGCCGAGGAACGCAGTCGGCACGAACACGGCGCAGAGCACGAGCGCGATCGAGACCAGCGCGCCGCCGACCTCCTCCATCGTCTTGAGCGCCGCATCCCGCCTGCTCAGGCCATGCTCGAGATGGCGTTCGACATTTTCGACCACCACGATCGCATCGTCCACCACGATGCCGACCGCCAGCACCAGGCCGAACAGAGTGAGATTGTTGATCGAGAAGCCGAGGGCGGCCATCACGGCGAAAGTGCCGACCAGCGACACCGGGATCGCAACGATCGGAATGATCGCCGGCCGCCAGCCCTGCAGGAACACCAGAACCACGATGACGACCAGCGCCATCGCCTCGTAGATGGTCTTCACCAGTTCGCTGACGGACTGGGCGATGAATTCGGTCGGGTTGTACCCGATATTGTAGTCGAGGCCCTTCGGGAAATTGGCCTTCAGGCCCACCATCGTATCTGAGATGCGCTTGGCGGTGGCGAGCGCATTCGAGCCCGGACGCTGAAACACCAGCAGCGCCACCGCAGACTTCCTGAGCAGGAAGCCATTGGTGGAGAAGTCCAGCGCCCCGAGCTCGATCCTGGCCACATCGCGCAGCCGCACGGTGCGTCCGTCGGCGCCGGCCTTGACGACGATATCCTCGAACTGCTGTGGCTCCTTGAGCCGGCCGGTGAACGTCAGGTTCGGCTGGAAGGCGCGGTCGGCGATCGGCGGTGAGGCGATCTGCCCACCCGTGATCTGCAGGTTCTGGGCGCGGACCGCCGCGACCACCTCCCCTGCCGTCATGCCGAGATTGGCGATCTTGTCGGGATCGAGCCACAGCCGCATCGAATAGTCGCGCGCGCCGAAGATCGTGATGTCGCCGACGCCGTCGAGGCGGAGCAACTGATCGCGCACCTGCAGCAGCGCGTAGTTCGAAATATAGGTCTGGTCGAAGGTGTCGTCCGGCGACAGCATGAACACGACCATCATCAGGTCGGGGCTGTTCTTGCGCGTGACGACGCCGTTGCGCTGCACCTCCTCCGGCAGCCGCGGCTGCGCGATGGCGACGCGGTTCTGCACCAGCACCTGGGCCTTGTCGAGATCGGTGCCAAGCTTGAAGGTGACGGTGATGTTCAATTGGCCGTTCGAGGTCGCCTGGCTGTAGAGATACAGCATGTCGTCGACGCCGTTGATCTCCTGCTCGATCGGCGCAGCCACCGTGTCGGAGACGGTCTGCGCGGAGGCGCCGGGATATTGCGTGGTGACCACCACGGTCGGCGGCACAACTTGCGGATATTCCGAGACCGGCAAGGTCGGATAGGCGATCGCACCTACGATCAGGAGCACGATCGACAGCACCATCGCCAGGATGGGCTGGTTGATGGAGAGCCGCCCGAGATTCATGAGTTTGCGCCTATGACTTGTCGCCGTTACGTGCCGCTCGCAGCCGGATGCGGCGCCACCTTGGCACCCACCCGCGCGCGCTGGATGCCATCGATGATGACGCGATCCTCCGCCTTCAGCCCTTCGCGGATCACGCGCAGGCCATCATCCAGCGGCCCGAGCACGACCGCGCGAGCCTCGACGGTGTCATCGGCCTTGACCACAAAGACGATCTTGCGCGACTGGTCGGTAGCGACAGCGGTGTCCGGAATCAGCAGCGCCTCATAAGGCAGGGAGCCGATCAGGCGAACGCGGCCGAACTGCCCGGGCAGAATCGAGAGGTCCTTGTTCTGGATCACGGCGCGGCTGCGCAGCGTGCCGGTCGAGACGTCCAGCCGGTTGTCGAGAAAGTTGACGGTGCCGTCATGTGACGGCTTGGTCTCGCCGGTCAGCGTGACCTGCACCGGGTTCGGCGTGTCGCGCGAGCTCGGCCGCTTGCCCTCGAACCACAGCCGCGAGTTCTTCTGGTAGGTCGCCTCGTCCATGTCGAAATAGATGTAGATCGGGTCGAGCGTGACGATCGAGGTCAGCAGCGTCGAGGTGCCGGTGTCGCTGCCCTGCACGAGATTGCCGGCACTGACCAGGTGCCGGCTGATCCGGCCGGTGATCGGCGCCAGCACGTGGGTGAATTCGACGTTCAGCTTGGCTGCCTTCATCACGCCTTCGACCTGGGTCTCGGCGGCCTGCGCCGATTGCAGCGCCTGACGGCGCTGGTCAACGACGGAGTCGGAGACCGCCTGGGTTTGGTTGAGGGTCGTTGCACGGTCGAATTCGCGCCGCGCCAGCTCGGTCTTGGCCCTGGCGTCCGCGAGTTGCCCCTCCGCCTGCTCGGCCACCGCCTCGAACGGCCTGGAATCGATCACATAGAGCAGATCGCCGGCGTGGACGATCGCACCGTCCTGGAACTCGATCGAGGTGACGTAACCGCCGACGCGGGCGCGCACCTGCACCTCCTCCATCGCGTCGAAGCGGCCCGTGAACTCGTCCCAGTCGGTGACGGTGCGCTTGACCGGCTGGGCCACGGTGACCGGCGGGGCAGCAGCTGCCTGCGGCTGCGGCTTCTGTTCCCCGCAGCCCACCAAAGCGGCTGCAAGGCTGAGCGTTAAGATGTTGAGCGTCCTCTTAAATCCAGCAGAACTGTCGGTTCGCTGTGGCGTGGCAGACAACGAGCAGCTGGTACACATCGACACACATTCCCCCGGAATCTTACGGGAAGCATAACACGCCATCACGCATTCGGCGCTCGAAATCGACCGCACCCTGCCCGATCGGGCGGGTTGGAGGATGCGCATCATCTCTCCGGCCGGGTTCCATCCGCCGCGGCGGCCCCGATGTCATCAGGTCATCATCATTCCAGGCTCGGCAGGTCGAGACAGTTTCACGCGCGTTCGCGCGGTTCGCCCCGCCGAGCAGCTGTTCCTGCGCCTTGATCAGCTCGATCCTCGTCCGCCGCACCGTGCTAGGATCGGTGCAGCGCGGACCTTCGTAGGGCATCATGATGACTGACGCGGCACGGCCTCCATCACGCCGCCTGACGGGTCGGTGCCTCTGCGGCACCGTTTGCTATCAGGTCGCGGACGCCTTCGAATATGCCATGAACTGTCATTGCAGCGACTGTCGGCGGGCGACTGGATCAGCGTTCAAGCCCTTTGCCGGCATCCGGCGCGAACATCTCGCGATCGCGGCAGGGGCCGACGCCACCTTGATCTACGGCGATGCTTCCGCCGCGCATGACGTGCACTGCCGGCGCTGCGGATCCCTGCTCTTCTCCGTCGTCCGCGACGGTGCCTATGCCCATGTCACCATGGGCACGCTGGTCGATGCCCCGAGCATCCGTCCGTCGATGCACATGTTCGTCGTTTCAAAGGCGCCGTGGCACGACATCACAGACGACCTGCCCCAGCACGCACGCTTTCCGGGCGAATGACCACCCGCAGGCCATTGCATCACGCGCCCAGACTCGGCAGATCGAGCTCCTTCTCGCGCGCACATGCGATCGCCTCGTCGTAGCCTGCGTCGGCATGACGCATGACGCCGCTGGCCGGATCGTTCCAGAGCACGCGCTCCAGCCGTTGCTTGGCATCTGGCGTGCCATCGGCCACGATCACCATGCCGGCATGCTGGGAATAGCCGATGCCCACGCCGCCGCCATGATGCAGCGACACCCAGGTCGCGCCGCTTGCGCAATTCAGGAGCGCGTTGAGCAGCGGCCAGTCGGATACCGCATCCGAGCCGTCGCGCATCGCCTCGGTCTCGCGGTTCGGGCTCGCGACCGAGCCACTATCGAGATGATCGCGGCCGATCACGATCGGCGCCTTCAGTTCGCCTCGTGCCACCATCTCGTTGAAGGCGACACCCAGACGATGGCGATCGCCGAGCCCGACCCAGCAGATCCGCGCCGGCACGCCCTGGAACTTGATGCGTGACTTCGCCATGTCGAGCCAATTGTGCAGGTGCTTGTTCTCGGGCAACAGCTCCTTCACCTTGGCGTCGGTCTTGAAGATGTCCTCGGGATCGCCCGAGAGTGCGGCCCAGCGGAACGGGCCGATGCCGCGGCAGAACAGCGGCCTGATATAGGCCGGGACAAAGCCGGGAAAATCGAAAGCGTTGGCAAGGCCCATGTCCTTGGCCATCTGGCGGATGTTGTTGCCATAGTCGAGCGTCGGCACGCCGCGGCTGTGAAAGTCCAGCATCGCCTGGACGTGCCCGACCATCGACGTCTTTGCCGCCAGTTCGACCGCCTTGGGATCGCTGGCGCGTTTGGCCTCCCACTGCGCGAGAGTCCAGCCTTTCGGCAGATACCCGTTGATCGGATCATGTGCGCTGGTCTGGTCGGTCACGACGTCCGGCCGCACGCCGCGACGGACGAGTTCGGGGAAGATCTCCGCGGCGTTGCCGAGCAGGCCGACCGAGACCGGCTTCTTGGTCTTTGCAGCCTCGGCCATCAGCGCCAGAGCCTCGTCGAGCGTGGCCGCCTGACGGTCGAGATAGCCGGTGCGCAGCCGCATCTCGATGCGGCTCGGCTGGCACTCGACCGCCAGCATCGAGGCGCCCGCCATGGTCGCGGCGAGCGGCTGCGCGCCGCCCATGCCGCCGAGGCCGGCGGTGAGAATCCACTTGCCGGCGAGATCGCCGCCATAATGTCGGCGGCCGACCTCGACGAAGGTCTCGTAGGTGCCCTGCACGATGCCCTGGCTGCCGATATAGATCCAGGAGCCCGCGGTCATCTGGCCGTACATCATCAGGCCGAGTTTATCGAGCGCGTTGAAATGATCGAGCGTCGCCCAATGCGGCACGATGTTCGAATTCGCGATCAGCACGCGCGGTGCGTCCGGATGGGTGCGGAAGATGCCGACCGGCTTGCCTGACTGCACCACCAGGGTCTGGTCGGCCTCGAGCCTCCGCAAGGAAGCAACGATGCGATCAAAACTCTCCCAGTCGCGCGCGGCGCGGCCGATGCCGCCATAGACGATCAGCTCGCTCGGCTTCTCGGCGACATCGGGATCGAGATTGTTCATGAGCATGCGCAGCGGCGCTTCGGTCAGCCAGCTCTTGGCGCTGATCTCGCTGCCAACAGGTGCGCGGATCACCCGCTCATTGTCGAGGCGTCGGTTCATGACAAAAATCCCTCTCATCAAAGCTTGGGGAACGGGTCGCGGCCGAGCGCGCGGGCCGCAGCAGCCAGTAAGGCACAGCTTGCGACCAGTGCGCCGGCCTTGGCGATATCGTCGGCCATGTAGCGATCGCTGCCGAGCGGCGGCACCTTGGCGCGCAAGGCAGCGATGACGGCGGCGAGCGCAGCGCTCGTTGCATGCGGCGCGCGCAGCTCGATTCCTTGGGCCGCGACCAGAAGCTCGATGCCGAGGATCTGCGCGAGATTGTCGCACATGTCGAGCAATCGTCGCGCGGCATGCGCGGCGATCGAGACATGATCTTCCTGGTTGGCGCTGGTCGGCGTGGAATCGATCGAGCACGGCAGCGCGCGCTGCTTGTTCTCGGCGAACAGCGCCGCCGCCGTGACCTCGGCGATCATGAAGCCGGAATTGAGCCCGGGTTCCGAAGTGAGGAACGGCGGCAGGCCGAAATTGAGCGCAGGGTCCACCAGCGTCGCGATCCGGCGCTCGCTGATGGCGCCGATCTCGGACAATGCCAGCGCGATCTGATCCGCTGCGAAGGCCACCGGCTCGGCGTGAAAATTGCCGCCGGAAACGATCTCGCCGGTGTCGACCAGCACCAGTGGATTGTCGGTGACGGCGTTGGCTTCGCCGACAAGCGTGCGCGCGGCCTGCGCAAAGACGTCGAGTGCGGCGCCGGTCACCTGCGGCTGACAGCGCAGGCAATACGGATCCTGCACGCGCTCGTCGCCCTCGAGATGCGACATGCGGATGGCGCTGCCGTTCAACAGCTCTGTCAGGATCGCGCCCGCGGCGATCTGCCCGGCATGCCCGCGCAGCGCCTGGATCTCGGGCCGGAATGGCGCGGTCGAGGCCATCGCCGCATCGACCGACAGCGCGCCCGTAACCAGTGCCGCACACCCGAGATCATGCGCGCGGATAAGGCCTGCGATCGCATAGGCGGTCGAGAACTGGGTGCCGTTGATCAGCGCCAGCCCCTCCTTCGGCCCGAGCGTGAGCGGCGACAACCCCGCGGCGGCCAACGCCTCGCGCCCCGAAACGATCCGGCCATCGACGATGGCTTGGCCCTCGCCGATCATCACCGCCGCCATATGCGCAAGCGGCGCAAGATCGCCGGAGGCGCCGACCGACCCCTGCTGCGGCACCAGCGGATAGACGCCCCGCGCCAGCATCGCCTGCAATTGTTCGATGATGGCACGACGCACGCCGGAGGCGCCGCGGCCGAGCGAGACGATCTTCAGCGCCATCATCAGCCGCACGATCGGCTCGGGTGTCGGTGCGCCGACGCCACAGCAATGCGACAGGATCAGGTTGCGCTGGAGAGCCGTGGTCTGATCGGACGGAATCCGCTTGGACGCCAGCTTGCCGAAACCCGTATTGATTCCGTAGATGGGCTCACGGCCCTGCGCGGCCTCGGTCACGATCGCGGCCGCTGCGTCGACAGCCGGCCAAGATGACGGGTCGAGCTCGATGCTCGCACCAGCGACGAGCACCGGCACGAGCTCACTGAAGCTGACGCGGCCCGGCGTCACAATGATGGCTGTCATTGCCCTCTCCACACCCGGCGCTGCAGCGGATTGAAGCCGATGCGATAGACCAGCTCGGCGGGACGGCCGATGTCCCAGATCGCGAGATCGCACCACTTGCCGGCTTCGAGCGTCCCGGTCTCACCGAGCAGGCCGAGCGCGCGCGCTCCCTCCCGCGTCACGCCGGCCAGGCATTCGTCGACCGTCATCCGGAACAAGGTCGCCGCCATGTTCACGACGAGCAGCAGCGAGGTGAGCGGCGAGGTGCCGGGATTGCAGTCGGTCGCGAGCGCCAGTCGCACGCCGTGCGCACGGAACAGATCGATGGACGGCCTGTGCGTCTCGCGAATGAAATAGTAGGCACCGGGCAACAGCACGGCCACGGTTCCGGCCCGGGCCATTGCCGCCGCGCTGTCGGCATCGGTATGTTCGAGATGGTCGGCCGAGAGCGCGCCGAAATCCGCCGCCAGCTTGGCGCCGCCGAGATTGGACAATTGGTCCGCATGCAGTTTGACCGGCAGGCCCAGCGCCTTCGCCGCGCGGAAGACGCGCGCGGTCTGTGTGCCGGAAAAGGCGATACCTTCCATGAACGCATCGACGGCATCGGCAAGCCCCGCGCTGGCGACAGCGGGCAGCATCTCCTGGCAGACGAGATCGATGTAGCGGTCCTTGTCGCCGCCGGCCTCTGCAGGCAAGGCGTGCGCGCCGAGGAAGGTGGTGCGGATCGCAACTGCCCGCTCGTTCGCGAGCGCACGAGCAGCCGCGAGCTGGCGCAGCTCCGTCTCCGTGTTCAGCCCATAACCGGACTTGATCTCGATCGTGGTGACGCCTTCACCGAGCAGCGCATCAAGCCGCGGCAGCGCGGCGGCAATTAGTTCGGCCTCGCTCGCCGCGCGCGTCGCCGCAACGGTGGAGACGATGCCGCCGCCGGCGCGGGCGATCTCCTCATAGCTCGCGCCCTTCAGCCGCAGCTCGAACTCATGCGCGCGGTCGCCGCCATAGACGAGGTGCGTGTGGCAATCGATGAGACCGGGCGTGATCCAGCGTCCCTCACAATCGATCCGCTCCGGCGCATCGGCATCGACCGGGAAATCTGCACGCGCGCCGGCAAAGGCGATGCGCCCCTCACGCGCCGCGATCACCCCGTTCTCGACCAGTCCGAGCCCGGGCAGATCTTCCCGCAAGGTCGCGAGCCGCGCATTGTGCCAGATCCGATCGAAACGCTCGGCCATGCTGCCTCCCGGGATCACGAAAGCTTGACGGGGCCATATGTCTATACATAATCTCGCCTCGACCGATCTGTCCAGCGGGCTTCGACAATGGCGTCCTTGCACTTCGCATCCGCACTGCTCCCTTCGGGCTGGGCCGATGACGTGCAGCTCACGGTGACCGATGGTCTCATCATGGGCGTGACGGTTGGCGCGGCGCCGGGCGGCAATGATGAACGGCACGCGCTGGCGATCCCTGGTATCGCCAGCCTGCACAGCCATGCATTCCAGCGCGGCATGGCGGGATTGGCCGAACTGCGCGGCGAGTCCACCGATACGTTCTGGACCTGGCGTGAGACGATGTATTGCTTCGCGCTCGCGATGACCCCAGACGATGTCGCCGACGTCGCGACGCTGCTCTATGTCGAGATGCTGGAGCGCGGCTTCACCCGCGTCGGCGAATTCCATTATCTGCATCACGACCGCGACGGCAGTCCCTACGCCGACATTGCGGAGATGGCGACCCGGATCGCGAGCGCGGCGCAGACATCCGGGATCGGCCTGACCCTGTTGCCGAGCTTCTACGCGCATGGCGGATTCGGCGGCGCTGCGCCGCATGAGGGTCAACGCCGCTTCATCTGCAACGTCGATCAGTTCGCAAAGCTGCTCGCGGCATCGCGCCAGGCCATCAGTGCGATGCCGGGCACCAATATCGGCATTGCGCCGCATAGCCTGCGCGCCGTTGCCCCCGATGAGCTGAAGACGCTTCTCCCGCTCGCCGAAGGGGGCCCGATCCACATCCATACTGCGGAGCAGGTGAAGGAGGTCGAAGACTCTCTGGCCTGGTCGGGCCAGCGGCCTGTCGCATGGCTGCTCGATAATGCCGACATCGACGGGCGCTGGTGCCTGATCCATGCCACCCATATGACGCCTGATGAGACGACTACTCTGGCCGCGCGCGGCGCGGTCGCCGGTCTGTGCCCGGTCACCGAAGCCAGCCTCGGCGACGGCATCTTCCCGGCGCGGGACTTTCTCGCGGCCGGCGGGCGTTTCGGCATCGGCAGCGACTCCAACGTGCTTATCGGCATCACCGACGAATTGCGCCAGCTCGAATATGCCCAGCGGCTGACGCATCGCGAACGCAACGTGCTCGCCGGCGGCTCCGCGCGTTCGACAGGGCGCGCGCTGTTCGATCAGGCGCTCGCCGGCGGCGCGCAAGCGCTGGCGCAAACCTGTGTCGGACTGCAGGTCGGCGCGCGCGCCGACATTGTCACGCTGGACATGACGCACCCCTCGCTCGCCGCCCGCAAGGGCGACGCGATCCTCGACGGCTGGATTTTCGCGACATCGAACGACGCCATTGATTGCGTCTGGGCCGGTGGCACCAAGCTGGTCGAACGCGGCCGCCACCGGCTGCGCGACACGGCGCGCGCGGCTTTCAATGAGACCATCCGGAGGCTGGTCGCATGAGCCTTGCGGCAAGCCGCGGCAGGCCGGAATCGTCGGGCCGGCCGACGCTGTACAAGCAGATCCGGCTCGACATTGAGCGGCGGATCCTGACCGGCGAATGGCCGCCCGGGCACCGCATTCCGTTCGAGCACGAGATCATGGCGCGCTACCGCTGCTCGCGCATGACCGTCAACAAGGCGCTGTCCGAGCTTGCCCAGGCCGACCTGATCGAACGCCGCCGGCGCGCCGGCACCTTCGTACGCCGGCCGCAATATCTGTCGGCGGTGTTGAAGACCCCCGACATCCGCGCCGAGATCACCACGCTCGGCCGCGCTTACGGCTATGAGCTGATCAGCCGCGCACGGCGTAGCGCGAATGCAGGCGACCGCGAGCGATTGGGCGTCAAGGGAGCGCGCAAGGTAATTGCGATCACCTGCCGTCATAACGCTGACGGCGTGCCGTTCGCGCTCGAGGACCGCTTGATCGATCTTGAAGCGGTGCCCGGCGCGGCGAGTGCGGATTTCGCGGCGGATCCGCCGGGCTCGTGGCTGCTGCATCATGTGCCCTGGACCGAGGCCGAGCACGCGATCAGCGCCATCGTCGCCGACAAGCCGACGGCAGGGGCGCTCGATATCGCAACCGGCGCGGCCTGCCTCGTCATCGAGCGCCACACCTGGCGCAAGGCGCGGCCGATCACCGCGGTGCGGCTGATCTATCCCGGCGAGTCGCACCGGCTCGTCGCGCGCTTCAAAGGGAGCTGAGAGGAGACGATGCGGACCACCCTCCAGCACGAGACTTGCAAGCACGTTTTGCAGATTGTGCGAACGCCGCACATGGACCAACGGACGACACACTCAACCAGCAAAGGACGACGATGATGCGCAGCTTCGGGGCCCTCGCGATATCGGCCGCTCTGGCCACCACCCTCCTGGCCTCTGCACCCGCTTATGCCGACGACGTGAAAGTCGGCGTCGGCATTTCCGGATGGACCGGCTTTGCGCCGCTGACGCTGGCGAAGGAAGCCGGCATCTTCAAGAAGAACGGCCTCGACGTCACCTTGAAGAAGATCCCGCAGAAGGATCGCCATCTGGCGATCGCCTCGGGCGACATCCAGTGCGCAGCGACGACCGTCGAGACCTGGATTTCCTGGAACGCCAACGGAGTCGCCACCAAGCAGATCTTCCAGCTCGACAAGAGCTACGGCGCCGACGGCATGGCCGTGCGCAACGACATCGCCGCGATCAAGGACCTTAAAGGCAAGCAGGTCGCGGCCTCCGCGCCCGGCACCGCGCCCTATTTCACGCTGGCCTGGATGCTCAAGAAGAACGGCCTCTCGGTCAAGGACGTGACGGTGGTGAACCTGGAGCCCGCAGCAGCGGCGCAGGCCTTCGTCTCCGGCCAGAACGACGCGGCGATGACCTACGAGCCGTATCTGTCGACGGTGCGCGCCGCCCCCGACAAGGGCAAGATCATCGCCACCACGCTCGACTATCCCATGGTCATGGACACGTTCGGCTGCACGCCGAAATTCCTCGCCGAGAATCCGAAGGCGGCCAAGGCGCTGGCCGACAGCTATTTCGAGGCGCTCGACGTGATCGCCAAGGACCAGGCCAAGGCCTACGAGATCATGGGCGCCGACGTCAAACAATCGGCCGAGCAGTTCGGGAATTCGGCGAAATATCTGCGCTGGCAGGACAAGGCCGCCAACCAGAAGTTCTTCGAGACCGAGTTCAAGAGCTTCAACAAGGACGCGGCCGAGCTCCTGCTCGAGATCGGCATCATCAAGCAGGCGCCTGATCTCAACGACATCTACGACGCGAGCTTCATCAAGTAGGACGCGTCGTGACGAATCCGTAGGATGGGTAGAGCGAAGCGAAACCCATCAATTCAGCCTTGCAGCGATGGTTTCGCGAACGGGTCGGACGATCCGACCTGTTCGCTCTACCCATCCTACACATTGAGAAAGCCCTTCTCTCGTGATCCGTCCTCTCGATCCCGTCAGCACGACCTCCCGCACGGTGCTCGGCCTTGCCTTCTTCGTGCTGTTCGTCCTCGTATGGGCGCTGGCGACGTTCGGCGGCTATGTGCCGAAGACCTTCCTCGCCGATCCCCTGACGATGCTGCACGAGGGCTGGGACCTGCTCGCGAAATATGGCTTCGTGTTCGATATCGGCATGACGATCTGGCGCGTGGTCGGCGGCTTCGTGCTGGCCGCGGCCATCGCAGTGCCGATCGGGGTCCTGATGGGCGCCTACAAGCCGATCGAGGCGTTCCTGGAGCCGTTCGTCTCCTTCGCGCGCTATCTGCCGGCGTCCGCCTTCATTCCACTCTTGATCCTGTGGGCTGGGATCGGCGAATTGCAGAAGCTCCTGATCATCTTCATCGGCTCGGTGTTCCAGATCATCCTGATGATCACGGTCGCGGTCGGCAACACCCGGCGCGATCTGGTCGAAGCCGCCTATACGCTCGGCGCCAGCGACCGCGGCATCATCGGCCGCGTGCTGCTGCCGTCAGCCGCGCCGGAGATCGCCGAAATCCTTCGGCTGGTGCTGGGCTGGGCCTGGACCTATGTGATCGTCGCCGAACTGATCGGATCGTCGTCCGGCATCGGCCACATGATCACCGACAGCCAGGCGCTGCTCAACACCGGCCAGATCATCTTCGGCATCATCGTGATCGGCCTGATCGGGCTGATCTCGGACTTCCTGTTCAAGGCGTTCAACGCCTGGCTGTTCCCGTGGAAGCTCGCATGACCATGCTTCGCATCGCGCAGGTCTCGCGCACCTTCCCGGCCCGCGCCGGTCATGCACCAACCCGCGCGCTGGAGCCGATCGATCTTGCGATCGGCGACAATGATTTCGTCACCATCCTAGGTCCCTCCGGCTGCGGCAAGTCGACGCTGCTGCGCATCGTGGCCGGGCTCGACCGACCGACGTCCGGCCGCGTGCTGCTCGACGGCCGCGAGGTAACCGGCCCCGGCGCCGATCGCGGCATGGTGTTCCAGTCCTACACGTTGTTCCCCTGGCTCACCGTGCGCGACAACATCGCTTTCGGCCTCCGCGAACGCGGGGTGCCAGACACCGAGCGTGGCAAGATCGCCGATCGCTTCATCCAGCAGATCGGATTGAGCGGATTTGCCAACCACTGGCCGAAACAGCTCTCCGGCGGCATGCAGCAGCGCACCGCGATCGCGCGCGCGCTCGCCAACGATCCGAAAATCCTGCTGCTCGACGAGCCGTTCGGCGCGCTCGACAACCAGACCCGCGTCCTGATGCAGGAAATGCTGCTCGGCATCTGGGAACGCGACCGCAAGACGGTGCTGTTCGTGACCCACGACATCGAGGAAGCGATCTTCCTCGGCAGTCGTGTGCTGGTGATGAGCGCGCGGCCCGGGCGGATCAAGGCCGACATCAAGATCGAGCTGCCGCATCCGCGCTCCTACAAGGTCAAGACCTCGGCCGAATTCGTCGCCCTCAAGGAACGGT
Organism: Bradyrhizobium sp. STM 3843; assembly: GCF_000239815.1. Lineage (GTDB taxonomy): Bacteria > Pseudomonadota > Alphaproteobacteria > Rhizobiales > Xanthobacteraceae > Bradyrhizobium. The sequence continues at coordinate 5,881 of NZ_CAFK01000296.1, read as the reverse complement.
TGGTGGAAGAGATCCGGGCCGAGGCGTTGAAGGTCGTGGCCGAGGCCTGAGCTTCGGCGCACGACGGAACGGCCCGGTGCCGCTGCTTCATGGCAGGTAGCGCTCCGCAGCCGTCATCAAGCGCCGGCCGATCCGCCATCGGTCCAACAGCCTGAGCCAGGGCCCGAGATGGAAGACGCTCATCAGCACGTACATCAGCAACATCGGATTCATCGTCATTCCTTGTCCTGCGGTTGTGCAGAGCGGGTCCGGCATGCCGGTGCTGAGCACGCCGCTCGCCAGCGCCATGAACGCGAAGGTCGGAGCGGCCGCGAGGCTCAGCCAATCGGCCACGCCGGGAGTTGCTCTGTCTCTTAATGGCGATTGCTTCATCGATCGGCCGCCTCTGTCTGCGTTATCAGTGCGCGCCATACTCGTCGTGACGGCGCCACCACATGCCGCTCTCGTTGCGTCCCTTGGGCGCCCGATCGAGCCATTGATAGCTGCCCCACAGCCCGTCGAGGCCGCGCGCATAGGCTGAATAGGTGTGGTAGATGACGCCATCTTCGCACACGAACGCGCTCATGCCGGGACGGTCGCGCATGAAGGTCGCGCCATCGGTTCCGCAAGTGGACGCAACCTGCGCCGCCTTAGGCGGCACATCGGCCGCGCTGCGGGCGGGGCTCGGCTGATAATTATATTCGGTGCCGCCCTTGCGCTGCTGGTCCTCGGTGATCGAGACGTTGAAGTCGAAATTGAAATCGCTGCCGGCCGAGGAGGCCCAGGGAAAGGTCCAGCCCATCCGCTTCTTATAGGTTTTGAGCTTGGCCAGCGGCGCACGCGAGACCGCCCACAGCATCACGTCGTGATGGGCGAGATGCACCGCGAAGCCGTTGAAGCCGTCGGCGATCATCGAGCAAGAGGGGCAGCCGGCAGCAAAGTCCGGGCCGAACATGAAATGGTAGACCAGGAGCTGCGAGCATCCGTTGAAGAGGTCCGGCAGCGAGGCCGGCCCCTCGTCGGTGTCGAAGCGATAGTCCTTGTCGACGCGCACCCAGGGCAGCGCCTGCCGCCGCTGCGCCAGCGCATCGCTCTGCCGCGTCAGTTCCTTCTCGGCCTGCAGCAGCTCCAATCGAGCGGCCAGCCAGTCTTCGCGTGTTCCGGTCGGATGAGAGGTCATGGTGTGATCCTTTGCGTGTTGACCGCGAGCTAGACTAGGATCGGTCCCTACAGGGGTGAGAGTTACAAGTGTGGCGGGATTTGCATGGACTCGCTGATTACGGCTGCGGCGCTGGCGCTGGCTTCGGGTGATGCGCTCGGCGCGCTGAACCGGGTGGCCCTGCGCGAGGATGCGCCCGCGCTGGCGCTGCGCGGCATTGCCATGGCGCGGCTCGGTGATTTCGTGCGCGCCAAGGCGTTGCTGCGGCGTGCAGCGGGCGCATTCGGCCCGAGCGAGGCGGTGGCGCGCGCCCGCTGCATCGTCGCCGAAGCCGAAATCGCGCTGGCCTCGCGCGACCTGCGCTGGCCGACCAAGGCGCTGGAGGCGGCGCGGGCGACGCTCGACAGGCATGGCGACCGGCTGAACGCCGCGCATGCACGCAGCCTCGAGATCCGCCGGCTGCTCCTGATCGGCCAGCTCGACGAGGCCGAGCAGCGCCTCGCCGCGCTCGATCCGGGACCGCTGCCGCCGGCATCGCGGGCGGTCTACGAATTGATCGTCGCAGGGCTGGCGATGCGGCGCCTGCAGACCAAGGCCGCACGCGCCGCGCTCGAACGTGCCGAGCACGCGGCACGGCGTGCCGGCATCCAAGAACTGATCGCCGAGATCGAACAGGCGTCGCGCGCCTTGACCGCGCCCGCGGCACGGTTGATCTCGCGCGACGGGGAACAGCTGTTGCAGCTTGCCGACGTCGAAGCGCTGCTCCGCTCCGATGCATTCGTCGTCGATGCCTGCCGTCTGACCATGCGTCACGGCCGCCTGGTGGTCCCGCTTGCCCGGCGGCCGGTGCTGTTTTCGCTTGCCCGCGCGCTGGCCGAGGCATGGCCGGGCGACGTGCCGCGCGGCACGCTGATCGCGCAGGCGTTCCGCGGCAAGGAAGCGGATGAATCGCATCGCGCGCGGCTGCGCGTCGAAATCGGACGGCTGCGACAGGCCATGCAGCCGCTGGCCGAGGTGACCGCGACCAAGGCAGGCTTTGCGCTTTTGCCGATCCGCGCGCAGGAGGTGGTGGTGCTGACGCAGCCGATCGAAGATGAGCATGCGGCCGTCCTGGCCTGTCTTGCCGATGGCGAGGCCTGGTCGAGCTCCGGCCTGTCGCTTGCGCTCGGTGCCAGCCAGCGCACCGTGCAGCGGGCGCTTGACGAGCTGCTGCTCGCCGGAAAGGTGCAGGCGTTCGGGCGCGGACCCGCCCGGCGCTGGACCTGCCCGCTGCTGCCGGGATTCGCGACTACCTTGTTACTCCCGGCGTCGCTGCCGAGCGAATAGGCTTTCTGCATTGCAGACGACAGGAGCGGACAGATGAAGCGAAGCGCAGCGGAGATCGTCAGAGAATATGGTCCGTTCGCGGATACCAGGCAGGTCGGCGGCGTCACCTATGACGGGCAGAAGGTCTGGTTCGCAGCCGGCGAGACATTGAGGGCGTTCGATCCGGCCGATGGCACGGTGCAGCGTTCGCTCGACGTCCCCGCGCATGCCGGGACCGCGTTCGACGGCCGGCATCTGTTTCAGCTCGCCGAAAACCGCATCCAGAAGATCGATCCCGCGAGCGGCAAGGTGCTGGCGACGATTCCGGCGCCGGGTGGTGGCGGCGACTCCGGCATGGCCTGGGCGGAAGGAACGCTCTGGGTCGGCGTCTATCGCGAGCGCAAGATCCACCAGATCGATCCCGATACGGGCAAGATCCTGCGCACCATTCCCTGCACCCGCTTCGTCACCGGCGTGACCTGGGTCGACGGCGAACTCTGGCACGGCAGCTGGGAAGATGAGGCCGGCGCGTTGCGCCGCATCGATCCGCAGAGCGGCGAAGTGCTCGAACAGCTCGACATGCCCGAGGGCATCACGGTGTCCGGGCTGGAGTCCGACGGCGGCGACCAGTTCTATTGCGGCGGCGGCAGCAGCGGCAAGGTGCGCGCGGTGCGGCGGCCGAGGCGCAAATAGGGTGCAAGGTCAGCAGCTCGAGAATCTTTTTCTCGGTTCATCCTTCGAAACGCATCGCGCCGCGATGCTCCTCGGGATGAGGCCCGCTTCGCAGCGAGCTCATATATGGACCCTCACGGTGACGAGGCGTGAAGCGCCGTCTCGAACCATGAGGCCTCCGCGACACGACAACAATGCAGCAGGCCTCGCCCACTCCTCTACTGCGCGATCGAGGTGTATGCCGCCTTGCGGAAGGCGGCATTGGCCTCATCACGCTGCGGCCCCTGCGCCTGTTGGCCCAACGCCTTGGTCGGCGTGATCACGGAGAAGAGAACGAAGCCGCCGGCCTTGCGCGGGAAGATGAAGTACTCGGTGATGTCAGACTTCTCGCTGTCCTCGCATGACGACATGCCGCGGAACACGACCTGGCTGTCGACCAGCTCGCTGTTGCGTGCGGAGATGAACTTGCCTTTGCAGTCCCGCGCATCGTTGCCGACGATGATGGCGGCGACCTCCAGTCCGTCGACATTGGGCTCGGGCGGCACGATCCGAACGAAACCGGTGGCGTTGTCGGCCTTCCAGGCCACCCCGCCCGGCATCAACCACACCGGCTTTTCGCCGCCACCCAGGATCGACGGATGTGACAGCGCTGCCTTGAGGATGAAATTCGAGGCGATCTGCATCGCCTCCAACTGCAATTCAGCTGAAGCGCCCTGCGGCCTGGACGGCTTCGCATTCGCCGTCGCGGTGACCGGCGGCGGAGCCGGCTGATGCGGCACGGCGGCGGCGCGCGTGACGCCCGCCATGAAATTGGTCGCAGCCGCAAGGCCGCCTTGATTGACCGTCTTGGCACAATAGACCAGCGCAGGCAGCATCACCGCGGTGCCGTCAAGGGTGAACTGAAACAGATTGCCTTGCGCAAAGGCCGACATGGTTTTGGCCGCTCGAAAGCTCTTGACCAGCGCGGAGTCGACCGGCATCGGCACTGCGACCATATTGGTCGAGAACACGGTGCCGTCCACATTGAAGGTGTTGCGGCCGTCGAAGCTCAGCACGATCGGGAATTTCTGTCCTGGTGTCAGTGTCCAGCTCGGATGGATGAAGGCCAGCGCCCATTCATAGGTCTTGGACACCACGACGCTGAAGGTGATGCCGCTCTTGTAGCTAGCGCTCGCGATGCAGCTGGTGAACGCGCCGGTCTTGTCGTCGGTATAGGCGCCGCCCGACCAGCCCGCGGCCGAAATCGAGCCGTAAGGACCGCGCGCTTGAGCGGGCGACACCAGCGCCACCACCAGCACGAACAACAACATCGCAAGTCCAGCCCGCACGGCAGCCCCCATTTCCAACACGAAATTACCGCATTCTTGCAAAAACCTCGCCTACGTCAAGTAGCGGGACCGACAATCTCACTACTCCAAGGATGCTTGCTTCAAACGTGCTGGCTTGATAGGTCGCGGCCATCTCCGCCCCCTCTTCACCGGACCGTCATCAAACCGGGCTAGCGCTCACGCCTGTCGCAGACGATGGCCAAGGAATCCACGACATGTCCGAATCGCTGCTCGTGCTCGGCGCTGCGCTCTCCATCAAATCCATCCCCGCGCATCGCGACTGGCTGCTGGAACGCCAGCGCGATCTCGAGATCCAGGATTTTTCCCGCGCCGAAGTGCTCGATAGCGACTGGCGCGCGATCGCTTGCGACATCAAGGCCATGCTGGACGGCCACACCGGGCGGCGCGGCATCCACGGCCCGTTCTGGGGATTCAAGATCGACAGCCATGATCCCTTGATCCGCCGCGCCGTGACCAAGCGCCTGCTGCAGGGGCTCGAAGTCGCCGAGTTCCTCGGCGCGACGCATATGGTGATCCACTCGCCCTACACGACCTGGGACTACAACAATCTCGATAGCGAGAACCGCGAAGGCCTGATCGAGCGCGTTCGTGCGACGCTTGGCGACGTGATCGCGCGCGCCGAGCAGGCTGGCTGCGAGATCGTGATCGAGAACATCGAGGACAAGGATCCCAAGGATCGCGTCCATCTGGCCAAGGCGCTCGGCAGCGCCAAGGTGCGGGTCTCGCTTGACACCGGTCATGCCAACTATGCGCATCATTCAACCGGGGCACCGCCGGTCGACCATTATGTCGATGCAGCTGGCGACATGCTGGCGCATGTGCATCTGCAGGACACCGATGGCTATGGCGACCGCCATTGGGCGCCGGGCGAGGGCAATATCCCCTGGGCCGCGGTGTTTCGTGCGCTCGGCCAGCTGACCTCTAAGCCCCGTCTGATCCTTGAGCTGCGCAACCACGACCATGTCCGCGCCGGTGCTGCGCATCTGAAGGCCCTCGGCCTCGCCGAATAGAGCCGCAACGACGATCCTGGCTGCGGCGCGCTGGCTGCGCCTTCAGCCTGACGTGTGGCGCCGGGCGACAATCAAACCTTCATTCGCCTGCAACTGAACCGGGCCATTCAGCGCATGCCGCTGTTGGTGGCGATCGGTCGAGAGCAGACAGGTCGCTGGGCCTTCGCACTCCCAGCGCCGCGGTTCGTTGACCAGATTGAGAACGATAACGAGTTCATCCCGGCCCAGCACGCGGAGATAAGTCAGGAGATCGTTGCGCGCCCGCAGCGGAATATAGTCGCCTGAGGTCAGGCATGGTGTCCGCCGTCGCAGCGCGATCAGCTCGCGATAGAGGTTCAGCAACGAATTGGGATCGTCCTGCTGCTCCGCGACATTGCAGCGGGCCTCACCAAGCGGCAGCCACGGCT
>NZ_CAFK01000297.1 GCF_000239815.1 Bradyrhizobium sp. STM 3843 | reverse complement strand
CGCGCTGGCGCTCGCACTGACCTTCGCCTTGGAGAAGGGCTGGCTGACGATCGCGCTGGCGCTGACATCGCTGGGCACGGCCTGGATCGCCACGCAGCGGCCGATCCCGTTCCTGCGGACGCTGGCGGCTGTCTTTGCCGGCCTCGTGGTGGCCCGGATCGGCTACGAGCCGCGCATCGTCGGCGACGACGTCGGCACCACGCCGATCTTCAACTGGCTGCTATGGGGCTATGGCGTGCCGGCTGCTTCGTTCTGGGGCGCGAGCTATCTAATGCGCCCGCGCGCCGACGATGCACCGCTGCGTGCGATCGAGGCGGCCGCGATCCTGTTCACGGTGCTGCTGGCCTTCCTGGAGATCCGTCACGCCGTCAATGGCGGCGACATGCTTGCCGTGCCGTCGCTCGCCGAAGCAGGTCTCGACGTCTCTGTCGCGCTCGCACTTGCGATCGGTCTCGAGCGGCTGCGCCTGCGCAGCCGCAGCATCGTCCATAATGCCGGCGCGGTGCTGTTGACGGCGTTTGCCGTGCTCGGCAGCGTGTTCGGGCTGCTGTTCCTGGAGAACCCGATGGTCTTTCATGGCGAGATCAGAGGCAGCGTTCTCAACCTGCTGCTGCTCGCTTACGCCTTCCCGGCCATCCTGATGCTGCTGTTGTCCTACGCCGTCGCCGGCCAACGCCCGGTCGTCTATGCCAACAGCTTAGCGGCCGGTGCGCTCATCCTCGCTTTGAGCTACCTGAGCTTGGAAATCCGCAGGCTCTATCACGGCCCCAATCTGATCCTGGGCGGTACCAGCGGCGCTGAGCAATACACCTATTCGATCGCCTGGCTCGCCTTTGGCGTGGTCCTGCTCGGGATCGGCATCCTCGTGCAATCGCAACGGGCGCGACTTGCTTCGGCGGTGGTGATCGCACTCACCATCGGCAAGGCTTTCCTGATCGACATGTCCACGCTGACCGGAGTCTATCGCGCGCTGTCGTTCATCTGCCTCGGCCTGGTGCTGGTCGCGATCGGCTGGCTGTACCAGAAGATCCTGTTTCGCAGGCGGCCGCCGGAAGCAGCCGCCCCGACAGCGTGAACGTCAGGCGGCGCGCACCGACTGCAGGAACTGCGCCACCTCGCGCTTCAAGCGATCGCTGTCCTGCGCCAGCGACTTCGCCGCACTCAGCACCTGCGAAGAGGCGCTGCCGGTCTCGGTGGCGCCGCGCTGCACATCGACCACGTTCGAGGAGACCAGCTCCGTGCCTTGGGCCGCCTGCTGGACGTTGCGCGAGATCTCCTGGGTCGCAGCCCCCTGCTCCTCGACCGCGGCGGCGATCGCGGACGCGATTTCGGACAGCTTCTCGATCGTGCCTGAGATCGCCTTGATGGCGCCGACCGATTCCTGTGTCGCGCCCTGAATGCCCGAGACCTGCTGACCGATCTCGTCGGTCGCCTTGGCTGTCTGCTCGGCGAGCGCCTTGACTTCGGTCGCGACGACCGCAAAGCCCTTGCCGGCTTCACCGGCCCGCGCCGCCTCGATCGTGGCGTTCAGCGCCAGCAGGTTGGTTTGACCTGCGATCGTGTTGATCAGTTCGACGACGTCGCCGATGCGGGCGGCGGCCTTGGTCAGTTCGCCGACGCGCTCATTGGTCATGCGCGCCTGCTCGACGGCGTCATGGGCCATGCGCGCCGAGTCCTGCACCTGGCGGCTGATCTCGGTGATCGACGAAGACAGCTCTTCGGTGGCGGACGCGACCGACTGGACGTTGGTCGAGGCTTCCTCCGACGCGGCCGCTACCATGGTCGAGATCTGCTGCGAGCGGTTTGCCGTTGACGACAGCGAGGCGGCGGAGTGCTCGAGTTCGGTCGAGGCCGATGAGACTGTGTTGACGATCTCGCCGATCGTGGCCTCGAACTGGCGGGTGATGCTGTCGACGCGACGGCCGCGCTCGATCTTGGCCTCGGCATCGTGCGCAGCAGCCTCGTCCGCGGCTTTCTTGGCGATCAGCGCCTCCTTGAAGACCTGCAACGTGTCGGCCATCGCACCGATTTCCGTCGGTTCCCCGCGATTTGTGATCTCGGCCGAGAGATCGCCATTGGCGAGCTCCTGCATCGGCTTGATCACCGAGGCGATCCCCTGCGACACGCTCCGCACCAGCGACATTCCGACCGCGAGGCCCGCAATCATGGCCGCGCCGATGATCATGAGCACGAGCCAGAAAGCCTTGGCATAGCCGTCGGCCGCGTCCCCGGTCGCCTGTTCTGCGCCCTTGTCGTTGAGCTCGATGTCCTGCACGAAGTATTTGTCCGCGTCGCGCGCGATCACTGCGACCTGCTTATCCAGAAGCTCGGTCGCTTCATGCGGGATCCGGCCGATGCTCTTATGCGACTCGTCCATAACTTGCCGGACACCGACGATGTATTTGTCCCACGCCTTCGACCAGTTGTCGTAGATGGCACGCTCTTCCGGCGAGGTGATCAACGGCTCGTATTTCTTGCGATCTTTTGCGATAGTATCGAAAATGCCTGCGAGCCGCTTGTCGGCGGCCAGCTTGCTCTCCTCGGTTTCCGACATCACCTGGGCGCGCAACGCGATGCGCAGGAGATTGATATCGGCGCGCAGCTGGCCGATGGCACGTACGCTCGGCAGCCAGTTCTCGGCGATGTCGACCGTGTGCGCATTGATCGAGCGCATGCTGTACACTGCGAGAAGCCCGAGGCCCGACATCGTGGCAAGCATGAAGACGATAACGGCGATGATCTTGGCACGAATGGACAGTTTGGCCATGTGGTGTCCTCACCAGTGAGTGCAGTCCGCTCCGGGGCCCCGCGACGACAATGGCGCGCTGAGGTGCACGGTAACGGAGCACTCAAAATGCGAATGATACGATTGGAAACTCCAATCACCACACTGGGCCGGTTCCACAAAGGGTTCCTTAATCGAAACCCCCGGTCTACTACGGACAACACCGCGATACTGATCTGCTCACGGTACCGTTGGGTAGCAGCGGTTTGCGCGACCTGCTTTCCGCAATGGTCCGATGGCAAGACCAGTTCGGCAGATATGATCTTGAGTGGCGCTCAGGCGCTGCACGGCTATCCGACGGACTCAGCCACCAACCGGATTCGAAATATCGGCTGCTTGGCTTCGTCCAACAGTTCCATCCGCCACTCTGCATCCTCCTGCAGGGTGCGCGAGATACCGCCAATCAGATCAGCACAGACCGCCGTTAGTTCGGTCCACGCAGACTCGCGATTGACGAATTCGTAAGGCTGATCAGCCGCGCCCGAATAGCGACCGTGGCTGATGCGAAAGAAATAGAGCGACATTACGGACCCTTTCACGTGGGCCACCCCCCTCCTGCCAAACTGGATTGGAGTTGCTACCGCGACGTGAATCTACGCGTCCGGAAGACTACGGCGCAATGATGCGACCGGGCTTCGGGAATGTGAGATTTGTTGCAGAACGTTTAAAGGCCGCACTGCGCTGCGTGCTGCTCCGCTCACCTCCGCGCAACTTCTGCCGGCTTCCGCTTGCTCAACGGCGCGTTAAGTCTTAGTCCGTCGAGCGGCGCAATTCCGGTGCGCCCTCTGACTTACCGGACTGCCCTAGGCTCTCGCTCCTGACCGGCTCTGGCTTCACGGTCTCGGATTTGATCGGCTCGATCTTGCTGCTTTCGACGCGCGGCGTCTCGACCCGCGCGGTCACCTGCGACGCGTCGGTCCCAGCGGCGGCGCGGCGCCCACCATGCGGGCGTGCCACCGCCCGCGCCATCAGCATGGTCGCACCGCCCTGGTGCTGGAAGTCGCAATAGGCAAAACCGAGGCCGGACACCGATCCGCGGAAGCTGCGGTCGTCCTTCTTGTCGAGATTGAAGCAGGGCTCGAACGGAAGGCCCTTCAGCGAGGCGCAGACGTTCTCGCCTCGGATCTGCAGGGTGTTGCTGGGCAGACGGATGTGGCGCACCGGCCCGGAGCCGGAGAACTGCACCGCACCGGCGGCACCCATGTCATCAAGAATGCGGCCGGCTCCGCGAGTGCCATCAACGCAGGTGAAGGCGAACACCTTGCCGGCGACGAACCGGCGCGCCTCATCGGCCGACATCGACCCAGCGAGCGCGGGTGCAATGATGGCACCGACCGCGACGGCTCCCAATACAAAACGCGCAAGCATGCTGAAACTCCGACAAACCCATGCAGCTGCAAGGCTAGTGCCCAATTCCAATCCGAAGTCCCGAAGATATCTCGCCGCGGCTGGGTCGGGGGCTTCAAATCGGCGGCACTAGGCTTTTACCCGATGCTTACCATACCAACCGTGGCAACATTGGAGCAGCTTGGTTGGCAAAGTCTGAACGTCCTCAGGATATTTTTACCACCACCCGGCCCCGGACCTGGCCCGCGAGGATCTGCGGGGCCAGGTCAAAGACCTGATCGAAGCCGATTTCCCTTGTTATTTCAGCGAGTTTTGCCCGATCCAGATCGCTGGCGAGCCGATTCCAGGCGGCCTTTCGGGCCTCCACCGGGCACATCACCGAATCAATGCCGAGCAGGCAGACGCCGCGGAGAATGAAGGGCGCGACCGAAGCCGGCAGGTCCATGCCGGCCGCGAGCCCGCAGGCCGCAATGGCCCCGCCATATTTTGTCATCGACAGCAGGTTGGCCAGCGTGGTCGAGCCGACGCTGTCGACGCCACCGGCCCAGCGCTCCTTGGCGAGCGGCTTGGCCGGCGCAGACAGCTCATTGCGATCGATCACTTCGGCCGCCCCCAGGCTCTTGAGGTAATCGGCCTCCGCCGCCCGCCCAGTCGAAGCGATGACGTGATAGCCGAGCTTGGCCAGCACCGCGGTCGCCACCGAGCCGACGCCGCCGGCCGCTCCCGTGACCACGACCGGACCGCGGTCCGGGGTCAGGCCGTGCCGTTCCAGCGCAATCACGGCCAGCATCGCCGTGAAGCCCGCGGTGCCGATCGCCATGGCCTCGCGGGCCGATAATCCTTTCGGCAGGGCGACCAGCCAGTCGCCCTTGACGCGGGCCTTTTCGGCATAGGCCCCAAGATGGGTTTCACCCATGCCCCAGCCGGTACAGATCACCTGATCCCCCGGCTTCCATTGCGGATGCGACGACTGTTCGACGGTGCCCGCGAAATCGATCCCGGCGATCATCGGAAAGCGCCGGACCACCGGAGACCTGCCGGTCACCGCCAGCCCGTCCTTGTAGTTCAAGGTCGACCAGTCCACCCGAACGGTGACGTCGCCATCCATCAACTCGGCTTCGTCGAACTGCACAAGAGCGGCCGTCGTGCCCTTGTCCGCCTTGTCGATTCTGATCGCCTTGAATGTCGCCATGGCCGCTCTCCCTGATCCGATTAACACCTTTGCCGCATGTTTAGCGGATCAGGCGGCCGGCGCAAATCAGGTTGCCGGCACGGCCCGGGCCACCGGCTTCTCCACGATCGGCAGGTTGATCAAGGCCGAGAGCACCCCGAACAGGATCGAGAGCCACCAGATCGGCGTATAGGAACCGAAGCGCTCGAACACGATGCCGCCCAGCCAGACGCCGAGGAAGCCGCCGACCTGATGGCTGACGAAGGCAAAGCCGTAGAGCGTCGCCAACCAGCGGGTGCCGAACATGATCGCGACCAGGGTCGAGGTCGGCGGCACCGTGGACAGCCAGGCCAGCCCCGAGACCGCGCCGAAGGCGATCGCGGAGAAGGCCGTCACCGGAAACGAGATGAAGGCGAGCGTGGCGAGCGCCCGGGTGAAATAGATGAAGGACAGGATGTAGCGCTTCGGCAGCCGGGTCTGCAGCCAGCCGACGCTGAGCGAGCCGATGATGTTGAACAGGCCGATCGCCGCGATCACCCAGCCGCCGACTTGCGCGGACAGCCCGCGATCGACCAGGAACGCCGGCAGGTGCACGGTGATGAAGGCGAGCTGGAAGCCGCAGGTGAAAAAGCCGAGCACCAGCAGCACGTAAGAGCGATGTCCGAAAGCTTCCATCAACGCGGTCGTGAATGACTGCTGCTCGGCGTCCGTCGGCTTCGGCTCGGCCGCCGGCGGCGTTGCAATGGCGAGCGACAGCGGCACAATCAGGAGCATCAGCGTCGCGAACACCATCAGCGCGCTCTGCCAACCGAACTGACCGATCAGCGCGACACCGAATGGCGCGAACAGGAACTGGCCAAGCGAGCCGGCCGCCGTGCCGGCGCCGAGCGCGAGGCTGCGCCGTTCCGGCGGCAACAGCTTGCTGAACGCCGACAGCACCAGGTTGAACGAACAACCGGACAGGCCGAAACCGACCAGCACGCCGGCACCGATGTTGAGCGACAGCGGCGTCGCCGAATAGCGCATCAGGACCAGACCGCCGGCATAAAGCAGCGCGCCGACACACACCACGCGCAACACACCGAAACGGTCCGCGACCGCTCCAGCCAATGGCTGGCCGAGGCCCCACAACAGATTCTGGATCGCGACCGCGAGCGCGAATACGTCGCGGCCCCAGGCGAATTCGCGGCTCATCGGCTGCACGAAGAAGCCGAGGCTGGAGCGCGGGCCGAAGCTCAAGAGCGCGATGGCGCAGCCGCAGGCGATGATGACCAGCGGGGTGCGCCAGCTCGCGGCCGTGGCCGGCGAACCGAGTTCCGTTGTCTGGACCGACATTGCGTTTCCTTCCCTGCTCGCCATCGAGTTAATGCATTTGCATGGAAAAGAGCGAGAAGGCCAATTAAAAAAATCGATGCAGCTGCGTGGTGGTGATCCTCGATCGCGGCACGTGGTTGGACACGTCAAGATTACCTAAATACCACAAAAACATCCTCTCGCGCGAAGGTCAAAACCGGTCCTCGCCCGGTGCGCGAGCGACCATCAGGAAAGCCGCGTTTTGTCGCCAAAGACGCTTAAACAACGAACCTTGTTTCTGAAGAACGGCTAACCCGCGCTCCGTAGTCATAGGCAGCCTGCGCAAGCTGCGCAGACGAACGTAAAGCGAAGCGGTTTCCCATGGACGATCGGGCTCATCATGTGATCGAGAGCAACGGCGATGTTGTGATCGTGGGTGGGGGCGTCGCCGGCCTGCTTTGCGCCCTGCAACTGGCGCCGCGGCCGGTCACTCTGGTCTCCGCTCAGCGCCTCGCCGACCAAGCTGCCGATTCCTGGATGACAGGCGGCCTCGCAGCCATCGGCAATGGCGACAGCCCGGAGGCTCTCGCGGCGGATATGATCGCGGCCAGCGGGGGCCTTGCCGACAGCGACATGGCGCTGGCGGTTGCACGCGAAGCGGAGCGGCGGATCCACGAGCTGCGTAACCTTGGCATCAACCTCGATTGCAGCCGCGAGGACCGCCATGGACGCATCCGCGCAGTCGCCGCGCCGGTTCGTCGCCTCGTCCCGATCGGCGGCGACAGGACGGGAAGCACGATCCTGACCGCGCTGAGCCGGGCGGTGCACAACACCCCATCGATCCGCATCATTCAAGGCTATCAAGCTGAAGCGCTGATCATGGACGGCGATGCCGTGGCCGGCGTGCAGGTGCGGTCCGGCGATGATGCGGCCGCACCGCCGGTCATCCTCGCAGCGCGCGCGGTGGTGCTGGCGACCGATGGCCTGGGGCGTCTGTACGCAACCACGACGAATCCGGCGCTGGCCAACGGCACAGGCCTTGCCATCGCCGCGCGTGCCGGTGCGGTCATCGCTGATCCCGAGTTCGTGCAGTTTCATCCCACCGCCATGATGATCGGCCGCGATCCGGCCCCAGCCATCACCGAAGCCCTGCGCGGGGCCGGCGCCATTCTGGTCAATCGGCGCGGTCAGCGCTTCATGCTGCCGCGCCATCCGCTCGCCGATCTCGCGCCACGCGATATCGTCGCGCGTGGCGTCTTTGCCGAAATCGCCGCCGGGCGCGGCGCCTTCCTCGACGCGCGCGACGTGCTCGACGACGATGTCGCTGCCGCCTATCCGATGCTCGATGCGAGTTGTCGCGCTGCCGGCATCGACCCGACCCGCCAACCGATTCCGGTGGCGCCTGCGGCCCACATCCACATCGGCGGCGTCGCCGTCGACGCGCGCGGCCGGAGCTCGCTCAAGGGCCTGTGGGCGGCGGGCGAGGTCGCCGCATCAGGCATTCACGGCGCCAACTGCCTCGCCGGCCACGCCCTGCTCGAAACCGTCGTCATGGCGATGCGCGTGGCCGAAGACATCGCAGGCCAAATGCCGGCGCCCCTCCCTGCCCTGAGCGACATCACCATCGCGGAGTCGAACGGGCCGTTGCCACCCTTTGCCGAGAAGGCGCTGCGCGAAACCATGACCACGCAAGTCGGCGTGATCCGCGACGAGGAGCGGCTCGCCGAAGCCGTTCTGACGATCGCCGCGATCGAAGGCGAAAGCCCGAGCCTCGCGCTGCGCAACATGGCGACCGCGGCGCTGTTGATCGCAACCAGCGCCTGGAGCCGGCGCGAGAGCCGCGGCGCGCATTATCGCGCCGATCATCCGGCCGACAATCCGGCCTGCGCCCAACGCACCATGACCACGCTCGTCGCCGCACGAAAGGTGGCGGAGGAGATTGCGGCGAACCCGCCGAGCCGCAGGCTGCGAGCGGCGAGTGCGTAGCTGGCCGGCCGGACGCATAAAGCTTGTGGCATTGACCTCTCAGCGTCATTCCGGGGCGATGCGACAGCATCGAACTATGATGCGCAATTGCGCACCTGAGAATCTCGAGATTCCGGGTTGAGCCCTGACGGGCTGCCCCGGAATGACGGCGTCTATAACGAAGTAAGACTAGCGCCGCGTCCAGTTCGGATTGATCTCGGCTTCGCTCTTGGCCTCTTCGGCCAGCTCTTCCGAGATTGCAGCGGTCTGCGCCGGCGAGCCCCAGCTCGGGGCGTCGCTGCCGTCACCCCAGGCCTTCGGCCGGTAGAAGGTGTGGACGCCGAACTTGTACATCCGCTTCATCTCGGAGACCCAGGACGGCCGCACCCAATAGGCGTGATAGTGCGTCGACTTGCCGACTTCCGGCAGCCAGATCTGGCCGTCGAGCATGGCTTTGGCGATTTTCCTGGCGCGCTCCCACATGTCGGGCTCGCGGATCACGTCCGGCGTGCCGTCGCAGGCGAAGGTGAACTGGCAGGCATAGTGCCGGTACTTGTTCTGATACACCACACCGCAGACCGTGGTCGGATAGTAGCCGGAGAAGGCGCGATTGAGCACGACCTGCGCCACCGCGATCTGGCCGCGCACCGCTTCGCCGCGGGATTCGAAATACACCGCTTCGGCGAGGCATTTCTCCGACTTCGCGCGCACCTTGTCGTCGAACAGGCCGAGCCGCTCGGCCGGCGTCTTGGCTCGCTGATTGTCGGCATTGACCTCGCCCTTCGGCGCGATGCTCTCGCCGCTGTCGGGACGCGCTGCGACATCGTTCGACGCCGGTGGCAGAGCCGCCATCGGCTTCAAGTCGGGATCGGGCAGCACGATCAGCGGCGCCTCGCCCGGCTGCCAACTTTCGATCCCGCCGGCGCTGCCGCCGAGCGAGGTCGTGCCAAAATAGAGATTGGCCGTTTTGATATTCAGGCCGTCGTAGGAGACGGCGCCGTCTTCGGCGGGCACACTGGCCGCGGCCTTGGTCTCGTCGGAGGGCTGCGACTGCGACGACGCAGGAGCGCTGTATTGGGTCAGCGGCGGCGCGCGCAGCGCCTCCTGCAATTCCGGATCGAGCGTGGTGCGTGGCGCGACCGGCGTCTCAGCCGGAGCTTCCGCCGTCTTTGCGCCGAACACCGACGAGTTGGAATTGGCGGGCTGCTCGGGCGGTGCGCCTTGTGCCGGGGATGTCTGATCTGCCGGCGCCGCGTTCTCCGCCGGCGCTGCGGGCGGCGTGACCACGAGACGATCGCCCTTCAAGGTGCGGTCGACGGTCGGAAAGTCGGAGGCCTGGTAGCGCGGCGGCGTCTGCAGCACCGGATTGCGCGCTACCGTCCCGGTGACGTCCGCCTCGCGGCTGACGAGGCTCGCCAGCTGATAGGCCGCGCTCTGCGGCGCCGAGGTGCCGATCGGCCGGCCAAAACTGTAGGTCGCGAGCTGAATGGAGGCCGCGGCGGAGAACACCCGCTTCTGCCAGCGCTCGGCGACGCCGGGCTGCCGGGCCAGCAGGGATGCGATGTCTTGGTAACCGGTCTCCGTCGGCATCAATGCGAAGACGCAGAGACCGAATCCGAAGGACGCACATCGCGCGCCCTTCGGACCGGGACGCAGAACTAACATCGATACGCTCAACGCAACGCTTACTCGAGGGACGATCGAACACAGTTCGTCCGTGCAATTCGATCGTCTTTCTTCGTAAACGGTTTAGGTTGCTGAGCCGTTAAAGCACGTTGCAGCTGTGAGACAGGCAAGCCGAGAAGTTGTAGCTGGTGTCGCGATCAAATGGCTTGGTAAACAGGGCGGCGACGAAAACAGTAAATATCAGGTCAACAAGCGCGGTGAAGAAAGTTTGTAGATCGCGGAAGTTCCACCATAGAAGGGAAGGCTATCGCATATGCATCTGAGGTTCGGGCCAGCACTCTTTCCACGTCGTCGTGGCTGGGCTCGTCCCGGCCATCCATGTCTTTGCTAGCTCTGAAAAGAAAAGGCCGGCAAGTTATGCCGGCCTGTTCGGAATGACTTTCAGTAGAGGACCTACGCCTGGCTCGCGATCTCCTTGCCGAGCGCGGCCTGGGCCGCGGCAAGGCGCGCGATCGGCACGCGGTAGGGCGAACACGACACGTAGTTCATGCCGATCTGGTGGCAGAATGCGACGGACGCGGGATCGCCGCCATGCTCGCCACAGATGCCGACCTTCAAGGCAGCGCGCGTAGCACGGCCGCGCTCGACGCCGATCTTGACCAGCTCACCGACGCCGGTGCGATCCAGCGAGATGAACGGATCGATCTCGAGAATGCCTTTGCTGATGTAGGTGCCGAGGAAGCTCGCGGCATCGTCGCGGCTGATGCCGAAGGTGGTCTGGGTGAGGTCGTTGGTGCCGAACGAAAAGAACTCGGCGGCCTTGGCGATCTCGCCGGCCAGCAGCGCCGCGCGCGGCAGCTCGATCATGGTGCCGACCTGGTATTCGAGCTCGGCGCCGGTCTCGCGCATGACCTCCTTGGCGCTCGCATCGATGCGAGCCTTGACCAGATCGAACTCGGCCTTGGTCGCGATCAGCGGCACCATCACCTCGAGGCCCACGGCCTCGCCGGTGCGTTTCTCGGCCTCCACCGCCGCCTCGAAGATGGCGCGCGCCTGCATCTCGGCGATCTCAGGGTATGCGATCGCCAGGCGACAACCGCGGAAGCCGAGCATCGGGTTAAACTCGGAGAGCTCGCGGGCGCGGTCGGCGAGCCGGCGCGGATCGGTGTTCATCGCGCGCGCGACTTCCTCGACCTCGGCCTGGGTGTGCGGCAGGAATTCGTGCAGCGGCGGATCAAGCAGCCGGATCGTGACCGGCAGCCCCCTCATGATCTCGAACAGCTCGACGAAGTCGGCGCGCTGCATCGGCAAGAGCTTCGCGAGCGCTGCGCGGCGCTCCTGCTCCTCCTCGGCGAGGATCATCTCGCGCACGGTGCGGATGCGGGTCTCCTCGAAGAACATGTGCTCGGTGCGGCACAGCCCGATGCCTTCGGCACCGAACTTGATCGCGGTGCGCGCATCCTCGGGCGTGTCGGCGTTGACGCGCACGCCGGTCTTGCGGACGTCATCGGCCCAGCCCATCAAGGTGCCGAACTCACCCGACAGCTCCGGCTCGATCATCGGCATGCGCCCGGCAAGAACCTGACCGAGCGAGCCGTCGATGGTGATGACGTCGCCGGTCTTGAAGGTGCGCGAGCCGACGCTCATGGTGCCGCGGCCGTAGTCGACGCGGATATTGCCGCAGCCGGAGACGCAGGGCTTGCCCATGCCGCGCGCGACGACGGCGGCGTGCGAGGTCATGCCGCCACGCGTGGTCAAGATACCTTCGGCGGCGTGCATGCCATGGATGTCTTCAGGCGAGGTCTCGATGCGGACCAGGATCACCTTGTGGCCGTCGGCCTGCAGCTTCGCAGCCTCCTCCGACGAGAACACGATCTCGCCGGACGCGGCGCCAGGCGAAGCCGGCAGGCCGGTGGCGATCACGTCGCGCTTGGCTGAGGGGTCGATGGTCGGATGCAGCAGCTGATCGAGCGAGGCCGGCTCGACCCGCAGCACCGCATCGTTCTGCGAGATCAGGCCCTCATTGGCGAGCTCGACCGCGATGCGCAGCGCAGCCTTCGCCGTGCGCTTGCCGCTGCGGGTCTGCAGCATCCACAGCTTGCCGCGCTCGACCGTGAACTCCATGTCCTGCATGTCGCGGTAGTGCTTCTCGAGCAGCTTGTAGATCCGCGTCAGCTCGGCGAAGGCGTCGGGCATCGCCATTTCCATCGACGGCTTGTCGGAGCCGGCCTCGCGCCGCGCCTGCTCGGAGATCTCCTGCGGGGTGCGGATGCCCGCGACCACGTCCTCGCCCTGCGCGTTGATCAGGAACTCGCCGTAGAGCAAGGCTTCGCCGGTCGACGGGTTGCGCGTGAAGGCGACGCCGGTGGCCGAGGTGTCGCCCATGTTGCCGAACACCATGGCCTGCACGTTGACCGCGGTGCCCCAGGATTCCGGGATGTCATGCAGCTTGCGATAGGTCACTGCACGCGCATTCATCCAGGATGAGAACACCGCGCCGATCGCGCCCCACAGCTGGTCGTGCGGATCCTGCGGGAAGTCCTTGCCGGTCTCGTGCGCGACCGCTTCCTTGTACTTGCCGACCAGGTGCTCCCAGTCTTCAGCCGTGAGATCGGTGTCGAGCGAATAGCCCTGGCCGTCTTTGTAGGTGTCGAGGATGTCCTCGAAATGATGATGCTCGAAGCCGAGCACCACATCGGAATACATGGTGATGAAGCGGCGATAGCTGTCATAGGCAAAGCGGCGGTCGCCGGAAAGCGCGGCCAATGCCTCGACCGTCTGATCGTTGAGGCCGAGATTGAGCACAGTGTCCATCATGCCCGGCATCGAGGCGCGGGCGCCGGAGCGCACCGAGACCAGCAGAGGATTCTCGGGATCGCCGAACTTCTTGCCGGTCAGCTTGCCGATGTAGTCGAGCGCCTTCTCGACCTGCGAGGTCAGCTCCTTCGGATAGGTCTTGTCGTTGGCGTAGAAGTAGGTGCAGACCGAGGTCGGAATGGTGAAGCCGGGCGGTACCGGAAGGCCGAGATTGGCCATCTCGGCGAGGTTGGCGCCCTTGCCGCCCAACAGATCGCGCAAGCCAGCTTTGCCCTCGGCCTTGCCGTCGCCGAACGTATAGACCCACTTGTTGGGCTTGATCGCGCTGGCGGCGCTCTTGGCAACGGACTTCGCGGCATTGGCAACAGACTTGGCTGCTGTCTTGACTGCGGACTTCGGAGCGGCCTTTGGCGCCGTCTTGGCTGCACTCTTCAGCGAGGTCTTGGAAACGGGCTTCGCCGGCGGCTTGGCAGCCGACTTGCCAACGGGCTTGGCCGGGCCTGCCTTCAGAGCCTTGCGCGCGGGCGCCAGCGGCGCAGCTTTTGCCTTGGCCTGCTTGGAAGGCTTTGATTTCGCTGCGACTTTCTTCGACTTCGCTACCGCTTTAGCCATGAGGTGCTTCGATCCGCAAGTAAGGAGGAGCAATCGCGCGCCTTACACCACTTTGGGGGCTGCGGCGCAAGCGAAAGGGTTCCAGAATCCGGTGTTTAGAGATGAATCCACTTCAACAGGCCGAGCCCGATCAGGCCGTTGAGGATCAGGAAGATCGCGACGATGAAGTTGAGAAGGCGAGGCATGATCAGGATCAACACTCCGGCAATAAGCGACATGATCGGCGACACATGGGCGACGGTGAGGGTCATGTGAGACTCGGATTTTTGGGATGTGATGGCGGGACGAATCGAGCGGCTCGGACTTTATCCTTGCTCATCGTGGCGGAATAGAAGACGCAGGCGGGAACATTGGTTCCCGCGCCCGCTCAAATTGCTCAAAAAACCTGCCGATCAAACCGCGCTGTTCCCCGGAACGATGCGCCGCTGGCTGCATTGGGGAGGCATGTGCCGGCGCGAGCCGGCCTCACTTTGAAGGAGTTCGATCCAATGCGAAACCATCTCATCGTCGCGGCATTGTTGGCTGCGGTCGCGACGCCGATGGCTGCGCAAGCGCAGTCGTATGGCGTGGTCGTCGACGACGATGCGCCGCTGATCGCGGTGGAACAACGCCCGGCATTCCGCGAATATGTGGTGCGCGAACGCGTTCCCAACTATGTGATTCCGGATCGCGTGGTTGTTGGCGGCGTTCTGCCGGAGACCGGTGTTACTTACTACGACGTTCCGCAGCGTTTCGGTCCCACGCAGTACCGTTACACCGTCGTGAATGGCGAAACGGTGCTGGTCGAACCGCGGACCCGGCGGATCATTCAGGTCGTCGAGTAGTTATAGAGCTGCATTCGGTCGCCGACGCCCCCGCACGCGGCCGGATGTGAAGGCCCTGCCCGGTCCCCCCCGCCGGGCGGGGCTCTTTATTTTTGAAACACTGCTTCTCTCGGAGAGCCTACACGGGTCAGCCGGCTTTTTTCGCGACCAACCGGTGGACGGTCTTGCCCGAGGAGACGCTGACCAACTCCTCATCGAGCAGCAGCTGGGCCGGCGACAGCTCGGCCAGCACGGATGCGGTATCGACGGAAGCGTAGAGCCGTCCCTGCGGATCGCGGACGTCATCGCCCGTGGTGACGCGCCAGCTTAGATAGAGGACGCCACCGGGCCTTGCGATCGCCAGCATGCGCCGCACCGACGCCGGCACAAGGGTGCGATCGAGATGCATGATCACGGTCTCACACAACACATTGTCGAAGGAGCCGTCCGCGATACCCGAGAGTGCCGGCAGTTCACTGCGACTGAATGGAAGCTGCGGATAGCGCGCGCGAGCTTCCATCAAGAGGCCCTCGGACGCGTCGAAACCCTGCGCCGGATAGCCATTGGCCTCGAGCCAGGCGACCTCGCGTCCACTGCCGCAGCCGATGTCGGCGGTGCGGCCTCCCCTGGTGAAGAAACGCGTGATGATGTCGTGCAGATCCTCGGGCGCTGGCTGGGTGTGCCAATCGGTCGCAAACGCCGCAGCAGCCTGATCGTACGCGGCGAGCGTCTGCTCGTCGGCCATCTCAGCCCTCGATCTTGGAGAAATCCGCAACGGCACGCGTGGCGCTGCGGATCTCGTTCAAGAGCTTCAACCGGTTCTCGCGAATCTTCGGATCGTCGTCGTTGACCTTGACCTTGTCGAAGAAGGCGTCGACCGCGGGCCGCAGCTTCGCCATCGCGCTCATCGCGGCGGCGAAATCTTCCTTGGCAACAGCGGTGCCCGCTTCCGCCTTCACCTCGCCGATCGCTTTCGCCAGCGCCTTCTCCTCGTCGAGCCTGTAGAGCGAGGCATCCGGCGCGCCATCGAACGCGCGCTTGTCCTTCTTCTCTTCGATCGCGAGGATGTTGGAGGCACGCTTGGTGCCGGCGAGCAAATTCTTGCCGTCGTCAGAGTCGAGGAATTTGCCGAGCGCCTCGACGCGGCGGACCACCATCAGGAGATCGTCCTGGCCGCCGAGCGCGAACACCGCATCGACCAGATCGTGCCGCGCGCCCTGCTCGCGTAGCTGCACCTTCAGGCGATCGGCGAAGAAGGAAAGCAGATCGGCTGCGAGCTTTTCCGGATCCCCGGTCCCTTTGCCCTTCAGCCCCGATAGCGCAGACTTCGCAACCTCTAGCAGTGACAAGCGGAGCGCGTTGTCGGTGATCAACCTGATTACGCCCAATGCCGCACGCCTGAGTGCATACGGATCCTTGCTGCCCGTTGGTTTCTCGTCGATCGCCCAGAACCCGACGAGTGTATCGAGCTTGTCGGCGAGCGCCACGGCCGCCGATACCGGGTCAGTCGGCACGCGGTCGTTCGGCCCCTGCGGCTTGTAGTGCTCTTCGCAGGCCGCGGCGACGGAGACATCCTCGCCCTGGGCCAGCGCGTAGTACTTGCCCATCAGGCCCTGCACTTCCGGAAACTCGCCGACCACTTCGGTGAGCAAGTCCGCTTTCGCAAGCTTCGCGGCGCGCTTCACCTTTTCGATATCGGCGCCCACCAGCGGCGCGATCTCGGCCGCAAGCCGTTCGATACGCTTGATGCGTTCAGCCTGGGTGCCAAGCTTCTCGTGGAACACGATCTGCTCGAATTTCGGCAGGCGATCCTCAAGCCTGGTCTTCAGGTCCGTCTCATAAAAGAATTTCGCATCGCTCAGCCGCGCGCGGATCACGCGCTCATTGCCGGCGATGATGGTCTTGCCGCCGTCGCTCGCTTCGATATTCGCGGTCAGGATGAATTTCGGCGCCAGCCCTCCGGTCCTGGGATCGCGCACCACGAAGCACTTCTGGTTGTTGCGGATGGTGGCGCGGATGACCTCAGCCGGCGTCTTGAGAAAGTCCGGATCGAATGAGCCCATCAGCACAACGGGCCATTCGACCAGGCCTGCGACCTCGTCGAGCAGCGCGGGGTCCTCGACCAGCTCATAGCCTTGCGCAAAAGCGAGCTGCTTGGCGTCGGTGACGATGGTGTCCTTGCGGCGGTCAGGGTCGAGCACGACCCTGGCATCGAGCAGCTTGGCCTCATAATCCTCAAAGCGACGCACCGAGATCGGTGCGGGCGCCATGAAGCGGTGGCCGAACGTGGTCTGGCCGGCTTCGATGCCGTCGACCGAGAAGCTGACGACATCAGGCTCCTCGGTCTCGAGGCCGAAGGTCGCCGTGATCGTGTGCAGCGGCCGCACCCAGTTCAGCGCGCCCGGTCTTTCCGAGCGCCTGCCCCAGCGCATCGATTTCGGCCAGGGGAAGGTGCGCACGATCACCGGCAGCATCTCGGCCAGCACATCGAGCGTGGCGCGGCCCGGCTTCTCGATCAGCGCGACGTAGAAATCGCCCTTCTTCGGATCGCGCTGGATGGTGGCTTCCTCGATCGAGGCAAGGCCGGTGGCTTTGAGAAAGCCCTGGATCGCCGCCTCAGGGCCGCCGACGCGCGGGCCCTTGCGCTCGTCCTTCAGGTCGGCCTGGCGCGCGGGGATGCCGTGGACCGTCAGCGCCAGCCGGCGCGGTGTCGCGAAGGCCTTCGCGCCTTCATAGACGAGGCCTTCGGCGACAAGCTTGTCGGTGACCATGCGGCGCAGATCATCCGCCGCCTTCGCCTGCATGCGCGCGGGGATTTCTTCGGAGAACAATTCGAGAAGGAGGTCGGGCATTAATGTCGCTCTTTGCGAGGACGGCGAGGCTTGCTCGGCCGTGACT
>NZ_CAFK01000298.1 GCF_000239815.1 Bradyrhizobium sp. STM 3843 | reverse complement strand
CGCCTGCAGGCAGAAACATCAGCCAGGGTGCCTTGGCCTGGGCTGCGCCGGCAGCAAGTGCGGCGGCGTGAGAGCCTTCGAATTTCAGGAAATGGCAGCCGGCGACGTCGGCCACCCGCTCCATCACGCTGGGATCTGATGAACGATCAACCAGCAGGACTTCGGTGATGACCCCGGCCGCTGCGCCCGGGACCAGCGCCGACAGAGTGGCGACCGCAGGCTGCTCGACCCCCTCCGTCGGAATGATCACACTCAACATGGTGCTGGCATCGTTGTTCAAGCGCCGTTGAGACTTGTTATCACCTTGTCACAATCAAAACAGCCCGCTGCGCTGCAGAATTTTGCGGCAGGCGCGAAAAATGCGGAGCGATGGCTCAAGCCGATTGCCGCGTCAGTGTCGACTCCTGATCCTCATTACGCCAGCGTGCGACCTCCGCGAGTTCGGCTTCTGGCCTGGTGGTGACGATCTCAAGCCGACCCAGATAGATCCGCCCGGTATCACCTTCGATAGTGACCCAGTCGCCGCCGACGATCTGGGTTGCGCCGAGCCGCGCGCGGTCGGCCTCGGGCTCGACCACCATCGCCTCGCAGCCGACGATACAGGGCCTACCGAGCTGCCGGGCAACCAATGCGGCGTGCGACGTGCGTGCGCCGACTGAGGTGACGATGCCGGCGGCCACCGCAAATCCCGCGACATCGGCGGTCGATGTGTCCGGGCGCATCAGGATGACAGGCTCACCACCGGCGGCTAGCCTTTGCGCACTGACCGCGTCGAAGGCGGCACGGCCGGCTGCGATGCTGCCGGAGGCACCGATGCCAGTTGCGGCTGGCTCTCCGGCACCGGCGAGCCGGGTCTCGACCAAGGCGTCGAGGTCGATCTCGGCGAGCCGCGTCAGCGCCTCGTGCGGCGCGATCAGGCCCTCGTGCACGAGATCGATCGCGATCCGCAGCGCCGCGCACGGGGTGCGCTTGGCGGCGCGCGTCTGCAGGATCCAGAGCTTGCCGTCCTCAACCGTGAACTCGACGTCCTGGACGTCGCCGAAGGCCTGCTCGAGCTGCTTCAGCACCGTGCCGAGTTCGGCGGTAAGCTTGGGCAGCGCGCGTGCGATCGTGTCTTCGGTGTCGGGGGTGCGGCGCCCGGAGACGACGTCTTCGCCTTGGGCGTCCAGCACCAGATCGACCATCGGCTGCGGTGCGCCGGTCGAGGGATCGCGAGAAAAGGCGACGCCGGCACCTGAGGCGAGGCCGCCATTGCCGAACACCATCGCCTGCACCGTCACGGCCGTGCCGCGCAGATGATCAAGATTCTGCAGCTTGCGATAGGTCTGCGCGCGCTCGCTCATCCAGGACTGATAGACGGCGCGTGCGGCGGCCTCGAGCTGCGCTTCGGCATCCTCCAGCCAATCGTCGCTGCCGATCTCAACCAACGTCTGCTCCTCCGTCGCGAGCCACTCCATCGCCGCGCTGTCGAGCTCGCGATCGGTGGCGACCTCTTCACGCGCGATGAGCTCGCTCACGCGGGCCGCCAGCGGCGCCGGATCGAGGCCAAGCACGGTCTCCGAATAGCTCTCGATCAGGCGGCGGCGGCAGTCCCAGGCGAGCCGCGGTCGGCCGGTGGTGCGGATCAGACCACGCATTGCGGCCGAGGTGCAGCCAACATTGAGCACGGTGTCGAGCATGCCCGGCATCGAGCGCGCAGCGCCGGAGCGTACCGAGACGAGCAGGGGACGGCGATGGTCGCCGAAGCTCTTGCCGGTCGCCTGTTCAAGATAGGTGATGCCGGCTTTCAATCCGTCGCGCAGATCCCGTTCGGCCTGCGCTTTGCCGGCGATGATGTCGGCGCAGAGCTCCACCGGCAGCACGAACGCTGGCGGCACGGGCAGGCCGAGCGCGGCCATCCGTGCCAGATTGGCAGCCTTGGCCCCGATGATATCGGCCGAATGCTGTTCGGTTGCGATGCCGCCGATGCGGACGATAGGCATGAGCTGGTCCTTACGCTGAGAGATCGGTCATGATGTGCTGATGCAGCAGATGACCGAAGCCGGCGAGGCGATCGGTCGCGCGCTCGATGGCGCGCGCCAACTCCAGCACCGATAACGACGTCGCGACGTCGAAGCCGCCGGCGAAGACCAGCGCGGTGATCGCGCGCTCCCCCGTATCTGCCGCGTGTTCGGTATCCATCAGGCGGACGACGGCGGCCAGCGCATCCTCGGCATCGGCCTGGCGCCCCTCGGGCACTTCGGCCGCAGCGGCCAGCCCGCTCGCCGCTGCCTCGATTGCGGCAATGGCGACGGCGCAGAGTTCGCACAGCGCGTCAAGCGGTTTGCCGCCGATGTGGTCCGGTGCCAGCGAGGCAATGAAGGCCGCTTGCTCCAGTTCGTCGATCGCCTCCTCAGCGCGATCGACCAACGCTTCGATCACAGGCTTGGCGTTGAGCCGGGTCACCTCCTGCCGGGCCTCGATCGCGATGCGATCCGCCTTCTGCTCGATCCGGCCGGCGCGCGCCGCGAGCAGCTTGCCTTCGCTGGGACGCCCGGCTTGCAGCGCGGCGAGGTGACGCGCCAATGCGGCGGCGACGTCGTGGGCAAGCCCGAGCTGGCGCATCACGATCGCGAGCGGGCCGCTATCGGCACGGTCGAGATGACGCACCAGATCGGCCTCGATCTGATCGCGGACCAGCCGCACCGAGCGTCCTGCCATGAGGCCCTCGGTCGAGGCGCGCAGCGCGCCCTTCAAGAAATCGATGGCTGCGTTGCGGCCGAGCGCCTGGTCCAGCCGCTCGCCGAAGCCGATCCGGTTGGGAGCGGCGTTGCGCACAGCAGAGCCGAGCAGCTCATTGCCGCCGAGCTGGAGAAAGGCGCGATGGCCGACGCGATGGCGGGCGGCCCAGTCGAGAATGCGCGTCGCGTCGTCCTTGGCGACCCAGCTGCGCAAGAGCTTGCGCGCCTTGTTCCAGTCGATCAGGAACACCAGCGCCGCGCCAAGCGCGGCGAGGAAGTCGTCGCGTGCTGTCGCGCTGTCGCCCTCGAATTGGCCGGTCACCAGGAAAAAGGCATTCTCCTCGCCAAGACCGGCAGCGCTGTGCCGGTCGAGGCCGCTCCAATGGGCGGCAAAGTCATCGAACAGCTGAATGAAGAATTTCGCCCGCACCAGATGCACGTCAGTGTAGGTCACCGTGACCGCGTTGTCCTTGACCGCGATCACCATGACGTGGGCGTCGGTGGTGCCGATGTCATTCTGGATCAGCAGGCGACCGCCCGAACGGGTCGCCATCGTGTCGAGGCCGGGATGATCGAATTTCAGGGCACGCGTGGCGTTGAGCCCGCGCATGAAGGCTGCAACCGCCGGACGGTCCGCGTCAGCGAGGCCATAGACATGAGCGCCGTCAAGCACCTCCTCGGCGCAGTCGGCGGCCATCCGGTTCAGCGCCTTGTGCAGATCCATCACCAGCCGATGCAGGCTGTCCGCGGTCTCCTGTGCGCTGGTGAGCCGTGCGACCCGGGCGAATTCGACATCGTTGCCGGCCTCGAGGAGTCCTGCGCTGCGGATGGCGGCGAGCCGCTTCTCGGCCGCGTCACCTTCGGCAGGCCGGCCGCCTGCCACGGCGCGGATCATCGCGCGCGCGTCCTCCTCGATGTCCCTGATCAGCTTGGGTAGGCCCGGCGCGGCCAGGCGCCCGTTTGTCGTGCGATGTGCGCCCCCGATCAGCGCGGCGAGATCTGCCGACGCGAGGCCTGCGGCGCGGCTTTCCGGCGACAGATCCGTCGGAGCTCGTTCGGGGGCCTGAGCATGCTGGCTGGCAGCCTGCAGTGTGCTCAGGCGCACCTTGATGCGGTCGTTGGCGGCAAGACCGTCTGCGACCAACTGCGGCAGCAAAATTCCGGCCTGGCCGAGCTCTTTGATGATCTGCGATTTCATGGCGGCATCGCTTCAGAGGAATGATGCCGCCACTCTTACCGACCGAGACGATCCGGCTGTTGCGCTAGATCATTCATCCTGCTGTCATATTAGTGGTTTCGGCCTGCTTGCTTCTGCGGCTCAATCTCCCGCTTCCTGTGGCGTGCGGCCGCCGGCGCTGTTCGGCCATACCCAGTCGCGGATCTCCGGCATATCCTCGCCATGTTGGCGCACGTAACGGGTGTGCTCGATCAGCGCGTCACGGAATTTCTGCTTCACGTGCGCGGCGGAGACGGCGAGCCCCGGCACGCGCTCGATGGCTTCGATGGCGAGATGGAAGCGATCGAGCTCGTTCAGCACCACCATATCGAACGGCGTCGTGGTGGTGCCTTCCTCGATGAAGCCGCGCACATGCATGCCGGCATGGTTGGTGCGGTTGTAGGTCAGCCGGTGGATGAGATGCGGATAGCCGTGATAGGCGAAGATCACCGGCTTGGTCGTGGTGAACATGCTGTCGAAGTCGCGGTCGCTCAGGCCGTGTGGATGCTGGTCCTTCGGCTGCAAGGTCATGAGGTCGACGACGTTGACGACACGGATCTTCAGATCCGGTAGCTCCTTGCACAGCAGGTCGACGGCCGCGAGCGTCTCCAAGGTCGGGATGTCGCCGGCGCACCCCATCACGACGTCGGGCTCCTGGTCGGCGGGCTCGGTACCGGCCCAGGACCAGATGCCGATGCCGGCTTCGCAATGCGTCGCTGCCTCTCTCATGGTCAGCCATTGTGGTGAGGGCTGCTTGCCGGCGACGATCACGTTGATGCGGTCATAGGTGCGCAGGCAGTGATCGGCGATCCACAGCAGCGTGTTCGCATCCGGCGGGAAGTAGGTGCGGACGATATCGGCCTTCTTATTGGAGACGAGATCGACGAAGCCGGGGTCCTGATGGCTGAAGCCGTTATGGTCCTGCCGCCAGACATGCGAGGTCAGCAGATAATTGAGCGAGGCGATCGGCCGCCGCCATGGCAGATGGCGCGAGACCTTCAGCCACTTGGCATGCTGGTTGAACATGGAATCCACGATGTGGATGAAGGCCTCGTAGCAGGAGAACAAGCCGTGGCGTCCGGTGAGCAGATAGCCCTCGAGCCAGCCCTGGCAGAGATGCTCGCTCAAGACCTCCATCACCCGGCCATCATGGGCGAGATGCACGTCGTAGGGCTCGATACCCTCCATCCAGACCCGGTCGGTGGCATCGAACACCGCATCGAGCCGGTTGGAGGCGGTCTCGTCCGGCCCCATGATGCGGAAATTTCTGGCGTCCGCATTCAGCTTGACGACGTCGCGCAGGAACTTGCCGAGTTCGCGCGTCGCTTCGGCCACGACCTGGCCGGGTGAGGGAACGTCGACCGCGAACGCATGATAGTCCGGCAGTTTGAGCTCGCGCTTGAGCAGCCCGCCATTGGCATGCGGATTGGCGCCCATGCGCCGCGGTCCGCGCGGCGCCAACGCCTGCAGCTCCGGCACCAGCCGCCCCTCGCTGTCGAACAGGTTGTCCGGCTGATAGCTCTTCATCCAGGATTCGAGCAGCGCGAGATGCTCGGCATTGCCGCGCGGATCTGATATCGGCACCTGATGGGCGCGCCAGAAGCCTTCGACCTTGAGCCCGTCGACCTCCTTCGGCCCGGTCCAGCCCTTCGGGCTGCGCAGCACGATCATGGGCCATTTCGGCCGATGCACATCTGCACCCGGCTGGCGCGCGCTCTGCTGGATCGAGCGGATGCTGGCGAGCGCGACGTCGAGCGCATCCGCCATCATCCGATGCATCGCCTTCGGTTCGTCGCCTTCGACGAACAAGGGTTCATAACCATAGCCTTCGAACAGCTTGCGGACCTCGGTGTCGCTCATGCGGCCGAGCACGGTCGGATTGGCGATCTTGTAGCCGTTGAGGTGCAGGATCGGCAGCACCGCGCCGTCATGTGCCGGGTTCAAGAACTTGTTGGAGTGCCACGACGCTGCCAGCGGTCCGGTCTCGGCTTCGCCGTCGCCGACGACGCAGGCGACGATCAGGTCGGGATTGTCAAACGCGGCGCCATAGGCATGAACCAGCGCGTAACCGAGCTCGCCGCCCTCATGGATCGAGCCCGGCGTCTCCGGCGCCGCATGGCTCGGAATGCCGCCGGGAAAGGAGAATTGCCGGAACAGCTTGCGTAGGCCGTCGGCATCGCGCGCGATGTCCGGATAGATCTCGCTATAGGTGCCTTCGAGATAGGTGTTGGCGACCATGCCGGGCCCGCCGTGACCGGGGCCGCAGATATAGATGACATTGAGGTCCTGGGCGCGGATCGTCCGGTTCAGATGCGCGTAGATGAAGTTGAGTCCGGGCGTGGTGCCCCAGTGCCCGAGCAGGCGGGGCTTGATGTGTTCGGGCCGCAGCGGCTCGCGCAGCAGCGGATTGTCCAACAGATAGATCTGGCCGACCGACAGGTAATTCGCCGCGCGCCAGTAGCGGTCGAGCAGTTCGAGGTCGTCGGCCAGGATGTTTTGCTCGGTGGGGGTGATTTGCATGAGACCTCGCTGACCTCTTCCGTTTCGGGTGGCGCACGGAAAGAGTGGCGGCGGACCGCCTCGTTCCATCGTGGCGGTAGGATAGAACGGGATTGTGATAGCCGGCCTTGCGCTGGCGCAGACCTTCGATCTTTTGTTCTTTGTTTGTGCTTTGTTCTTGATTTGTTCAAAGGTCATGTTATGTCTTGGCCCATGAGCCGAGCATCTTCACATGCCCTCAAGCACCCGCCGGTCAAGGCGCCCTCCGAGCCGGCGGGTGCGTCCCAAACTGCCGCTGACTTGCCGGAGCTTGCGGTTGTCATCGAACGCGGCCGTCGACGCGGCCGAGGCGCGCAATCCAATGCCAGCGGCCGTTACGAGGCCGAGGCGCGGGTCGTCTTCGACGACGGCTGGCAGAGTCTGGACGACCTCCCGCCGTTCAAGACCACGGTCGCGACCGACACCTCGCGCAAGGTCATCACCCGCAATGACTCGCCCGATATTGGCTTCGACCGATCGATCAATCCCTATCGGGGCTGCGAGCACGGCTGCGTCTACTGCTTCGCGCGGCCGACCCACGCCTTTCTCGGCCTCTCGCCCGGGCTCGATTTCGAATCCAAGCTGTTCGTGAAGCCGGATGCGCCGGCGCTGCTGGAGAAGGAGCTTTCGGCGGCCGGCTACGAGCCGCGGATGATCGCGATCGGCACCAACACCGATCCGTATCAGCCGATCGAGCGCGAGCGGAAGGTCATGCGCGGCATCCTCGAGGTGCTGGAGCGGGTTGGCCATCCCGTCGGGATCGTCACCAAATCGGCACTGGTGGCGCGTGATGCCGACATCCTGGCGCGGATGGCGAAGAAGAACCTCGCCAAGGTGGCAATCTCGGTGACAACCCTGGATCCGAAACTGGCGCGGACCATGGAGCCGCGGGCCTCCACGCCATCGAAACGCCTGGAGGCGCTGCAGCTTCTGTCCAAGGCCGGCATCCCGACCACGGTCATGGTGGCGCCGGTGATCCCGGCGCTGAACGACAGCGAAATCGAGCGCATTCTCGATGCGGCGGCCCATGCCGGCGTCAAGGAAGCCGCCTACGTTCTGCTGCGGCTGCCGCTCGAGGTGCGCGACCTGTTCCGGGAATGGCTGCTCGAACATTACCCGGACCGCTATCGCCATGTCTTCACCCTGATCCGCGACATGCGCGGCGGTCGCGATTACGACTCGCAATGGGGCACCCGGATGAAGGGCACGGGGCCGATGGCCTGGATGATCGGGCGCCGCTTCGAGATCGCCTGCGAGAAGCTGGGGCTGAACAAGCGGCGCGCGAAGCTGACGACGGACCATTTCGTGCGGCCGAAGGGCGGCGGGCAGCAGCTCAGCCTCTTTTAGACAATTTCGGAGCACCGGTGTTGAAACGGCTGCACTAGATCATTCGCCTTGGTGCACTTGCAGTGCGACGTGATGCTGGATAGTCATCTTCCGCCTGTCACAGGAGACTATCTGCATCTGGCGGTTGCGGTCGAAAACGCAGGAACTACCCGGTGATTGGAAAGAGGGGTAAGCCGTTGAGCCGCCTGCCTCTACCATTGCTTTCGAACGAGAAGCAGAAGCTCGTTGCATAACGGGGATTGTGATCGATTCCTGGTTGCACGGGGGCTCTCGCTTTCGCAAAGTGCCGGCCATGATTCGGGATCAGGCAAAATCCAGGAAGGCTGCGCCGAAGGCGGGCAGGGTCAAAACTGGTGCGATCAATGGCGAGCCAAAGCCCGCCAAAGGCGTCATCGCCGTGGCGCCACCGAGCTTTCGCCGCGAGCGGGCGCTGTTGAAGCAGGGGATCTGGCCGGTCGCAGGCTGCGACGAGGCCGGACGCGGGCCGCTTGCAGGTCCCGTGGTCGCGGCCGCCGTGGTGCTCGACCCCAAACGCATTCCTAAAGGGCTCGACGATTCGAAGCGGTTGACGGCCGAAGAGCGCGAGGCGCTGTTCGAGAAGATCTGCAAGACCTCGGCCTTTGCCGTAGCCTTCGCATCGCCTCAGCGAATCGATCGTGACAACATCCTGCGGGCGTCGCTGTGGGCGCTCTCGCGCGCGGTCAGGGCGCTCCCGGAGCCGCCGAAGCACGTCTTCGTCGATGGCCGTGACCGCATCGACGTGACCTGCGACTGCGAGGCGGTGATCGGCGGCGACGGCCTGGTGATGTCGATCGCGGCGGCCTCGATCGTGGCCAAAGTCACGCGCGACCGGCTGATGTGCGCGCTGGCGCAGGACTGTCCCGGTTACGGCTTCGAGCAGCACAAGGGTTACGCAGTGCCGGAGCATTTGGCGGCGCTCGACCGCCTCGGGCCGTCCGTTCATCACCGCAGCCTGTTCGCGCCTGTGGTGGCTGCGCGCCAGAAGCATCAGCCCTGGACGGTGATGCCAGAGCCTGATCTGTTTGCTGAGACGACAGTGGTCACGTCGGAAATCTCGGTCGGGCTCTGATCCCGATTGCCTCGGCGGCGCCACCGTCTTATGAGCTAGATCAGCCAACCAGTCCGAAGCGTCACCCCTCGCTAGGGATCGTCGGTCGCCTTGCCCGCGCGGTATCGATTGCCGGTCGCGGACAAGCGGCATTACCCGAATGAGAGACGATCGCAAGCGATCCAGCTATTCATGCGTTTCACATCCCTGGTCGTCGAACTGATCCGCGCCCGGCCGAGGCTGGTCGTGGTGATCGTGGTGCTCTGTCAGGCGGTGCTTTGGCTCGCGGTCGCAGTCCTGTTCTACCGCAGCCCGCCGAGCGATCTCGCCACGTTGCTCGCCTTCGGCCGGGAATATCAGGTCGGCACCGACCTGGGACCGCCGCTATCGTTCTGGCTGGCCGACATCGCCTACCGCGCGGTGGGCAACCACATGGTCGGCGTGTACCTGTTGGCCGTGCTCTCGTCGGCGGTGACGTTCTGGGCGATCTTTCTGCTGGCCCGCGCGATCGTCGGCAGCCAGCACGCCGTGCTCGCGGTGCTGCTGACAGTGACCGTGACCGCGTTCGGCGCGCCGACCCTGGAATTCGGTCCCGATATTCTGGCCCGGCCGCTCTGGGCGCTGTTGTTGCTGCACACGTGGCAGATACTTGGACAGAACCGGCGCAACGCCTGGTTTGCCTGGTCGATCGAGGCCGGGCTGTTGCTGCTGACGACGTCGGCCGCCATCGGCCTGCTGTTGTTGATCGCTGGCTTTGCTGCCTCCAGCGCGCGAGGCCGGCGCGTCCTAACATCCTTTGATCCGTTGTTCGCGCTCCTGGTCGTGCTGGCCCTGGCGCTGCCCTATCTGATCTTCGTGCTGCGTGCCGACAGCACCATTTGGCCGGCATTGCCGATGCTGGCAGAGCTTGGCGCGCGCGCCGAGCTCTGGCTCTCGCTGCTCGGCGGGCTGTTGCTCGCGATGGCCGCCATCCTGCTGCTGGTCATACTCAATTCAAACCGGGTCAGCCGCGATGAGACGGACGCGCCGATCATCTATCGGCCTCCGGTTGCGCCGCTCGCACGCGACTTCGTCTATTGCTTCGCGCTCGCACCACTGCTGGCCTTCAGCCTGCTCTCCGGTCTGTTCGGCCGCGACACCGTGATCAGTGGCGCCGGCGTCACCTTGACGATGTCAGGATTGGCCGTGGTGGTCGCGTCGGGCGATATCATTCGGCTGCGGCGGCAGCGGTTGTTGCGCGCGGTCTGGGCGGCCGCGATTGCGGCACCCGCGGTGCTCGTGGTCGGGGCGACCGTGGTGCTGCCTTGGACCAGCGGTAGCGAGGTTCATACGGCGATGCCGAGGCGGCAGATCGCGCAATTTTTCGTCGAGAGCTTTGCCCGCCGCACCAATCAGCCGCTGCGCGCAGTCGCCGGTGATCCCGAGCTTGCGAGCCTGATCGCGCTCGGTCGCAGCCGGCCGCATCTGTTCCTGGACGCAACCCCGCAACGGACCCCGTGGGAAACGCCGGCGCAGTTCGCCGAGACCGGTGGCGTCGTAGTCTGGCGTGCTGCGGACACCATCGGCACGCCGCCGCCGGAGATCGCGCAGCGTTTTCCGGGCATTGTGCCGGAGGTGCCGCGCTCGTTTGATTGGCTGATCAACGGCCGGCAGCCGCTGCTCCGGATCGGCTGGGCGATCGTGCGGCCGAAAGGGAAGTAGCTTGCCGTCATTCCGGGATGGTGCGTAAGCACCAGACCTCAGATGTGCAATTGCGCATTGGGAATCTCGAGATTCCGGCCTTGATGCTGCGCATCGCCCCGGAATGACCGGGATCAACTACTAAGCACCTTTGCGATTGCGCGCAGATCCTGCCAGGACAGCCGCTTGTAGGACGGCGAGCGCAACAGATAGGCCGGATGGAAGGTCGCCATCGCGCGGATCACCCGCCTGCCGGTGTCGTATTCGAGCCAGCGGCCGCGGGTGCGCATGATGCCCTCGCGGGTGCCGAGCAGCGCTTGCGTCGAAGGATTGCCGAGCGTGACCAGAACGTCCGGGTCCACTAGCTCGATCTGGCGCTGGATGAACGGCAGGCAGATCTGGGTCTCCTGCGGCGTCGGCGTGCGATTTCCCGGAGGGCGCCAGGGAATGACGTTGGCGATGTAGGCCTTGCTGCGATCGAGTCCGATCGCGCCGATCATGCGGTCCAACAGCTTGCCGGAACGGCCGACGAAGGGCAGCCCTTCAATGTCCTCGTCGCGGCCGGGCGCCTCGCCGACGAACATGATGCGGGCCTGCGGGTTGCCGTCGGCGAACACCAGCCGTGTGGCGGTATTCTTCAGCGAGCAGCCGTCGAAGGTCTCGAGCAGTGCGCGGAGCGCCTCCAGGCTTGGCGCGGTGCGCGCCGCCTCGCGTGCCGAGGCAATCGCGGCATCGGGCGGAGGCGGCGGTTCGGCACGGGGCGGAATAATCGCGGGCGTTGCGCGGAAGGGTTGCGGCGGCGGTGCTTCGCGGGCTACAGGAGCGCTGGCCAAAGGCGCAGGCTCCGGTTCCGCCAGCCGGTTGACCGGGGCGTCGTCGAGCGCGCAGTCGACGCCGGCCTCCACGTAGAAGGCGAGCAGCTGTCTGATGTCGGGGATGGGCTCGGGTGTCATGGCGATGGTCGGTCCAGGCCAGTCTACGCCGCCTTGACCCAGGACGGAATGCATTTCCGCGGTTGTTCTTCCGGGAAAAATCGGAAACAAGAGGGCGAACAACCCGAACTTCAAGGGAAGAAACGCTCGCAACAGGGCTGAGATCGTAAACCATGAGCACCGAAGAATTACCTCCTCGCGAATCCATGGAGTTCGACGTCGTCATCGTCGGCGCAGGCCCCTCGGGCTTGTCGGCGGCGATTCGGCTGAAGCAGCTCAATGCCGACCTCAACATCGTGGTCGTTGAGAAAGGCTCCGAGGTCGGCGCGCACATCTTGTCCGGTGCCGTGATCGACCCGGCCGCACTCGACAGGCTGATTCCGGACTGGCGCGGCGACGACGATTGTCCGCTGAAGACGCAAGTCAAGGTCGACAAGTTCTTCTGGATGACCGAGAGCAGCGCGATCCCGCTGCCGGCCTTCATGATGCCACCGCTGATGGACAATCATCATTGCTACATCGGCTCGCTCGGAAATGTCTGCCGCTGGCTTGCGCGCAAGGCCGAAGCGCTCGGGGTCGAGATCTATCCGGGCTTTGCCGCCACCGAAGTGCTGTATGACGAGCAGGGCGCCGTGCGCGGCATCGCCACCGGCGACATGGGCATTGCCAAGGACGGTTCGCCGAAGCCGTCCTTCACGCGCGGCATGGAGCTGCTCGGTAAGTACACGCTGTTTGCGGAAGGCGCGCGCGGCAGCCTGTCGAAGCAGCTGATCGCGAAATTCGCGCTCGACAGCAACAGCGAGCCGGCGAAGTTCGGCATCGGCCTGAAGGAAGTCTGGCAGATCGATCCGGCCAAGCACCAGAAAGGCCTGATCCAGCATTCGTTCGGCTGGCCGCTCGACAGCAAGACCGGCGGCGGCTCGTTCCTCTATCATTATGACGACAATCTGGTCGCGGTCGGCTTCGTCGTGCACCTGAACTACAGCGATCCGTATCTGTCGCCGTTCGAAGAGTTTCAGCGCTTCAAGACGCATCCCTCGATCCGCACCGTGCTCGAAGGCGGCAAGCGGCTCGCTTATGGTGCGCGTGCGATCACCGAAGGCGGTTATCAGTCGGTGCCGCGGCTGTCCTTCGCCGGCGGTGTGCTGATCGGCTGCGCGGCCGGCTTCGTCAACGTGCCGCGCATCAAGGGCGTGCACAATGCGATGGGCAGCGCGATGCTGGCGGCCGAGCATGTCAGCGCCGCAATCGCGGCCGGGCGCGCCAATGACGAATTGGGTGAATACGAGAATGCCTGGCGCGGCTCTCCGGTCGGCCAGGACCTGTACAAGGTCCGCAACGTCAAGCCGCTATGGTCCAAGTTCGGTACCGTGCTGGGGGTCGCGCTCGGCGGCATCGACATGTGGTGCAACACCCTTGGCTTCTCGCTGTTCGGCACCCAGTCGCACGGCAAGCCCGATCGCGCCACGCTCGATCCGGCCAGGGCGCATAAGCCGATCCCGGCGGCCAAGCCCGATGGCAAGCTGACCTTCGATCGCCTGTCCTCGGTGTTCCTCTCCAACACCAATCATGAGGAAGACCAGCCGGTGCACCTGAAGGTTGCCGACATGGCCCTGCAGAAGAGCTCGGAGCATGACGTCTATGCGGGGCCGTCCGGCCGTTATTGCCCGGCCGGCGTCTATGAATGGGTGGAGGACGGCGCGAGCCCGCGCTTCGTCATCAACGCCCAGAACTGCGTCCATTGCAAAACCTGCGACGTCAAGGACCCCAACGGCAACATCACCTGGGTTCCTCCGGAGGGCGGCGGGGGGCCGAACTACGAGGCGATGTAGTGCACGATTGCGTGAGCCGTCGCCCGAAACCAGAGGCCCCGGCCACGATACGGCCATAGTGAACGCGTTTCAGGCAGCACCTTTTGGCCGTCCGACGGGGCTGTCCGACTGAAGCGACCGGCCATCCTTGCGATTGGCCGCCAAACGCGGCATTGTCGGCGCTTCGAAAGCGCCGCCGATTGGGGTCGAGTCTGCGACGACCTTTTCATTTCCACCAACCAGAGCGAACCGTGATGTTATCAACTCGTTGCAATCGCTGGACTGCCGTCGCCCTTGCCGCTCTGCTGCTTCCGGTTGCAGCCGCGGCGCAGACGCCGGACCGTCCGACCGATAACGCCGCGCAGTTCCCGACCAGCCACGACCTGAAGTCGCTCACCACCTCGGGCAGCTATCTGGCCGCGCGCCATGCCAGCGTCGAGCGCGATGCCGCTTCCGCCGCCGCGTTCTACCGCTCCGCGCTGCGCAGCGATCCGAAGAACAACGAACTGCTCGACCGCGCCTTCATCTCTTCGGTGGCCGATGGTGACATCGACGAGGCGGTCAAGCTCGCCGAGCGCATCCTGACGATCGACAAGTCCAACAAGATCGCTCGTCTCGTGGTCGGCGTGCAGGACATCAAGCAGAAGAAATATGCCGCCGCGCAGAGCAACATCAATCAGTCGGTGCGCGGTCCGATTACCGATCTTGTCGCGACGCTGCTGTCGGCCTGGGCTGCGGCGGGTGCAGGCGATGCCAAGACCGCGGTGGCCACGATCGACAAGCTCGCCGGTCCCGAATGGTATCCGATCTTCAAGGACCTGCATGCCGGCATGATCTACGAGTTCGCCGGCAAGGAGAAGGAAGCCGGCGCGCGGTTCGAGCGCGCCTACAAGCTCGACGATTCGATGTTGCGGATCACCGAAGCCTATGCGCATTGGCTGTCACGCAACAAGGACGCGGCGTCTGCGACCGCGATCTATGAGGCCTTCGACAAGAAGCTCGCGCGGCACCCGCTGGTGCAGGAGGGCCTGCGCGAGACCAAGGAAGGCAAGAAGCTGCCGTCACTGATCGATTCGCCGCAGGCCGGTGCGGCCGAGGCGCTGTATGGCATCGGCGCGACCCTGACCCGCCGCGGCGGCGAGGACCTCGCGCTGGTTTATCTGCAGCTCGCGCTGCATCTGCAGCCGAACCATCCGCTGGCGCTGTTGTCGCTTGCCGATCTCTACGAGACCGTGAAGAAGCCGCAGATGGCGATCAAGGTCTATGAGCGGGTGCCGGCGTCGTCGCCGTTGAAGCGCAATGCGCAGATCCAGCTCGCGACCGATCTCGATTCGGCCGATCGCGGTGACGACGCGATCAAGATCCTCAAGGAAGTGATCGCGCAGGATTCGAAGGATCTGGAAGCGATCATGGCGCTCGGCAATATCGAGCGCGGCCGCAAGAAGTTCGCCGACTGCGCCGAGACCTATTCGCTTGGGATCGACTCGCTGCCGCCCAACAACGACAAGGCCAACAGCATCTATTATTACTATCGCGGCATCTGCGAGGAGCGGTCCAAGCAGTGGCCCAAGGCTGAAGCCGACATGCGCAAGGCGCTCGATCTGCAGCCGGATCAGCCGCATGTCCTCAACTATCTCGGCTATTCCTGGATCGACCAGGGTACCAATCTCGACGAGGGCATGAAGATGATCAAGCGCGCCGTCGAGCAGCGGCCCGACGACGGCTACATCGTCGACTCGCTTGGCTGGGCCTATTATCGCCTCGGCAATTACGAGGAGTCGGTGAAGAACCTCGAACGCGCCATCGACCTGAAGCCGGAAGATCCGACCATCAACGACCATCTCGGCGATGCCTATTGGCGTGTCGGCCGTAAGCTGGAAGCCAAGTTCCAGTGGGCGCACGCGCGCGATCTCAAGCCGGAGCCGGACGATCTGCCGAAGATCGAGGCCAAGATCCAGAACGGCTTGACCGATGATCCGGCGCCGGCTGCGGCCTCTGCCGACAAGGATGCCTCGGCCGACAAGAAGAAAGAGGACGATAAGGGCGGCTAGTCGGCGATCTTTCTTGATTTTCCTGGGGGCTTTCCGCCGATGTCGGCGACCAGCGCAGCGTGCGCGACAAACGCGCTCAGCGATCAGGCCCGCGCCAAGGTCAATCTGACCTTGCGCGTGGTCGGCCGTCGGGCCGACGGCTATCATGACCTGGAAAGCATCGTGGCCTTTGCCGATTGTGCTGACCAGCTGCGCCTGGAGCCTGGCCCGGAATTGACGCTCACCGCCACCGGGCCGCTCGCGGGAGCCTGCGGGGAGACCACCGACAATCTGGTGCTGAAAGCGGCGCGACTCCTGTCGGAGGCCGTGCCGGGGCTCAAGCTCGGCGCGTTCACGCTGGACAAGGTGCTGCCGGTGGCCGCCGGTATCGGCGGCGGTTCGGCGGATGCTGCTGCCGCCTTGCGGCTGCTCGCACGCCTGAACGGCCTTGCGCTCGAGGATCCAAGCCTCGTCGCCGTGGCCCTGAAGACCGGCGCGGACGTGCCGGTGTGCCTGGCCTCGCAAGCCTGCGACATGACCGGAGTCGGCGAGAAGCTGTTGCCGCTGGACCTTCCCGCGCTGCCTTGCGTGATGGTCAATCCGCGCATGCCGGTGGCAACCAAGGATGTGTTCCAGGCGCTGGGCTTGAGGCCGGGCGACCTCCGGGTCGGCGTCACCGATGTCATTCGGGCGCCGGCCTGGCCCGTGGCGGGGGCTTCGACGGCGGATTGGGTCCGCGCGCTTGAGCAGGTGCCGAACGATCTTGAGAAGCCCGCGCTCAAAGTGCAGCCTGTCATCGCCGACGTGCTATCGACGCTCGGCACTTGCCCAGGCGCGCTGCTGGCGCGCATGTCAGGCTCTGGCGCGACCTGCTTTGCCATCTTCGGCAGCGCAACCGAGGCGCAGGCCGCCGGCCGACGGATCGGCACCGATCACCCCGAATGGTGGGTGCATGCGGGGACGTTGAGTTAGATCGTAGGTATTTGCTTTCACGTAGCGGTCGTCGTCTGCGAAAGCGGACAATCCAGTATTGCAGAGACGGCGATGTCACATCGTGAGTGCGCGGCGTACTGGATGCCCCACCTGCGCGGGGCATGACGGCTTGTTTATGTCGAGCTAATGCGAGCGGGCGAGGCAGAATGCCACGACCTGTTCCAGCGCGGTCTTCATC
This sequence comes from Bradyrhizobium sp. STM 3843, assembly GCF_000239815.1. GTDB lineage: Bacteria > Pseudomonadota > Alphaproteobacteria > Rhizobiales > Xanthobacteraceae > Bradyrhizobium. Next base: position 4,661 of record NZ_CAFK01000298.1, on the reverse strand, counting down.
GGCGAGGCCGGAAACAGCGCCAGCGCATCGACCGCCATGGCGCCGTAGTGCTGGGCACGGCTGATCGTGTCCTCGAGCGCGCGGTGCTTGTTCATCAGCCCGATCGCATGGTCGAGATCGTGGTCGCTGATCTCGCCGCGTTCCAGGGCCTTGATCCAGAACGCGCGCTCAGAGTCGCTGCCGCGGCGGAAGGCCAGCACGACCGGCAAGGTGATCTTGCCCTCACGGAAATCGTCGCCGATGTTCTTGCCGAGCTTGGCCGACTTGCCGCCATAATCGAGCACGTCGTCGACGAGCTGGAAGGCGATGCCGAGATTCATGCCGACCGAGCGGCAGGCAGTCTGCTCGGCCTTGGGCCGGTTGGCGAGCACGGGCCCGACCTCGCAAGCGGCCGCGAACAATTCTGCGGTCTTGCCGCGGATGACAGCAAGATATTCGTCCTCGGTGGTCGCCGTGTTCTTGGCGGCGGCAAGCTGCATCACCTCGCCTTCGGCGATGGTGGCGGCGGCCGCGGAGAGAATGTCGAGCGCGCGCAGCGAGCCGACCTCGACCATCATGCGGAACGCCTGTCCCAGCAGGAAATCGCCGACCAGCACGCTCGCCTCATTGCCCCACAGCATCCGGGCGGACAATTTGCCGCGGCGCATCTCGCTCTCGTCGACCACGTCGTCGTGCAGCAGCGTCGCCGTGTGCATGAACTCGACCGCTGCAGCCAGCTTGATATGGCCGTCGCCGCTGTAGCCGGCGAGGTTGGCCATGGCGAGCGTCAGCATCGGCCGCAGCCTCTTACCGCCGGAGGAGATCAGATGGTTGGCGACCTCCGGGATCATCGTCACGTCCGACCCGGTGCGGGACAGAATCGTGGCGTTGACCCGTTCCATGTCGGCGGCAACCAGCGCGACCAGCCCGTCGATCGAAGCGTTCGATGGGCTTTCGAAAGGTACAATCACCGCCACGCTGGTCTCCGCTCCTGCTAAACTGGTATTCCGGCTCCGGTATTCGTATCATACGGCAGCGAGCGCTTATACGAATGTCGGGGCCGACGGGATACGGCCGCACCATAGAAACTGCGGCGCAACGCGGCAAGGCTTGACACGGAACCTTGATCGCGCCGGACACGGAGGCCCCACGCTTGCGGGAATTGGTTCGAACCAACGACATTGTACTGGTCTCGGCAATCGAGGCGCTGCTCCAAGGCGCCAATATCGATCATCTGGTGCTCGACCAGAACATGAGCGTCATCGAGGGCTCGCTGGGCATCCTGCCGCGGCGTATCCTGGTGCACGAGGACGACAATCTGCAGGCGCGGCGGCTGCTCACCGAGGCCGGTCTCGCGCATGAGCTGCGCCCCGATGAATGAGGCGGCCGCTTTTTCAGACGATGCTTTTCTCGGCGGCCGGTTGCGGCTGCGCCAGCCGATCTCGGGCCACCGCTGCGGCCATGATGCGATCCTGCTCGCGGCGGCGGTAGCCGCGCGTCCCGGTGACCGCGTGATCGACCTCGGCGCGGGCGTGGGCGCCGCGGGCTTGGCGGTAGCCGTGCGCGTCGATGGGCTCAGCCTGACGCTGGTCGAGATCGATCCGGATCTCGCTGAGATCGCGCGCCATAATGCCGCAGCGAATGCGCTGTCCGCCGATGTCGTCGTGCTCGATGTGACAAGCGAGGCGAGTGCCTTCGCGGCCGCCGGGCTTGCGCCTGACAGCGCCGACGTCGTCCTGATGAATCCGCCGTTCAATGATTCCGGCCGGCACCGGTCGTCGCCTGATGCTGCGCGTGCCACGGCGCATATGGCTGGACCGAGCACGTTGGAGGCCTGGGTGCACGCGGCGCGGCGGATCCTGAAATCAGGCGGCGCGCTCACCTTGATCTGGCGGGCAGACGGGCTGGGCGAGGTCTTGTCCGCGCTGTCGCGCGGCTTCGGCAGCCTGGCACTGCTGCCGGTTCATGGCGAGGCGGGAAAGCCTGCGATCCGGATCCTGGTCCGGGCCGTCAAAGGGGGACGTGCCCCGCTCGTGCTTCTGGAGGGGATTGCACTGAACGCACCAAGCGGGCCGGCGAGTGAGGTGGTCGAGGCTGTGATGGCGGGGCGGGGGACGTTGCCGCTTGCCCGCCCGTGAACGCTGGATCGGGATCAGCGTTATTGCGGCAGCGTTTCCGAGCGGCGCTCGGGAGTCGCGGTGAAGCGGATGGCGGTCAGGAGGCTACCGAGCAGCAGCATCAGCAAATAAATCTTCATGTGTTCCTCCGCCGCCCCTGCATCTGCTAACCACGCAATTCCAACGTTCGTTCCGGCCGATTGGATGGCAGCGGCGGGATAAAAAATGGTTAATTCGAGGTAAGTCGATGGTGGACAGTTTGACCCAAGCCGACAGCACGCCGAGCCTGTTCGAGCGATGGAAGGCGATGCTGCCGGCAAGGCTGAGGGGGGCGCCGGTCGTCCCTGTCGTCCGCCTGTCCGGCGTGATTGGCGCGGTGACCCCGCTGCGCCCGGGACTGACGCTGGCCGGCGTCGCCAAGATGCTGGAGCGTGCGTTCTCGATGCGCAACGCCAAGGCGGTGGCGCTCGTGATCAATTCGCCCGGCGGCTCCCCGGTGCAATCGCGCCAGATCTATCTGCGCATCCGCCAGCTTGCGGCGGAGAAGAAGCTGCCGGTGCTGGTGTTCGTCGAGGACGTCGCGGCGTCCGGCGGCTACATGATCGCCTGCGCCGGTGACGAGATCTTCTGCGATCCGTCGTCCATCCTGGGCTCGATCGGGGTGGTCGGCGGTTCGTTTGGGCTGCAGGAGCTGATCAAGAAGATCGGCATCGAGCGCCGGCTCTATACCGCAGGCGAGCACAAGGCGATGCTCGATCCCTTCCTCCCCGAAAACCCTGACGATGTGGCGCGGCTGAAGAAGATCCAGCGTGAGATCCATGCGCTGTTCATCTCGCTGGTCAAGGAGAGCCGGGGCGTACGCCTCAAGGGCGCCGATGACGTGCTGTTCACAGGCGAATATTGGGCCGGCGACAGCGCGATCGGCCTCGGACTCGCGGATGCGGTGGGCGATCTGCGCTCGACCTTGCGCACCCGGTTCGGCGAGGAGGTGGTGACGCCGGTGGTGATGCCTGCGAGCGGCATGCTGGGCGGCCTGCTCGGCCGTCGCGCGCCGGGGGCCGGTAGCCTGGGCGGGTCCTTCAGCGGCTGGGCTGGGCTTGCCGAGGAATTGATCTCGGCGGTGGAGACCAGGGCGATCTGGGCCAGATTCGGGCTGTAAATAGCGTTGGTCCGCGCCATTTCGTCCCAGCAATCCCAATTGCCTGGGGAACCCGGATCAGCGAATATTGCACCGGGGGTGGCTGTCCTCACGAGGATGAAGGAACGACCGATGCCGCCGTTTGTCGCCGTTGCGGGTGTGCTGGGCGGACTTGCCATGGTCCGCTGGGCCTATAAGACCGCACAAAGGATCAATCACGAGCTGGAAGAGGCGCGGCTGTCGCGCATGGCCGAGGCCGCGCACGCCGGCGAGATCAAGACGCTTCGTCGCGATCCCGTCACCGGCGCCTACCGCCCGCTCTGACGCGCCCTTGAAAGGCGGCGACGTTTGCCGTCGCCGCCTTGATTCCTGGTCCACCCGCCGATACGGTCCGCGCGCTTTTTCCCCGCTTTGCGCAAAAGACCGAAATCGACGATGGATTCGCTGCCTCTGCATATGCGCCCGGAACGCTCGTTCCAGGGCTTCATCCTGGCCCTGCAACGGTTCTGGGCCGAGCAGGGCTGCGTGATCCTGCAGCCCTACGACATGGAGATGGGTGCCGGCACCTTCCATCCGGCTACGACCTTGCGGGCGCTGGGGCCAAAGCCATGGAATGCGGCCTATGTGCAGCCGTCGCGGCGGCCGAAGGACGGCCGCTACGGCGAAAATCCCAACCGGATGCAGCACTATTACCAGTTTCAGGTGATCATGAAGCCGTCGCCGCCGAACCTTCAGGAGCTCTACCTGAAGTCGCTCGGCGCAATCGGCATCGATGCCGCCGTGCACGACATCCGCTTCGTCGAGGACGATTGGGAAAGCCCGACCTTGGGCGCCTGGGGTCTCGGGTGGGAATGCTGGTGCGACGGCATGGAAGTGTCGCAGTTCACCTATTTCCAGCAGGTCGCGGGCTTCGAATGCGCGCCGGTGGCGGGCGAGCTCACCTACGGGCTCGAGCGCCTTGCGATGTATGTGCAGGGTGTCGACCGCGTCTACGACCTCAACTTCAATGGCCGCGACGGCGATGCCAAGGTCACCTATGGCGACGTATTCCTGCAGGCCGAGCAGGAATATTCCAGGCACAATTTCGAATATGCCGACACCACGATGCTGTTCGAGCAGTTTCGGATGGCCGAGGACGCCTGCCGCAAATATCTCGCCGCCGGCTGGCAAGAAAATTCAAAGCTGGGCAACCGCAAAGAGCACCTGATGGCGCTGCCCGCCTATGACCAGTGCATCAAGGCGAGCCACGTCTTCAACCTGCTCGATGCGCGCGGCGTCATCTCCGTCACCGAGCGCCAGAGCTACATCCTGCGCGTCCGCGAGCTCGCGAAAGCCTGCGGCGAGGCCTGGCTGCACACCGAGGCGGGCGGGGTGGGGGCAACGCACGCCGGCTAATTGCCGGACTCAGATCTTGCTCGGTGCTTCTG